>NZ_JAXCFT010000001.1:0-556665 GCF_056150385.1 Micromonospora marincola | reverse complement strand
GAGGGCCGGTGGGCGGAGGGCCGGTGGGCGGAGGGCCGGTGGGCGGAGGGCCGGTGGGCGGAGGGCCGGTGGGCGGAGGGCCGGTGGGCGGAGGGCCGGTGGGCGGAGGGCCGGCCGGCTCGGGTTCGGCCGCGACCAGGTCCGGATCTCCGGGCAGGCGACGCGGGCCGGCGGGCGGATGCGGCGTGGCGGGCGGCTCGACCGGTACGTCGGGCAGCCAGCCACCCACCCGGATCCCGGGCTGCGTGATGTCCTCGTCAGCCACCGCCCCTCCCTCGGCTGCCGGAGCCGGCGGCCGTCAACGCGGCCCACCGCAGGGCAGGATGACACACGCTTCGATCTTCGAGAAGTCGTCGACGGGAGCAATTTCCCGACGGCCGACACCCGCCGCGCGTCGGTTCGGCAGAATTCCTCGCCTCCTCGCCGGGTGGCGCCACGGTCCCGGCGGGCTCACCCGACCTGGAAGCCGAGTGCCTGGGCCAACGCCACGGCCTGCTCGACATCGACCCGCGCCCCGGCGCGTTCGACAGCGGTCGGGTCGAGCCCGGACAGGTCACTGCCGCGCAGGTCGGCGCGGGTCAGCTTGGCGCCGCGCAGTTGGGCGCCGGACAGGTCGACCCCGGTGAGCACCGCGCCGGTCAGGTCGGCGCCGGTCAGGTCGACCTCACGCATCCGCGCGTCGGTGATCCGCGCCCCACGAAGGTCGGCCCCGGGCAGGGCGACGAAGGACCAGTCGCCCCGGTCGACGCGCAGCGGGCGGAGGTCGCACCTGTCGAAGCTGCTGCCGACCAGCTTGCAGCCGGTGAACTCGGCCTCGAACAGGTTGCACCTGGTGAACGTGCAGCGGGTGAACGCCGAGTCGGTGTGCCGGGAGGCGTTGAACGCCACGGTGCCGAAGACGCACTCGGTGAAGACGGCGCCCCGGGTGGCCGCCTCGGTGAGGTCGACGTCGAAGAACTCGCACCGCACGAAGTGCCTGTCGACCAACTCTTCGGCATACCAGTCCTGCTGGCGGTAGGTGACGTCCTCGACCGGCTCCGGCATGCCACCGACACTAGTGGGGGCGGCCGACACTTCCGACCAGGCGTACCGGCGGGTAGGTTCGCCTGCGTGAGCGTCGCAGTGAGCACCGATCCCGGCCGTGTCGGCTTCGATCCCGCCCGGCTGGCCCGGATCGACGAGCACTTCGCCAACTACGTCGACGACGGTCGGCTCGCCGGCTGGCAGATCGTCGTCACCCGCCGGGGCGAGGTCGCCCACTCGTCGACGTACGGGCTGCGCGACCGGGAGGCCGGCACGCCGGTCGAGGCGGACACGCTGTGGCGGATCTACTCGATGACCAAGCCGATCACCTCGGTCGCCGCGATGATGCTCTGGGAGGAGGGCCGGTTCGAGCTGACCGACCCGATCAGCCGCTGGCTGCCGGAGTTCGCCGACGTCCGGGTCTACGACAGGGGTTCGGTGCTCAAGCCGTACACCGTGCCGGCGACCGAGCCGGTCCGGATCTGGCACCTGCTCACCCACACCGCCGGCCTGACGTACGGCTTCGCCCAGGTCTCGGTGGTCGACGGCCTCTACCGGGCGGCCGGCTTCGACCTGGGCGTGCCGGCGGGGGCCGACCTCGCCGCGGCGTCGGCCGGCCTGGCCCGGCTGCCGCTGCTCTGCCAACCCGGCACGAGCTGGAACTACGGCGTCTCCACCGACGTGCTCGGCCGCCTGGTCGAGGTGGTGTCCGGGCAGTCGCTCGACGCCTTCTTCACCGAGCGGATCCTCCGTCCGCTCGGGATGACCGACACCCGCTGGTGGGTGGACCCGGCGGACGCCAAGCGGCTGGCCGCGCTCTACACCCCGCACCCGGCGACCGGCCAGGCGGTACGCGCCGACCAGATCGGCCGCGCCGCGCTGGCGGAGCCGAGCTGGCACTCCGGCGGCGGCGGGCTGGTGTCCACGGCCGCCGACTACCACCGTTTCACCCAGTGCCTGCTGCGCGGCGGCGAGCTGGACGGGGTCCGCCTGCTCGGCCCCCGCACGCTGCGCTTCATGACCCGCAACCACCTGCCCGGCAACCGGGATCTCGCCTCGTTCTCCCCGGCGGGCTTCGCCGAGACCGTCACCGACGGGATCGGTTTCGGGCTGGGCTTCGCCGTGGTGCTGGACCCGGTGCCGGCGCGGATGCCCAGCAGCGTCGGCGAGTACTACTGGGGCGGCATGGCCAGCACCGCGTTCTGGGTGGACCCGGTGGAGGAGGTCACCGCGCTGCTCTTCACCCAGCTCATGCCGTCGAGCGCCTATCCGCTGCGCAGCCGGTTGCGCCAGCTCGTCTACTCGGCGATCGTCGACTGATCCGGCCGGTTCGGCGGAACGGCATCCGGGCGGCGGCCCGCTGCCTAGCCTGTGAGGCATGAGCGACATCGTCGTGTTCGGCGCGGGTGGGACGGCGGGCTCCCGGATCGCCGCGGAGGCGGCCGAGCGGGGCCACCGGGTCACCGCCGCCGTCCGCCGGCCGGAAGCGGTCGGCTACCTGCCGCCCGGCGTCCGCACGGTGACCGGCGACGCGACCTCGGCGCGGAGCGTACGCGAGTTGGCCGAGGGCGCGGACGTGCTGGTGGTGGCCATCGGCGGCGGCGAGCGCGAGCTGTGGCGCGACGCCGCCCGGACGCTCGTCGACACGCTGCGCGACCTGCCCGACCCGCCCCGGGTGATCCACGTCGGCGGTGGCGCGACGCTGCTCACCGCGCGGGGCACCCGCTTCCTGGACGAGCCCGATTTTCCCGGCGAATACCGGGACTCGGCGCAGGGGCAGGCCGACGCGCTGGAGTTCTACCGCTCCTCGGCCGACGGGGTGACCTGGACGTACGTCTCCCCGCCGCCGCTGGAGTTCCACCCGGGCGAGCGGACCGGGCACTACCGCACCGGCACCGACCACCCGGTAACCGACGCGCAGGGCCGCTCGGTGCTCACCTACGAGGACCTGGCCGTGGCGATCGTCGACGAGATCGAGAACCCGAGGTTCGGCAACGCGCGGTTCACCGCCGCGTACTGATCCGCCGCGTACCGGTCAGTCGGCGAGCCGGGCGGGGAACCCGCCGGTGGCGATCGGACCCCAGGACTCGATCATCACCCGGATCAGCGACTTGCCCTGCGCGACCATGGCCGCCCGGTACTCGTCCCAGTCCGGGTGCTCACCGGAGATGCTGCGGAAGTAGTCGACGAGCGGCTCCACCGCCGCCGGCAGGTCGAGCACCTCGGCCACGCCGTCGACCTGCACCCACGGGCCGTTCCAGTCGTCCGAGAGCACGCACGCCGAGACGCGCGGGTCGCGGCGGATGTTCGTCACCTTGGCCCGCTCCGGGTAGGTGGAGATGACAAGCCGTCCCTCGGCGTCGACGCCGCAGGAGACCGGCGAGGACTGGGGACGGCCGTCGGCGCGGGTGGTCATGAGCACGACGCGGTGCCGGGGGCGGAGGAACTCGGTCAGGGCGTCCCGGTCGACCCGGGTGTTGCGCGCGATGCTGCGTGGCATGCCTCGGTTCTACCAGGCCGGCGGGCGGATCTCAGCGCGGGCGGGCGGCGGCTCCGCGCGGGGAGACCTGCTCGGGCACGCGCGGGCGGGCGGTGGGCCGCCAGGCGCGGCCGTTGGCATAGATCACCCGGAAACCGAGGTACGCAGCGAGCGGCGCCCAGTGCGCCGAGCCCATCCGCAGCTCGGCGGCGTTGTGCCGCTGCCCGTTGGCAAGCACGTCGAGCAGCACGGTCTCGAAGGCGGCCGACTCGACCCAGTCCACGTCGCGGGTGAAGCCGCAGATCAGCGCCGCGCCTGTGACGTCGAGGAAGCCGCGGAGCGTGGCGTCGGAGGCGCGCAGCACCGAGCAGCTACCGAAGTAGAGGCGCCGCCCCTCGCAGCGGCCGGCCATCCGCTCGGCCACGTCGGACAGCTCGACCGAGTCCCAGTCGGTGAGGCAGAGCCGGCTCGGTTCGCCGTGCATGGCGAAGAAGCCGACCCGGTGGTCCGCGTACTGCTTCAGCAGCCAGCGGTCGAGAAAATAGAACAGTTCGTCCCGGGTGGCGGCGTCCTTGTGGATGTAGCGGATCCGGCCCAGCCGTTCGAGCAGTTCGAGCGTGGGCAGGACGGACCCCCGCTCGTTGAGGTCGCGGTGCCACTGCCCCTCGACGCAGAACACGCCGCCACGTGCCACGTCCACCTCCCCGCGAGGGTCGCCGCCCAGGTCGGCCCGGGCCCGGGAGCTGACGTTACCCGGCCCTCCCGCCCTCGCCGAATGAGAACAATTTCCGCTTATCGCCACGAAAGTGCTCACGGGGTGTCACGGTGAGGAGAATCCACTTTCTCACCGGGAGGCTCCTGTGCGCGTCAACACCCTGAAGCGGGCGGCCGTCGCGTTCGCGCTGGCCCTGCCCGGGGCCGCCGTCGCGACAGTCGTCGCCGCGCCGCCGGCCCAGGCCGACGGCTGCTACACCTGGCCCCGCACCCTCACCCAGGGACGATCGGGCGCCGACGTCCGGCAGCTCCAGATCCGGGTGGCCGGCTGGGCCGGGTACGGCGACATCGTCCACATCGACGGCAACTACGGCCCGGAGACGGCCGCCGCGGTCAAGCGCTTCCAGGCCGCGTACGGGCTGCGGGCCGACGGCATCGCCGGCCCGCAGACGTACGCGAAGATCTACGCCCTACAGGACGACGACTGCACGCCGAAGCACTTCAGCTACGCCGAACTGGACAACGGCTGCGGCAAGGGCGGGTGGAGCGGTGGTCCGCTCTCGTCGTCGGCCACCCGGGCGAACGCGCTGCGCGCCATGTGGAAGCTGGAGGCGCTGCGCCGCAGTCTCGGCGACAAGCCGCTCTACGTCACGAGCGGATTCCGCAGTGTCGCCTGCAACCGGCAGGTCGGCGGTGCCGCCGGCAGCCAGCACCTGTACGGCGACGCGGCCGACCTGACCTCCCGCAGCCGGACGCTGTGCGAGGTCGCCCGGTCGGCCCGCGACCAGGGCTTCAGCGGCATCTTCGGACCCGGCTACCCGGACCACGGTGACCACGTGCACGTGGACTCGCGCCGGGAGAACAACCAGGACGGGCTGGCCAACAGCACCGACTGGTCCGCCCCCACCTGCGGAGTCAACTGACAAGGCGGGGCCCCCGCTTAACGCCTTCTGCATAGGAGGGG
The DNA here is from genome assembly GCF_056150385.1 of Micromonospora marincola. NCBI lineage: Bacteria > Bacillati > Actinomycetota > Actinomycetes > Micromonosporales > Micromonosporaceae > Micromonospora > Micromonospora marincola. Next base: position 551,485 of record NZ_JAXCFT010000001.1, on the reverse strand, counting down.
GCCCCGCTTAACACCGCGGTCGGGCGGCGGGGTCAACTCGCCCGGGGCCAGCTCGGGCGAGTGGCGGGAGCCGGCCGGCCGGCGGCGGGACGCGGTCCGTGCCGTACCGGCGGCGCGGCGACTCGCGGGACGGGGCCGCGTGGCGCCTGGCCGGCGACCGGCCGGGGGGCCGGAACGGCGGTGCCCGGCCGGGCAGCCTGACCCGCGCCCGGCCGGGCAGTTTGGGGCGAACCCGGTCGGGCAGCCTGACCGGGGCCGGGTCGGACAGCCTGGCCGGCGCCCGGTCGGGCCGACGGGCCGCTCAGCACGAACGGGAACGGCACGTGCACGAACGGGTTGCCGTGCCGGATCAGGGCGTCGATCTGACGTTCGTTGAGACCGTGTGTCTCCAGCACCCGGCGCCCCCAACGGTGCAACCGGCAGGGGAACGCCGCCCCGTCGTTGCGGCATTTCGGCCCCGCGGGCCATTCCTCGGCGGCGTGCACCACCACCGCCCGCACCGCGAGGCGGACGTCCTCGGGGGTCAACGACGCCGGTACCGGCACGTCGCCCAGGATCTGGTCGATGGGATCCCTCGACTGCTCACCAACTCGCACGGCAGGCCTCCCGCAGCTCGGCAGCGGTGCGGCGGACCGGCCGCACCACATCCTCGCCCACTGGTACGGCCGGACACCGGCGACAGTTCAATCGCGCCACGCGGTGAGCAGTTCCTCGGGCCCGAGGACTGTCACGCCGTCGACCGCACGCCCGTTCCGCACCACGGCGACGACAGGCGTGCGCTCGTCGGCTCTGGCGTCGGGCGAGGTCAGCCTCTGGGATCGTTCGTACGGGTCGCAGATCTTGGAAGCTCCCGGCCCCTCAAGGGGCACTTTCCTTCCAAGATCTCCACCCAGCCATGGCGATCATGAAGTTAGCGGCGACAAAACGGACAACCGACGCCGCCAACTTCATGATCAACCCGGCAGGGCGGGCAGGGCGGGTGGGGCGGGTGGGGCCGGCAGGGCGGGTGGGGCGGGTGGGGCGGGTGGGGCCGGCAGGGCGGGTGGGGGTGGGGGTGGGGTCACACCAGGTCGGCGTCCTGCACCAGCAGCGCCACCTGCACCCGGTTGTTCAGGTCCAGCTTCGTGAGCAGCCGGGAGACGTACGCCTTCACGGTCGCCACGCTCATGAACAGCTCGGCGGAGATCTCCGCGTTGGTCCGCCCCCGGCCCAGCAGCAGCGCGACCTCCCGCTCCCGCTCGGACAGCCCGTCCAGCAGCCGCACCGCCCGGTCCCGTTTCGGATCCGCGCCGGGCGGCGGCGCGGCGGCGGTGACGTGCGCGATCAGTTTGCGGGTCACCGCCGGGGACAGCGTCGCCTCCCCCGCCGCGACCCGGCGCACCGCCGCCACGATCTCGGCCGGCGGGGTGTCCTTGAGCAGGAAACCGCTCGCCCCGGCACGCAACGCCCGCAGCACCTGCTCGTCGGCGTCGAACGTGGTCAACACCAGCACCTCGGGCGGGTCCGCCGCCGCCCGCAGCGCCTCGGTCGCGGCCAGCCCGTCCACCCGGGGCATCCGGATGTCCATCAGCACCACGTCCGGGGCGTACGCGGCGACCGCCGCGGGAACCTCCGCCCCGTCGGTGGCCTCGCCCACCACCTCCAGGTCGGGTACCCCGCCGAGGATCATCGACAGCGCGCCCCGGACCAGCGGGTCGTCGTCGACGATCAGCACCCGCACGCCGCTCATGCAGTGACTCCCCAGGGCAGCCAGGCGGTCAGCCGGAAGTTGCCGTCGGCGTCCCGCCCGTGGTCGAGCCGTCCGCCGGCAAGCGTGACCCGCTCGGCCACCCCGACCAGCCCGGTGCCGGTGCCGGGAATCGACGTGACCGCCCCGCCCACCGGCCACGGGTTGCTGATCTCGACCGCGAGCCCGTCGCCGGGAGCGCCGGCCAGCCGGACCGTCACCACCGCGCCCGGCGCGTGCTTGCGGGCGTTGGTCAGCCCCTCCTGCACGATCCGGTACGCGCTGCGTCCGATCGCCACCGGCACGGCGGCCGGCTCGGTCACGTCGTCGACCACGCTGACGCGTACCCCGGCGTCACGACTTTCGGAGACCAGCGCGGGCACGTCGCCGAGCGTCGGCTGCGGCCGTTCCGGGGTGGCCTCGGAAGCCACCTCGGCCCGCAGCACACCGATCACCTCGCGCAGGTCCTGCAGGGCGGCGTGCGCGCTGGCGCGGATCACGCCGGCCGCCCGGGCGACCTCCTCCGGGGGCGCGTCCGGGCGGAACTCCAGCGCCCCGGCGTGCAGGCTGAGCAGCGAGATCCGGTGGGCGAGCACGTCGTGCATCTCCCGGGCGATCCGGCCGCGTTCGAGGTGCCGGGCCTGGTCGAGCCGGAGTTGCTGTTCGGCCTCGGCCCGCTCGGCGCGGTCGCGCAGCGACAGCACCAGTTGGCGGCGGGCCCGGACGAACAGCGCCCAGGCGACCACGATGCCGATGAACAGCACGGTCCAGGCCATCGCCGCCCAGGGCGGCATGGCCGGGTCGGGGCGGAGCACGATGTAGGGCAGCGCGGCGACCATGTTCCAGCCGACGAGCGTCAGCCCGACCGGCAGCGGCCGGTGCACCAGCACGGTGAACAGCACGATCAGCAGCACGGCCCCGCCGGTGACCGAGAAGAGCGCCAGCGGCGCGGTGGCCACGGCCAGCCCGATCGGCCAGCGGCGGCGCAGCCAGAGCGCGCCGGTGGCCAGCAGACCGACGAACAGGTCCGCGCCGATGAGCCAGTCCGGTCCGATGTTGAGCGCGAAGTCCGGGTTGCGGCTGACCGCGTCGTCGTGGGCGACGAGCACCCAGCCCAACGCGATCAGGAACAGCAGGCTGTCGACGAACCAGTCCCGCGGGGTCCGGCGGGCGGACCGGGCGGGTGCCAGGGAGCCCGGCAGGAGCCAGGGATGATCGGGTACGACGGCGCTGCTCACCTGCCCAATGCTAGGGAGCCGTCCGGACCCGCGACCAGATACCAAAGTCGACGCCTACGGTGAACCGAGGTCGGTTCCGCCGCCGACCGCCGGCCGCAGCGGATGACCGGGTGGCCCCGGCAGGCTTCTCGACATGATCGAAGTTGACCACCTGACCAAGCGGTACGGCCCGCACGTCGCCGTCGAGGACGTCACGTTCCGGTGCGAACCGGGCACGGTGACCGGGTTCCTCGGCCCGAACGGCGCCGGCAAGTCCACCACGATGCGCATGATCTGCGGGATGACGCCGCCCAGCTCGGGCGGCGCCACCGTGGCCGGCCGGCCCTACCGGCAACTACCAAACCCGGGGCGGGAGATCGGCGTGCTGCTCGACGCCTCGGCCCAGCACGCCGGGCGCACCGGCCGGGAGACGCTCACCCTGGCCGCCCGCACCATGGGCGTGGACCGGGAGCAGATCGCGGCGAAACTCGACCTGGTCGGGCTGAACGGCACCGCCGCGCGGCGGCGCGTCGGCGCGTACTCCCTGGGGATGCGGCAGCGGCTCGGCCTGGCGCTGGCGCTGCTGGGCGACCCCCGGGTGCTGATCCTGGACGAGCCGGCCAACGGCCTCGACCCGGAGGGCATCTACTGGATGCGCGGCCTGCTGCGCGACTACGCAGACCGGGGCGGCACCGTGCTGCTCTCCTCGCACCTGCTGCGCGAGGTGGAGGCGGTGGCCGACCGGCTGGTGGTGATCGGCGGCGGCCAGGTGGTCGCCCAGGGCGGCAAGGACGAGCTGCTCGCCGGCGCCGGCACCCTGGTCCGCGCCCGGGACCAGCACGCCCTGCGCCTCACCCTGGACCGGGCCGCGCTGCCGGCCACCGCCGGCACCGACGGCGGCTTCGTCGTCCGCGCCGAGCCGGGAGCCGTCGGTCAGGCCGCGGCCGACGCCGGGCTGGTCCTCACCGAGCTGCGGCCCGCCGGCACCGGCGGACTGGAGCAGCTCTTCCTCACCCTCACCGCAGGCGCGTCGACCAAGGAGGCCGTCCGATGACCACCGCCACCACCGCTCCCACCGCCGCCCCGGCGCGGCACGAGCCGGTCGCCGCCGGCCCGACGCTTGCCCGGCTGACCGAGGTGGAGCTGCGCAAGCTCGCCGACACCCGGGCCGGACGCTGGCTGCTGATCACGATCGGGCTGATCGCGGTCGCCATCGTGGTGGTGCAGCTCTTCGTCACCGACGCGGCGGACCAGACGTTCACCGCGTTCTTCGCCCCGTCGCTGCTGCCGGTCGGGCTGCTGCTGCCGGTGCTCGGCATCCTCTCCATCACCGGCGAGTGGTCCCAACGCACCGCGCTCACCACGTTCGCGCTTGTGCCCCGCCGGGAACGGGTGATCGTCGCCAAGCTCACCGCGGTGGTGCTTGCCGCGCTCGGCTCGGTGCTGGTCAGCGTCGCCGTCGCCGCCCTCGGCACGCTCGCCGCCAAGGCCACCGGCGGCGCGGGCGCCTGGACGTTCGACTGGCAGATGCTGCCGTACGCGGCGGTGTTCCAGGTGGCGAGCGTGCTGATGGGCGCCGGGTTCGGCCTGCTGCTGCTGAGCACGCCGCTGGCGATCGTCACCTATCTGCTGCTGCCGACCGTGTGGAGCGTGCTGGCGGCGATGATCGAGGGGCTGCGGGAACCGGCCCGCTGGCTGGACACCTCCTACACGATGGAGCCGCTGCTGGGGCCGGACGTGACGGCCGGGCAGTGGGGCCGGCTCGGGGTCTCGCTTGCCGTCTGGGTGCTCCTGCCCCTGGTCGCCGGGCTGATCCGCACGCTGCGCCGCGAGGTGTCCTGACCGTGGCCGCCCGGCAACCCGGCGAGGCCGTCGTGGTCGACGGCGGACGCGGCGAGCTGCTGCTGATGTGGGCCGGTTTCCCGCTGCTCGGGGCGGGGCTGGGCGCCGGGCTGACCGCCCTGTCCGGCTGGATCGCCGGGCTGGCCTGGTTTCCCTTCCAGGGCGTGTTCGAGCTGATCGACAGGTGGCCGGACCAGCGGTCGTACCCGATCGGCGCGGCGGTGGGCGTGCTGGCCGGCCTGGCCCTGGCCGTCGTGGGCGTCCGGGAGCGGCTGACCGTCACGGTCGGGCGCCGGTCGGTACGGCTGCACCGGGACGGGCACGGCCGGGACGTCGCGCGGGACGGGGTGGCCGGCGTGTTCGTCGACGGCCGGGCGCTGGTGCTGCTGGACCCGGCCGGCGCCGAGCTGGCCCGCGAGCGATCCGACCTGAGCGCCGAGCGGCTGCGGGCCGCGTTCACCGGGCAGGGTTGGCCGTGGACCGCTCACGACCCGTACCGGGAGGCGTACCGGAGGTGGGTGCCCGGGTTGCCCGGACTGCCGGCCGGCGCGGACGCCCTGCTGCGCGCCCGGCAGCGGGCCGTCCAGGGCAAGCGCGACGCCGAGGCCCGGGAGCTGCACGGGGAGCTGGCCCGGCTCGGCGTCGTGGTGCGCGACGAGAACACCCGGCAGTACTGGCGCCTGACGCCCGACCCCCCACCCTCCACCCGCCGCTGATGCACGGAAAGCGTGGCTGTTCGAGGCCGGATGACCACGCTTTCCGAGAAAGCGGGGGCGGGGGGTTCTCAGGCGACGATCACCAGCACGGCCAGCGCGGCGAAGGCGGCGGAGAGCGCCGCGCCGGTCCACCGTCGCCACGGCGGCGCCCCGGCGACGGCCGGCAGCCCGCGCCAGCGACGGACCGCGAGCGCGGCGGCCACCCCGGTCAGCCCCGCCCCCAGCGGCCAGAGCCAGCCCGGCACCATCGACCAGTCGCCGAGCCGGTGGCCGAGGGCGAGGTAGAGCACCGCCCAGACGGCGGCGGAGAGCACGGCGAGCCGGTCCGGCCCGCGCCGGGCGGTGCTCCACAGCGCCAGGCCGCCGAGGAAGGTGAACGCCAGTGCCAGGATCGCGCCGATCCAGCGGGGCAGACCTGTCGACTCGCTTGCCGCGTCGCCGTGGACACCGAGCAGCCGCAGGCCGAGCGCGTCGACGTCGCGGGCGGTGTTGCCGAGCACCACGATCCCCCGGCCGGCGGTGCGGTCGTAGCCGACGTACGACCGGAAGCCACCGGTGCCGCCGTTGTGCCACACGATCTCCCGGTCGCCGTACCGGCTGGTGAACCAGCCGTAGCCGATCCGGCGCCCGCCCTCGTCGTCGAAGCGGGGGGTGGCGGCGTCGGCCCCGGGCGCGGTGCCGGCGAGCATCGCCGCGACGAGCCGGGCCAGGTCCTCGGCGGTGGACCAGACGCCGACGCCGGCCGGGGCGTAGCCCGCGCCCAGCCACTCCTCGGCGGGCCGGCCGCCGGTGGTGGCGCCCTCGGCACGGCCGGCGGGCAGCCCGGCCCGGTCGGTGGCGACCACGGTGGCGGTCATGCCCACCGGGCCGAGCACGTCCCGCCGGACCAGCTCCGGATAGCCGACACCGGCCTGCGCGGCGAGGCCCTGACCGAGCAGCGCCGGGCCGAGGTTGGAGTACGAGACCGTGCCGCGCTCGCCGTCCCGCTCGGTGCCGGCGGCGTCGGCCACGATCCGGTCCACGTCGTCACCGGCGTACGCGTTGCCGGCGGTGACCGACGTCCACCAGTTGCGGGCCAGCTCGGACGGGCCGGTCGGCAGCCGGGGCAGCCCGGAGCGGTGGCTTGCCAACTCGGCGAGGGTGGCCTCGCCGGCCGGGCCGGTCACCTCGGGCAGGACGGTGCGGAGCGGGTCGTCGGGGCGGACCGCGCCGGCCGCCGCCCGGTGGGCCAGGAGCATGCCGGTGAGCGGCTTGCCGACCGAGCCGATCTCGAACGGGGTGCCCGGCTCGACGGCCGGCCCTCCGGGCGCCCGGTCGCCGAGGCCGGCGACGCGGACCCGACCGCGCTCGATCGAGGCCACCGCGAGGCCACGCCAACCCCGCGGGTCGTCGACGGCGGCGCGGACGGTCGCGGCCAGGTCGGTGTCGCCGGTCTGTCGCGCGCCGAGTTCCGGGCCGCGGGGCATCAGGCCGGTGGCGGCGGTCGCCGCGGCGAGGCCGGCGACGACGGTGAGGACGGTCGGGGTACGCATGGTGCTGCCTTCCGTCGGGGTGGGTGGTCGATCAGCGGCGGGCGGCGGTGAGGATGGCCAGCAGCGGCACCACCCGCTCGGGTGGGATGTCGTAGTGGCCGCGGGCCCCGCTGCGCAGCCAGCCGGCGGCGGCGAGCTGCCGCAGGTGGTGGTGGAGTTGCCCGGTGGTGCCGAGGCCGTCGAGGTCGGCCAGCTCGGCGGTGCCGTGCCGACCGCCGAGGATCTCGCGCAGCAGCCGCAGCCGGACCGGGTGGGCGAGCGCGGTGAGCGTGCCGGCCAGTGCCGGCCAGTCACCGTCGAGCAGGTCGTCGACGCCGGCGCCGTACTGCCAGTCGTAGTGCCGGTCGGCGGTGCGCACGGTGCCGGTGTAGAGCACCGCGCCGGCGCCGTCGGTCGGCAGCCGCCGCTTGAGCCCGTCGAGCGCCCAGAACACGTCATCCGGGGCGGCCTCGCCGGCCGCCGCGACAGGTGCTGTCGCCCGGTCGGCGGCCAGCCGGGTCACCTGGGCTTCCAGGGCCGCCAGCCGTTCCTCCACGCTCGCCACGACCCGAAGATACGCTAGTACGTAGTTACGTGCAAACGAAGAAATCCGCGACCTGCGGGGGATCATGTGTTTTCGGCATCAGACCGAACCGTTCGGGCATGTTCTCCGTACAGACCGATGGGTCGTGGGCGGCGCAACTCGGAGGCACAGTGTCAGTGGTTCGGACTGATCCATTCGCGGGGACGATCCTCCAGGTGGGTGTGCTGGCGGCTCTCGCCGGCACCGTCGGCCTGGGCCGGGCCGGCTGGGCGGTCGGCCTCGTCTACGGGATGGTGATGCTCGCCGTGCTCGACCGTGGCCGGCGCCGTTCGGGCGCGTACCGGCTCGGGCCGGCCGACTGGGTGACGCTGGGCCGGGCGACGCTTGCCGGCGGCGTGACCGCGCTCGTGGTGGACTCGTTCAGCCGGCCGATCGCGGTTCCGGTGCTGGTCGGGCTCACGGCTGTCGCGCTCTCCCTCGACTGGGTCGACGGGCAGGTGGCCCGGCGTACCGGCACGGTAAGCGCGCTCGGTGCCCGGTTCGACATGGAGGTCGACTCCTTCCTCGTCCTGGTGCTCTGTGCGTACGTGACCGGCCAGGTGGGGCCGTGGGTGCTGGTGATCGGCGCGATGCGGTACGCCTTCGTCGCGGCCGGCTGGGCGCTGCCCTGGCTGCACGGTTCGTTGCCACCCCGCTACTGGCGCAAGACCGTCGCCGCGACCCAGGGCATCGCGCTGGCGGTGGTGGCGGCCGGTGTGCTGCCGGCGCCGCTGGCCGTCGCGGTGCTCGCCGGCGCGCTCGCGCTGCTCGTCGAGTCGTTCGGCCGCGACGTGTTCTGGCTGTGGCGGCACCGCGCCCGGGTCGCCCGTCCCGAGGTCGCCCGTCCGGCAGCCGCGCGCCCGGAGGTCGCGCGCCCGGAGCCAGCCCGTCCGGCGGCGATGCGCGCTCCCCTGCCGGCGGCTCGCCGGTCCGGCTGGGAACCCGGCGCCCCCGTGCTTGCCGGCCGCGCCGAGGTCGGCGGGCGACGGTCGTGACCGGCGACGACCTGACCCCGCCCGAGCCGAACCACCCGACCGGCGACACGACCACGCGCGACACCATCACGAGCCCGGTCGACGGCACCGCACCCGACGCGACCGCGAACCAGGCCACCACGAGCCAGGCCGCCGACGTGGGGGGTGGCCGGCGCCGCCGGATCCGATCCGTGGCGGCCACCGCGCTTGCCGGCGTGCTCGTGCTTGTCGCGCTTGTCGCGCCGGCCGACGTCAACGACCTCACCCCCGCCGCGCTCCTCCGCATCCCGGTGGAGGGGCTGATCGCGGTCGCCCTGCTCCTGGTCCTGCCGCCGAAACCGCGCCGGATCGTGGCCACGGTGCTCGGCGCGCTGCTCGGCCTGGTCCTCGTCCTGAAGGTCGCCGACCTGGGCTTCTCGACAGTCCTGGACCGCCCCTTCGACCTGATCTCCGACTGGGCCTTCCTCGCCGCCGGCGCGGAGTTCCTGTCCGAGTCCTACGGGCGGGCCGCCGAGGTGGGCGCCGTGGCGGTGGCCGTGGTCGCGGTCCTCGCCGTACCGGTGCTTGTGACGCTGTCGGTGCGGCGGCTCGCCCGGGTGGTGGCCGGCCACCGGATGGTGAGCGCCCGCGCCGCCGCCGCGTTCGGCGCCGCCTGGGTCGCCTGCGCCGTGCTCGGCGCGCAGATCGTGCCGGGACTGCCGGTCGCCGCCGACACCGTCGCGGCCGGCGTGTACGACCGCGGCCGGCAGGTGAACGCCGGCCTGCACGACCAGGAGCGGCTGCGTACCCAGCTCGCCGGCGACCCGTTCCGGAACACTCCCGGCGACCAGTTGCTGACCGGGCTCCGCGGCAAGGACGTCCTGGTCACGTTCGTGGAGAGCTACGGCCGGGTGGCGGTGGAGGACCCGGAGCTGGCACCGGAGGTGGACGCCGCGCTCGACGAGGGGACCCGCCGGCTGGGCGCGGCCGGCTACGGCAGCCGCAGCGCGTTCCTCACCTCGTCCACCACGGGCGGGGGCAGTTGGCTGGCCCACGCCACGCTGATGACCGGCATCCGGGCCGACAACCAGCTCCGCTACACCAACCTGGTGCACAGCGACCACCTGACGCTCAACGGCGCGTTCAAGCGCGCCGGGTGGCGGACCTCGCTCGTCATGCCGGCCCTCACCCGGGCCTGGCCGGAGGCCGACTTCTTCGCCGCCGACAAGGTGTACGGCGCGAACGACCTCGGCTACCGGGGGCCGACGTTCAGCTTCTCCTCGCCGCCGGACCAGTTCACGCTCGAGGCGTTCCAGCGCGCCGAGCGGACGCCCGGCCACGCACCGGTGATGGCCGAGATCCCGCTGCTCTCCAGCCACATCCCGTGGACGCCGGTGCCGAAGCTGGAGGACTGGGACTCCCTCGGCGACGGGTCGGTCTTCGAGGGCACCAACCACGCCGACCGCGCGGACGAGGGCACCCGCAGGGCGTACCAGAATTCGATCGTCTACTCGCTGCGTACCCTGGTCTCCTACGTGGAGCGGTACGGCGACGAGAACCTGGTGCTTGTCTTCCTCGGCGACCACCAGCCGGCCCGGGCGATCACCGGCGAGCGGGCCGGCAAGGACGTGCCGATCACCATCGTGGCGAAGGATCCGGCGGTGCTCGACCAGATCTCCGGCTGGAGCTGGCAGGACGGCCTCAACCCCGGCCCGGACGCCCCGGTGTGGCCGATGGAGGCGTTCCGCGACCGGTTCCTGCGGGCCTTCGGACCGCAGTCCAGGACTCACAGTTAGGAACGTCGTGACGGTGCTCGCACGGGCCTGGGGGATCACCAGGTCCCTGGCCATCTACCACGGTCAGCCGGCCAAGCACCGGCGCGCCCGGGCCCTCTACGGCCAGTTCCTCTCCCCCGGCGACCTCGGCTTCGACATCGGCGCCCACGTCGGCGGCCGGGTACGCACCTGGCGGCGGCTGGGCGCGCGGGTGGTCGCGGTCGAGCCGCAGCCCGACTGCCTGCGGGTGCTGCGGCTGGCCTTCGGGCGGGACGCCCGCGTCGCGATCGAACCGACGGCGGTCGGCGCCCGGTCCGGGCAGGCCCGGTTGGAGCTGTCGTCGGCGACGCCGACGGTGTCCACCATGTCGTCGTCCTGGATCGACTCGGTCACCGCCGACCCGAGCTTCGCCGGGGTGCGGTGGGACCGGTCGGTCGAGGTGCCGGTGGTGACGCTCGACGACCTGATCGCCCGGCACGGCGTACCGGCGTTCTGCAAGGTCGACGTCGAGGGCTTCGAGGTCGACGTGCTGGCCGGGTTGAGCCGGCCGGTGCGTGGGCTCTCCTTCGAATACCTTCCACCGGCGCACGACGCGGCGCTCGCCGCGCTCGACCTGGTGGAGCGGCTTGGCGCGCGGGCGGGCGGCTACCGCTACAACTACTCGCCGGTGGAGACGATGCGCTTCGCCGCCGACGAGTGGCTGGACGCCGCCGGCCTGGTGCGGCTGCTGGAGACGTACCGGCCGGCCGGGCGTTCCGGCGACGTCTACGCCCGGCTGGCGTCGGCCTGATCTAGGCTGGCGGCCATGGCTCGCTACGCCGCCCTGCTGCGGGGCGTCAACGTCGGCAGCACCCGGCTGGCGATGGCGGACCTGCGCCGCGTCGTCACCGACCTCGGCCACACCGACGTCAAGACCTACCTCCAGAGCGGCAACGTGGTCTTCACCAGCCCCCCGGCCCGCGCCGCCACCCTGGCCGAGGGCATCGCGAAGCGGCTCGCCGACGAGCTGGGCCTGCGGGTGCCGGTCCTGGTCCGCGACGGCGACGAGCTGGCCGCCGTGGTCGCCGCCAGCCCGTACGCGGGGCGTCAGGACGACCCGACCCGGGTGCTCGTGGCGTTCCTGTCCGCCACGCCCGAGCCGGCCCGGGTCGGTGATCTGGCGGTGCCGGCCGGCGAGGACCTGGAGTACGCGGTGACCGGCCGGGAGATGCACCTGCACTACCCGGCCGGCAACTACGGGCGGACGAAGTTCACCACCGCGTACCTGGAGAAGAGGTTGGGCGTGGTGGCGACGGCGCGCAACTGGAAGTCGGTGCTTGCCCTGCGTGACCTGACCGCCGACTGACGGCTTAGAACCGGTAGGCGGTGTGGTATTCGGGCACCAGCACGCGGCTGCGCGGTGAGACCCGGCGCACCTCGGCGATCAGGGCGTCGAGGCGGGCGCGGTCGGTGGCGGCGACAGTCGGCGGGTTGACCAGCTCGGTCTCGAAGTTGTCCCAGTGCACCGGCACCACGGTCTTCGGGTGGTCGAGCGCGGCCATCAGCCGGGGCACGTAGTCGGCGACGGATGTGGTGGCCGCGGAGGCGATCATCGCCACGTCCGGCGCGAGCCCGGTCAGCTTTCGTTCGTCGAGGTCGCTGGCGCCCATGAAGAACACGGCCGGGCCGCCGTCGACCCGGATCTGGTAGGCGAGCGTGTCCCCCTCGGGCAGGTCGGAGATGGTCGCCGGGGGCGGCGGCTGGCTGACCCGGACGCCGGGGAAGGCCATCGACCAGGTGGGGTTGCGGCTGTGCAGCGAGCCGACCACCTCGACCGTGTAGCCGTCGAAGTCGAGCACCTCGCCGCCCTTGACCGGGGCGAGCTGCCCGGACGGCACCCCGTAGGCCAGCCCCAGGTGGTAGGCGGTGAGCGTGCCGAAGACCCGGGCGCCGGTCCGGGTGGCGATGTGCGGCACGTCGTTGAAGTGGTCCCAGTGGGTGTGGGTGACGAGGATGTTCTCGGCCCGGTCGGCGAGCCGGTCGACCACGTCGGCGGCCACTGTCAGCCGGGTGTTCGGGCGGAAGCCGCTGCCGAACAGGCCGGTGTCGTAGCGGCTCAGGTACGGGTCGACGAGCACGGTCCGGTTGCCGATGTCGATCCGCCAGCCGGCCGTACCCCACCAGCGGAAGCTCACCGCGCCGGGGCGGTCGTGGTGGCGGCCCGGGCCGGGGCGCCGGCGACGAGCCCGGCGGTGGTGACGGCGGCGGCGCCGACGGCGGTGTCGCGCAGGAGGCGGCGGCGGGCGTAGCCGGACTGCTGGTTCTCGGGCATGGGTCGTCCTCCCCGTTCGGGATCGGTGGTGCGGTAGGCCCACCCCACCACCCGACCGCCGCCGGCGTCCAAGATCGAACGGCTGAAGGATCGATATCCGGTTCGATATCACCGCAGCTCAGAGCCGTCGCAGTCGGGACCGGCCGGCCGGGAATCAGCGCAGCGACTCGACCGCCGCGAGGGCGGCCTCCCCCATGGCCAGGTCCGCGTCGATGCGGCGGGTGCTCAGTCGCTCGGTGCGCACAAGCACCGCGACCGCGTACCGGCCGCCGTCGGGATATTCCGCGACGCCGGCCTCCAGGTGCAGGCCGGGCAGGGTGCCCGTCTTGCCGGCGACCCGGACCCCGGGCGGGAACCCGGCCGCCAGCCGGGTCCAGAAGAGCTGCCGGGCCATCAGCTCCCGCACCATCGCGCAGGCGGCGGGCGGCCCGGCCTCGTCCCGCCACACCAGCCCGAGCAGCCGGGTCAGCTCTCGGGCGGTGCCGGACGTGGTGTGCTCCGGGTCGAAGACCCGCATGGCCCGGACCCGCTCCGGCGACAGGGTGGGGAAGATCCGCGCGAAGTCCGCCTCGGTACGGGCGCCCACGTCGGCGAGCATCGTCTCGACCAGGTGCCGGGGACCGCCGACGATCCGGGTACGCGGCAGGTCCAGCTCCGCGGCGAGCATCGGCAGCACGTCCGGGCCGACCCGTCGCAGCAGCAGGTCGGCGGCCGTGTTGTCGCTCACCGACATGGCGAAGTACGCGAGGTCGCGCAGGGAGACCTCGACGTCGTCGGCGCACCCGGCCACCCCCCAGCCGCCGAGCCGGTCGGCGGCGGCGACGAGCACCCGCTCGGTCGGGTCGAGCTGGCCGGCGGCGACCTGCCTGGCGAACTCCAGCACCAGCAGGATCTTGAAGACGGACGCGATGACTATCCGCTCGTCGGCCCGCAGCGCCACCTCGTCCACGTCGGCGACGTGCAGGCAGCCGCTCAGCCCGGCCCGCTCGAAGATCTTCCCGACCCGTTCCGCCGCATCCACCCCGACACGGTAACCAGCGCGGGGCTAGGGTGACGCGGGTGGACCTGCTGCGACACCTGCGGCACTTCGTGGTGGTCGCCCGCGAGCTGCACTTCGGCCGCGCCGCCGAGACGCTCGGCATGGCGCAACCGCCGCTGAGCCAGTCGATCCGGCGGCTGGAGCAGGAGCTGGGCGCCACCCTGTTCGACAGGTCACAGCGGCGGGTCCGCCTCACCACCGCCGGGCAGTTGCTGCTCGGCGAGGCCGACGACCTGCTCGCCGGCGAACGCCGGCTGCGCCACCTCGCCGACCAGGTGCGCCGGGGCGCGCTCGGGGTGCTGCGCGCCGGCGTACCCCCGGAGACCCCGGCCGTGACGCTGCGCGCGTTGCTCGACGGGCTGGCCGCCCGCGCGCCCGGGCTCGACCTGGACCTGCACGAGCTGACGAGCGCCGAGCAGCGGCGGATGCTGGCGGAGGGACGCCTCGACGTCGGCCTGCTGCACCATCCGGTCCCGGAGGCCGGGCTGCGGTTCGGCGAGCCGGTGGACGTGCCTGTCGGCGCGTTGCTGCCCCGGGCGTCGCCGCTGGTCCGGGCCCGCGAGGTGGCGCTGGCCGACCTGGCCGGACTGGATCTGGTCACCGCGCCGCCGGCCACCGCGCCCGGCTGGCACGAGCACCTGCTGACCGTGTGCCGGCAGCACGGCTTCGCCCCGCCCCGGGTCCGCCCGGCGCGCAACCCGGAGTTCCTGTTCGGGCTGCTCCTGGCCGGCGGCGCGGTGGCCGTCGAGCCGGCGGCGCTGGCGCGCCGGGAGCCGCGTATCGCCTGGCGTCCGCTCACCCGCGCGCCGCTGGTCCGGCGGATCTCCGCGGCCTGGCCGGGCCGGGCGGCGCACCCGGCGGCGCCGATGTTCGGTCGACTCGCCGCCGAGGTGCTCGCCGCGCCGGAGACGCCGGTCGGGCCGGCGCTCGTCGCGCCGGCGGCCCGCCCCTGGCCGGTGTTGTTCGAGGCCGGCCAGGACGGAGAGTTGTCGTCCTGATCTCCCGACGTTCACCCGACACCCGCTAATATTGCCGATCATGAATATCAGGAGCATCACCCGCTCGCGACCCGGGCGGCTGATCACGGCGGTCGTGCTGACCGTCACCGTCACCACCCCACTCGTGGTGACAAACGCGGCGTCGGCGGCGGCCACCCTGACCGTGGCGCAGGCGCTCGCCGCCCAGGACGGCCGCGCCGCCACCGTCACCGGCTGGGTCATCGGCCAACCCACCGCCACGACCACGGTGATCACGTCCGGCTACACCGCGGACACCGCGATCGCGATCGCCGACCAGGCCGGCGAAACCAACACCGGCCGAATGCTGTACGTGCAGGTCACGGCCGCCTGGCGGAGCAGCTTCGGGCTGCTGACCAACCCGTCCCTGCGGGGGCGGCAGGTGACCGCCACCGGCACCCTGACCGCCTACTTCAGCCACGGCGGCCTGAAGAACCCCACCACGATGAGCCTGGGCGGCGGCGCCACGCCGAGCCCCACCACCTCGCCCAGCGCCTACTACGCGGCAGCGACAGGCAAGACCGGTCCGGCGCTGCGCACCGCCCTCCACACCATCATCAGGACGCAGACCCGGCTCACCTACGACCAGGTGTGGGAGGCGCTCAAGGACACCGACCAGGACCCGGCGAACCCGGCAAACGTCATCCTGCTCTACAGCGGACGCTCGCAGAGCAAGACCGCGAACGGCGGCGGCGCCGACGACTGGAACCGGGAACACGTCTGGGCCAAGTCGCACGGCGACTTCGGCACCGCCACCGGACCCGGCACCGACGTGCACCACCTGCGACCGGAGGACGTGTCGGTCAACTCGGCGCGCGGCAACAAGGACTTCGACACCGGCGGCAGCGCGGTCGCCCAGGCGCCCGGCTGCTACACCGACGCCGACTCGTTCGAGCCGCGCGACGCGGTGAAGGGCGACGTCGCCCGGATGATCCTCTACATGGCGATCCGGTACGAGGGCGACGACGGCTGGCCGGACCTGGAGCCGAACGACTCGGTGGCCAACGGCAGCACGCCCCGGCTCGGGCGGCTGACGAAACTGCTGGCCTGGCACGACCAGGACCCGCCGGACGCCTTCGAGCAGCGCCGCAACCAGCGCATCTACGAGCGTTGGCAGGGCAATCGCAATCCGTTCGTCGACCACCCGGAGTGGGCGCGGGCGATCTGGGGCTGACGTCTGTCCCCAGGCGTGAGGATGCCCTTCGATCGGGTAGGAACACCTTGTGACACGGCCCGGGAGCCGCCACGTGGAAGCGCTTCCGGGCCCCCCGAACGATCGGAGATGAGACACGACATGGGCATCAGCGTTCCGGACATCTCGCTCAACGACGGCAACTCCATCCCGCAGCTCGGCTTCGGGGTGTTCCAGATCGACCCCAAGGACACCGCCCGGGCGGTCGGCACGGCGCTGGAGATCGGCTACCGGCACATCGACACCGCGCAGATGTACGGCAACGAGGCCGAGGTCGGGCAGGCGGTACGCGCCTCCGGGCTGGACCGGGGCGACGTCTTCGTCACCAGCAAGCTCAACAACGGCTTCCACCGCCCCGACGACGCCCGCAAGGCGTTCGAGCAGTCGCTGCGCGAGATGAAGTTCGACTACCTCGACCTGTTCCTGATCCACTGGCCGCTGCCCACGCTCTACGACGGCGACTACGTCTCCACCTGGAAGGTGCTCGAGGAGCTTCAGCGCGACGGCAGGGTGAAGTCGATAGGCGTGTCCAACTTCCAGGTGGCGCACCTGGAGCGGCTGGCCGCCGAGGCGGACGTCGTGCCGGCGGTGAACCAGATCGAGGCGCACCCCTACTTCGGCAACGAGGAGGTGCGGTCGTACGACCTGTCGCACAACATCCTCACCGAGGCGTGGTCGCCGATCGCGCAGGGCAAGGTGCTCGACGACCCGACCGTGGTCGACCTCGCCGAGCAGGTCGGGCGGACCTCGGCCCAGGTGGTGCTGCGGTGGCACGTGCAGCGCGGCGACGTCGTCTTCCCGAAGTCGACCACGCCGACGCGGATCGAGGAGAACGTCGGCATCTTCGACTTCACGCTCGACGACGCCGCGATGGACCGGCTCACCGCGCTGGACAAGGGCGAGGCCGGCCGGCAGGGCCCGAACCCGGACACGTTCGACTACGTGCCGAACTGACCGGACGCGCGCCGGAGGGGTCCCGGGCAACCGGGGCCCCTCCGCGTTTGACTTCGCGCGTGCTCGAAGGGGCAGGCTTGCGGAAACGCTCCGACGGGGAGGAATTTCCATGCGTTACCGCACCATCGGCACCGACCCGGCCACCCGCCGCGAGGTGAGCGTGCTCAGCCTCGGCGCGATGCTGTTCGGCACCGCCACCGACGAGGCCACCTCGTACGCCGTCCTCGACCGCTACGTCGAAGCCGGCGGCACCTTCGTCGACACCTCGGACAACTACGCCTTCTGGCACAACGGCGGGCAGGGCGGGGAGAGCGAGGAACTGCTCGGCCGCTGGCGGCGCAGCCGTGGGATCGGCGACGAGATCGTGTTCGCCACCAAGCTCGGCGCCCGCCCGCTCGCGCCCGGCACCAGCTACCTGGACAACCCGGAGGGGCTGTCCGCGAAGGTGATCCGCGAGTCCGCCGAGCGCAGCCGGGAACGGCTCGGCGTCGACCGGATCGACCTGCTCTACGCCCACATCGAGGACCGGACCGTCCCGCTGCGGGAAACCGTCGAAGGCTTCGCCGAGCTTGTCGCCGAGGGCACGGTCGGGCTGCTCGGCGCGAGCAACCACCACGCCTGGCGGGTGGAGCGGGCGCGGGCCCTCGCCGCGGCGGCCGGCCTGCCCGGGTACGAGGTGCTGCAATATCACCGCAGCTACCTGCCCCCACGGGTGGACCTGCCCGGCGAGCTGGACCCGGACGGCGACGTCGGCTGGGTCGGCCCCGACCTGGCCAGCTATCTGCGGGCCGAGCCGCGACTCACCCTGGTCGCGTACTCACCGCTGCTCAGGGGCGCGTACGCGAAGCCGGAACGGCTCAGCGAGGCGTACGCGCTACCAGGCACCCCGGCCCGGTTGGCGGCGCTGCGCGCGGTGGCCGCCGAAGCCGGCGCCACGGTCAACCAGGTGGTGCTGGCCTGGCTGATGGGCGGCGAGCTGCCGGCGATCCCGCTTGCCGGCTTCTCCTCGGTGGCGCAACTGGACGAGGCCCTGTGCGCGGTGGACCTGGAACTGACCGCCGACCAGCGGGCCCGGCTCGACGCGGCGCACTGACCGGTCAGCGCGTCAGATCGACCCGCCAGTCGTTCGAGCGCATCAGGTGGCCCGGCGGGTATTCGAACTCCGTCTCGCCGAGCAGCGTGAAACCGGCCTTACGGCAGACGGCGTTCGACGCCGGGTTGTCCACCGACGGGTAGGCGTGCGCGTGCCGCAGGTCGCCCACCGCCGAGGCGGCCTCGACCACCGCGCGCACCGCAGCGGTGGCCAGCCCTCGACCCTGGTGCCCGGGAAGCACCGCCCACCCCATCTCGTAGACCGGCTCGCCGTGCCACTCGCGCGGCCAGAAGCCGACGCTGCCCACCTTCGTCCCGTCCGGCGTGACCACGGCGAACATGTGGCCGCTGCGCGGGCCGGGGCCGCGCACATAACGCTCGTGCCGGTCGCGGACCTGCTCGTCGGTCTCCGGGCCGCCGGTGTGCGCCCGCACCTCGGGGCTGTTCAGCGCCCGCAGCAGCGCCAGGTCGTCGGTGCTCCATCGGACGATGCGTACCTCGCTCATGCCACCGATTGGACCAGGACCCCCTGACAGAAGGCCGCCAGATCGGATCTGGCGGCCTTCTGGCGTCTGGAGGGTGAGGCCGGCAGCGAGGGAGGGCGGCATGACAGCGTTGCGGCTCGCCGTGATCATCGGCAGCACCCGGGAAGGACGGGTCGGCGACCGGATCGGTCGCTGGTTCGCCGCCGAGGCCCGTCGCCGTGTCGGGCTCGTCGTGCACGAGCTGGACCTGGCCGGGTACGCCTTTCCGGCTGCCCTGCCCGCCGAGCCCACGTCGGCGATGCGGGAGTTCGCCCGGCAGGTGGCGCGGGCGGAGGCGTTCGTCGTGGTCACCCCGGAGTACAACCACAGCTTCCCGGCCTCGTTGAAACAGGCGATCGACGTCGCGTACGACGAGTGGCAGGCCAAGCCGGTCGGCTTCGTGTCGTACGGCTGCCGGTCCGTCGGCCTGCACGCGGTCGACCAGCTCCGGACGGTGTTCACCGCGCTGCACGCGATGACCGTGCGGGACACGGTCGGCCTCGACCTGCTCGACGGCGAGCCCACCGGGCACGCCGAGGAAGGGCTCCGGCAGGACGTCCGGCTGCTCCTCGACGAGCTGTGCTGGTGGGGCCTGGCGCTGCGCGAGGGCCGCGCGGCACGCCCGTACGCCTGCTGAGAACCACCCACGGAGAGAGGTATCGATCATGAGTAACCGGAACACCGGCCTGGCCGTCGAGGCCGACGGCCTGGTCCGGTCGTTCGGCTCGACCCGGGCGCTCGACGGGCTGGACCTGCGGGTCCCCGCCGGCACCGTGTACGGGATGCTCGGGCCCAACGGCGCTGGCAAGACCACCGCCGTCCGCGTGCTGGCGACGCTGCTGCGTCCCGACGGCGGCACGGCCCGGGTCTTCGGCCACGACGTCGTCGCCGAGCCCGACGCGGTCCGCGCCCGGATGAGCCTGACCGGCCAGTACGCCTCACTTGACGAGGACCTGACCGGCGCGGAGAACCTGGTCCTGCTGGGCCGGCTGCTCGGGCTGAGCCGCCCGGCCGCGCGGGAGCGGGCCGAGGCGTTGCTCGCCGCGTTCGGATTGACCGAGGCGGCCGGCCGGCAGGTGAAGAAGTATTCCGGCGGGATGCGGCGGCGGATCGACATCGCGGCGAGCATCCTGAACACGCCGGACCTGCTGTTCCTGGACGAGCCGACCACCGGGCTGGACCCGCGCAGCCGCAACCAGGTGTGGGAGATCGTCCGGGCGGTGGTCGCGCACGGCACCACCGTGCTGCTGACCACGCAATATCTGGACGAGGCCGACCAGCTCGCCGGCCGGATCGCGGTGGTCGACCACGGCCGGGTGATCGCGGAGGGCACCCCGGGCGAGTTGAAGTCGTCGGTCGGCTCCGGCACTGTCCACGTGCGACTGCGCGACGCCGGGCAGCGGCCCCGGGCCGAGCAGGTGCTGCGGACGGTGTTGAACGTGCCGGTGCAGCTCGCCGCCGACCCGGTGGCGCTCACCGCCCGGGTCGGCGAGGACGGCACCGATCTGGAGGCCGGCGAGCAGGCCGCCCGCGCGCTTGGCGAGCTGGCCCGGGCCGGCATCGTGGTGGACGACTTCTCCCTCGGCCAGCCGAGCCTGGACGAGGTGTTCCTGGCCCTGACCGACCACCCGGCCGTCGAGACGGACGCGCGGGACGACGAGCTGGAGGCAGCCCGATGAGCGACACCGCGACCACCACGGGGCGGGCGCCGTCCGTCTACGTGCCGTCCACCGAGGCGCTGGCCACCGTGCTCGCGCCCGGCGAGCGACCGGCCCGGCCGGGGCCGCTCTCGGCGTCCCTGACGTTCGGCTGGCGGGCCGTGCTGAAGATCAAGCACGTGCCGGAGCAACTGTTCGACGTGACCGCGTTCCCGATCATCATGGTGCTGATGTTCACCTACCTGTTCGGCGGCGCGCTCGCCGACAACCCGCGGGCGTACCTCCAGTTCTTCCTGCCCGGCATCATGGTCACAAGCGTCGTGATGATCACCATGTACACCGGGGTGGGGTTGAACAACGACATCGAGAAGGGCGTCTTCGACCGGATCCGTACCCTGCCGGTGTGGCGGCCGGCGGCGCTCGTCGGCATGATCTTCGGCGACGTGCTGCGCTACATCCTGGCCGCGGTCGTCATCCTCGGGGTGGGGCTGGTGCTCGGGTTCCGCCCCGACGGCGGCCTGCTCGGGGTGCTGGCCGGGATCGGCCTGCTGGTGATCTTCTCGTTCGCGTTCTCCTGGGTGTGGACGTTCTTCGGCCTGGTGCTGCGCAGCGAGAAGTCGGTGATGGGCGTCAGCATGATGGTGCTGTTCCCGCTGACGTTCCTGAGCAACGTGTTCGTCGAGCCGGCCACCATGCCGGGCTGGTTGCAGGCGTTCGTCAAGGTCAACCCGATCACCCATCTGGTCGCCTCGGTCCGGGCCGTGATGGCCGGTTCCACGGACGCCACGAACACGATGTGGCTGCTGCTGTGGAGCGCCGGCTTCGTGGTGGTGTTCGGCACGCTTACCATGCGCCGCTACAACCGCCGCTGACCGTTTCGATCGAGGTGGCGGGGTCCGCCGGACGCGGACCTCGCCATCTCGGCGCAACGGTGTTGATCAATGGCGGCGACAGCACCACCGACTTCAGGAACGCCGGACCGGGGTGGCACCCAGCGAGTGCTTGCGGGATCTGCCGTCGGCCACCCGCTGCGGCTGCTCCCCAAGCGTTCTCGCATGCTGGAGACCCGGAGAGATCCGGACGCCAGCTCGGCGACGTGGCGGTATCCGCCGGGCGGGGATGCCACCACTTCACCGGAATGGTGTCGATCATCTGCCGAAACTCGCTACCCGCCGCATCTCGCACGAGACCTGCCCGGCGCGGCGTCCCGACGAGACCGGTGACTTGGAAGGATTGTGCCCCTCCCAGCCGTTTCCGTCTCGATGGTGGGCGTCGATCTTGGACTTGTGGTGCCACGGAATGTCGGATCCATGGCGGTATCGGAGGTGCCACAAGTCCAAGATCGGCGGGCGTCAGGTGGGGGCGGTCAGAGTCGCCAGGGGACCGGCTCGGCCGGCAGGTAGCGGCAGGTGCCGCCGGTGGTGACCGACTCGCGCAGGTGCGCGGCGAGCGCCGGGTGCCGGTGCTCGATCCGCCGCAGCGTGTCCCGGATCCGGCCGGTCACCGCCTTACGCGCCCGTTCGGCCTGGTCGCCGAGCCGACGGGTGCGCCCGGCCAGCCCGGCGGCGGCGCGCAGCTCGTCGAGCAGGGCCGCGCGCTCGGCGTCCAGGGCGGCAAGCCGCCGCGTGTCGTCGCGCGACGCGGCCCGGTCGATCTCCTCGTCGAGCCGCCGCAGGTGCTGCCGGTAGCGGGTTTTCGCCTCGTCGTCGAGCACCGGGTCGGCGCCGAGCCGGCGGGCGGCGACCAGCTCCGCGCCGGCCGCCGGGTCGAGCAGCTCGACCGCGGGCACGTCCACGCCCGGCCGGCTCAGCAGCAGCCGCAGGTCGTGCAGGCCCTTGGCGTCGGGCAGGTGCGCCACCGCGCCCGCGTAGGCGAGCCGCCACACCGAACCGTCGAGGCAGAACTCGGGCCGGCCCGCGCCCGCGTCGACCGCCGCACCCGCACGCCCTCCCGCCCCACCGTCGCCCGGCTGGTCGACCGAGTGCCCGGCCGCGGCCGGCCGGTTCCGCGTCGTGCCCGGCGTCGACTCCGCAACCAGCCGGTTCTGCGTCGTGCCCGGCGTCGACTCCGCGGCCAGCCGCTCCACCGGGGCCACGGCCGGCGCGGACGCCTCGGCCAGTCGCTCGACCACCCGGGCCAGGCCCAGCGCCCGCGCCTCGGCCACCGTCTCGGCCCGCAACCGCGTCGCCTCGGCCGCGTCGCCCGGCCCGTCGCGCCCGACCAGCGCCTGGACCAGCCCGGCCCGGCTCAACACCGACCAGGGCCGGGCGCCGAGCCGGTCGGCGGTGTCCCGGGCCGCCGCGTAACCGGCGACCGCGTCGTCCCACCGCCGCTCCGCCGCGTCCACCACGGCCAGCCAGAGGTCGACCGGACCGCCGATGTCGCAGCCGAACAACGCCACCAGCCACCGCCCACGGTGGGGTGCCAGGGCCGTCCGCGCCTCGGCGCAACGGCGGGGGTCGCCGTCCACGGCCGCCGCCTGGGCCCGCAACCGCAGCCACAACGTCGACACCGGTCGGGGGTACGCGGCCCCGGCGGCCTCGATCCCGCCGATGATCCGGCGTACGGCCGCCGCGTCGCCGCGTTCGGCGGCGGTGATCCCCCGGAGCAGCTCCACCTGCGGGTGGTTGGCCGGGCCGGGCCGGTCGAGCAGGGCCTCGGCCTCGGCGAGCCGCCCACGCAGCACCAGCAGCGACCAGCGCAGGTGGTGTGCCATGAAGGCGTGTTCCGAGTGCTCCCACTCGCCGTAGCCGTCAAGCTCGGCATAGTTGGCCTCGGCGGCGGCGAAGTCACCCTGGAACGCGGCGATGATGCCACTGTCGACGGCCGCCGCCATCCGCTGCCGGGCCACGTCACCCGCGCGACAGCCGGTGACGAACGCGGTCAGCTCGTGCCGGTAACCCGGATCGCCCAGCTCCAGCAGCGCCACCCAGCGCAGCGAGGTGGCCCACAACTCGGTGTCCCGGTCGCCGCCGCGGCGGGCCACCTCCCGGATCTCCGCGGTGACCACGGCCCGCTCCGGCGCGGTGCCGAGCCCCCAGGTGGTGTCGTGGCGGGCCCACAGGCTGAAGGTAAGCGCCTCGTCGTCGCGGCCGTGCCGGGCCAGCGTCTCGGTGGCGGTGATCAGGTCGGTGACCAGGGCCGGCGTCGACCGCTCCGGGTCGGGCGGGCCGATCAACCCCGCGTACGCCTCCCGGACCAGCGCGTCGGCGTCGAGCCGGCGGCGGGTGGCCGCGTGCTGGCCGTGGACGGTGAGCGCCACCCGGGCCAGCAGGACCGGCTCGTCGAGCCCACGGGCCAGCGTGGCGGCGTCGACAAGCAGCGGCTCGGCCTCCCCCAGCGTCCCGGCGTGATGCAGCAGCCCGGCCAGCTCCAGCAGCACCCGGACCCGCCGGACCGGCTCGTCGGTGACGTCGAGCGCCCGCCGGAAGTGCCGCACCGACTCCTCCACGGCGAGCCGGCCGCTCGCGTCCCGCGCGGCGGCCAGCAGCAGGTCACCGGCGCGTGCCGGGTCCAGCTCCGCGCCGGCGAGCCAGGCGTGGCGGGCCAGGTCGGCCGGGATGAGCCGGCCCACGAGCGTGTCGGAGTCGACGGCCCGGACCACGGCGGCGTGCCTGGTGCGTCGGTCGGCCTCGGGCAGCCCGTCGTAGAGCGTCTCCCGGACCAGGTCGTGCACGAAGGCGAACCGGCCGCCGCCCCGGGCCAGCACCAGCCGAGCGGCGGAGGCCCGGTCGAGCAGCCGGTCCACCTGCGCGGCCGGACCGGGTACGCAGGCGGCAAGCGTCTGCCTGTGGAACTCGCGACCGAGCACGGCGGCCACGGTCAGCACCTCGACCACCGGGGCGGGCAGTTGGTCGAGCCGGCGGCGCACCGCCTCCCGTACGCCTGGCGCGATGGTGTCGGCGAGACCACCTGTGTGCCAGAGCCGCGCGGTCTGCTCGACGAAGAACGGGTTGCCGCCGGTGCGCCTGTGCACCTCGTCGATGAGCCCCGCGCCGGGCTCCCGGCCGGCGGTGCGGCTGATCAGCGCGGCCACCTCGTCGCGGTCCAGGCCGGCCAGCGTGACGGTGGTGGCCTTCGCGGTCAACGGCAGCAACAGCGGACGCAGTGGGTGGTCACCGGCTTCGACCTCGGCGTCGCGGTAGGTGCCGATCAGCAGCAGCCGCTCGAACCAGGTGTGCTGGGTGGCGAACTGGAGCAGCCGCAGCGACGCCGGGTCGGCCCAGTGCAGGTCGTCGAGGACCACCACGAGCGGCCGGTGCTGGGCGACGGTGACGAGCGCGCTTGTCACCGCGTCGTGCCTGACGAACTCGTCCCGCTCGCCGTCGCCGCGCGCACCGCCGCCGCCACCTGGACCGCCCTCGCCGCCGGCCGGCTCGGCCGGGCCGCCGCCGTCGGCGATCGCGTCGTCTGCGGCTTCGTGCTCGCCGAGCAGGGCCGCCAGCCCGGCCGCGGCGGCCTCCCGCGCGGCGGGCGGATCGTCGGTGGACCGGGCCAACCGGCGCAGCACCTGCAACCAGGGCCAGTAGTCGGGGGCGGTGTCGGAGTCCCAGCAGGCGGCGCCGAACACAAGCGCCCCGCGCCGGCGGGCCTCGCCGGCGGCGGCCGAGACCAGGGTGGTCTTGCCGATGCCCGGCTCGCCGGTGACGAGGACCAGGCCGCCGTGACTGTCGATCACCCGGGCCACCTCGGCGCGCAGCAGCCCCGCCGGGTGTTCCCGGCCGATCATCTCCTCGCCGAACCGCGGCTCCATGGCCTCCCGACGCTAGTCGACGGGTCCGACACCCGGGGCCGCCGACATGGCGGTGGGCGTCAGAGGCTGCCGCCTCCGGTGCTGCGCAGATTGCTGCCGTCGGTCGGGTTGCGGTGGTCGTCGAGCCGGCGGCGCGCCTCGGCGGACGCCGCCAGGTCGCGGACCTGACCGTCCGGGTCCGTCGAGTTGCGCCGCAGTCGGCGCCAGGCCGCCAGGCCAACCAGAACCACCACGACGACGAGAATGATGACGAGCCAGCGCATGACGTCCTCCGTTCCGGGTGACGGGGTCTGTGCCCAGTGTGACCTACCGGTCAAGGCGGCCCCACGGTCAGCGGGCGTCGGTGACCACGTGCGAGCAGGCCGGGCAGGCCGCCGGCCCCTGCTCGGCGAACCACCGGCAGGTACGCCGGATCGCGCACCTCGGCAGCGCCTCCTCGGCGGGCGGCGCGGTCTCGGCGTACGAGGCGGCCATCCGGGCGCCCAGCCCACAGTGCGAGCCGGTCCAGAAACCGCAGGACGAGGTGACGCAGGGGCCGGCGAGCCGCACCCGCGACTCGATCGGCCCGGCGGAGTCGTCGACACCGGCGAGCGCCACCTCGGCCGGCACCGCAGGCGTCACGTAGGCCACCCGGCCCGCCGGAGTGATCATGCCGAGGAACACCGTGGCGTTTGACGCCGGGGTGCTCGGGCACATCCGCTCCGGGGGGCCGGCGGGCCGGGCGGCGTCGGTCACCGCTGGATCCAGAACCCGATGTCGTTGATCTTCTGGCCGAGGTCCTGCGCGAGCACGCCGTCGAGCACCCAGAGCCCGTACCACTCGGGGCGCAGCTTCAGGTTGCCGTGGCCGAGGGTGAGCGGGTTGACGAGCTTGGCGTTTGCGGTACGCAGGGCGGCCAGGCCGGCCTTCTGGATCTCGCCGGCGATCAGGGTCTGCTGGTCTGAGGTCAGGTCGACGCCGTCGACCACGAAGCGGAACTCGTTGCGGGCCATGTGTTACCTCCGGTCACTCGTACGATTCGGTGCCCAGCCCGCGACGCAGGCTGGTCCGGGTGAAGGCCGCCCAGCCGGCGTGCGAGGCGGCGTCGGTGGGCTGACCGGCGCGGGCGAGGACCCGGCCGGCGTGCTCCTGCCAGCGGCCGGCGGTGGCCGCCGCGTCGCCCCACAACTCACGGCAGGCGGTGACCGCGAAGGCGACCTGCTCCGGCGCGCCGGTGAACCCGGCCGGGCCGTCGCCGACCCGGATCGTGCCGTCCGGCCGGACCCGAACGCTCGGGAAGTGGTGGTGCAGGCTGGCAAGCGTGGCCAGGTGCGTGGCGTCCCGCCGGGCGGCGGCGAACCCGGCGTACGCCTCGTCGTCGCGCCGGTAGCGGATCGCGTGCAGGACCAGCGCGTCGCCGGCCGGCTCGATCCGCGCGACCACCTGCGTGGGCGCGCTCCACGAGCGGGGGGAGTTCGCCGACCAGAACGCCAGCCAGGCGGCGAGCCGGGCGTGGAAGTCGGCCTGCACGCCGACCGCCGGCGCGGAGCCGTCGGGCGAGCGCAGCGCGGCGTCGGCGATCCGGTCCCGGCTGAGCAGCGGCGTTCCGGTGCGGGCCGGTGCCGCCGCCGCGGCACCGGTGGTGGAGACGAGGGCCAGGCCGGTCAGGGTGACCGCCGAGGCCGCCGTCGCGCCGGCGAGGAGTCGCCGGCGATCGAACGGGTGTCCGTTGTCGTTCATGGTCGGCCCTTCGTCGACGCTCAATGGTTCGACGCTATCGACCGGAACAGATCAGTTGAACACCGTGCGTGACGGGAGGTTGACAGCAAAGCCGGGGATTCCCGGCGGCGTGAATCGCATTCCTGTGCCTGGGGCACCGCACGGGACGCCCGGCTCACGACACGGGGCGTCGCACCGCTCAGGCGGGGAAGCGCTCGTGCCCGAGCACGGCAAGCAACCGCAGCTTCTCCGCGCCCTCGCTGCGCGGCGGCGCGGTGAGCACGAGCAGCGCCTGCGACTGGTCCTCGGTGAAGAGCACCTGGCAGTCCAGCTCGATCGGGCCGAGTTCCGGGTGGATGAGCGTCTTGTGGTCGGCGAAACGCTGGGCCACCTCATGCCGCTCCCACAACTCGGTGAACTCCGCGCTTGCCGCGCGCAGCACCCGTACCAGCTCACCGGCGCGCGACCGCGGGCCCATCGACCCGTAGGCGGCGCGCAGGTTGGCGACCTGGGCGCGGCTCTGCCGGTCGTGGTCCTCGGCGGGATAGCGCTGCCGCTGGCCCGGTTCGGTGAACCACCGGTAGATCTCACTGCGGGCCGGCCCGGTACGGTCGGACGGATCGCCGAGCAGCGCGGCGGCCAGCCGGTTCTGCACAAGCGTCTCGCCCAGGTTGGACAGAATCACCGCCGGGGTGTCCGACAGCCGGTCCAGCACCCGCAGCAGCGCCGGCGCGACGTGGGTGGCGGTGGCGACGGCTTCGGGCGGGCTGTGCCCGGCAACCCGGAACAGGTAGTCACGCTCGTCGCCGGTCAGCCGCAGCGCCCGGGCCAGCCCGGCGAGCAGGTTCGGGCTCGGCTGCGGGCCGCGCCGCTGCTCCAGCCGGCTGTAGTAGTCGGTCGACATCGCGGCGAGCGCGGCGACCTCCTCCCGCCGCAGCCCGGGCGCCCGCCGTCGGGCGCCCTCGGGCAGCCCGACGTCGCCGGGGCGCAGCGCCTCACGGCGACGACGGAGGAAGTCGGCCAGGGCAACGCGATCCATGATCCGAGTATCCGCCCGCCGGCCGCGTGAGCCAGGGATCCGGGATCCCTCGATCGCGGATCTCTGCACCGAGCACGGCGGCCGGGCCATGCTTGTCGCATGGACATCTCCGGAAACACGATCTTCATCCCGGGCGCCACGAGCGGGATCGGCCTGGCCCTGGCGCTCGCCCTGCGCGACCGGGGCAACACGGTGATCGTCGGCGGCCGGCGTACCGAACTGCTCGACGAGATCGCCGCGGCCCACCCCGACCTGGACACGGTCCCGATCGACACCACCGACCCGGCGAGCATCGCCACGGCGGCGGAGGCGGTGCTGGCCCGGCACCCGGACCTCAACGTCCTGGTGGCGATGGCCGGCGTCATGCGGGTCGAGGACTGGCGCTCACCCGAGACATTCCTCGCCTCGGCCGAGGAGGTGGTGACCACGAACGTGCTCGGTCCGATCCGGCTGATCGGCGCGTTCGTCGAGCACCTGCGGCAACGCAAGGACGCCACGATCGTCACCGTCTCGTCCGGCCTGGGGTTCGTGCCGCTGCGCGTCACCCCGAGCTACAACGCCTCCAAGGCCGCGATCCACATGCTCAGCGAGTCGATCCGGCTCCAGTTGGCCGAAACCGGCGTACGGGTGGTCGAGCTGGTGCCGCCGGCGGTGCGCACCGGGCTGCTGCCCGGCCAGGAGACCAGCGAGTTCGCCATGCCGCTTGACGAGTTCGTGGCCGAGGTGGTGGCGCTGCTGGAGGCGCAGCCGGACGCCACCGAGATCCACGTCGAGCGGGTGAAGTTCCTCCGCCACGCGGCGGCGCGCGGCGACTACGACCAGGTCGTCGCCACCCTGAACGCGGCCGACCCGCACGCCGCCACCTGACCCCGCGCGGCCGGGCTCACGCCCGGCCAACCCGGTCGCACCCGGCCGGCCCGGTCGCACCCAGTCGGCCCGGTCGCACCCAGTCGGCCCGGTCGCACCCGGCCGGCACGGGTCACGCCCGGAGCAGGCCGGCGACCGCCCGCTGCGCGTCGACGACCGTCGCCACCGGCAGGTCGAGCGCCCAGAGCGCGGCGGCCAGGTAGTCGAGGACGCGCCACCGCTGCTCCTCGGTCAGCGGCCCGACAGAGGTGTTAAGCGGGGCCCCCGCCTCTACCGGAAACGTTAAGCGGGGGCCCCTCCTTATCACCAGGGTGAGCTGGGTGGCGAGGCGTCGGCGGTCGATCCCGAGCAGGTACGGGGCCAACTCCGCGTCCGCCGCGACCAGCCGCAGCCATCGGTGCACCGCCCCGCGTACGGCGGCCGGGCCGAGCCGGTCGCGGGGCTCCGGGGAACACGTCACCAGCTCCGTCGTCCGCACGACCAGGGGTACGGATGATCGAGCCTGATCAGTTCAGCTCCGCTCGCGCCGCCACGGGCGCGAGACGGGACACACCGTGCGCGACGTACCACTTACGATCTCATCGACATTCCCCCTGAGCTGAAGGCCGGGGGAGTCGCTGATCGAAATTCGGGGGATACAATGCGTTACCGCCACGGGGTCATACTTCTCTCCGTCACAGCCATGGCCGCCGCAGTGACCGGGACCGTCGCTTCTGCCGCCTCTGCGGCTGACGAACCGCCATCCATTGTGGAGGACTTCAACTACCCGGGCGCCGACAAGGTCCTCGCCCAGCGCGGCATCAAGCTGGTCAAGGGCGACGGGCACATCGTGCTTGCCGACTGCGGCGCCGACCCGGACGTGCCGCCCACCGACCTGATCCTGGTGCAGAGCCTCAAGCCCGACTTCCCGGCGGGGCCGAATTTCTGCTTCAAGGCCACCGGCACCGTGGGCTACCTGACCATGGAGATCCCCGACGTCTACTTCGTCCGCGGCGACAACGCGCGCACCGTCGCGGCCAAGGTGGAGACCCACGACGATCCCACTGTCGTCGAGACCGAGAAGGTGGAGCCCGGCGAGTGGCAGCCGGTCGGTGTCGGCCAGAGCCGCGGATCGGCCACGATCCTTGAGCTGCGCTACCCGTTCGGGGGCTGACATGCGTGTCTCTCGATCCATGATCGCGGCATCGACTGCCGCCCTGCTGACTCTCACAAGTGGCCTGATCGCCACTCCGGCCCAGGCCGGCGCCCCCACGGCGGCCGACCGCGCCCGCTGCGTCCAGTTGATGACCAGCGAGGGCCCCGCGGTGGCCCGGGCGGCCGAGGCGGCCCTGCTCGGCTCCGACGCCGACCTGGCCGCCTTCCTCGCCACCGGCTACTCGGAGGCCAAGGCCTGGGACAACCGCACCGAGGTGGCGCAATACCAGTCCGTGGGCGGCCCGTCGGTGCGGGCCGCCGCGCAGACCGCGCTTGACGGGTCAGCCGCCTCCGTCCAGGCGTTTCTCGACGGCGGTTATTCCCAGCCTCTCCGCCAGGATCTGCGCATCCGCGTCGCGCAGGTGATCAATGTCGGCGGTCCCCAGGTGAAGTCCGCCGGGCAGGCCGCGCTCAACGGCACCGCGCAGGACCTGCTCAACTTCCTCGCCGTCGGCTGGGGCACCGCCAGAGCCCAGGACGACCGTGTCCGCGTCGCGCAGATCATGAACGCGGGCGGCCCTGAGGTGAAGGCAGCCGCGCAGACCGCGCTCAACGGCACCGCGCGGGACCTGCGCGAGTTCCTCGTCTACGGCCAGGACGTCGCGCGCGCCCGCGACCAGGAGGTCAGCACCCTCACCGGGCTCGTCGACCAGGCCCGACAGGCCGGCGAGCTGGCCGCGGAGGAGACCGCGACCGCCAAGGAGGCCTCCGACCAGGCGGTCGAGGCCGCCAAGCTCGCCAAGGAGGCCGCGGTCAAGGCTGCCGCCGAGACGGCCGCCGCCCAGAACTCGGCCACCAAGGCCGCCAACGCGGCCGGCCGTGCCGCCGACTCCGCGGCCCGTGCCGCCGACGCCGCCCGCACCGCGATCGGCGCCGCCAACGCGGCCAGCGCCTCCGCCCGGCTCGCCTCGAACGCGGCGGCCCGCGCCGCCTCCGCCGCCGCCCGCGCCGGCCAGGCGGCGACCAAGGCATACAACGCGGCCTCCGCGGCCGCTGGCGACGCGACCAAGGCCGCTGCGGCCCGCCAGGCCGCGGCGACGGCCCGCACCGTCGCATCCCAGGCGCTGCTGGCCGCGGACGCCTCGCTTGCCGCAGGCAACGCGGCAAGCGAGGCAAGCGGCGCGGCCACCGCCGCCGCCAGCGCCGGCAAGAACGCGGCGGACGCCGCGGACGCCGCCGCAGCCGCCGGCAGCCAGTCCAATGTGGCCGCCGCCGAGGCGGCCCGGGCCCGCGAAGCCGCAGCCGCGGCCCGCCGCCAGGCCGCAGCCGCCACCCGGGCGGCCAGCGCCGCCCAGCGGTACGCCAACGCCGCGGCAAGCGCGGCGCGGGAGGCGTACCAGGCGGCCAAGGCCGCAGCCGCGCACGCCACCGCCGCGGCCCAGGCCGCCGACGAGGCCGCCCAGCACGCGGGCGAGGCCGCCACGGCCGCCGCCCGGGCGACCGCTGCCGCCAACGCGGCCACCACCGCGGCGAACGACGCCACTGCCGCGGCCAACCAGGCGGCGGCCGTCGAGCAGGCCAACCGCGACGACGACGCCTCCCGCCTGGCCAACTACCGCCAGCAGGGCATCGACGACGCCACCGAGGCGGCGCAGGACGAGGCGGCCACCAACGCCGCCGCGGCGGCCGACGCCACCGAGCAGGCGCGCGTCGACGCCGAGACCCGGCAGTGGCTTGCCGCGGCGAGCGCGCCGGGCGCCGACACCGCCACCGTGCTCAGCAACGGCCGCAAGGCCGCCGCCCGGCTGATGAAGACCGGCGGCAACTGGTCGCGGACCGCGGCGGCCGGCGCCCTGGCCGGCGGCGAGGACGAGATGCGCGCCTACCTGGGCACCGGGCGGGAGACCGCAGCGCTCGAGGACGACCGCGACCGGGTCATCGAGATGGCCTCCACCACCACCAAGGATGCCCAGCGCACTGCCGCCCAGGCCGTGCTCAGCGGCACCCACGCCCAGATTCAGGAATTTCTGCGCACCGGCGACTACCCGGGCAAGGCCACCGATGACCGCATCATCATCGCGCAGCTGATCACCTCCGGCGGCCCGGCCACCAAGGCCGCCGCGCAGGTGGCGCTGAACGGCACGGCCGCCCAGCGCCAGGCGTTCCTCACCACCGGGCGATACGTCGCGGAGGCGCAGGACAACCGCGTCAGGATCGCTCAGATCATCTCGGCCGGTGGTCCCGAGATGAAGGCGGCCGGCGACATCGCCCTCTCCGGCCCGTCCGCCTCGCTTGCCGACTTCCTCGTCCGCGGGCAGTACGCGGCGGCCCGGCGCGACGCTGAGACCGCCACGCACGTCTCCCGGGTCACCGGGCTGGTCGCCGAGGCCGCGCAGATCGCCGCCACGGCCCGGGCCGACGCGGCCGAGGCGCAACGCCTCGCGGCGGTTGCCCGGAACGCCGCCACGGAGGCGGCCCAGTACGCCCAGCAGGCGCGCGATTCGGCCAACCAAGCCGCGGCCTACGCCAACCAGGCGCTCCTGTCGGCCAAGTCGGCCGCCACGTCGGCCGTCCAGGCGGCACAGTCGGCGCAGGTCGCCCGCAACGCGGCGGCGTCGGCGCGGGCCAGCGCCGAGGCGGCGAGCGTCTCGGCCGACCGGGCCACCGCCTCGGCGGCGAAGGCCAAAACGGCGGCTGACAACGCGTACGCGTCGATGCAGGCCGCGTACGCCTCAGCGAAGGCCGCAGGCAAGAGCGCGGCCCAGGCGCAGGCCGACGCGGACGCCGCGCTGCTGCGCTCCATCGAGCTGAAGCGGCAGGAGCAGGCGTCGGAGCACCCGCCGCTGAACACGCCTCAGCCCGACATGTCGCCGCTCCGAACGGGCAACCAGGACAACAACAAGCTGGCCCAGGTCGCGGTGAGGTTGTGGGGAGGCAACTGTGTGGCCGGCGCGAAGCAGATGATCTGCTACAACTCGCACACGCCGAACGGCCGACCGATGACCATCGGCGACTTCCTGCTCTACCCCGGCACCGCCAGCGACCTTCAGAGCGACCTCGACGAGGAGGCGCGGGAGCGGGCGGAGCTGCGGCAGCAAGGCATCGACTCCTCGACGTACGGGCCGGACCTGCTGGAGCACGAGGCCAGGCACTCCGATCAGTGGCAGCACTTCGACCCGGCCAGTTTCCTGATCCTGTACTTCACCGGGACGGAGCTGTCGTACCTGCTGACCGGCACGGACGGTGACTTCAACCCGTGGGAGATCGGCGCCAACCCGTACAAGGGCGGCTACTGGGACTACGACGAGCTCCTCGACCCGTTGTGGCTCAAATCGGCGGGCGACTGCATGATTGGGTTGTGTTGGTAACAGGACGGCCCCGTTCCGCCGGTCGGGTGGTGGGCACGCTTGCCGTGCTCGCCACCCTGGCCGGTGTCGCCGCCTGCTCCCCGTCCGCCAAGCCGCTTGCGGCCCTCCGGCTGGACGGCGACCGCCCCACGGTCCTGCTGGCGGCCTGCCCCGACTTCCAGATCGACACCGTCTCCCTCTATCCGGAAAGCGGCACCGCCACCACCTCGGCCGACGGCCCCGGCCGGCGGCTGGAGCGCACCGGGTCCGAGGTGCCCGACGGCATGCCGCTGTTCGGCACGCCCCCGTCGGGGTGGTCGGTGTCGGACGGCGGCCTCACGGCCCTGGCGCCGGGGCAGGCGTACGGCCTCGCCGGCTACGCCCGGGGCCGGCCCACCGTGACGATCACCTTCACGGCCGAGGACCTGGCCGCCCTCGGCACCGGCGAGGTGCTCATCGGCAAGCAGCCCAGCAGCCACGAGAAGGTCACCGAGAAGGAGTTCCGCAAGCGGGCCAAGAACTCCTGCTGACGCAGAGACCTTGATATCGATCGACGCCTATCTATAGGCTGTCGGCGTCCGCACACCCCCCATCCCCCAGGAGTGTGAACCATGCGTACGCCGAAGCTGTCCCGGATCCTCGCCACCCTCGCGGCCGTGACGCTGACGGCGCTGGGCGCGGTCGCCGTCAACCCGGCACCGGCCTCCGCCGCGGTCCGCAACGTCTGCTACAACACCAGCCAGGCTGGCCCGTTCGCCAGCACGGCGGTGCAGGCGGCATCGATCTGGAACAACTACACCAACAACATCAACATGGCCCAGTGCGGGTCGAACCTGATGATCTACTACACCTACGGCGGCGGGTCGTACGCCCAGCGCACCAGCCTGGGCAACGGCCGCGTGGTCATCGACTACTACCAGGCCCAGCAGTACTCGCCGCTGCGCATCGTGACGCACGAGATCGGCCACATCCTCGGCCTGCCGGACAACTACAACGGCAACTGCGCCATCCTGATGTCCGGCGGCAGCGCCGGCACCGGCTGCACCAACCCGTACCCCAGCTCGGCCGAGGCCGCCCGGGTCGACTCGCTGTTCGGCTTCGCGGCCCGCAGCGCGACGTCCGCCCAGGTCTTCAGCGACAGCTGGCCGGCCGCCACGGTGGTCGGCGCCGGGCACTGACGACGCACCGGTGACGGGGTCGGCGGGTCACCGCCGGCCCCGTTCGCGCCTCTTCGCCACCGTCCGGCCGGTCCGCTGACGCGGCGCTCGCGCGGCCGGTGGCTCGGAGGCCAGGTCGGCCGCCCTTCGGCTCAACTCCTCGACCCGCTCACGCAGCCGGTCCACGGACCCGCCGTCGGACTCGGACACCTCGTCGAGCAGCCCGACGTACTCGCCGGCCAGCCGCCGGTACGCCGAACCGCCCGGCCCGCCGGCCCGGTCGAGGTCGATGATCTGCTGGGCCAGGACCGCGGTGGCGGCGCCAAGCGCGGCCCGCTCATCGGCGCGCGCGTCCCGCCCGGCCCGCCGCGCGTCGGCCAGCCGACCGGCCCGCCGACCACCAAGCCAGAGCGCCGCCGCGCCGGCCACCACGCCACCGATCGCGCCGCCGGCCAGCAGGTAGCGGGGCAACGACGGGCTGATCGTCCGCCCGCCGTCGGGCACCAGACCGGTGCGGACCAGCCGGTCGTAGTTGAGCACGATCACCTTCAGCGCCTCGACCGGCCGGTCCACGAACGCGTCCGCCCCCTGGCTGATCACGGTCTCCGCCACCATGGACCGGCCGATGTCACGCGGGCTGTCGCCGCCGACGCGGGAGCAGCCGTACGTGTCCCAGTCGTCGCCGTCGCGGCTCATCGCCAGCACAAGCGTGCCCTGGGTGGCGCGCTCGGTGTCGTCGCAGACCTCGCGCAGGTCGGCCCCCGGCTCCATCATCAGCACCACCAGCCGCCGGTTGCCGATGACCCGCTCGGCGGCGGCCCGGTCCACGTCGACGCCGGGCGCCGCGTAGACCGACGAGGCGCGCACCTGCCGGGCGACCGGCCCGTCGAAAATGCCGCCGGACCACAGCGCCCAGCCGGCCAGCACCAGGCAGGCGAGCACCGCCCGGCCGAACGCGCTGCCGACCAACCGGCCGAGCAACCGGCGCGCGACGGCGGTCATGACAGCCTCCCCCGCAGGTAGACGTCCGGCCGGTAGCCGGGCATCCGCACATCCCGGGCCACCTGGTCCAGCTCGGCCTCCGCGCCGGCGAGCAGCCCGCGTACGTGCTTGTCGGGCAGCCCGTCGTCGAGCGCGGACCGGGCGGACCGCAGCCGGCCGACGCCCCGCACCAGCGCCGGGTCGCTCCGCGCGTCGGTGAGCAGGGACAGCTCCACGGCCAGCGCGGAGAGCCCGGCCAGGCGGGCCGGTGCGCCGCCCGGCCCGACGTCACCCGGCCGGCCCCGGCCGGCGCCGCGCACGGTGCGGATCGACAGCACCACGAACCCGGCCACGCAGCCGGCGAAGAGCCACGGCAACGCCGGCAGCGCCACCCGCAGCGGGTCCAACGGCCGGTACGGCAGCGGCCTGTCGAACAGCCCCGCGTAGCGCACGTCGGTGACCCGGGCCAGGTACGCGCCGAGCACGTTGAGCTGCGGATAGTCGTAGCGGCTGAGCCGGCCGGCGTACTGCGCGTAGAAGCTCGCGCCGGCCACCTCGGCGAACTCCGCCGCGCCCGGCCCGTGGTATTCGATCCAGCCGCCGTACATCACCACGAGCGGCCGGTCCGGGGCGAGCCGGTGCAGCGCCGGCCCGTACGCGGGCAGCGGCGTCCCGTACGGCTGGGCCGGGAGCGCCACGAACCAGGCGTCGCCGGGGAAGGCTTCCTTCGCGGTCTTCTCCGGCAGCCGGGGCAGTGTCGCGCCGGGAGCGGCGTACCGGCCGGTGGCGCGCAGCGCGGCGGTCACCGGGGCCAGCTCGGCGGCGGTGGGTTCCCGCCAGCGCAGGTCGTCGCGGTCCGGCGGGGTCGGCTGCTTGCGCAGTGCGGCGAGCAGCGTGAGCACCTGGCTGGTGACGTCGCCGGTGGCGAACTGTGACCGCCAGCTCGGCAGGTCGTCCGACGTGGCCAGGTAGAGACCGCCGCTGACCTCGGTGCCGACGATCCGGATCTCGGCGTTCTCCACGTCCTTCACCCGCCGGCGTTCCGCCTCGTCCAGCCCCGGCGGGGCGACCAGGATCCGGGTGTCGCCGACGGCCGCCCGGACCCGCGCCTCGTCCCAACGCGCGACCGCGCCGGGCAGGCGGACCACCGGATCGGCGGCCACCATCGCGGTCATCTCCGCCACCGACGGCACGGTGGCGTCGCTCAGCTCCCCGGCGGAACCCTCGGCGGGCAGCGAGGCGGTCGACGGCGACTGCCCGTAGCTGACCTCGACGCTCTGCCGCTGCGCCACCAGGAACACCACGAGCACGACCGCCGCGGCGACGAGCAACGACCAGCGCAGCACCTCCAGGCGTACCCTCACCGGCCGGCCCGCCACAGGTCGTCGGCGCGGCGGGCGTGCTCGGCCGCCTCCCGGGCCGCGTCCGCGCCGCCCTCGCGTGCGGCGGCGAGCATCTCGGCGCGGGCCAGCAGCCGCTCCGCCTCGGGCACCGGCGCGGTCGCCGCGTCCCGGCTGACGGTGGCGTCGTCGATCGCCGCCCGCGCCGACGACCAGGCGACCCGCCGGCCCCGGTCCCGGGCCCGGCGCCGGGGCAGCAGCGTGGCGAGGAACCCGGCGGCCACCGCCACCACGGCCCCACCCAGCCAGGTCAGCACGCTCGCGGTCATGATCCCTGTCTAACGCACCGCCGCCAACCGCGCCCGTCGGGGTGCGCCGGCCCTACGACGACAACCCCTCGTTGAAGCCCTCCATGAAGGCCCCCGCCACCCCCGAGGCGACGCACCCGGCACAGCAGAGGATCACCAGGACCGCCGGCACCGCGACCCAGAGGACCGTCGACCAGTTGATCCCGTCCTCCTCCGGCTGCGGCGGGTAGTACCCGGCATACGGCGGCTGCTGTTGGTACGGGTCGTAAGGATGCACCCGGCCATCCTGCCCACCGCCTGCCCCCGCCGGAAGATCCGAACGGACCGCCCGGCCGGCCCGCCCGTCGCTTCCGAACCGTGCGCGTACCCAGGTGTGCGTACTCAGGCCCGGTGCGCGTCCAGGTGGGTGAGCACCGTCTGGTTGGCCTCCCAGCCGTCCGGGAACTTCACCGGCACGTCCAGGTGCACCCGCTCGGTCGACGGGTAGGCGTCGAGCAACTCACCGATGCCGGCCCGGGCCACCACCACGCAGGCGTGCCGGTGCCGGGACGCCAGCACGCACAGCCGCCCCGACTCCAGGTGGAACGCGGTCGCGTCCCGCCGGCCGGAGAGCGGGTGCAGCACGATCGTCACGTCGTACTCCCGGCCCTGGAGACGGTTGGCGGTGTCCACGGTGATGCCCGCGCCGGCCGCGCCCAGCCGGGACCGGATGGCCGCGACCTGGTCGCGGTGCGCGGCGCCGACGGCGATCCGGTCCGCGGTCACCGGCGCGCCGCCGGGCGCGGCCTCACTCACCGCGACCGCGCCGCGCCGCAACACCCGCAACGCCAGAGCCGCGCAGGCCGCGGCGGCTTCCGCGTCGGTACGCACGGTGTGCCGGGCGGGCAGCTCGTGCAACGCCCAGCCGGTGGCGGCGGCCAGCTCGACCGAGGCGTCGTAGCCGTCACCCGGTCCCGTCTCGGTGAACGTCAACGCCCGGTCGGCCGGCCCGGTGCCGGCACGGAACCCGGTGAACGGGTAGAACGCGGCGGAGACCACCGGGGCGGCGGAGGCGGGCAGCCGCCACGACACCGGCAGCCGGTGCACCGGCAGCTCCGGGTTGTGCCGCAGCAGCGTGGCAACCGCCGACTGCATCGGATCCCAGGTCAGACCGGTCCAACGGGCGGTCTCGACGGTGGAGAACGGATCCAACTGCCCCGGGTCGCCGACGAACAGCGCCCGCTCGAACCGCCCGGCCACGCGCAGCAGCGCGTCCGCGCGCATCTGGTACGCCTCGTCCACGATCGCCCACGGCCAGCTCCCCTCGGTGACCGTCGCCCACTTGGCCGCCGTACCGATGGTCACGGCCGGCCCACCCAGGTCGGCGACCTTCGCCGCGACCCGGACCGCCGGGTGGTTCCGCACCCGCTCGCTGGGCTGGTAGTCGGTGGCGGAGAGCCGGCCGACGCGCAGCTCCGGCGCCTTCCCGCCGAGCCTGTCGATCAGGTCGTCCACCTGTTCGTTGGTCTGCGCCACGATCATCAGCGGCTCGCCGGTGACCGCGAGTTCCACGGCCGCGCGCACCACGAGGGTGCTCTTGCCGGCGCCGGGCGGCGAGTCGACCACCACCCCCCGGTGCGCACCCTCGCGCACATCGCGCAGCACACTCTCCACCACGTGCAAGGCGGGGGCCCTTCTTAACGCATTCGGTATAGGCGGGGCCCCTTCTTAACACGGCTGGGGTAAGACTGCGGGCATGAGTGAAGCGCCGGTGCTCTACCTCATCGTCTGCGCCGCTCCCCCGGCCCAGCGGATCGGCGAGCTCGCCGAACTGCTGGCGGCCGGCGGCTGGCGGGTCTGCCTGATCGCCACCCCGACCGCCGCGAGCTGGCTCGACCGCGACGCGCTCGCCGACCAGACCGGTCATCCGGTACGGGCCGAGTGGCGCCGCCCCGGCGACCCCGAGCCACACCCGCCGGCCGACGCCGCGGCGGTCGTGCCGGCCACCTTCAACACGCTCAACAAGTGGGCCGCCGGGGCGAGCGACACGCTGGCCCTGGGCATCCTCAACGAGCTGCTCGGGACCCGGCTGCCGATCCACGTCTTCCCCCGGGTCAAGGCCCCGCTGGCCGCGCACCCGGCGTACGGGCCGAACCTGCGGTTGCTGCGGGACGCGGGGGTGGTGGTGCACGATGCGGAGGTGCTGCGGTCGCCGGACGAGATGACGCCGAGCCGGTGGGCGGCGGTGGTCGACGCGCTGCGCGCGGCGCGACCGCAGCAGCGCTAGCGGGCCTGGCCGACCGCGCTACGGCGCTGGTTACTGGTGCGCTTCCGCGGGCTTGCGGGCGTCGACCTCCCGGCGGAAGAAGGAGTCGAACGGCTCGGCGCGGTCGAGCAACGCGCGGACCTCGGCCCGGCAGACTTCGACGATCCCGGGTTCGACGATTTTCTCCGCGCCGACCGGAACCCCCGCGTCGTCGTAACGAACGTCGTAGACGGCCCGGCTGCCGGCCACCATCAGCTCCGGAACCCGGCCATGGTCCGCCTCAAGGTCTGACACACGGCATCAGGTCCACGATCCGCAGGCGGTGCAGCCCAGAGCCCATCCCGTCGAGGCGGGCGAAGAACCGCGCCAGCTCGGGGTTGTGCTGGGCGGCGATCCGCAACGCCTCGTCCCATCGGCCGGCGACGAACGCCTCCCGGCTCGGGATGCCCGGTTCGCGGAACGTCTGAAGCCGTTCGGTCTTGAGGATCACCCCGGGAGGCGGACCGACCGAGCCGCCGGGCGAACGTCGCGGCTGGTTCCGCTTCCCATCGACCAGCCATCACCACTCCTCGGAGTCACGGTCGAGCACTCAGATCAGCGAGGGCTGGCCGAGGGGCACTCTCGGATTTCGCGAACTGAAGTAGATCTACGGTCACGCGGCGGGGCGGAAGAGCGCCACCAGGTCGTCGAGGGCGACGACAAGCACGCCGAGGAGCAGGCCGGCGGAGGCGGCCAGCGCCGCCACGGCGAGTCGCGGCTCACCTGCGGACGTCGACGCCACCAGCCCGAGCCCGGCGACCGCCGTCAGCGCGCCGTTGCGTACGACGTGCTGCCAGGCCAACGGGGTGTCGGAGGCCCCGAAGCAGCGGCAGCGCGTGCGCTGTCCCCGACGGACGATGATCGTCACGCCCACGGTGAACACCGCCAGCAGCGCGCCGGCCAGCGCGCACCCGAGTGCCCCGCTCCCGGGGAGGGGCAGCAGCAGGATGAGCGTCACGGTCGCTTCGGCCGCCACGGTCGCCGCCGCCACCGGCCGCAGCACGTACGCCGGCACGATGCCCGCCTGCCGCAGCGAGTGGACGAACGCCGTGTAGCTCGCCCGGCCTGACACCTTGCCGGCCAGCGCGGCGACGAACACGACAGCGAGCAGCACCCGCGCGAAGACCTCCAGGTGTCGCATCCGTTCCCGCTCCCTTCGACCGACCTGGCCGCCAGCCTGGACGCCGGGCGTGCAAGTCCGGTGGAAGACCGGGGGCGCCTGCCTTCCACTCCGGTTGCACCCGGCCGGACGACGGTGTTCCCAAGCGTGCGGGGTCCGCCCCACGCGAACCGCCATCGCGGAAGGGAGTTCGGGATGTACAAGCTGTTGGAGAAGGTGGGGGGCAGGCTCCTGGGGGCGTTCGTGCCGGAGGTGGACGCCGCAGCCGCCTCGACCGCCTGCCGGTGGAAGAGCTTCAGCAGTTGCTGGCAGTGCGACTACCGCCCCTGCGACGCGTACTGCTGCGACGGCTACGGCTGCGACTTCGGCATCTGCTACTGACCGACCCGGCCGGCGGGTCCGCCCGCCGGCCGGCTCCCCTCTGAAGGAGTGACCATGCCCATTCTCACCGCGGCGCTCGTCCTCGTCGGCGCTCTCTGCCTGCTCGATCTTCTCCTCACGCTCGGCGTCGTCAAGCGGCTGCGGGAGCACACCGCGCTGCTCAACGAATCCGTCGCACCGTCGCCGCTCGTCGACGTGGGACAGGAGGTCGGTTCGTTCGAGTCGGCCACAACCACCGGCGAGCCGCTCACCGCCGCCGGGATCGGCTCCGGCACCCTGGTCGGCTTCTTCTCCCCCACCTGCGGTCCGTGCCGGGAGAAGCTGCCGAAATTCGTGGCGCACGTGCGTGACCTGCCCGCCGGGCAGCAGCGGCCGTTGGCCGTGGTGGTCGGGGACGCCGATCAGGCCGGCGACTTCATGGCCGCGCTGAGCCCGGTCGCCCGCGTGGTCGTCGAGGCCGGCGACGGCCCGGTGAGCAGCGCCTTCGGCGTCCGCGCGTACCCGACGCTGCTGCGGGTCGATCGCGACGGGGCGGGCAGGCTTGTGGTCGGCGCCAACCGGGTGGAGGTGGACCGGCCGGCCCCGGTCCCGGTCGGATGAGCCGCCGGCCGGCGGCGCCGTCCGACCCGGGGACCCCGAACCGGGTACGCGCGGCGGCGACGCTCACCGCCCGCGCCGCGCCGCTGCTCCTGGCCGGGTACGCCGGGCTCACCCTGCTCGGCGGCACCCTACCGGTGCTGGCCGCCTGGCTGACGAAGCTGGTGCTCGACGGGCTGGTCCACGGTCGTCCGCTCGGCGGCCTGGCGGCGTTGGCCGGGGCGCTGGCGCTGGCCGGCCTGCTGGCGGCGGCCGTACCCCAGGTTGGCACGTATCTGCGTGCGGAGCTGGACCGGGCGGCCGGGTTGCGCGCCCACGACCGGCTGTTCCGGGCGGTGGCCGGGTTCGTCGGGTTGCGGCGGTTCGAGGATCCGGAGTTCCTGGACCGGCTGCGGCTGGCCCAGCAGTCCGGCGGCACCAGCCCGATGCAGGCGGTGGACGCGATGCTCGGCGTGGCCCGGGCGACCGTGACCATCGCCGGTTTCCTCGCCTCCCTGTTCGTGCTCAGCCCGACGATGACGGGGCTGCTGCTGGTGGCCGCCGCGCCGACAGTGGTGGCGGAGGTGCTGCTCGCCCGTCGCCGGGCCAGGATGCTCTGGGCCATCGGGCCGACCGAGCGACGGGAGTTCTTCTACCGCGACCTGTTGTCCACCGTGGAGGCGGCCAAGGAGATCCGGTTGTTCGGACTGGACCGGTTCCTGCACGGCCGGATGCTTGCCGACCGGAGGCGCGCCGACTCAGCGCGTCGCGCCCTCGACCGGCGTACCCTGCTCGTCCAGGGCGGTCTGGGTGCGCTCGCCGCGGCCGTCTCGGGGGCCGGGGTGGTGTGGGCGGTCGCCGCCGCCCGGCGGGGCACGCTCTCGGTCGGCGACGTCACGGTCTTCGTCGCCGCGGTGACGGGGGTGCAGGGTTCGCTCGTCACGCTGGCCCGGGAGTTGGCCCGTGGTCACCAGGCGATGCTGATGTTCGATCACTATCTCGCCGTGACCACCGCCCCGCCCGACCTGCCGCTTGCCGCGCCGCCGGAGCCGCTGCCGCCGCTGCGCGCCGGGATCGAGCTGCACGACGTGTGGTTCCGCTACGCCGACGACCAGCCGTGGGTGCTGCGCGGGGTGGACCTGCGGATCCCGTACGGGGCGACGGTGGCGCTCGTCGGGCTGAACGGCGCCGGCAAGTCCACGCTCGTGAAGCTGCTGTGCCGGTTCTACGACCCGACCCGGGGCAGCATCCGCTGGGACGGGCTGGACGTGCGTCGCGTCGACCCGGCCGAGCTGCGCCGCCGGGTGAGCGGGGTGTTCCAGGACTACATGCACTATGACCTGACGGCACACGAGAACATCGCGCTCGGTGACCTCGATGCGATCGACGACCGGGACCGGGTGGCCCGGGCCGCGACCCGGGCCGGGATCCACCGCCGGCTGACGGAGCTGCCCGACGGCTACGACACGTTGCTGTCCCGGACGTTCTTCGTCGACGCCGCCGGCGGGCCGGACCAGCCCGGGGTGGACCTGTCGGAGGGGCAGTGGCAGCGGCTGGCCCTGGCCCGGGCGCTCATGCGCGACCGGTCCGAGCTGCTGATCCTGGACGAGCCGTCCGCCGGGCTCGACGCGGAGGCGGAACACGAGATCCACCGGGTGCTGCGGCAGCACCGCGACGGGCGTACCAGCCTGCTCATCTCGCACCGCCTGAGCACCGTCCGCGAGGCCGACCTGATCGTCGTACTCGCCGGGGGTCGAGTGATCGAACAGGGTGACCACGCCACGCTTACCGCGCTCGACGGCGAGTATGCACGGTTGTTCCGGTTGCAGTCGACCGGCTACCGGGACGCCGCGCCGGGCCTGGTGTCCGCCGGCGGGACGCCGTGATGCGTCACCTGTCGGCCGGCCCGGCCGCCGCGGACCCGGAGCGGGCCGTGGCGGTCGGGCGCCCCGGTCCCCCGCCCACTCCCGGGCAGCGGGTACGGCGCCGCACCCGCGGCGCGTCCGGACGGTTGTGGCTCGTGGCGGCGCTGCTGGCGGGTGGCGCGGCGGCGCTGTCGGCCACCGGCCGGACCGCCTGGACGGTGGTCTTTGCCGTGCTGGTTGGGGCGGGTGCGTGGGTCGCCGCGGCGGTCTCCCGGCGGCTGGTCGCGGTCACCGTGCGCGGGGTGAGCATGCTGCCGGCCTTCCGCGACGGCGACCGGGTCCTGGTCCGGCGCGCCAGAACACCGATGGTGGGGCAGGTCGTGGTGGTGGAGCAGCCGACGCCGGACGGCAGGTGGGCGCGCCCGCCGTTGCCCGCCTCGGCCGGTGCCCGGGCGGTGGCCGACCGACGTTGGATGATCAAGCGGGTGGTGGCGGTGCCGGGCGACGTGGTGCCGCCCATGCTCGCGGCGCGTACGCCCGCCGGCGCGCGGGTCCCGCCGGGCCGGCTGGTGCTGCTCGGCGACAACGCCGAGGCCAGCCTGGACTCCCGCCAGCTCGGACATCTTCCGCTGGACCGGATGCTCGGGACGGTCCGGCGACGGACCGGGCCGACCACCTGAGGCTCGGCGACCACCCCGGCTCACCGTTGCCCGAGGATGGGCAGACGCAGGCGGTCGGCGGGCACGCCGGCGACGGCGAGCCGGCGGTGGGCGGCGGCGAGCATGGCCGGCGGCCCGCACACGTGGACCT
This sequence comes from Micromonospora marincola, assembly GCF_056150385.1. NCBI lineage: Bacteria > Bacillati > Actinomycetota > Actinomycetes > Micromonosporales > Micromonosporaceae > Micromonospora > Micromonospora marincola. The sequence goes on along the minus strand of NZ_JAXCFT010000001.1, from coordinate 507,716 downwards.
GTTGGCCGGGCCGACAGTGCCAGGTGGCCAGGTCGATCGCGGTGCCCCGCTCGCCCGGTCCGGCCTCCGGGTCGGCGGAGAACACCGGCACGATGGTCAGCCAGTCGTGCGCCTGTTGCAGTTTGTCCAAGGCGGTCGCGTCGTACAGGTCGGCGAACGTGCGCGAGCCGACAATCAGCGTGACCCGTCGGCCGGCGGGCGCTTCGGCGACCTGCTCGACCAGGGCGCGCAGCGGCGCCAGGCCGGTGCCGCCGGCCACCAGCAGCAGATCGTCGGCACCGCCGGCCAGTTCCAGCCCCGAATCGGCGGGCGCGCCGAGGTGGAGCAGGTCGCCGGGGCGTACCTCCTGGACCAGGCTGCCGGAGACGGACCCGCCGGCCAGCGCGCGGACGTGGAACTCGACGGTGCCGTCCGCGCGCGGCGCGTTGGCCGGCGACAGCCACCGCCACCGCCCCGGCCGGCGCGGCGTGCACACCGGCATCGCCTGCCCGGCCCGGAACGGTAGCCGCCGCCACGGCCGTACCGTCAGCACTGCGACACCGTCGGCGGCGCGGTCGTGGTCGACCACCTCGGCCGGCCACCAGGCCGGGCCGTCGCCCACCCGGGCGGCGGTCCGCTCCACCAGCCGCCACGCACGCCACCAGCCCATACCGGGCGAGGCCAGCAGCGCGGCGCCGATCGCCCCCGCGTGCCAGGGCCGCACACCAAAGCTGCGGTACGCGGACCCGAGCGCCCGCAGCAGCGCCGAGCGCCCGGCGTGGTCGTCACCGCCGTCCAGCAGTCGGAGCAGGGAGGCGTGCAGCAGCGGGGCGTCCCGCTCCGGCAGCAGCCCCGGACAGCGGTCCTCCACCACCGCCCAGAACCGGTCGGCCGCCTGGTCGGTCTCCTGTTGCGTCTCGGTGGCCGGGGTGCGTTCGTCGGCGGGTACGGGGGACATCGGTGGGCGCCTCCGGGCTCGGGTGTCGTGGACGCGGCGCCGGGGCGGGCGGGGTCGGCGGGCCGCCATTGTCGGGGGACGCGGCACCACCGGAGCCCAGCGCCCGCCCCGGGCCATACGACAAGCCTCGGACAGGTGAAGTCGAGGAACTACAGCGTCGAAGGAGCCCGTATGGCGCAGAAAAGAGGCATTCACCGCCCCACGATCTCCACGCATGGTGACTACATTGACTACAGAACGGAGGGAGGTCCGAGCATGGCCTTGAAGCGGCAGCGGCTCTGTCAACGGCGGAAAGCTCTCGGGTTCAGCCAGGAGCGCTTGGCCGACATCCTGGGCGTGGAGCGGTCCACGGTGGTGAGATGGGAGAACGCCGAGACGGACCCTCACCCGTGGCACAGAACCCGGATCGCCTTCGCGTTAGGCGTTACGCTCGAACAGGTCGATGACATGCTCGCCGACGTGTCGGTGGCAAAGCGTCGAGGGCAGGCTATGGCAAACAGGGATCAGGACCGTGACGCCAGCAGCACCGCCGCTGCCCGCCCGGAGCTTCTGGGCGACCTGCGGAGCTTCCTGACCGACTACCTCACGCCGTCGACCCGGCCAGCCCAATCTCCAGCCCAGGTTCGACGATCCGTCCGACGCATCCACGATCTCTATCAGCGGGCGAGCTACACATCTGCTGCCCTCCTGATACCGGACGTACTACGTGAGGCAACTGAGCTGTCGAACCAACCGACAGGGCCGGGCCGTCGAGACGCCTTTCGACTCCTCGCCGCCTGCTACCTCGCGGCAGCCAAGCTTGCCGCGAAGTTCGGCGACGGAGAATGCGCCCTCCTCAGTGCCGATCGGGCCGCGACCGCCGCGAAGCTCAGTGACGACGAAGCCCTCGTAGCGATCGCGGCGTACCAGGCCGCGTGCGGCCTTCTGCGGATGCCGGCCCGAGCCAACGAAGCGGAGGAGATCACCCGCCGCAGCATCGATCACCTCGCCGAAGGTGGTTCGACAGCCGACCCGGACCTGCTCTCCGCCCACGGTGCGCTGCTCCTTCTCGCCGCCGTGATTTCCGCCGGACAGGGCAACACCAAGGAATCCGCCCAGCTCCTGTCCCGTGCGGAGCGGTTGGCGGCAGACCTCGGAGGCGAGCAGAACCGCTTGTGGACCGCTTTCGGCCCGACGAACGTCGCCATCCACTCAGTTTCTGCCGCCGTCCACGCACGTAAGGCTGACCAAGCCTTGGAGGTCGGGTCGCGTCTCGACACCACACGGCTGCCCGCCGTCATCGTCGGACGACGCGCTCAGGTGCACATCGACCTGGCTGCGGCGGCGTTCATGTCATCCACGGACAGGTCTACTGCCGTGCTGCATCTGCTCGAAGCCGAGCGGGTAGCCGCCGAAGCGGTGTACGCCAACGTTCAAGCAAGAGCAGTCCTGCTCGACCTCATGACCAAGGAAAGGCGAGCGGCAACCCCCGGGCTGCGTCCGCTAGCGCAGCGGGCCGGCCTGCTGACATAACGGAGTCAAACCTCGCAGCTCTTGCATAGGACCTGTCGAGACGGGGTCCGCGGCGTGTCGATGATCTGACATTGGGCGGGCAAAGCGCCCGACACGGACCGATTCCACGGTTACAACGGCTTCCGCAGGGAACCGCATCGCGGCTAGCTTGCCTTCGTGGGGGATCTTGAGCAGGGCATTTACGAGCACCTGATAACGCAGGAGCTGACGGAGCGGCTCCAAGGCGTTGACCGCTCGCTCGTCCAGGACGAGAAGCTTGACCCCGCCGACTCACACGACGTACTCGCCCGCCACCTCGCCGCCCTCGCGCGACGTGCGCTACTCGCCGTTGGCGGCGGGGAGAACAAGCTCGCCCGGCAGGTCGACCTGGCGAACCGTATCGCCGCGCAGATCGCGCAAGCCGAGCCCCGTGCCGTCTCCGCCGACGACCAGGTGTCCGACGCCCAACGCCTGCTGCACGCCATCGCCGCCCCGCCCACCCCGCCGGCCGCACCCGTCTTCCCGATCCGCCCCTCCACGCCGCTGTCCACCGGCGCGCTGCTCGTCAATGGTCGGCACCAACCGCGGATCGGGCACGAGGTCAGCCACGAGATGGCCTCGGCGGACGCGGTCGACCTGCTCTGCGCCTTCATCAAATGGCACGGGCTGCGCATCATCGAGCCGGCGATCAGCGACCTCATCGCCCGGGGTGGCCGCATCCGGGTCATCACCACCACGTACATGGGTGCCACCGACCAGCGAGCGCTCGATCGGCTCGCCGAGCTTGGCGCCGAGGTCAAGGTGTCCTACGAGACGCGGACCACCCGCCTGCACGCCAAGGCGTGGCTGTTCCGACGCGACAACGGCACCACCACCGCGTACGTCGGCTCGTCCAACCTGTCGAAGGCCGCGCTCGTCGACGGCGTGGAGTGGAACGTACGCATCTCGAACCTGGAGCAGCCGCACGTCATCGACACCTTCGAGGCGACGTTCGCCGACTACTGGCACGACTCGGCGTTCGAGACGTACGACCCGGTGCGGGACGCCGAGCGGCTGCGCGTCGCACTGCGCGGAGAGCGCGCCGACGAGGCACCGACCGAGATCGCGAACCTGGATGTCCGACCGTTCCCGTACCAGCAGGAGGTCTTGAACGACCTCGACGCCGAGCGGGTGGTCCACGGACGCTGGCGCAACCTGGTGGTGATGGCGACCGGCACCGGTAAGACCGTGGTGGCGGCGTTGGACTACCGCCGCCTCCAGCGGGACGGGCACGTCGAGTCGCTGCTCTTCGTCGCGCACCAGGAGCAGATCCTTCGGCAGAGCCGGTCGGTGTTCCGTCAGGTCGTGGGTGACGGCAGCTTTGGCGACATGCTGGTCGGCGGCGAGCGGCCACGGCAGGCACGGCACATCTTCGCCTCGATCCAGTCGCTGCACCGGCAGGAGATCGACCCCGGGGCGTACGACATGGTGATCGTCGACGAGTTCCACCACGCCGAGGCACCGACGTACACGCGGCTGCTGGAACGGCTTCGGCCGCGCGTACTCCTGGGATTGACGGCGACCCCCGACCGGAGCGACGGCGGCGACGTGCGCCGGTGGTTCGACGGCCGCGCATCGGTGGAGCTGCACCTGTGGGAGGCGTTGGAGCGGCAGTTGTTGGCACCGTTCCAATACTTCGGGCTGCACGACGAGGTGGATCTGACGCGGGTGCGGTGGAAGCGCGGACAGGGCTACGACAAGGCCGACCTCGACGGCGTCTACACCGGCAACCACGCCCGGGCCCGGCTCATCCTGCAAGCGGTCCACCGGATCGCCGACGTGGGACGGATGCGGGCGCTCGGCTTCTGCGTCAGCATCGGGCACGCCGAGTTCATGGCCGACTGGTTCACCAGGCACGGCGTACCGGCCGCGGCGGTGACCTCGACGCGCGAACGCGGCGAACGACACACGCTTATCGACCGGTTCCGGAAGCGTGAGCTGCGGGTGCTGTTCACTGTCGACCTGTTCAACGAGGGCGTCGACCTGCCGATGGTCGACACGATCCTGATGCTGCGGCCCACCGAGAGCGCCACGATCTTCCTCCAGCAGCTCGGCCGAGGGCTGCGGTTGGACGACGACAAGCCATGCCTGACCGTGCTCGACTTCATCGGCGGCCAGCACGCCAACTTCCGCTTCGACATGCGGTGGCGGGCGCTGGCCGGGGTGAGCCGGCGGGCCGTCGAGGCGGCCGTACGCGAAGACTTCCCGTCGCTGCCGAGCGGTTGCCACATCGAGCTGGACCGGGTGGCGAAGGACATCGTGCTCGCCAACCTGAAGTCGGCGCTGCCCACGTCGAAAAACGCGCTGATGGCGGAGCTACGGCAGCTCGGTGACGTGAGCCTGTCCGACTTCCTGCGGGAGACCGGCCTGGAAATTGAGGATGTCTACCGGTCGGCGAGTGTTGGCGGGTGGGCCGGGCTGCGACGCCTGGCCGGTTTCGATCCGGCCCCGGGCGGCCCGGACGATCGTGACCTCGGTCGGGCTATCGGTCGGATGCTGCACGTGGATGACGTCGATCGGCTGGACCTCGTCGGCCAGGTGGCAGCGGGTCAATCGCCCGCCGGTGGACGGCTGTTGGACATGCTGCACTTCAGCCTGTGGGGGCCGGCGGTGCCGTTGGCCGAGCGCGATGCGCGGCTCAAGCGGCTGTGGGCGGAGCCGGTGCGCTCCGCGGAGCTACGGCAGGTCGCGGCTGTGCTGCGCGATCGGATTCATCGGGTTACCGAGCGGTTGGCTTCGGGTTGGGTGCCGCTGCGAGTGCACGCGCGCTACAGCCGGAACGAGGCGTGCGCGGCGTTCGGGATGGCGAACCCGGGTTCGCTGCGTGAGGGGGTGAAGTGGCTGCCGGACGAGAAAGCCGACCTCTTCTTCGTCACGCTTGTCAAGTCGGCGGAGCACTACTCCCCGACCACGATGTACGCGGACCGGGCCATCACCGACCGGCTGTTCCAGTGGGAGTCACAGAGCACGACCTCGGCGGGCTCGGCGACCGGGCGGCGGTATGTCAACCACGTCGCCCAGGGATCGACGGTGCACCTGTTCGTGCGGGAGACCCGGGTTGCCGACCGTGACCTGGGCGCGCCGCCGTACCTGTACGCCGGGCCGATGACGTACCGGGAGCACAGTGGTGATCGGCCGATGCGGATTCTGTGGGAGCTGGAGCATCCGCTGCCTGCTGACATGTACGCCGCAGCCCGGGCAATCGCGGCCTGACTGGTAGTGCTGGGGATGCGAGGCTTACTTCCTCTCGCTGGCCCTGCTGGTCCGGGTTGCCTCAAGTGTTGATCGGGCAGATCGGCAATGCGAGCGTCAGGCCGGCGCGGATGAGGGCATCCGCAGCTTTCGGCTCGACTGCGAATTGTGCCGCGACACCACGTACATCACAACCGGCCTCCCATGGCGGTCTTCGGACCCTACCGGGCCGAGTCCCGTGAGCGGGAGTCCTCGGTCGTCAGCATTTCACTGACCGAGCAGGCACGATCGCCGTCCGTTCTGTCGAACGGGCACGCCGGGTGGCCGGAAACAGCCTCCACCGAGCGATAGGCCGGGAAGGAGAATTCTGTCTGAGATCTGACATGAGAGTTGGGCGCATCCGGGGCATTGAGGGCGACTCAATCTTCCGCGACAACCAGTTCAGAGGTTGAACGTCGTGGGCGCTGGCTAAGGTGTCGATTCCGCATCCCTCCCGACACCTAGGAACGACTGTGGGCATCCTCAAGGAGATGCAACGGGCGCATGCACGGCAGGTGCGCGCCCAGAAGCAGGCTCAGGCCGCCGTCTACCGACACCAGCAACAGATGCGCCGCGAGGCAGACCGCGCGATGAAGGCCGCGCAGCGCGCCAGCGCCGCGAATGAGCGTGAGAAAAAGCGGCTGTACGCAGAGGCGCGCGCGGCGGAGGTGATAGCCGACAATGCCGACCTCCAGTCGCGCATCGAGGAGTTGAACGACCTTCTCTCGGCAACACTTGAGATCGACGACCACATCGATCTTCGCGGCCTCCGACGCTCCGCGGAGCACCCTCCCTTCGAACCTGGCTCCCTCGGTGTCCCTCAACCATCTCCGGACTGGCGACGCTTCGCTCCCCCCGCTCCCACCGGTCTCGGCAAGATGTTCGGCGGCCAAGCCCGACACCAGCAGCAGGTCGCGGCGGCACAGCAGGCATTCGGGCAGGCTCAGGCGCAGCATGCTGCGGCCGAGGCCGACCGGCAGCGCAGACTGACCGCCGCCCACCAGCGCTATCAGCAGCGCTGCGCGAAGCTCGACGCGGAAGTCACTGCGCACAACGCCGAGATCGAGCGCTTCGCGGCTGCCGTCGCCGCCGCCGAACCCGGGTCCGTGGTCGAATACTTCGGCATGGTGCTGGGCAACTCGGTCTACCCCGACGACTTCCCCCAGCACTACCGACTCGCGTATGTGCCGGAGTCGCGGCAGCTGGTGGTCGAGTACCACCTACCGACCCTGGACGTGATTCCTGCGGTCCGGGAATACCGATACGTCAAGTCGCGCGACGAGATCACCACTGCCGCCCGTCCGGGCAAGGAGATCAAGGAACGGTACGCGAATCTCGTCGCCCAGGTCACGTTACGGACCGTGCACGAGTTGTTCGAGGCTGACCGTTCCGGGTTGATGGAGACGGTGGTGTTCAACGGAATCGTCGACACGACCGACCCGCGGACCGGCGCTTCCGTTCAGCCGTGTCTCGTCACGCTACGGACCACCCGGGACGTGTTCACCGGGTTGAACCTGAAGCTGGTCGAGCCGCTGGCCTGCCTGCAACACCTCAACGCCTCGGTTTCCAAGCGTCCCGCCGAACTGGCGCCGGTCCGGCCCGTGCTCGAGTTCGACATGGTCGACAAGCGTTTCGTCGACGAGGTCGACGTCCTCGCCGATCTGGACCAGCGGCCGAACCTGCTCAAACTGACTCCGACGGAGTTCGAGAGCCTCATCCAGAATCTCTTCGCCAGAATGGGCCTGGACACCAAGCAGACCCGGCCGTCCCGAGACGGTGGTGTCGACTGCGTCGCCTTCGACCCACGGCCGATCTTCGGCGGCAAGGTCGTCATCCAGGCCAAGCGTTACCGCAACACGGTTGATGTCTCCGCTGTCCGCGACCTGTTCGGCACCTTGCAGAACGAGGGTGCGTCCAAGGGCATTATTGTGACCACCAGTGGCTACGGCCCGGCCTCGTACGAGTTCGCCTCGGGGAAGCCGCTGGAGCTGATCGACGGTTCGAACCTGCTTTACCTGCTCGCCGAACACGCGGAGGTGAAGGCCCGCATCGACCCCGGCGAACTGGACTGAGCTGTGCCTTCAGTGACACCCGAGCGAGCACAGATCATGCACTTCACCCACATCGACAACCTGGCAAGCATTCTCACCGCTGGCCGGCTACTTGCCGACCGTTCGGTCGGCGCGCATCTGAGGACCGATGTCGGAGCGGCCGACATCAAGGCCAGCCGCCGAAGCCGCCGGGTCACCTGCCCTCCTGGCGGTGTTGTCGCAGACTACGTACCGTTCTACTTCGCGCCCCTTTCGCCGATGATGTACCGGATATCGCGGGAGCATCGGGACGGAAGAACAGGTTGCTACCCCGGCGGGGACGATCCGCTCGTCTACCTGGTGAGTTCGATCGACCGGGTGCACGAAGCAGGCTTGTCATGGGTGGCGAGCGATGGCAACTGCGCCGCAGGAGTGACCGTCTTCTCCCGGGCCCTCGGCGACCTGGCCGCACTGGTGGACTGGCCGTTGATGCGAGAAAAGTACTGGAAGAACGTCCCCGAGGACTCCGACCGGGTCCGACGACGCATGGCCGAGTTGCTGGTCCACCGCGAATTTCCGCTCAGCCTGATCACTGGTTACGTGGTGCGAACGGAAGCTCGGAAGACGCAGGTCATCCACATCCTCCGAGCTGCTGGCATCATCGACGCGTACGTTGATGTCAGACAGCACTGGTACTACGGATACCAGCGAGGGGAGGTGCGTGAGTGATCGTCGTCAGCCAGGGCAACCTGCTGACCGCAGACGCCGAAGCCCTAGTGAACACGGTCAACACGGTGGGTGTCATGGGCAAGGGCATCGCCCTTCAGTTCAAGCGCGCCTACCCAGCCAACTACACCGCCTACCGGGCTGCCTGCGCGGCTCAAGAGGTCAGGCTGGGCGAAATGTTCGTCTTCGACTCGGCCCGACTCGGTCCACGACGGTACGTGATCAACTTCCCGACAAAGAGTCACTGGCGTGCGAACTCGCGGATCGAGGACGTCCGCTCCGGGCTGGCGGACCTGGTCCGGGTGGTGTGCCAGAGGGAGATCACGTCGGTAGCGGTTCCAGCGCTGGGCTGCGGCAACGGTGGCCTCGACTGGGGCGAGGTCCGGCCCATGATCGAGGAGGCATTCGCCGAGCTTCCCGAGGTCCGGGTGCTGCTGTTCCCACCTGAAGGCGCCCCCGACCCTGGTGACATGCCGGTAGCCACAGAGAAACCCGGGCTCACTCCTGGCCGGGCCACGCTGCTCCGCGCAATCGAGCGTTACGTGGACCGCGCCCGGGCACTCGAACCACGTGACGGAGTCACCGTTCTCGAGATCCAGAAAATCGCCTACTTCCTCCAGGTGCTCGGTCAACCACTTCGCCTCCAATTCGCCCGCGGGCGATACGGCCCCTACGCGGAGAACCTCAACCACGTCCTCGACCAGATCGAAGGGCACTACCTCACCGGTTTCGGCGACCGATCAGCCAGAGTCGAAGAGCTTCGACCGATCCGCCTGGTCGACGGCGCGGCCGGCGACGTCTCCACCTGGTTCGCCGAGCATCCCTCCCCGGACGCGCTGCTGGATCGCTTCGCGCAGCTTGTCGATGGTTTCGAGGCGCCCTACAGCCTCGAACTGCTGGCGACGGTGCACTACGCCGCCGAGTTGCACCCGCCGGCCGCCGACATCGACGAGCTGATCGATCGGGTGCGGACGTGGAGCGGCCGTAAGGCTCGACTCTTCACACCTGCTCACGTCCGGATGGCCTACGGCCGACTGCGGGAAGTTGGCTTGGCGCCAAGCCCGGCACGGGCCTGACGCGACTCGGAGAACAGTCGGTCTGCTTGTGTTCGACTGCCATGCTTCCGGTCAGGCAACTCGGAAAGAGGGCATGACCATGGAGCTTCACAGGACCCGGCTCTTTCCCGTCTCTGGCATCGTGTTCCTGGCCTTCGGTGCCTTCGTGCTGCTGTGCGGCCGCACCGACAGCACCTTAAGTCTGATCGGGACGCTGGTCCTCGGTGTGCTCAGTCTGCTGGTCGGCAGCATTTTGGCCTACTTCGCTCTTCGGCCGTTCCGGTTCCACATCGGCGCCGCCGGACTGACGGTGCGGCAGTCCGAGCCCAGGATCAACCGATTGCTGCCATGGACAGAAATCGATCACTTGGTCCTCGACCAGCCGGCACCGGTTCTCACCGGCAACAAGACCCCGTCCGCACTGCTGCTGCTCGTACCGGCCAGCTGGTCACCTCTCGATCTCCCGCTGACCCGCCGGAGCCCACTGGACGACCGCTCCGGCCTGATTCTGCTCAATCTCGGTGGCGTCCGGGAATCGCCGGACCAGGTGGCGGAAGCCCTCGCCCGATTTGGCGGCAGCCGCTTCACCGACTATCGGCAGCTCGTCCGGCAACGTTTCACGGCTCCGGACTTCGCCGTGGGGCTGCGGGGATACGACCAGGCTGCCGTCGACGCCCTGATCAGGAAGGGCCAGGAGGGGTTGACGTCGAACGCGATGCTGCTACGCCTTGGCGTCATGGCGGAGATCGAGCGGGACCGGGCCAAGCTTCCGGTCGCCGCGCGCGGCTACGACTACGGACAGGTCGATGCGTTCCTTGAGGACCTGTGCGCCGCGCTGGCGCGCTGGGAGGACGACAGGAAGGACGCCGGATAGCGGCCGATCCCGGTAGCCTCTGCACCGGAACTCCATTTCCCGGCTCAGGAGACGCGTCGCAGTAAGGGCCAGGAACCCGCCCCCACGTGCGGGAGGAGAGGGCGACAGTCGTTGCACGCTGCCCATCTCCAGGAGCACACCCATGGACCTCGGTCTCGGCCTCCCGATCAGCGATCCGCGCCTGCTCACCGACTGGGCGCGGCGCGCCGAGTCGTGCGGGTTCGACACGCTCGCCCTGCTCGACCGGCTCGCCTACCACAATCCCGAACCGCTCGTCGCGCTGTCCGTGCTGGCCGGCGCCACGTCGCGGATCCGGCTCCAGACGGAAGTGCTGCTCGGCCCGCTGCGCGCCACCGCCCTGCTGGCCAAGCAGGTCGCCACGCTGGACGTGATGTCCGGCGGTCGGTTCACGCTCGGCATCGGCCTCGGCGGCCGGGAGGACGATCACGCCGCCGCCGGCACGCCCCTCACCGCCCGCGGCCGGCTGCTGGAGGCCCAACTCACCGAGCTGCGCCAAATCTGGCGCGGCGAGCCCTTCCGGGGTACGACGATCGGCCCGCGACCGGAGACGCCGGCCGGGCCACAGGTCCTCATCGGCGCGTTCGCGCCCGCGGCGCTACGGCGGGTCGCCCGGCACGGCGACGGTTTCCTCTGCGCGGCGCCGCTCGCGTGGGCCGGGAGGCTGGTACGCACGGTCCACGACGAGTGGGCCGGGGCCGGGCGCGACGGCCGGCCCCGGCTCGCCTGTCAGGTGAACGTCGCCCTCGGCGCGGCCTTCGCACCGGCACGCTCGGCCGTCGCCGCCTACTACGGGCGCGACGACTGGGGCGTACCGATCGCCGATCCGCACGAACTCGCGGACACCGTTGCCGCGTACCGCGACTTCGGCGCCGACGAACTCGTCCTCTACTGCTACGCCGACGACCCGTCGCAGGTGGATGTGCTCGCCGGCGTCGTCGGCCGCGCCTGAACCCATGGAGATGCCGCCCCGGCGAGAGCTGACTCGCCGGGGCGGACCGCCGCTCAGACCGGGGCCTCGCTGACCGGTTCCGGCTCGGCGTGCCGGCCCCCACCACCACCGCCGCCGTTGCGCCGCTCGTCGCCGTGCCCCGGCCACCACGCCTTGTGCCCGATCAGCCCGGTCAGCGCCGGCACGAAGAACATCGACATGACGAACGCGGACAGCACGATCCCGATCGCCACCGCGAAGCCCATCTGCTGGAGGAACGAGATCGGCGCGAGCATCAGCACCCCGAACGTGCCGGCCAGGATCAGCCCGGCCGCGGCGACGGTCGGCCCGGCGTGTTCCACGCCGATGGCGGCGGCCTCGTGCGGTTCGTTGCCCTCCCGCGCCTCCTCGCGTAGTCGGGCGATCATCAGGATGTTGTAGTCGGTGCCGATCGCCACCACGAACAGGTAGAGGATGATCGGCAACTGGAACGTGACGCCCGGGTTGCCCTGGAGCCCCTGGAACACGTAGACGGTCGCGCCGAGCGTGGCGGCGAAGTTGAGCAGCACCGCGATCACCAGGTAGACAGGCGCGACGAGGCTGCGCAGCAGCAATGCGAGGATCAACGCGATCAGGCCGGCGGCGACCGGCAGGATCACCGACAGGTCGCGGTTGTTCGCCGAGTTGATGTCGGCGAAGATCGCGGTCGGGCCGCCCACAAGCGCCTTCGTACCCTGCGGCGCCTTGTCGTGCAGGTCGTCCCGCAGCTCGTCGCGGACCAGGCTGATCGCCTCGTTGGAGACCGGGTTCTCATCGAGCAGCAGGTTGATCCGGGCGACGCTCGGGTCGGTGGTGCTGCGTTCCGCCGGCTGCACCCGGGCCACGCCCGGCGCGCTCGCCGACGCGGCGGCGAAGTCGTTCACCTGCTGGTCGGTGAGGGGGCTGCCGTTGCCGGTGGTCAGGTAGACCTCGGTGGGGGCGAGCGCGCCGGCCGCGAAACCGCGCTGGAGGTCCTGTGCGGCCCGCGCCGATTCGGTGTCCTGCGGGAAGCCGGCGCTGAAGTCGTAGTCGGCCTTGTAGCCGAGCACACCGGCGGCGAGCGCGACGAGCAGCACGCCGGAGGCCGCGGCCACCACGGCGGGCCGGCGGCCGACGGCGGCGCCGAGCCGCCGGGACAGGCTCGCCGTGGGCGTACGCTGCCACGCCTTCGACGGCCAGAACACCCACCGGCCGAGCAGCGACACGATCGCCGGGATCAGGGTCAGCGACGTGACGAGCATGACGCCGACGGCGATGGCGAGCGCCGGGCCGAGCGAACCGAAGAAGCCGAGCGAGGCGAGCAGCAGCACCAGGAACGCGACGATGACCGCACCCGCGGCGGACGTGATGACCTCGCCGACCCGCTGCACCGTGACGATCATCGCGGTGCGCTTGTCGTCGCCGGCGCGCAGCCGTTCGCGGTAGCGGAACAGCAGGAACAGGATGTAGTCGGTGCCGATGCCGAACAGCACGATCAGCAGGATGGTCTGCAGGTCCTGGCTGACGTTGAGGTCGAACGCCTTGCCGGCGGCGGCGACCAGCCCGGTGGTCACGGACATGACCACGCCGATCACCACCACCGGAAGCAGCGCGGCGATCGGGCTGCGGAAAATGATCAAGATCAGACCGATGATGAGGACGATGGTGGCCACGCCGACGATCGCGAACGCCGAGTTGAACGTGTCCTCGTTGTCGACGAAGCTGGCCACGTCGCCGGCCACCCCGGCGGTCAGGCCGCTGCCGGCGAGCTCGGAGCCGAGGCTGGCGCGCAGCTCACGGACCGCGTCGAGCAGCTTCGGGTCGTCCGGCGTGTCGGCGTCGAGGCCGACGGAGATGATCTGCACCGACTTGTCCGGCGCGACCGCCTGCGGGCCGGTGAGGTAGCCGGAGGTCTGCGGGATGTTCCGGCTCCTGAGCGTCTGGGCGAGCTGCCCGACGCGCGCCTCGTCGGCCGGCGCGAGCGGCTTGCCGTCGCCGCGTTTGACCACGACGGTGGCGGTGGCGGTCGCCGCCTGCGGGAACGCCTTGCTGGCCAACTCGGTGGCCTGCACCGACTCGTAGGAGTGCGGCAGGAAGCTCTCCTGGTCGGCCGAGGTGATGTCGCTCAACGACGGGCTGGCGACGATGACTGCGATCGCGGCGAGCAACCAGCCGCCGATCACCCACCATGCCTTGCCGACAACGAACCTGCCCAGTCGCTCGAACATCGTTTCCCCCGTGAACTCGACTGCGTCATCCGCATCCTACCGTCGGTGACCAATCCTTTTCGGACGCCGCGCGATCTTCCGGTGCAGATCCGGGTGGTCGGTGCCGGAGTGTCGTAGGTGGCTCGTAGCCTGACGGGCATCGACGATCGCAGGGAGGCGACGTGCTCGACCACTTCTCCATAGCGGTGCGCGACCTGACGACCAGTGGCGCCTTCTACGACGCGGTCCTCGCCCCGCTCGGCGGCCGGCGGATCATGCAGCCGGGCCCGATCGGCTACGGCGTCGACGCGCCCGACTTCTGGGTCGAGCCGGCACCGGCCGACGCAGTCCCGGCACCGCTGCACATCGCGTTCACCGCGCCCGACCGGGCCGCCGTGCACGCGTTCCACGACGCCGCGGTGGCCGCCGGCGCCGAGGTGCTGCACGCGCCGAAGGTGTGGCCGGAATACCACGCCACCTACTACGGCGCGTTCGTCCGCGACCCGGACGGCAACAACGTCGAGGCGGTCTGCCACCGGCCGGAGTGAGCGCGGTGGAGATCGAGCCGGTCGAGCACGCTCCGGTCCGCGCCATCCGCCGGGCCTGGTTGACGCAACGCTGGCACGACCTGACGTTCCTGCACTGGGCGGTGCCGCCGGAGCGGGTCGCGCCGCTGCTGCCGGCCGGCACCCGGCCGGACACGATAGACGGTCTCACCTACGTCGGGCTGATCGGTTTCCGGATGGTCGGGGTGGGGTTCGGCCCGGGGCCGGGCGTGCCGTTCTTCGGCACGTTCTGGGAGACGAACGTGCGGCTCTACTCGGTCGACGGAGCCGGCCGGCGGGCGGTGGTGTTCCGCTCGCTCGACGCCTCCCGACTGGTGCCGGTGCTTGTCGCCCAGATCGGCCTGCGCCTGCCCTACAAGTGGTCGGCGATGCGGCTGGACCGCGCCGGCGACACGCTCACCTACCGCTGCCGCCGCCGCTGGCCCGGCCCGGCCGGCGCGAGCGGCCGGATGACCGTGCGCGTCGGCCCGCCGATCCCCGAACCGACGCCGCTGGAGCACTTCCTCACCGCGCGCTGGGGCCTGCACACCCGGGCGTACGGACGCACCCGGCACCTGCCGAACTGGCATCCGCGGTGGCCGTTGCACCGCGCCGAACTGCTGCACCTGGACGACGAGCTGGTCACCGCCGCCGGCCTGCCCGCACCGGACGGGCCGCCGGTGAGCGTGCTCCACTCTCCCGGCGTCCCGGTCGTCTTCGGCGGCCCCACCGCACTCCCCTGAACCGGCCCCTCGGTCAACACCAGCTCGGCGAAACGGCGGCATCAACCGCGCGGTCAGCGCAGCGGGTCGTGGGTGCCGCGCGGGACGTCGGGGCGGCAGCGGCGTACCCGGTCAGCAGCCATCCGGCCGCCCACCGCCAACCCGTGCCGTTCCACCGCGGCCAGCCCGTACGCGCTGCACGTCGGCGTGTAGCGGCAGGTCCCCGGCCAGCGGTGCGACAGCCAGCGCCGGTAGCCGAGGATGGCGGCCCGCCCGGCCCGGTCGACCGCCGGAGTCCGCACCACGCCGGCGGTCACCGAGCCGAGCGTGAGCAGCGTCGAGAAGAGCCCCAGGTCGCAGCAGCCCGGCCCGTCGCAGTCGGGCAGGTCGCAGTCGCACCCACGGTCCTTCTTCTTTTTCCGGTGGTGCCGCTTCCGCATGATCACGATGCCATGATGCGACACTGCCGCCAGCCGCCCCGGCGGCGTCGGAGATCAGGCGGCGTCGGCGAGCGGCGAGAACCGAACGTCGAGCCGCATGTCGAGCGCGCGGGCCAGTCGTTCCAGGATGACGAGGGTGGGGACCGTTCCCCCGGCTTCGAATCGGGCCACCGCGGACTGCGTCATTCCCGCCGCACGTGCCAGCTCGGTCTGACTCCAGCCGAGTCCCTCCCGCAGCTCACGAACGGCCTGTCCGAGTTCGAAGGCGAGACGCGCGGCCGCGTACGCCTCCTTTGCGCCCGGCTCCACCATCCGCTGCTGCCGTAGTTCTCCCCAGTCGGACCGCTCCGTCATCACTCAACCCCCTCGACCACGGTGTGCCGCTCCGCCGCGCACCGCACCAGAGCCTTACGCGCCCGCTGGACCTCACGGTCCTCCCGCATCCGCGTCTTGCGGAAGACTGTCAGCAGGATGATCCTCCGGTCGGAGGCAATCCAGTACGTCAGCCTGATCGCTTCGCGCTCCAGGTAGAAACGCAGCTCGCGAAGCTTCCCGTCGAGTTGCCGGGTGTGCGGCTCCCCCAACAGCGGGCCTCGATCGGCGAGCAGATCGACATAGAAGGCGGCTCGTGCGAACTCCGCGGTGGACAATTCCTCCAACCAGTCCCGTACCTCTGGTTCCAGTTCGACCCTACCCCAGCCTATAGCGTTGATGCTATGGGCTGCCGAACGTCGGTTAGCGATTCTGAGCCGGCGTGTCGCGGTGGCGGATGGGGCGGGAGCCGACCGGAACGGGTCCGGTGAGGTCGGGTCGGGGGGTGGCCGGCACCCTAACGTCGAGGGCGTCATCAGGAAGGAGCATCGGGTGCTGGATCGGCTCAACCAGGCCATGGACCACCTCGAACAACGGCTCGACCAGCCGCTCGACGTGGCCGAGCTGGCCCGGATCGCGTGCGTGTCGGAGCACCACTTCCGGCGGCTCTTCTCGGCGCTGGCCGGAACGCCGCTGTCGGAGTACGTGCGCCGCCGCCGGCTCACCCTGGCCGCCGCCGACGTGCTCGCCGACCGGGCGTCGCTGCTCGACGTGGCGGTCCGCTGGGGGTACGGCTCGAACGAGGCGTTCGCCCGCGCGTTCCGGGCCGTGCACGGTGTCGGCCCGGCGCAGGCGCGGCGCAGCGGTTCGGTGCTGCGGTCCCAGCCCCGGATGTCCTTCCGGCTCGTCGTCGAAGGGAGCATCAGCATGGACTACCGAATCGTGACCAAGGAGGCTTTCCGGCTCGCCGGCCGCAAGGCCCGGGTGCCGCTGGTCCACGAGGGGATGAACCCGCACATCGTGGCGTTCGTCAAGAGCGTGGACCCGGAGACCGTACGCCGGATCGAAGCGCTGTCCGACCAGGAGCCGCGCGGGATCGTCAACGTCAGCGACGACCTCGCCGGCTCCCGGGCGGAGGGCACCGAGCTGGACTACTGGCACGGTGTGGTGACCGGCGCCGAGGTGCCGGACGATCTGGACAGCCTGCCGGTGGAGGCCGGCGACTGGGCGGTTTTCCGCAGTTCCGGCGCGTTCCCGCAGGCGTTGCAGTATCTGTGGCGGGACGTGTTCACCCAGTGGTTCCCGTCGAATCCGTACGAGATCCGGCCCGGGCCGGAGATCTCCCAGGTGCGGATCGCCGAGGGCGGCGGCACCGCCGACGCGGAGCTGTGGATCCCGGTACGCCGGCTCTAGCGTCACGCCGTGTCCGCGGCCTGCGCCAACTCCGCGGCCTGCGTCAACGCGGCTGGCACGTCGTGCACGTGGTAGGGGTGCTCGCTCGGCTCGATGCCGGCGAGGAACATCGCGTACACGGCGGCCAGCCGCAGCGGCGCGACCGGCCGGAGCAGGTCGACCGCCCGGTGCGGCCGGCAGCCGGGCACGTCGGCCCGCCACCGGTCGGCCCACGCGTCGACCAGCCGGGCGGCGGCGGGCGGGTCGAGCCCTTCGGTGAGGCGCAGGATGTCGAAGGCGGGGTGACCGACGAAGGCGTCCGCCCAGTCGATGACCACGCGCCGGTCCCCGTCGCCGCGCACGTTGCCGGGGTGCAGGTCGCCGTGCACGAGCGTGTCCGGCAGGGCGCAGTCGCGGAGCCGCTCGTCGAGCCCGTCGAGCAGCCTCGCGGCCACCGTCACGTCGTGCCCCGCCAGCCGCTCCCGCACCCACCCCGCGAGCCCCACCCCCCGAAGATCGGGTACGCCCACCCCGACCAGCCGGTCCACCGCCCCCACGCTCCGGAGCTGCACCGAGTGGTGCGCCGCCGCGATCCCCGCCCGCACCCCTTCCTCCGCCCCATAGAGGTCCTCCCCAGGCACGTCCGCCAGAAGCAGCCGCCCTTCCTCCCCCACAGCCAGCACCACCGGCCCGGCCTCGACTCCCACGGCGGTGGCCAGCCAGGTCAGGACTGTGGGTTCTTGGCGGGCGAACGGGGGGAGCTGCTTCAGCCACGCCGGGCCCTGTGGGGTGTCCAGGCGCCAGATCGCGGAGAGGTTCCAGGTGCGCTGCTGCGCCACGGCGGTCACCGGGCGACCGAGGCGGCGCAGCTCGTCGATGGCCCAGGCGACGCTGCGGGCCGGGCCGCCGAGCTGCGCCCACGGCTGGCGCAGCGGATGCGGCGCGACGTCCACGGTCGCCGGTTCCAGGGGTACGCCGCCCGCCGCTCCCTGCCCGGCCGGCGCCCCGGTGAGCTGGGCGAGGTAGCGGACGTGGCCGCCGGGTGGGTGCGGACGGTCGGCGTCGAGCAGCCGCAGCACGGCCACCTCGACGCCGTGCCGCCGGCGAACGCCGTCGACGATCGACGCGACCTGCTGCCACCACGGGTCCGGCACGTCGAACGGGGGCAGCGCGCCGAGCCGCCGGCCGGCGTCGTCGACCAGGGCCACTGTCACGGTGCGGGACACGGCCGGGACGCTAACCGAGCACCCCTACGGGACACGAACGGTTTCCTCCGGGAGCGGTGCGGGGCTACTCCCGCTTGTCCCGAGGACGGGCGACGGACAGGCTGGGGCAATGAGCCTCCTCGATTCCCGGACCGGTCCCGCGTACCGCTGGTTGCGACCGGTCGCGGTGACCGCCGCGCTGCTGCTGCTCGGCTACGGACTGCTGCGCCGGGTCGACCGCTTGGACGGGCACAGCGACAAGGGCGCCTGGGCGTGGAACATCGGGCACGGCCAGTTCCTGCTCGGCGTGCTCGGGTTCGCCGCGCTGATCGTCGGGCTGCACGGCCTGCTGCGTACCCGCTCGACCCGGCTGCGGACGCTTGACGACGTGGCCGCGCTGGCCGGCCTGGTCGGCGCCGCCGCGTTCGTGTGGGTGATCCTCGGCGACCTGTTCCCGCGCTTCGGTGACGCGGTGGACACCCCCGACGTGGTGCTGTTCGGCGGGCCGGCGCTGTTCGAGCTGGGCCTGCTGGTGCTGCTGTGCCGGGCGGCGGCGACGCGGCTGCTGCCGGTGTGGGCGCCGGTGCTGGTGCTTGCCGGGTTCGTGGCGATCGCGGTGAACCTGGACCTGCTGCCGGTCGGCGCCGTGCTGGTCCTGGCCGGCGTGCTGCCGCTGCGCGTCCGGGGTGTTAGGCGGGGGCCCCGCCTATACCAAAAGCGTTAAGCGGGGCCCCCGCCTTACACCTCAGCTCCACACGGTGCGGCGCAGTCCCCGGTGACCGGCGCACACGTCGGGCTGCCCGCCGGTCCGGCTGATCGTGCCGTCGCGGCACTGCACCAGCCAGCCCCGGCCGGACCAGAACCCGGGTACGCACTCGAACCACTCGCAGACCCCGGCGGCCGGCTTGCGGATCCGGTCGCCGCCGCAGTAGTCGTACCCGAAGGGGTTCGTCGGGGCGCCGCAGCGTCGCTCGGCGACGGGCTGCCGGTCGTGGTCGCGCGGCGACGCGGACCGGGTGCCACCGGGCGCCGGGCTGGTGCTGGGCCGCACCTGGACGGCGGGGGCGACCACAGGCGGCGGGGGCGTGCCGGTGGTCGCCGGGGTGGCGGCGGCGGCCCGCTCCGACCCGGCCCGCGTCGGCGGGTCGGACTCGACGAGCATTGCCGGCACGACAAGCGTGAGCGCCACGCCGACCGCGATGGTCCGCCGGCCACCGGGCACCAGCGTGGAGATCCTGGCCTGGGCCGGGGTGAGCACGGCCGGTCGCTGCGGGCGCAGCTCCGCGTGTTCCTCGATCAGCTCGTCCAGCTCGGCGACGACCGCGGGGCGCTGCTCGATCGCGTCGGCGAAGGCCAGGGTGAGCGTGAACCGGAAGTCGGCCACCGCGCCGGTGGGCAGCAGCAACCCTGAGGTACGCCGCCGGTCCAGCACCTGGATCAGGGTGACCGGCGCGGCCGGGTCGTGGGACAGCCCGGTCATCCTTCCGTACGCCCAGTCGCGCCGGCCGCGTCCGCCGAGCAGCGCCAGGCGCCGGTTGGTGAGCACGGCCAGCCCGGCGTCGACCACCCTGACCCCCTCCGGGCGGCGTGGGCGCAGCACCGGCGGGTCGGGGTCGACGAGCAGTTCGGGGGCCGGGAGCACGGCGGTGTGCCGCACCTCGACAAGTTGCGCGGCGGGCAGCGTCCAGAAGACCACCTCGCCGGGGGCCAGCTCCATCGGCAGGCCGTCGCCGGCCCGGACCGAGCCGTGGAAGGACACCGCGAGGGTACGCAGCCGGCGCAGTTGGTCGTCGCGGCGGCGCCACGCCTCGTCGGCCGCGCGGAAGACCCGCTGCCGCCGCTCGTTCTGCCGGTGCGCCCACCGGTAACGCCATGTGGAACCCGTCGAATCAGTCATCGCCACGCCGACTCCTCCGCCGCGCGAGCCCACCATTCGGGGTGTTCATCCCTTTCAACGGCAATGCGGGGGTACGAAGACACGCCAAAGTCGCCGATTAGACCGAACGGCTGATTGACCCGCCTCCCCCGGCTCCGCTTCGCCATGCGGGCCGACTGACTCGTCGGTAACGTCAGCCGCAGGGCGGGGCGTACGCGGCCCCGGTGACGAGTGGAGGTGCATCGGTGGGCGACCCGACCGTCGTGGTGGGCGTGGACATCGGCACCACGAGCAGCAAGGCGGTCGCGTTCGACACCGACGGGCGGCAACTGGCCAGCCACTCGATCGGCTATCCGCTTGAGGAGCCGAACCCGGGCTGGGCCGAGCAGGACCCGGACGTCATCTACGAGGCCGTGGTCGGCGTGATCCGCGCGGTCGTCGACGAGCTGGGCGCGCCTGTCGCCGGCCTGTCGTTCAGCACCGCCATGCACAGCCTGATCGGGCTCGACGCCGACGGCAACCCGCTCACCCCGTCGCTCACCTGGGCCGACTCCCGGGCCAGCGCGCAGGCCGAGCGGCTGCGGGCCGCGCCGTCCGGGTTGGCCCTGCACCGGCGTACCGGCACCCCGGTGCACCCGATGGCGCCGCTGCCCAAGCTGGTCTGGTTCGCCGAGCAGGAGCCGAAGCTGCACGAGCGGGTCTCCCACTGGGTCGGCATCAAGGACCTCGTCCTGCGGCGGCTCGCCGAGGCGCTCGTCACCGATTACTCGGTCGCCTCCGCCACCGGCCTGATGGACATCCACCGCCTGGCCTGGGACACCGAGGCGCTGCGCATCGCCGGCATCACCGAGGAGCAGTTGCCCCAGCTCGTCCCCACCACGCACGTGCTGCCCGGGTTGACCGCCGAGGCCGCCCGGGCCACCGGCCTGCCGGCGGACACCCCGCTCGTGGTGGGCGCCGGCGACGGGCCGCTTGCGAACCTCGGGCTCGGCGCGGTGCGGCCCGGCGTGGTCGCCTGCTCGATCGGCACCAGCGGTGCGATGCGGGTGATGGTGGAACGCCCCGGCGTGGACCCGCTTGGCGGCGTCTTCTGCTATGCGCTTACCGAGGACCGCTGGGTGGTCGGCGGCGCGATCAACAACGGCGGAATCGTGCTCCAGTGGGCCCACGACGCGCTCGCCCCCGAGCTGGGCGAGCAGGCCGAGGAGGAACTGCTCGACCTGGCCGCGCAGGCGCCGGTCGGCTCCGGCGGGCTGATCATGCTGCCGTACCTGCTCTCCGAACGTGCCCCGCACTGGAGCGCGCTGCCCCGCGGCGCGTACGTCGGGCTGACCCACGGCCACGGCCGCGCCCATCTGGTGCGGGCCGCGCTGGAGGGGGTCTGCCAACAGCTCGCGCTGGTCCTGGCGTCGGTCCGCGCGGCCGGGAACGAGGTGCGCGAGGTCCGCGCCAGCGGCGGCTTCGCCCGCAGCCCGCTGTGGCGGCAGATCCTCGCCGACGCGCTGGGCATGCCGGTGCGCTTCCCAGCCGGCCACGAGGGGTCCGGTTTCGGCGCCGCGCTGCTGGGCATGCAGGCGCTCGGCCTGATCTCCTCGATCGAGGTCGCCGCCGACCTGGTCCAGATCGACGAGACGGTCCGCCCCGACCCGGCCGCCGCCGCCACGTACGCAGCGCTGCTCCCGCTCTTCTCCGAGCTGTACGACGCGCTCGTGCCCACGTTCGCGTCGCTGCGACGGTTGGCCCCGAGCCTGCCGCCGGAGCCACCACCCACCGCCCCTCCCCGATGACCGAACAGAGGTCGTGATAGCCGTGGTAACACTGCTCGCCGCACCGGCGGAACCACTCACGAACGCCGGCAACACCCAACTCGTCCTCGCCGCGCTGCTCGGCATCGCGGCGGTGGTGCTGCTCATCGCCTGGGGCAAGGTGCACCCGTTCCTGGCGCTGATCCTCGGCGCGGCGGTGCTCGGCGTGGTCGCCGGCGTCGCCGCCGACAAGATCGTCGCCTCGTTCAGCGGTGGGGTCGGCTCCACGGTCGGCGGCGTCGGCCTGCTGATCGCGCTCGGCGCGATGATCGGTGGCATGCTGGCCGAGTCGGGCGGGGCGGACAGCATCGTCGAACGGGTGGTCGCCCGGGTCACCGGTGGCGCGCTGCCCTGGGCCATGGCCGGTGTGGCCGCGCTCATCGGCCTGCCGCTCTTCTTCGAGGTCGGCGTGGTGCTGCTGGTGCCGATCGTGCTGCTGGTGTCCCGCCGGGTCGACGTGCCGCTGATGAAGATCGGCATCCCGGCGCTTGCCGGCCTGTCGGTGCTGCACGGCCTGGTGCCGCCGCACCCGGGCCCGCTCGTCGCGATCGACGCGCTCGGCGCCAACCTCGGTCAGACCCTCGCCTTCGGCCTGCTGGTGGCGATCCCCACGGTGATCATCGCCGGTCCGGTCTTCGGCAATTTCATCGCCCGGTACGTGCCGGCGACCGCGCCGGAGGCGCTGCTGCCCACCCGGCGCGACGTCGCGGTCGCCGCTGACCGCAGCCCCACCCGCCCCGGCGACGGCCGGGTCGACGCCGACGGCGACCTGGTCACCGAGGACGACCTGATCAACCCCGGCGCCGGCCGTCCCGGCGCGTCGATCGACGAGCCGGTCGGACCGCGCTCCCGCCGCGCGCCGGCGCTCTGGGCCGCCGTGGTCACCGTGCTGCTGCCGGTGGCGCTCATGCTGCTGCGGGCCATCGGCGAACTGACCCTCGACGAGGGCACCGCCGGCCGCAAGGCGCTCGACATCGCCGGCACCCCGATCGTCGCCCTGCTCGCCGGCGTCATCTTCGCCATGATCTTCCTGGGCTACCGGACCGGCTTCAGTCGCAGCCAGGTCTCCGGCTTCCTGGGCGGTTCGCTGCCGGCGATCGCCGGCATCCTGCTGATCGTCGCCGCCGGCGGCGGGTTCAAGCAGGTGCTCGTCGACGCCGGCGTGGGCAACCTGGTCGCCGACGCCGCCGAGGGCGCCAACCTGTCGCCGCTGCTGCTCGGCTGGCTCGTCGCGGTCGGCATCCGGGTCGCCACCGGCTCGGCCACCGTCGCCACGATCACCGCCGCCGGCATCGTCGCGCCGCTCGCCGCCACGCTCCAGGGCCCCGAGGTGGCGCTGCTGGCCCTGGCGATCGGCTGCGGGTCGCTGTTCTTCTCGCACGTCAACGACGCCGGCTTCTGGCTGGTCAAGGAATACTTCGGCCTGACCGTCGGGCAGACCATCAAGAGCTGGTCGGTGATGGAGACCATCATCTCGGTGGTCGGCTTCCTCGGCGTCCTCCTGCTCGACGTCTTCGTCTAGCCCGCCGGGCCGGGGGCGGGGCCAGGGCCGGCCACCGCCCGCGCCTGCCGCCTGGGCGATTGTCCGCCCGCGACTGCCTTTAGAGCTGATATCACCAACGACTCAGCTCTAAAGGGAGGCCGAAGCATCCGCTGCCGGACGGACAGCCGATGAGGTGGGCGCGAAGGGGTGGGACCGACCCACGGAGCGCGGTCGGCGGTGACCAAGACGCCCAACGGCGGTCAGGCGGCCTCGACGCCGGAGATGCGGAACTTGTGCACCTCGGCGCCGAGGATCGCCGTGACCTGCTCGGCGTCCGGCCCGGAACCCCGGAACGCGAGCAACTGCTCGTCGGACTCCCACCGCTCGTACACGTTGATCCGGCCCGGCTCGACCAGGTCGGCGCTGACCGCGAAGTCGACGCAACCGGGGGCGGCGCGGGCAGCGCGGACGGCGTCCGCGCAGAACGCCAGGTAGGCGTCCCGCCGGGCCGGATCGACGTAGAGGGTACCCGCGACGATGAGCATCCGGCCATCGTGCCAGGCGTGCCGGCGATGCCGGGCTCAGGCCCGGCTGATCGCGTTGGCGTGGATCGCCTCGTTCAGAAAGGCCGCCATCCCGGGCCGGATCGCCTCGAAGTACGCGGTGAACCGCGGGTCCGCCACGTACATGTCGGCCAGGCCGGTGTGGAGCTCCAGCGGGCAGTCGTACCACCACTCGGTGATGAGCTGCCGGTGCTCCTCGGCCAGCGCCATCGCCTCCGGCCCGTCGGCCGGCGCGCCCGACTCCATCAGCGCGGCGAACCGCCGGCCCCAGTCCTCGTTCACCTCCTTGTTGCGCAGCCAGTCCTCCTTCGAGTAGCGGCTGGCCCGCTCCTGCGACTGCCGGTACGCCTCCGTGTCACCCCAGCGCTGCTGGGCCTCCTCGGCGTGGTCGTCCGGGTTGAAGTCCCCGAACACCTCGAACCGCTCCTCCGGCGTCAACCTGATCTCCAACTTCCTCGCCTCCATCGCGTGCTCGATCGCTGCCACCATCTCCCGGAGCTTGCCGATCCGCCCGGACAGCAGCTCGTGCTGCCGGCGCAGGTGCGCCGCCGGGTCGGCGTGCGGGTCGTCCAGGATCTCGGCGATCTCGTCCAGCGGGAACCCCAGCTCGCGGTAGTAGCGGATGAGCTGCAGGCGGTCCAGGTCCGCGTCGTCGTAGCGGCGGTAGCCCGCCGGCGTACGCCCGCTCGGCCGCAGCAACCCGATCTCGTCGTAGTGGTGCAGCGTGCGGACCGTCACCCGGGCCGCCCGTGCCACGTGTCCCACCGTGTATGCCATGGTTCCCCTCCCTTCCGCCACCAAGGCTCCCGCCTCCCGCAGCGTGAGGGTCAAGTCACCCGGAAATCTTCTCGGGGACCAGCGTGGGGAGCAGGTCGGGCAGGGCGGTCGGACGGCCGTACCGCCAGCCCTGACCCTGCCGGCAGCCGATCGCGGTGACCGCCGCGTGCTGCGCGCCGGTCTCCACCCCCTCGGCCACCACCGCCAGGTCGAACGCGCCGGCCAGCCGGTTGACCATCTCCACCGTGGCATACGCGCGGGCGTCGCCGGCATCCAACCGGGACACGAAGGAACGGTCGATCTTCAAATCGGTGGCGGGGATCCGGTGCAGGTAGCTCAGCGAGGAGTAGCCGGTGCCGAAGTCGTCGATGGCGATGCGGATGCCCAGGTCACGGAGCTGCGCCAGCCGGTCGAGCACCGCCTCGCTGCCCTCGATCAGGGCCGACTCGGTGAGTTCGAGCGTGAGCGCCCGAGGCGGCAGGCCGGCCGCGCCCATCGCGCCGGTGACGGTGGCGATCAGGTCGGGCCGGCACAGGTGGGCGGCGGCGATGTTCACCGCCACGGTCACCTCGGGCGCGCGCTCCCGCCAGGTCGCGGCGGCCCGGCACGCCTCGTGGATCACCCACCTGTCGATGGCCAGGATGAGCCCGGTCTCCTCGGCCAGCGGCAGGAACCTCGCCGGGGTGAGCACGCCGAGCCGGGGATGCCGCCAGCGGACCAGCGCCTCGGCGCTGCGTACCGTGCCGGTGGCCAGGTCGACGATGGGCTGGAACTCCATCAGCAGTTGACCCTCGTCGACCGCGCGGCGCAGGTCGGCGATCAGCTCGGCCCGGCTGACCGCCGACTCGCGAAGCTCCGGCGTGCACGTCCGGTACGCCGACTTGCCGGCCGCCTTCGCCGCGTACATGGCGATGTCGGCGTCGCGCAGCAGGTCGGTGTGCGAGCTGTGCTGCGGGCCGAACTCGGCGATGCCGATGCTTGCCGACGGGTGGACGCCGAGATCCTCCTCGCCGGGCAGCGGTTCGAGGGCGGCGAGCAGCCGGACGGCGAGCCGCTCGGGCGACACCGGGCGGTCGCCGTCGACAAGCACGGCGAACTCGTCGCCGCCGAGCCGGGCGATCATCCCGTCCGGGCCGATCGCATCCCGCATGCGCTCCGCCGTGGTGGTGAGCAGCCGGTCCCCCGCGGCGTGCCCGAACCGGTCGTTCACCTGCTTGAAGCCGTCCAGGTCGAGCAGCACCACGGCGACCGGGCCGCCCCGGCGCAGCCCGCGGCGCAGCCGCCGGATGAAGGTCAGCCGGTTGGGCAGGCCGGTGAGCTGGTCGGAGTAGGCCAGCCGGCGCAGCCGGGCGACCAGCCGCAGGTTCTCGTTCGCGGCCAGTCCCTGTCGCAGCGCGAGCACCCCGAGCAGCGCCATCATGCCGACGAAGACCAGGTGCGGGGTCTGCCCGGTGGGTCGCCGGGACAGCATCACCGCCACGATCGCACCGCCGACCGGCAGGTACGGCAGAGCGACCCGCCACCACGGCGGCAGCGGCGACTCACCGGCGTCGTCCTCCCCGTCACCGCAGCCCGGCGGCGGGTAGCGGGTGGCCAGGCCGACAAGCAGGTAGCTCAGCGGCCAGCAGACGTCGACCGGATGCCCCGGGGCGTAGTTGCCGTGCGCGACGAGGGAGACGTAGACCGCGTCGGCGCCGGCCCGGATCGCCAGGCCGGCGCCGATCACGGTGAGCGCGCGCCACATCGGGCGGCCCGGCCCGGCGACCGCCACCAGAATGGTGAGCTGCATCAGGTCGAACATCGGGTAGAGCAGCCCGAACGTGCGCAGCGGGTCGGACACGTCGGAGTCGGCGAGGTCGCGGAACACCACCACCCAGCCGACCGGGATGAGGGCCAACGCGACGATCACGCCGTCGAGCAGCGTGCGGGCCTGCCCGATCAGGCTGCGCCCGCCGGCCCGGGAGAAGAGCAGCGCGGCGGTGCCGGTGACGATCCCGGCGGTGAAGAGACCGCCGACAAGCGGCGTGTGGGGCAGCTCGATCCCGCCGAGCCGCTCGACCGTCCACACCGTACGTCCCATGGCGGCAAGCATCATGGTGGCGGCGAGCAGCGCCCAGAACCGCCGCAACGTGACCGGGTGTCGGCGGGCCGCGCCGACGCAGAGCACCGCCGCCCAGCTCGACACCGCCATCGCGCCGAGGTCGCTCACCAGGGCCGCCCCGGGCAGGCCGGCGACCAGCCAGATCATCTCCCCGAGTACGACGACGGCAGCCGCGACGAATCCGACACGGCCGGCGAGCGATGGACGAGCCGGCGCCGCGGCGGCGAGGCTCACGTCGTGCGGGGGGACAACGATGCGCTCCGGCTCTCTTCCAGACGTGCGCCCTCGGCGGCGAGGACCGGACGGCGGACGACGAACGGCGCAAGCCTAGTCAGCGCCGGGTGCCGCCGCCAGAGTCGTGGGGTGTCGGTCACCGGACGTGACGCGGGCCGTCCCACCCAGCGGCAACCACTCAGGACCACGCCTCCGCCGCACCCGGCGGCCCGCCGTGCGTCCACGGTGTCTCCTCCGGCGCCGGGAACGCGCCGCCCGGCAGGAAGCCGTCCGACAGGCTGGTCAGGCAGATCCGCTCCCCCACCTCCGGCACGCTGCCCGCCGGCGCGGTCAGCCCGCGCCCCATCCCGCCGGACAGCTCCACCACCACCTCGGTCTTGCCGTCACCGCCCGGGGTCACGAACACCACAGTTGCCTTCTGCCCCGGACGGGCCGGCGACCACAGTGTCGCGCCCACCGGCATCGGCACCGGCTCGGTCGTCACCACCTGGATCCGGGGACGCAGCACCTGCCGCTTCCCCGAGTCGTCCACCCGCTTCGGGTCGGCAAGCGTCACCTCGCCCACGAACGCCTCCCCGGCCAGCCGGTGCTCGGCCATCACCAGCGGATCGTCGTACGCCCGCTGCACCGCCCACGCGGTCAGCGCCCGCTCCAGCCGCTGCAACCGCAGCGCCGCCGCCACCGCGCCGTCCCGGCGCGGCTGCGGACCGCCGCCGGCGTCGACGTGCTCGGCGTGGGCGGTGAACGCGTCCCGGTCCCCGGCCCAACGGCCGGCCACCCGCGCGCCCGGCGGCAGCGCCCGCAGCAGCCCGACGCCGCGCCACATCAGCTCCCAGGTAGGTGTGAGCTGGTCGCGTACAAGTCCGACAAGCTCGTCGTACGCCGCGGCGCGAGCGGTCGGATCGCCCTCGGTCCCGGCGTACGCCTCGATCGCCGGGGCGAGCAGGTGGTTGTCGAAGTCCGGAGCGGTGGCCGGCCCGGCCGGCGGGCACGACGCCGGGTCCTCGGCCCGGGCCGCCGCCTCGGCGCCGGTGAGTCCCGGCGGCGGGTCGAGCCAGCCCAGCACCGCCGGCAGGTGCAGATCCTCCACCGCGCTCTGCCCGGTGGCCCAGTGCAGGGTCAGCGCCTCGGTAAGTGCCATGAAGGCCGACGAGCCGGGTTGCTCGGCGCGCTCGGCGAAGAAGGTCAGCCAACGGCCGAGCAGCGGCACCGACGGGTGCACCGGGTGGTCGCCGTCCGGACGGCGGAACCGGGTGGACCGGCCGAACAGCCGCAGGAACGTGACCCCGGCCGGGTTGGGCACCAGCAACTGCGGGGCGTCGACGTACCGGTGACGGACGTCCCGGCCCCGGTCCACCGCCACCGCCTCGGTCACGCCGCGGAACGAGTCCAGGTAGGGCAGGACGACACCGGCCAGCTCGGCGGCGAAGGCGAAACGCTGGTCCCGGTTGCGGGGCTGCGGCACGACAAGCAGCCGGGCCACCTCCGGCGCGGCGCCGACCAGGGCGGCCAGCGGGGCGTTCGCCTCACCGGCCAGCGCCAACGGCACCAGCACCAGTGGCCGCTCCGACAGGTGCAGGTGCCGGACCGTGGCCACCGGCTGCGCCCGCCCGGTGGCGACCGCCCGCGCCCGGGCCAACGCGCGCAGCGTGCTCACCGCAGGCCCCCGACGCGAGACCCGGTTGTCGACCGGCGCGCGCTTCGGGGCGTACTCACGCGGGGTTTCCGGTGAGGGCCTCGGCGCGCAGGCGCGCGGCGGCCCGCAGCAGCGCGGCGGCCTCCGCCTGCTCCGGCTCGGGGGCGCGTACGCCGTCGGCGAGCGCCAGCACGTCGGCCACCTCGACCACACCGCCGAGCGCCTCGCGGACCGGCCGGCCCAACGCCCCGGTCTGTCCGCGCGCCTCGTGCCGGCAGAAGTAGGCAAGCTCGCAGGCCGCCAGGCACTCCGGCGCGTACCGGGCCGGCACCTCGTGCAGCGCGGCGGCAAGCGTGTCCGGATCGGCCGCCGGGTCGGCGGTGAAGCCGGCCGGCACGGCGGCCAGCAGGTCGTCGACGCGGGCCATCCGGGCCAGTTGGCGGCGCAGCACCAACAGTTGTCCGCGCACGTCGAGCAGGCTCGCCACCGGCCGGTTGGCGAAGTCGCGCGGGCAGATCAGCACCACCTCGTGCGAGACCAGCTCCGGGTCGTGTCCCTCGGCGGCGAGCAGCTCGCGCAGCGCCAGCACGTAGACGGCGGACTGGATGGCGGCGGCGGCCACCTTCGCCGGGTCGGCCTGCCCGTCGATCACCGGGAACGACTTGATCTCCACGACGTGGAACCGGCCGCCGAGCCGGGCGGCCACCAGGTCCGGCTCCAGGTGCACCCGCCGGCCGGCCACCTCCAGCCCGAGCAGCGGATGGTCGAACAACGCCGGGCCGTCACCGCCCGCGGTCAACGCCACCCGGGACCGCTCCGGCCGGTCGTCGTCGCCACCGAGGTCGGTCCACGTCGCGCCCGCCGGCACCGGTACGCCGAGCCGCTCCGCCACCAGGCGCAACAGCTCCACCCCACC
The DNA here is from genome assembly GCF_056150385.1 of Micromonospora marincola. Lineage (NCBI taxonomy): Bacteria > Bacillati > Actinomycetota > Actinomycetes > Micromonosporales > Micromonosporaceae > Micromonospora > Micromonospora marincola. Next base: position 478,152 of record NZ_JAXCFT010000001.1, on the reverse strand, counting down.
GTCCGCCTTGACCTGCGCCTCGAACGCGTTGCCGCGGGTGATCGCGAAACGGGACTGCCCGAACCGGGCCGGGAAGCCCAGCCGCTCGGCGAGCGCCGGCTTGTCCGCCCCGGCGCTGTCCAGCACGGCGCGCCGGGTGCAACCGGGGTTGCCGGTAAGCGCGGCGATGGTGCGGGCGTTGTGCCGCCGCGGCGGCCCCCCACCCCGAATCTCCCCCAGCCGATCTTCCACCCCTGGAGTGTAAGGAGGGGCCCCCGCTTAACGCCTCCGGTAGAGGAGGGGGCCCCGCTTAACACCCGCCGGGCCGGGTCAACGGTCGGCGGAGCGGTTCCAGGGGGAACGCGGGGACGACGCGCCCGCCACCGGCCGGCGGCGGCGACGGTGCCGGCGGCCGGGCGTGCACGACGGCCGGGCGGCGGTGTGGACCGGGACGGCGGGCGCGGCGACCGGTGACCGGCCGATCAGCCAGCAGAGGAAGTTGGTCACGGTCAGCCGACCGGGAGGCGCTCGGCGTCGGCGCGGGAGATGTCGTACTGGGCGCCGCAGAACGTGCACTGCTGCGCGTAGCGGGTGCGTACCGGGATCAGCGGGACGAAGAAGAGGCTGAACTTGGTGACCCGCCGGGTGATCACCTGTGCGGCCTGGTTCCCGCAGTGCCGGCAGACCTGGGTGACGACGCCGGACCGGTCGACCTTGGTGCGCAGCCCGAAGATGAAGAACATCGCCCGCCATTACCCACCCGCGGCAGGTGTTAAGCGGGGCCCCCGCCTCTACCGAATGCGTTAAGCGGGGCCCCCGCCTTACACCTCAGAGCCAGATGGGGTGCCAGGTGGGGAGTTCGTGGAAGCGGCGCAGCTCGGCCAGGCCCGCCACGGTGCCGCTCCAGGCCGCGTACGGGGGGTTGCCCTCGTCGAAGCCGGACTGCACGAACGTCAGCTTCGTCCGGCCGCCGGACTCGGCCAGCTCCCAGTTGGTCACGCCGGTCGGCCCCCAGTCGATCGAGATGGCCCGGCCCGGCGTCACGTCGAGCACCTTGGCCGCGTAGCCGCTGTCGAAGCCGCCCATCGCGTAGCGGCCACCCTCCCACGGCTCGATGCCGATCGGGTAGCCGAACCACGCGCTTGCCTGCTCGGAGTCGGTGAGCGAGGTCCACACCTTGTCCATCGGCGCGTCGATCAGCAGCTCGCCGCGCAGGTCGGTCGAGGTGAAGTCGGTGCGCGGCAGCAGCGTCCGCCCTTCCAGGTGGGCGTTGAGGTTGGCGATCGACAGCGCCCAGAACGTCTGGAGCGCGCCCCGGATGGTGCTGCCGTCCATCGCCTCGGCGAAGGTGAAGTGGCTCTGCCGCAGCGTCAGCAGCGTGGCCTCGCCGTCGGGCGCCAGCTCGAACTCGGTGGTGGTCTCGACGCCGTCGAGCGTCCAGGCGAAGCGCAGCGTCTTGTCGTCGGCGTGCAGCAGTCGCTGGTGTGGCGCGTCGCCCTCGGGTGTGAAACGGCCCCAGAACTCGTACCGCCGGGGCAGGTCGACCTCGGCGTGCTCGGCCAGCCACACGCGCAGCTCGGCCGGGTCGGTCAGGGCCCGGCGGACGGTCGCCGCATCGGCGGCGAGACGGGCGCGGACGGTCATCGGGTCACTCATGGTTGTCACCTTTCGGGTAGCACGCCACGGCGAGTTTGAAGGCGTCTCCCTCGGCGCCGCCGTAGCGGGTGAACAGGTCCTGCAGCGTCGTCTGCAGGTCGTGCAGGAATTCCTGGCGCCGCTCGGCGGGCACCCGGATCTCGCCGGAGACGCCGATCGACGGCAGTTCGGGGGCGGCGCGGTCAAGCGCGGCGATGTCCGCCTGGACCTCTTCCATCAGGTCGAGCAGGTAGCCGAGGCTCAGTTCGTCGCGCGCCCGGCGGGCGCCGCCGATCCGGCCGACCAGTCGGGGGGAGAGCCAGTAGGACCGGGCGACGGCCTGGTAGATGCCCTCGTTGATGCCGCGCACCCGCCGTTCGGCGACCTGCTCGGCCAGCCCGGCCGCGACCAGCTGCTTGACGTGGTAGTAGACGCGCTGCGGCGTCTGCTCCAGCCGGGCCGCGACCTCGGTGCAGGTGCGGGGCTCGGCGAGTTGCCGCAGCACCTCGATGCGCTGCGGCTTGAGCAGGACTTCGGCCTGCTCACGTTCTTCCAGGTACAGGACGTCTCTCATGGCAAAATCAGTTTGTACGTACAAAACTTCTTTGTCAATAGGTTCGACGAAAGGCCGCGCGGTCCGCGCGGCCTTTCGTCGGTACGGGTCAGGGCGTCCAGTCGGGACGCAACGGGTAACCGTTGACCCCCTCCGGGCCGTTGTGCGTGGCGAGCACCTGGTGCAACTGGATGCCGTTGCGCTCGAACGCCATCCGGGAGCCGGCCATGTAGAGGCCCCACACCCGGGCGGTGCCCGTGCCGACCTCGTTCACGCAGAAGTCCCAGTTGTCGACCAGGTTGCGGCACCAGCCGGCAAGCGTCAGCGCGTAGTGCTGGCGCAGGTTCTCCTCGTGGTGCACCTCGAACCCGGCGTCGTGGATCTCACTGATCAGCCGCCCCGGACCGGCCAGCTCGCCGTCCGGGAAGACGTACCTGTCGATGAACGCGCCGGAGCGGTGCGGGGCGCGGTTGTCCGCGCGGGTGATGCAGTGGTTGAGCAACCGCCCACCGGGCTTGAGCCGGGACTTCAGCGCGCCGAAGTAGGCCGGGTAGTTGCGCACCCCGATGTGCTCGGTCAAGCCGATCGAGGAGATCACGTCGAACTGCTCACGCGGCGCGTCCCGGTAGTCGAGGTGCCGCACCTCGGCGAGATCGCCGAGCCCCTCCCGCTCGATCGCGGCCTGCGCCCACTCCGCCTGCGCCCTGGACAGCGTCACGCCGAGCGCCTTGACGCCGTACTCCCGGGCCGCGTGCCGGACCATGCCGCCCCAGCCGCAGCCGACATCCAACAGCCGCATCCCCGGCTTGAGCGCCAGCTTGCCGGCGACCAGGTCGTACTTGGACCGCTGCGCCTCCTCCAGCGTGTCACCCGGGCTGCGGAAGACCGCGCAGGTGTACGTCATGGACGCCCCGAGCACCTTCTCGTAGAAGGCGTTCGACACGTCGTAGTGGTGGGAGATCGCCGTGCTGTCCCGGACCCGCGAGTGGCGCAGGCCCGACATCACCCGCCGCCAGCGCGGCGCCGCCTCCTGCGGCGGGGGCGGCGGAGGTCGCAGCCGCTCCCAGCCCAGCCCCTTGACCAGGGCCAGCGCGTCGGCCACCGGCGGCATCCGCAGCGGCATCTCGTCCTTGAGCACCCGCAACGCCTCGTACGGGTCGCCCGGGTGCACGCCGTCGAGGCCCAGGTCACCGCTGACGTAGGCCCGCGCCATGCCCAGGTCACCGGGCGCGGTGAGCAGGTAGGACAGGCCCCGCTCGGTGCGGATCGACAGGGTGATTCCGGCGTCGGCCGGGCCCACCTCGCTGCCGTCGTACGCGGTGACCCGGACCGGCAGGTCGCCGCTGGTGACGGCGCGGATCACGTCCGCGACTGTGGGTCCGGTGCGCCGCCCGCCCGACGGCGGGCCGGCGGGGGCGCTCGCCGCCCCTGGTGTTCGGTCGGTCAGACTCATGCTCGGGATACCGCCTTCTCGTACAGTCCGGTGAGTCGGTGATCCGGGTCGTAGCGGTCCTTCACGGCGCGCCAGGTCTCCCCGCCGTAGAGCCGGTCGAACGCGGCCCGGTCGTAGTACGCGTCGGAGTAGAGCGACTTGTGGCCGCCCGTCTCCGACACCATGTGCTCGATCTGCCGGTTCACATCCCCGTCGGCGGCGCCCGCCGCGATCGGCACACTTCCCCAGAAGCCGATGTTCACATAGGTTTCGCCCGGCTGGAGCGGATACAACGGCCAGGCCCGGGCCGATCCCGGGCCGGCCGGCTCACGCAACCGCAGCGGGCAGAGCCATACCGGGTCCATCTTCACGTTGCCCGCGAACCAGCGCAGGAACTCGGGCGTGCGCGCCAGCGGGATCTCCACGTCCTGCACCACGCGCTCGCGCGCCGGCCGGCCCCGCCACCTGTCGACCCGGGCGGCCACCTGGTGCCGGTGCTCCAGCCGCACGATCCGGTGGTAGACGTCGCTGCGCCGGTAGCGCTGCGGCCAGAGCCGCCGGACCACCGGATGTTGCACCCCGAACGCGGACGAGCACCAGAACCAGTCGGTGTCCCACCGCCAGAGATAGTCGTACGCGCTGAGCACGTCGCGGGTGCGGCGGCGCAGCGAGCGGTAGTAGATCTCCTGGCCGGTGTAGTCGGACGGGCGGCCCTCGGGCTCGTCGGTGAACGCGCCGAGCACCAGGTAGGACTCGCCGGGGCTGAACATCACCCCGTCCATGGCGTCGACCGGCTCACCGGCCCAGGCGCCCGTGGCGACCACCTCGCCGATCGCGTCGACAAGCTCCTCCAGCCGGGTGAACCGGATGTTGCGCAGCGCCACGTGCCGGCGGACCGGTTGCAGCTCGATGCGCAGCCGGGTGGCGTAGCCGAGGCTGCCAAGCGAGTTGGGGAACGCGCGGTGCAGGTCGGCGTGCTCACCCTGCGGACGGGTGGTGATGAGCTCTCCCGCCCCGGTGAGGATGTCCATCTCCAGGACCGACTCGTGGGGCAGTCCGTTGCGGAAGGAGGTGGACTCGATGCCCAGCCCGGTCACCGCGCCGCCAAGTGTGATCGTGCGTAGTTGCGGCACGACAAGCGGCATCAACCCGTGCGGCAGCGTCGCGTCGACCAGGTCCTCATAGGTGCACATGCCCTGCACGTCGGCGGTGCGGGCCGCCGGGTCCACGGCGAGCACACCGGTGAGCCCGCTCACGTCCAGCCCCGGCGTGCGGGGCGCGGATCGCGGGCGGAAGAGGTTCGAGGTCTGCTTTGCCAACCGTACGGTTTCGCCGGCGGGCACCGCGGCGTAGGACCGCCGCAGCGTGCCCACCGCCCGTTCATGATCACGGACAGCTCGCATGAGAGCACCTTACGCCCGGCCCCGACAATTCGTGGGATGTTATTGGCCCGAGCCCCAGCCCGAGCCCACCCGCCCGCCGGGGCGACTGGCCCTCGGCGGCCCGGTGGGTCAGGATGCCCCCATGGCCGACCCGCGCTCCGACCCGTCCGGCACCGTCTACGGCGCCCGTCGCACGCGCGGCGTCCGGCTGCCACCGGACCCGCTGATGCGGATCGCGCTCGGCGTCGCCCTGGTCGGCGTACTCCTGGGAGTGTTCTTCGCCACCGGCGTGCTCGGCGGCGGGGCCGACCGGGCGGTGGTGCCGGCGGCAGCCGCGCCGACCCCGGCGGAGAGCGAGTCGAGTCCGGCGCCGCCGCCCACCACGGAGGCCGCGCCGTCGCCCTCGCCGAGCGCGGCGCCGACCACGCCGGCCACGCCGGTGGCCACCCCGAGGGTGATCCGCGGCGTGCCGTCCGGGCGCTGCGTCGGTGTCACAGGCGACGACCCGGAGGGCGCGCAGGCCGCGCTCGCCGACTGCACCGGCGGGCCGGAGCAGCAGTGGGTGGTCACGCCCGTCACCGCCGACACCTACCTGCTCGTGAACGCGGCAAGCGGCAAGTGCCTCGACGTCAACGAGGCGCGCACCGACGACGGCGCCGACGTGCAGCAGTGGTCCTGCAACGGGCAGGCCAACCAGCAGTGGAAGCTCAACCCGACAGGCGCCGGCCCGGTGCTCCTGGTCGCCGCGCACAGCGGCAAGTGCGCGCAGGTCGACGACGCCGGCACCGAAGCCGGGCGGGAACTCGAACAGGCCCCGTGCGGCGGCGCCGCCGAGCAGCAGTGGGCGCTCGGCTGACCGGTCAGCCCCGATAGCTCCAGGCCCGCCGGCCGGCCGCCACCGGCAGCACGAACGCCGCCGTCGTGCCCCGCCGACGCAGCAACAGGGAGAGCCCGGCCGCGCCGATCGACAGCGCGCCGGCCACGTACCAGGCCACCGCGTAGTCGCCGAGCCGGTCCCGGACCAGGCCGGCGCCGGTCGCCGCCACCGCGGCGCCCGCCTGGTGCGCGGCGAACACCCAGCCGAACACGACCGCGCCGGACGCGCCGAACCACTCCCGGCACAACGCCACGGTCGGCGGCACGGTCGCCACCCAGTCCAGCCCGTAGAACACGATGAAGACGAGCATGCTCGGCCGGGCCGAGCCGGCGAACAGGCTCGGCAGCACCAGCAGCGACGCCCCGCGCAGCGCGTAGTAGGCACCGAGCAGCAGCCGGCTGTCGACCCGGTCGGTCAGCCAGCCGGAGGCCACCGTGCCGACGATGTCGAAGAGCCCGACCAGGGCGAGCAGGCCGGCGGCGGTCGTCTCCGGCATGCCGTGGTCGTGCGCGGCCGGCACGAAGTGCGTACCCACAAGCCCGTTCGTGGTCGCGCCGCAGATCGCGAAGCCGCCCGCGAGCAGCCAGAACGGCCGGGTCCGCGCGGCGGCGGCGAGCGCGCCGACCGCGCGGGCCGCCGCGCCGCCCTCCGCCCCGGCCGGCGGGACGACCCCGGTCCCGCCGTAGGCGGGAAGACCGAGGTCCGCCGGGTGCTCGCGCAGCAACCACACCACGAGGGGTACGACGGCGAGCGCGGCCCCGGCGACGACGAGTGCCGCCGCGCGCCAGCCGTGATCGCGCACCAGCACCGCGAGCAGCGGAAGGAACACGAGCTGACCGGCCGCGCCGCCGGCGGTGAGCACGCCCGTCACCAGGCCACGACGCCTGACGAACCAGCGCCCGGTGACCGTCGCCACGAAGGCGAGCGCCATCGAGCCGGTGCCCAGCCCGACCAGCACACCCCAGCAGAGGATGAGCTGCCAGCTCTCGGTCATCGCCACGGTCAGGCCGCTGCCGGCCGCCACCAGCAGCAGCGCGCCGGCCACCACCCGGCGGATCCCGAACCGGTCCATAAGCGCGGCGGCGAACGGGGCGGTGAGGCCGTAGAGCAGCAGGTTAACCGAGACGGCGGCGGAGATGGTGGCGAGCGGCCAGCCGAACTCGGCGTGCAACGGGTGCAGCAGCACCCCGGGGGTGGCGCGGAAGCCGGCGGCACCGACCAGGGCCACGAAGGCGACCGCGGCGACGAGCCAGGCCGGATGGAGTCTTCTCACCCACCGAGTCTCGGACGCCGGGGCGTGCGGGACGAGTGGCCGGAAAGCCATCGTGCGCAATAATCGGGCCATGCCCGTCGTACCGCACCGCGTCGCCGTCCTCGCCCTGGACGGCGTGGTCGCCCTCGACCTCGGCACCCCGGCGCAGGTCCTCGGCGCCGCCCGCACCGAGGACCGGACCCCGCTGTACGCGGTCACCACCTGCACCGCGGGCGGCCGGCCGGTGCGCACCACCGCCGGCTTCCAGGCGCTCCCCGACCACGGGCTCGACCTGCTGGAAACCGCCGACACGGTGATCGTTCCCGGCATCCACGCGGGCCCGCCGCTCACCGACGGCACGGTGGCCGCCGAGGTGGCGACCGCGCTGCGCGCCGCCCACGACCGGGGCGCCCGCATCATGTCCATCTGCACCGGCGCGTTCGTGCTCGCCGCCGCCGGCCTGCTCGACGGCCGGCCCGCCACCACCCACTGGGCCTACGCGTCGCGCTTCCGCCGGCTGCACCCCGGCGTACGGCTCGACCCCGACGTGCTCTTCGTCGACGACGGCCGGGTGCTCACCTCGGCCGGGGTGGCCGCCGGCGTCGACCTCTGCCTGCACGTGATCCGGACCGACCACGGCAGCGCGGTGGCCAACCGGGCGGCCCGGCGTTGCGTCGTACCGCCGTGGCGCGACGGCGGCCAGGCGCAGTACATCGAACGGCCGGTACCCCGGGCCGCGCAGACCGGGACCGCGAACACCCGGGAGTGGGCGCGGCAGCGGCTGCACGAACCTGTCGCGCTGCGTGAGCTGGCCGCGCACGCGCGGATGAGCGTCCGCACGTTCACCAGGCACTTCCGCTCCGAGACCGGGCTCAGCCCGGCGCAGTGGCTGCTCCAGCAACGCACCGAACACGCCCGGGTGCTGCTGGAGAGCACCGACCTGAGCGTCGACCGGATCGCCCGCGACGCCGGCTTCGGCACCACCGCCGCCCTGCGCCAGCACTTCCACACCCGGGTGGGCGTGTCCCCGACCGCCTACCGCCGCACCTTCCGCGCGCCCTCGGCCCCGGTTCCGGTCTCAGGCCAGGTGGGGCTGGCGACGTAGGGCGCGGAGCTGGGCCAGGTGCATCGGCAGGTGCACCCGGATGTGCAGGTCCATGGCCCGCCCCCAGGGCAACGATTCGTCCACGTCGAGGTCGAAGCCCTCGCGCAGCACGGTCTCCACAGGCGTCTCCGCGGCCGGACCGAGCCGCTCCGCAAGCGAGCACAGTTTCCGGCTGGTGGCCCGGAGCAGGACGGCCAGCCCGTCCAGCCCGCCGCACTCGGACACCAACGCATCGAGCTGCGGGCGGTGGACGGCGTCCAGGTCGTAGTACGCGAACGGCGACCCGGCCAGCACCGCCTCGGAAGCCTCGCTCATCAGCTCGTCGTTGGCGGCGAGGTGCGCCACGATCTGCTCGGCGCTCAGCTCGCCCTCCGGCGGCGGCCCGAACCCGCCCGCGTCCACCTCCGCGAGCAACTCGTCGTACGCCCGCCGCAGCGCGACGGCGTCCACCTCGTCCATGCCCGCATCCAACCCTCGCCGCCACCGCCCGCACCCCAACTACCCCACCCGGTTCACCCAGACGGGTCCCACCCACCCCACCCCGCCCCGCAGATTCACGGAAAGCGTGGCCATTCGGCGCGCGATGAGCACACTTTCCGTGAATCTGCGGGGTCGCGGCGACGCGGGATCGCGGCGGAGTGGCGCGGGTGGCGGGGTCAGCGGCGGCCGTGGCGGGCGCGGAGGTAGTCGGAGACGACGTACTCGCCCAGGTCGTTCAGGTCGGGGGTGAACATCCGGCCGCCCGACCGGCGGGCCACCGCGTCCACGAACCGGCGCAGCCCCGGGTCGTCGCCGAGCATGAACAGGTTGAGCGTGGCCCCGTACCGGGTCAGCCGGTCCACCTCGCGGATCGTCGCCGAGATGGTCTCCGGCAGCGGCGGCCAGTTGAAGTACGCCTCCCCGTCCTCCGGGTCCAGGTGCGCGGTGGGCTCGCCGTCGGTGACCACGAGCACCACCGGCTCGGCGCCGGGGTGGCGGCGCAGGTGCCGGCCGGCCAGCCGTAACGCGTGCTGGAGGTTGGTGCCCTGCTGCATGTCCGGCTCCGCCGCCGCCAGCTCCTGCTGGGTCAGCGGCATCGCCTCCCGCCCGAAGCCGATGATCTGCAGCGCGTCCTGCGGGAACCGGGTCGCCATCAGGTGCGACAGGGCCAGCGCGGTCTGCTTCATCGGACCCCAGCGCCCCTGCGAGATCATCGAGTATGACAGATCGACGCAGAGCACCACCGCCGCGGACGCCCGCCGTTCGGTCTCCACCACCTCGAAGTCCTCGACCGCGAGCTGCACCGGCACTCCGGTGCCGGCCCGGCGGACCGCGCGGGTCAGCGTGCGCACCACGTCGAGGGGTTGCTCGTCGCCGTACTCCCAGGGGCGGGAGCCGCCGCTCACCTCGCCGGCCGCCCCGGCCGAGCGCAGGTCGTGCTGGCCGCGCGGCCCGGCCGTCAGGTCGGCGAAGACCCGTCGCAGCGCGGTGCCGGCGAGCCGGCGCAGCGCCTTCGGGCTGAGCGTCAGCCCGTCCGCGTCCCGGCTCACCCAGCCCTGGCGGCGTAGCTCCCGTTCCAGGTCGCGCAACCGGCGTACGTCGTCGGCGGCGTCGCGGCCCAGCGTCCGGGCCACCGCGTCGACGTCCACGTCGTCCAGGGAGGCGCCGGGCTGGTCCTGGTCGAGGGAGTCGAGCAGCTCGTCCAGCTCGGCGATCTCGTCGAGCGCGCCGGCCGCCTCGCCGTAGCCGAGCGGCTGGTCGCCGCGGACCCGGTCGCCCCGCTGCCAGTTGAGGTCGGGGCGCAGCGACCGCAGGTGACCGTCGAGCTGGGTCAGCTCGCCGGCGAGCCGGTCGCCGAGGGACTGGCGCATCAGCCCGGCCAGTTCCTCGCGTTGCCGGTCCGACAGCGACCGCATCAGCCGCTCCCCGGCCGCCGCCCGGCGGGCCAGCACGTCGATCAGCTCCTCGACGTTGCCGGGCCGTTCCGGGAAGAACTCGCCGTGGCGGCGCATGAACTCGGCGAAGGCGTCTGTGGTGTCCTCCGCGCGGGCGTGCCGGGCGAGCAGGGCGTTGAGGTCGGCCATCATCTCGGCGAGGTGCCGCTGCGTCTCCGGGTCGCCGGCGGCGCGTGCCGCGTCCCGCAGCCCGGCGAAGCGCTGCTCCAGCACGTCGCCGCGCAGCCCGTCGAGGATCCGCTCGTAGGTCTGCCGGGCCTCGGCGCTGGCCCAGTCGTACCCGGCGAGCTCCGACACCGCCCGCGCGGTGGACCGGGGCAGGTTGTCGAGCATCGCCTCGGCGAACCGGGCGTCGTCGCCGTCGCGTCCCCGCAGCTCGTCCCGTTCGGCGGCGAGCGCCTGGTCGAGCAGCGCCTGGGCCTGGGTCACCGCGCCGTCCAGGTCGCCTCGGCGCAGCGCCTCCCGGCGCAGGCGGCGCGCCCGGGCGGCGAGGTCGGCCAGGCCGCCACGCCCGTCCGGGCCGCGCCGCAGCAGGTCACGCAGGGACTCCCGCAGGCTGCCGCCGTTGAGGACCTCCGCGCCTACCGCGTCCACCGCGGCACGCACGTCGTGCGGTGGGGCGAGCGGGTCGGGGCCGCCGCGCCACTGCCCGTACCGGAACCGGTTGCCGGCCATGGTCAGCCCCGGCCGCCGTAGACGGTGCGCCCGGACTCGGTGACGTCCTTGCCCAGCCGGCGGGTCAGGTGCAGCCCTTCGAGCACGAACTCGATGCCGGCGGCGGCCTCCTCCGGGCTTGGCGCGTCGCCGAGGCCGAGCCGGTCGAGCACCTTGGCCAGCCCCGGCACGGTGCCGACCTGGCGCAGCAGCTCCGCCGAGGAGACCAGTTCCCCGGTCTCGACGGCGCCGCCCTCGGCCACGAGCGCGGTGAAGCCGGACAGGTCCAACCCGGCCAGCCGGGTCCGGAACGTCTCGGCCGTGGCGGTACGCAGCAGGTGCGCGAGGACTTCGATCTCACGCCCCTCCTCACCGCTCTCGAACTCCACCTTCCCGCGCAGCGTCGAGGTCACCGACACGGCGTCGCCGACGCGCGCCACCGGCGCCTCGGGTGTTAGGCGGGGGCCCCGGTTAACGCTTTCGGATGTGGCGGGGCCCCCGCCTAACACCTCAGCGGCGAGCAGGCCGGAGCGGCGCAGCGCGGCGGCGGCCACGGTCTCGGCGGCGGCGATGGCGAACCGGGCGGATACGCCGGAGCGCGGGTCCACCGACGGCGACTCGCGCACCTCGCGGGCGAACCGGGCGAGCACCTCAAGCACGTGCTCCGGGACGCTCGCGACCAGGTCGGCCTCCTGCCGGATCAGCGCCAGCTCCAGCTCCAGGTCGAGCGGGTAGTGGGTGCGGATCTCGGCGCCGAAGCGGTCCTTGAGCGGGGTGATGATCCGGCCCCGGTTGGTGTAGTCCTCCGGGTTGGCGCTCGCGACGAGCAGCAGGTCCAGCGGCAGCCGCAACTGGTAGCCGCGGACCTGGATGTCGCGTTCCTCAAGCACGTTGAGCAGCGCCACCTGGATCCGTTCGGCCAGGTCGGGCAGCTCGTTGACGGCGAACACGCCCCGGTTGGTGCGCGGCACCAGGCCGAAGTGGATGGTTTCCGGGTCGCCGAGCGTGCGCCCCTGGGCGAGGCGGACCGGGTCGACGTCGCCGATCAGGTCGCCGACGCTGGTGTCCGGCGTGGCGAGCTTCTCGCCGTAGCGCATCGAGCGGTGCAGCCAGCCGATCGGCAGGTCGTCACCGGCGGAGTCGACGAGCGCGCGGGAGGCCGGGGTGAGCGGGTGCATCGGGTGCTCGTTGAGCACCGACCCGGGGATCACCGGGGTCCACTCGTCGAGCAGCCCGCCGAGGGAGCGGATCAGCCGGGTCTTGCCCTGGCCGCGCTCGCCGAGCAGCACCATGTCGTGGCCGGCGAGCAGCGCCCGCTCGACCTCGGGCAGCACCGTGTCCGCATAGCCGACGATGCCGGGGAAGCGGTCCGCGCCGGAGCGCATCCGGGCCAGGAGGTTGTCGCGGAGTTCCCGCTTGACGGTGCGGTAGTGGTGGCCGGCCGCGCGCAGCGCGCCGAGCGTGCCGGGCAGGTCGGCCGGCGGGGCCGGGGAGATCTGGGTGTGAACGCTCACCCACCCCACGCTAGCTCAGTTTTTCCGCACCGCCCGGTGGTCGGTCCCGCCCCGTGACCGGGACCGACCACCGGGGGTGGTCAACGCCCGCAGCGCCGGCACACGCCGCGGCGGCGCAGCAGGTAGGCGTACGTGGCCGCGCCGAGCGCCACGCCCCAGAGCGGCCAGAGCAGCATCGGCAGGGTGGTCAGGCTGAACCCGCCGGTCAGCTCCCAGAACCGGGGGGCGGTGACCAGCCCGAGGGAGCCCGCGGTGACCGAGAGCGCGACCAGCGTGGCGGGCGCCACGGCCAGCGACACCGGCACCCGCCGACCGGCCAGGCCGACCATCCACCTGGGGAACCGCTCGCCCCAGGGGCGGACCAGGCCGAGCGTGAGCACCGCGCCGGCCACCGCGAAGGCGCCCAGCCCGGCGCCCGCCCAGACCAGGCCGGTGTCCCGCATCTCGTCGAGGAAGTCGCGGGAGATGCCGAGCGGGATGCCGGCGGCCCAGGCGAGCCGGGTGAGCGCGTACAGGGTGGGGATGATCGCGGCGGTCCAGGCCGCCAAGCGACCCCAGCGGGCCGCGGCGGCCGGGGTGGTCCAGCCCCGCTCGGCGTCGGCCCGGCCGCAGGCGGCACAGGCCCCGGCGGTACGGCGTTGCCAGCCGAGCACCGCCAGGGCGAGCAGCACCCCGCCCGCCATCGCGGCGGTCTTGCACAGCAGCGTCCAGGTGAACACGTCGCCGTAGTCGACGGGCGGCCACCCGAACGGCGCCCCGACGAGAAGGATCGGCGCGTAGCCCAGGGTGATCAGCACCCGGGTGTCCGGCACCACCACGGCAAGCACGAACGCGACGGTCCAGCCGTAGCCGAGCAGCAGCGCGCGCAGCGGCCGGGACGGCTGGGCAACCGGCCCGGCCATGGCCAGCGCGACGACCGCGGCGGTGAGCAGCAGCGTCGCGAACAGCGCCGGCCCGACCGACACCGGCACCAGCCGGAGCAGGTTGACCTGGTGGTCCCGGTCGTTGGCACCGAACGGGTAGCCGCCGCCGGTCACGGCGGAGATCAGGGCGAGTACGCCCCAGAGCGCCAGCCAGCCGGCGGCGAGCGGCGCGGTCCGGGACCGGTGACGGGTGGGTGCGAGCAGCGTGGCGGTCATGGTTCGAGCCTCGACTGTCGACGATCCGTAACCCTCCCGTGGCGGGGTGAAGCGTCTCCCCCGGCCGGGGGACTCAGCCGGTCGGGACCACGAACCCCGACTCGTACGCGGCGATCACCGCCTGGGTGCGGTCCCGCACCCCGAGCTTGGCCAGCACGTTCCCGACGTGTGTCTTGACCGTCTCCACGCCGAGCACCAGCCGGGCCGCGATCTCCGGGTTGGACAGTCCGGCCGCCATCAGCCGCAGCACCTCACCCTCCCGTTCGGTCAGCCGGGCCGCGTCGAGCCGGTCGCCGCCGCTCCGCCCGTACGCGCCGACGAGCTGCCGGATGGCGGCCGGGAAGAGCAGCGACTCGCCGGCCGCCACCACCCGGATCGCCTCCACCACCTCACCCGGGCGGGCCCGTTTGAGCAGGAACCCGCTCGCTCCGGCGCGCAGCGCCTCGTAGATGTACTCGTCGTTGGCGAACGTGGTGACCACGAGCACGCGCGGCGGGTCGGCGGAGGCGGCGAGCAGCCGGCGGGTGGCCTGGATGCCGTCGATGGCCGGCATCCGCACGTCCATCAGGACCACCCGCGGTCGCAGCCTGGCCACAAGCGGCGGCACCTCCGCGCCGTCCGCCGCCTCGCCGACGACGCGCAGGTCCGGCTGGGCGTCGACGATGGCCCGCAGGCCGACCCGGATCAGCTCGTCGTCGTCGACGATGAGCACGTCGATGGTCACCCGTTCTCCTCCCTCGACGCCGGCAGGGTGGCGCGGACCCGCCAGCGCTCCCCTTCCGGGCCGGCGTCGAGCCGCCCGCCGAGCAGCAGCACCCGTTCCCGCATGCCGTCCAGCCCACGCCCGCCGCCGGTCGCCCGTTTCGCGCCGCGTACGGCGTTCACCAGCTCGATCTCCAACCCTTCCGGGGGTACGGCGACCCGCAGCGTGACCGGTCCCCGGCCGTGTCGGGCCGCGTTGGTAAGCCCTTCCTGCACGATCCGGTAGCCCTCGCGGGACACCACCGCGGGCAGCGCGTCCAGCGGGCCGGCGACCCGGGGTTCGACGACCAGCCCGGCGGCCCGGGCGGCGGCGACAAGCCCGTCCAGCCCGGCCAGGGTGGGCTGCGGCGCGGTGGGCGCGGCCGGCGGCCCGGCGTCGGTCTCGCGGAGCAGCCCGAGCACCTGGTCGAGGTCGTCCATGGCCCGCCGGCTGGTTTCCTCGATGGCCCGCAGCGCCCGCCTGGTGAACTCCGGGTCGGTGTCGAGCAGCTCCCGCCCGGCGCCGGCCTGGAGCGTCGCCACGGTCAGCGCGTGCCCCACCGAGTCGTGCAGTTCCCGGGCCAGCCGGTTGCGTTCGGCAAGCCGCACGGCGCGCGCTTCGAGCGTGGCGATCCGTTCGGCCTGGGCCGGGCCGAGCAGCACCGGCGCCATCGAGGCGGCGAGCGCGCCCAGCCCGGCCATCGCATAGCCGAGCGCGACGAGCACAGCCACCCCGGCCAGCCCGGCCGGCACCGGGCGGGCCGGGTCGAACGGGCCGAAGCGCTCGTCCGACACCGCGCCGACGTCCACCCCGGCCAGTCCGGCGACGAAGACGAGCGCCATCGGGAACGCGCTTATCGCGGCGAACAGCACCGCCGCGCCGGTGGCCAGGTGCACGGCGATCCAGAGCGCCGCACGCAGCCGGGTCTCCCGGTCGAGGCGGTGGCCCGGCAGCGGCTCCGGCAGGTCGACCGCGAGCAGCGCCCGGGCGGCGGCGATCTCCAACGCACGGCTGCCGGCCAGGAACACCGGCACCACGGCCAGCCCGACGCCGACAAGCAGCAGCCCGAAGCCGAGCGGGCGCGGCACCCCCGCGCTTGTCAGTAGCTGCGCGAACGCCACCACCAGCAGCACGTACGGCAGCGCGAGCACGCCGCCGAGGAGCAGGAAGACGGCCCGCCGCCAGGTGCTGCCGCGCACAAGCGGCGCGAACACGCCCCGGACCGTCATCAGGTCATTGTCCCGCCGCTCCCCGCCGGGCGACTCCCCCGCGCCGGGGAGATCGGTCCCTCAGCGGTGGTCCCGCACGTAGCGCTGCGGATCCTTGTCGCGGAACGGCAGGTCCCGGCCGTTCTTGTGCTCGCCGTAGAACGTGAGCCAGCGCGCCCCCAGCTCGGCTCGCAGTTCCACGCTCGCGTGCCGGCGGAAGTCGGGAAGCGCCTCGTCCTCCTCCTCGGCGAGGTGCTCGCTGTTCTCCCTGCGGGCCGTGCCCACTGCCGCCCACCAGGCGTCCGAGCCGACCTCGTGCAGCTTGGACTCGGCGACCGCGTCGCGGATCTTGTTGTGGTCGCCGATGGCGTCGGCGGTCTCGTCCTCGCCGTCGTCACCGTGCTTCACCAGGTGCGGGTAGAGGATGGCCTCCTCCGCCTCGGCGTGGATGTCCAGGTGCAGGGCGAGCGCCTCCCAGATCGCAAGCATCTCGGCCGGGTCGCGGGCGTCGTCGAGCCGGGCGAAGCCGCGCCGGAAGGCTGCATGGTCGTCCAGGATCAGTGCGGTGATGTCGTCCATGCGGTCACTTCCCCAGTCGGGCGCGGATCATCCGGGGCACCGCGGCCAGGCCGGTGACCGGCCGGAACGCGTGCGCGGCGGCGACGAGCGCGGCGTACTCGTCGTCGGCCAGGTCGATCTCGGCGGCGGCGGCGTTGCGTTCCACCTGCTCCACCCCGGACGCGCCGGGGATGGCCACCACGTTCGGGTGCCGCAGCACGTACGCCAACGCGATCTGGCTGGGCGTGGCGTCGTGCGCGTCGGCCACCTCACGCAGCGTGGCGATGAGCTGGGCGCCGCGTGCCAGGTTCTCCGGCAGGAAGTACGGGTTGGCCCGGCGCACCGCACCGGCCGGCGGGTTCGAGGCGTCGTAACGGCCGGAGAGGAACCCCTGCGCCAGCGGGCTGTACGCGATGACGATCCGGCCGGCCTGCTCCGCGTACGGAATCAGGTCTTCCTCCGGGCCGCGGTCGATCATGCTGTAGCGGACCTGGTTGCTCAGCACCCGGCGGCCCAGCGCGGCCTCGGCGAACCGCCACCGGCGCAGGTCGTAGTTGCTGACCCCGACCTCGCCGACCAGCCCGATGTCCTGCAACGAACGCATGCCGCGCATGGTGGTGGTGTCGGCGACCACCGGGTTCGCCTGGTGCACCTGGTAGAGGTCGATGCCGTCGACGCCGAGCCGGGCCGCGGAGGCGACCGCCCGCTGCTGCACCACTGGCGCGACCGGCAGCAGCGGGAAGATCTTGCTGGCCACCACGACCTTCGCCCGGTCGTCGCCGAGCGCGGCGCCGAGGATGCGTTCGCTGCGGCCGAAGCCGTACAGCTCGGCGGTGTCGAAGAGGGTGACCCCGAGGTCGAGCGCCCGCCGCACGATCTCGGCGGCCCGGCGCTCGTAGTCGGGCCCGTAGCCCCACTCGCGGGAGCCGAACTGCCACGTGCCGAGGCCGATCTTCGAGATGGGCTTGGGGGTGTCGAGCCGCACGAAACGCATGACCTCGACGCTACCCGCGCCGGTGGGGACCGCACGCCCGTTCGCCGGTGGCGGCAGAATGACCTGGTGACCTACCTCGCCAGCGACAACCGTTACGACACGATGCGCTACCGGCGCAGTGGCCGCAGCGGGCTCAAGCTGCCCGTCATCTCCCTCGGACTGTGGCACAACTTCGGGCCGGACCGGCCCTTCGAGCGGCAGCGCGACATCGTCCGCCGCGCCTTCGACCTCGGCATCACCCACTTCGACCTGGCCAACAACTACGGTCCGCCGCCGGGCACGGCGGAGGAGGCGTTCGGCCGGCTGCTCGCCACCGACCTGAAGCCCTACCGGGACGAGCTTGTGGTGTCGAGCAAGGCCGGCTACCTGATGTGGCCCGGCCCGTACGGCGAGTGGGGCTCCCGGAAATACCTGATCTCGTCGCTGGACCAGTCGCTGCGCCGGATGGGCCTCGACTACGTGGACATCTTCTACTCGCACCGGTTCGACCCGGAGACCCCGCTTGAGGAGACGATGGGCGCGCTCGACGCGATCGTCCGCTCCGGCCGGGCGCTCTACGTCGGCATCTCCAACTACGACTCGGACCAGACCGCCCGGGCCGCCGAGATCCTCCGCGACCTGGGCACCCCGCTGCTGATCAACCAGCCGTCGTACTCGATGCTCAACCGCTGGACCGAGTCCGACGGGCTGCTGGACACGCTGGCCCAGGTCGGCGCCGGGTGCATCGCGTTCAGCCCGCTGGCCCAGGGCCTGCTCACCGACCGCTACCTGGACGGCATCCCGGCCGACTCGCGTGTGCGGACGAGCGTCTTCCTGAACGAGAACGACCTGGACGAGGCGAAGATGGCGACCATCCGCGCGCTCGCCGAGGTGGCCCGGCGGCGGGGGCAGACGCTGGCCCAGCTCGCCCTGGTGTGGGCGCTGCGCGACCCGCGGATGACCAGCCTGATCATCGGCGCGAGCAGCGTCGCCCAACTGGAGGGCAACGTCGCCGCGCTCGACGACCTGGACCTCGCCGGGGATGACCTGGCCGAGATCGAGCGCCTGCTCGGCTGAGCGTCACCAGATCCGGCGCCGCCCGGCGCGGTGGTTGCGGACCCCGCACGGCCGTCCGGGTGCCGGCCCGCCGGCCCGCCTGCGGCGCAGCCCGACCACGGTGGCGAGCATCGCGGCGACCACCACCACCACCGCCGCCGCGCCGATGACGAGCGGCCGGGACACCGGGCCGGTCTGGGTCACCGCCGCGACCGGCACCCCCGGTTCGTCGCCGGTCGCCGGCTCGGCGAGGGTACGCGGGGCCGCCGCGCTCGCCGCCGGAGTGGCCTTCCCGGTGGTACGCGCCCCGGCGCCGCCCGAGGCCGCCCGGAAGACGACGTCGGAGCAGGAGTAGTAGGTGTCCTGGGTGTTCGAGTTCTGCCAGATGACGTAGATGATGTGCCGCCCGGTGTGCCCGGTCGGCAGCCGCCCCGGCATCTCGTACGCGCCGTCGCGGATCGGCGGGTCGGTGACCGCCAGGAACGGCTTGCTCTCGACGTCCGCCCAGGTCAGACGGCGGTCCGGGGCGTACGAGTCGGTGGTGACGTAGAACCGGAACGTGCCCTTGTGCGGGATCGTGGTGCGGTAACGGAAGGTGTGCCGGGCGCCGGCGGTCAACGTGGTCGCCGGCCAGTCGGCCCGGGGCAGGTCCAGTCCCCGGTAGGCGGAGAGGCCGCCGCTGCACAGCTCCCCGTCCGGGATGCGTTCCCGGTCCCGCCCGTCGATCCGCGCCACCCGGATGTTGTCCCACTCGCGCACCGCCGCCCCGGCGGCGATCGCGGCCCGGCAGGCGGGCGTCTCCGCCCGGCCGCCCTCCGGCCCGCAGGCCGCCCCCCGGCTCATCGGGCTGGTCGGCGCGCCGTGGGCGCTTGCCGGCACGGCGGTGAGCAGCAGCGTCGCGGCGACGGCGGCGAACGCGACGAGCGCGCGACGTGTGCCCATGTGATCGACCTCCTGGGCACTGGTACGGACGCGGGGCGGCAATGGTTCGATCCACATCGACGCCACGACCGGTCAGGCTCGGCTGGCCGAACGGGCAACGGGGGCGGCGCAATGGCCCGGGTGGGCCCTAGAGTGACGGCACCCTGTGATCGAGGAGTGCGCCTTGCCCGAGCCGGAACAGCCTTCCGAGCCGCCCCGCGCCGCCCCCGCGGACGGGCCTCCGACGGGCGACGCGCCACCAGCCGTCCAGCCGTACCTGCTGGTGCTGCCCACGATGGAGGGCGCGCCGCCCCCGGTGCCGTGGCCCGACGCGGAGGGCCGACCGGGCTGGGCGATCCCGGTCACCGTGCCACCCGGCACCCAGGGCTACGCGCTGTTCCTGCCGCTGGTCCCGGCCGGCGCTCCGACGCCCGGCGTGCCCACCCAGGCCACCGCGCCGGCCGTGGAGAACCCGACCACCGCGAGCCCGGCCGATCCGACGGGCGCCACTGCGGTCACCGCGAACCCGGCGACGCCGGCGGTCCGCACGCCGCCGGCCGGCGAAAGCCCGACCGAGGAAAGCCCGGCCGGCGGGAGCCCGACCGGCGAAAGCCCGACCGGGCCGGCGGACGTCGCGCCGGCCGTGGCGAACCCGGCCGGCGGTGCCGAGCCGGTGGCGGCGCGGCCGGATGCCGCTCCGACCACCGGGCCGGCCGCGCCGGGCGCCACCCCGACGGCCGCCGCGCCGGCCGCACCGGGCGGCCCGCCGGTGGCTCCCGGGCATGTCCTTCCGCCCGTCCACGGTGCGGTGCCGCCGCCGGTCCCCGGAGCGGGATACCAGGATGCGCGGCCCTGGGGGCACTACCCGCCGGCGCCGGGCTGGGCGGCCCGGCCGCCGACGCCCCGCACCTCGTTCCTCGGCGCCCGGTGGCCCGGCCCGAAGCCGGCCACCGGCCGGGCGGTTCCGCTCGCGGTGCTGGCCGGCGCGCTCGGCAGCGCGATCTTCGTGCCGCTGAACCGGGTCGGCATCGGCTGGTTCCTCGGCTGGCTCACGCTCACGGTCGCGGTGCTGCTGGCGGTCCGGACCCGGGCGGCCGAGCTGCCCCGCGTCGACCGGCTGGTCCGCGCCGGCTGGGCGGTCGCCGCCCTGGCCCTGCTCGCCGTGCCGGCGTTCCGCAACGCCTGGTGGCTGGTGACGTTCTGCGTGCTCGGCGCGCTGGGCTGCGCCACCCTCGCCATCGTCGGCGGCCGGCTGGTCCGCTCGATCCTGTTCGGCCTGCCCGCCACCCCGTTCGCGGCGCTGCGTGGCCTGCCCTGGGTGCGCCGGCACGTCGCCGCCTCGCCGCAGGCGGCCACCGCCCGCAAGGTCACCGTCTCGGTGGTCGCCACGCTCGTGGTGCTCGTGGTCTTCGGCAGCCTGCTCGCCTCGGCCGACGCGGCGTTCTCCGAGGCGCTCGGCGCGCTCGTGCCCGAGGTCGACCTCGGCTCGGTCTTCCGCGGGCTGTTCCTGGCCGCGGTGGGCGGGCTGATCGCGGTCGCCGCGGTCTACACGCTCGCCGCCCCGCCCGACCTGTCCACGGTGGACCGGGCCGCTGAGCGCCGCCTCGGCGTGCTGGAGTGGGCACCGGCGATCGGAGCGCTGACCCTGCTCTTCGCCGGCTTCGTGGTGGTGCAGTTCACCGTGCTCTTCGGCGGCCAGCGGCACGTGCAGAAGGTCGCCGGGCTCAGCTACGCCGAATACGCCCGCAGCGGATTCTGGCAGTTGCTCTTCGTCACGCTGCTGACCGTCGCGGTGCTCGGTGGCGTGACCCGCTGGGCCGCCCGGGAGCGGCAGGTCGAGCGCACCGCGCTGCGCGTACTGCTCGGTCTGCTCAGCGCGCTGAGCGTGGTGATCGTGGTGTCGGCGCTGTCCCGCATGTGGACCTATCAGAAGGTATACAGCTTCACCGGCGAGCGGATCTTCGTGATGGCGTTCGAGCTGCTGCTGGGCGCGGTCTTCCTGATGATCCTGGCGGCCGGCGTGCGGTGGCAGGGCCGGTGGATCCCCGGCGCCACGGTGGCGCTGGCGGTGGCGATGCTGCTCGGCCTCGCGGTGCTCAACCCGGAGGACTACGCGGCCCGGCGCAACACCCTGCGGTACGAGCAGACCGGCAAGATCGACGCCTGGTACCTGCGGGCGCTGTCCGCCGACGCCACGCCCGCCCTCACCAGGCTCCCCGATCCGGTGCGCCGGTGCACGCTGAGCTGGATCGCCGACGAACTCGACAAGCCCGACCCCTGGTACGCCTGGAACCTGGGCCGACACCGGGCCCGCCAGGCCCTGGACCGGGTCGGCCCGGCCGCGGTCGGCGGCCCGAAGGACTGCCGCCGGGCGGACCAGTTCGACCTGCCGAAGACCCGGCGTCCCCGCTGACGCCACCGGCCGGGCCGCGCACGTCGCGGTCCGGCCGGACCGGCGCGCCCGCGCTATCGGCCCGTCAGCGGACGCCCACACCAGAGCCCCGGTCGCGAAGGGCCGGGTAGGTCACTGAGAGTGACTCACCCGGCCCGCAGCACGGACGACCGGCTCAGCCGGCCACTTCGTCCTCGACCACGTTGCGCAGTTCGCCGAGGCCCTCGATGGCGCTGACGACGACCTGGCCGCTGCGCAGGAACACCTTCGGGTCGCGCCCGTCGCCCACGCCGCCGGGCGTCCCGGTGGCGATGACGTCGCCCGGCAACAGCGTCGCGAAGGAGCTGAGGAAGGCGATGAGCGCCGGCACAGAGTGGATCAACAGACGGGTGTTGGAGTGTTGCATCTGTTCGCCGTCGATGGTCAGGCTGATGTCGAGGCCGGACGGGTCCGGGATCTCGTCCGAGGTGACCAGGTAGGGCCCGAGCGGTCCGGTCTGGTCGAAGTTCTTGCCAGGCGTCCACTGTGTGGTGCGGCGCTGGTAGTCCCGAGCGGTGAAGTCGTTGAAAATTGTATAGCCGGCCACATGGCGGTAGGCGTCTTCGGGCGCGATGTGGCGACCCGCCTTACCGATGACGACCGCCAGCTCCACCTCCCAGTCGAACCGGTCCGACAGCTTCGGATTGATGACCGGGCCGTACGGCCGGGCGAGGGTGGTCGGGGTGCGTACGAAGATCTCGGGTGCCTTGGTCACCTTGTTGCCGAGTTCCTCGACGTGTTCGAGGTAGTTGCGCCCCACGCACAGGATCTTGCCGGGCTCGGGGATCACCGGGAGGAGGTCGGCTTCGGTGAAGGTCACCGGTTCCGTCGCGCGGCTCGTGGCCTCGGCCAGCGCCTCCGGCCCGGACCGGAGCAGTTCCAGCACGCTCGAGTCGAGCCGCCGGAACGCCCCGTCGCGCTCGACCACGGCCACCGCTCCCTGCGGAGTGTCCACCGTACCTAGCTTCACGAGTGCAGCCTCCTTTGCATGACCGCCGGCGGAAGTGACGTGGACTCACCATCCGCGCAGACGGTGATCGGATTGCGCAGCGTGCCGATGCCGGAGCCGTGCAGCTCGATCGCGCCGTTGTGGTATTCCGCCATGTTGTTGTCGCGCAGGTGCCGACCGGGCACGTTGCTGACCGCGCCGAGTGCGACGACATCGCCCGGCTCCAGCGTCATCCACTCGGTGATGGTCACCAGTGCCTCGGCCGGGCTGAACCGCTGTTCGCCGATGGTGCCGTCCTGGATGGTCAGCCGCTTGCCGTCGGCGTCGACCATGTCGGTGGTCAGCCGGATGCTGCCCAGATCGGGCAGGGCGGCAAGCGGTATCAGCCACGGGCCGATGGGCGAGAAGGTGTCCACGCCCTTCGCCCGCGCCATCGGCCGGTTGATGAAGTCCTCGACGCCGTCCTTGCTGGAGATGTGCAGGACCACGCCGTCCTGGAGGCCGAACGTCGACGCCGAGTAGTCGCCCAGGAGGGAGACGCCGGCGACGTGGTCCAACGCGTTCTCCTTGGTCAGCCGCCGCGCCTGTCGGCCGATGACCAGGCACATCTCGCCCTCGGGCTGGACCGGTCCCATCTGCGGCTCGACGAGAATGTGCTCCTCGTGACCGATGACGGCGCTTGGCGCCTTCAGGAAGAACTGGGGCCGGGGCCAGATGCCGCCCCACTTCGGTTCGAGGAGTTCGACGTTGGAGTTCGCGCGGTTCGAGTTGACACACACGATCTTGGTCGGGCGGGGAATCGGGGCCAGGTACCGGGCCGATCCGGCCGCGAAGGTGTAGTCCTCGGACCGGCCGGCGTCGATCGCCTCCTGGCACAACTCCAGGAAGTACGTCATGGTCCGGCCGGCCGATATCAGGTCGAGCATGTCGCGGGGGAAGCCGACCGGGCCCAGGTTGAGCCCGGCCGACATGGCCGCCAGGTCGACGAGGGACTCGTCGGTCTGGACGGCCACCACCCGACGCACGCCGCCAGCGATCTCAGCAGTGGTCAGTTTCATCGGTGTCGTCATCCGTCCTTGTAGTTCTTGGCGTATTCGACCCACTTCTTCACGTCGATGTCACCCATGGCGGCGGCGATCTCGTTCGTGTACATGACGGTCGGGTCCTTGACCGTGAGGTCGTTGAACTCGAGTACGGCCGCCCACTGCTCCGCGGTGAACTGCCCGAGGTCCGGAGTCTGCTTCTCCAGGTCGAAGCCGTACTTCGCGGAGCGGGCCGCCAACACCGGCAGGTCCGCCTCCACCTGCTTGTCGACTGACAGGCCGGGCGTGATGAACTGGGGGTACACCTGGTAGAACTTCCTGATCACGGCCTCCGGGTTGACGATCGTCATGATGGTGGCCCGGGCGATCATGCGGGCGAACTCGACGGCGAGTTCCTTGTTCGACTCGAGCCACTTCGCGTTCGCGGCGTACGAGGCGCCGAAGGTCTGCGACTTGGGCGCCGAGGCGGTCAGGTCCCGGAACTCGAAGCCCTGCGCCTTGAAGGTTCCCCACCGGATGTCGACCTGCGACATCGCGTCCACTTTTCCTTCTTGGAGCGACTTGGCCGCCGCCGCCCCGTTGCCCACCGCGATGAACGTGACGTCGGACGCGGCGAGGCCGACCGACTTGAGCGCGCCGACCGCGAAGGACTGCTCGACGCCGCCGGCGCCGTTGATGCCGACCCGCTTGCCCTTGAGATCCTGGTAACCCTGGATGGGCGAATCGGTCTTGACCATGATGTTGAAGGTGTCCGAACGGGCCAGCTCGTAGAAGTACTTGACGCCGATGTCGCCGTTCTCCGACACGGGCGTGGCCAGGGCGGCCGGAGCCGGCGACGAGACGTGGGCCTGCCCGGTCGACAGCGCCTGCACGCAGGCCCCGGTTCCGGACACACTCGTCACGTTGATGGTGAACTTGTCGGTCAGGCCGAGTTGCGGGCCGAGGAAGATCGCCGACGAGTTGCTCGCCAGGGTGGGCGAGCAGTGATACTGCTGGATGACCGGCTTGGCACCGCCATCGGTGCTCGATCCGCCGTCCGATTCCGAACACGCACTCGCCGTGAGTGCGAGGATGACCGGGACAACGACCCATCTCGCTCTACGTGCCATCGCTGTTTCCTTTCGGGTACGAAGTCTGCTTCTGGCACTGGCTTGGGGTACCGGGCCAGCTCGCGCCGCTCAGTCGGCGTCGTCGCGGCCGAATCCGGCCGTGGCCAGGGCAGCGGCACGCGCGCCGTCGGAGACCGCGTGCAGAATGTTGCGTGGATTTCGCGAGTCCCCCGCGTTGACGACGACCGCCTGGCGTGGCAGGAGATCGCGCAACCGTTGTACGTCGAATGGTTTGGACCGCACGCCGGCGGCCCACACCACGCTTCCGGTCCACAGCTCGGCCGGCGGCCGGAGCCGGGAGATCTGTACGCCGTCGGGCGCCGGCGTGCAGACGCATGACTCCTCGACGACGACACCCAGCTCGTCGAGCGTGGCGCGGACGTCGGATCGGGACAGGTTCTCCAGACCCTGAGCCAGGCCGGCGCGCAACGACCGGGTCACCAACCGCACCTGGTGCCCTCGTTCGGCCAGGAGCATGGCCGCCTCGCACCCGGTGGGTCCGCCGCCGACGACCACGACCGGGCCCGGTGGCAGCCGCTCTCCGGTGCGCAGCAGGTCGTACGCGGTCAGGGCGTGCGGGCCGTCGGGGGTGCGCGGATCGACGCCGACGGCGACCACCACGGCATCCGGCGCCGCATCCGCGATGGACTCGACGGTGGCCGTCGTCCCGGTGCGGAGCAGGGCTCCGGCTCGCCCGGCCTCGTCGACAAGCCAGCGACGCAGGCTCTCCAGCCGGTGTTTGAACGGGGGGATCGCCCCCCAGATCAGTTGCCCGCCCAGTTGGTCACTGGCTTCCCACACCTCGGCCCGCCAGCCGTCGAGCGCCGCCCGGCGGGCCGCCTCGAGCCCGGCGGCGCCCCCGCCCACCACGATCATCTTCCCGCCCGGCTCCGGACGCGCGAGGCGCACCCGCTCCCGGCCCACCTCCGGGTTGACCGCGCACCGGATCGGCCGGTCGAGTTCCTGACGCACCCGGCTGCACTCGTTGCAGGAGATGCACGGCCGGATCCGGTCGACCGTGTCCCGGCGAACCCGCGTCAGCCAGTCGGGGTCGGCGATGAGGGCACGTCCGAGCGTCACGTAGTCCGCCACGCCGGTGGCCAGTAGCTTCTCGGCCGCCGCGGGCGTCCGGATGACACCGACCGCCGACACCGGGATGGACACGACCGAACGGATCTGACCCGCGAGTCCGGCCTTCCACCCCTCGGCGAAGGACATCGGCTCGATGGCCGCCCGCAGCGCCTTCCACTGCCCCTCGGCGCCGGCCGAGGTGTCCACGACCGGCGCGGAGGCCCCGGCGGTGACGTCGAGCATCGCGACACCAAGCGCTTCCAGGCGCCTGGCCACCTCCTTGGACTCCTCGATGTCGCGGCCACCGTCGAGGAACTCGTCGGCGCTGAAGCGGTAGATGATCGGAAAGTCGGCACCGGCTCTGGACTGGATCTGCTCGATCACCCGGGTCGCGAACCGCATCCGGCCGTCGAGATCGCCACCCCACGCGTCGGTACGCCGGTTCCGCAGCGGAGACAGCATCTGGGCGAGCAGGTAGGTGTGCCCGCCGTGCAGGTTGACCGCCGAGAAGCCGGCCCGTTTGGCGCGGGCCGCCGCCTCGCCGAACTCGACGCACAGGCGTTCGAGCGTGGAGGGATCAGCCTCGACCGCGAGGGTGCGACCGCCGAGAAACGCCGTCGCGCTGGGTGCGACAGGCGCGATGCCTCTGGTCTTGCGCACGGTCGTGTTGCCACCGGCGTGGCCGATCTGCAACGCCACCGGGGTGTCGAAGAACTCGACCGCGTCGACGAGCTTGTGCAGGGCCGGGATGACGTCGTCGCCGTCGATCCGCAGCGACACGGTGCCGGCGTTGCCGCGCGGCGCGTCGACGACAGTCATTTCCACGGTGATGAGTCCCGGCCGCGACCGCGCGCGCCGCGCGTAGTAGGCGACCATGTCCTCGCTGACGGTGCCGTCGGCGTTCGCGAGGTTCGTCGCCATCGGCGACATGATCACCCGGCTGGACAGGTCCAGGCCGCCGATCCGCCCGGGCGCGAGCAGGTGCGGGTACGGAGTCATCCGTACGACTTCTGATCGAAGACCCGGATGTCGTGGCCCGGAAGCACTGTCGCGTCGAGACCCTCGATCTTCTCGTACGATCGGTAGTAGTGGCCCAGATCGACGTAGGTCCGCGACGGGATGTGCCGGTGCGACCCGAGGCCCTCCCAGTTTTCCCGCAGCGAGCAGTGGTCGCCCGCGAGCACGTACCGGCCGGCCCGGGTCTCCACGACGAGGCCCATCATGCCGGGCGTGTGCCCGGGCAGATGGATCGCCCGTACGCCGGGCGCCAGGTCGACGTCACCGTCGACGAGGCGCAGCCGTCCGGCCACGCCCATCCACGGCGGGGTGAAGCCGGCGGTCGGCGCTTCGTAGACCGCGCCGTGCACCGGGTACGGCGCGGACGCGTAGGCGACCTCCGCGCGGTGCGCCACGAACTCGGCCGCGCTGAACAGGCCGTTGTTGGAGCAGTGGTCGTAGTGCAGGTGGGACAGCAGCACCGTGCGCACCGACGCCGGGTCGACACCGGCGGCGGCGAGCGCGCGGAGTGGTTCCTGCTCCGGCGTCCGACGGAACGGGCGGTGGTGCGCGCTCACCCACTCGGGCGTTCCGGAGCCGGTGTCCATCACGATCGTGCCCCAGCCGCCGGTCACCGCCCAGATGATGCTGGGACTGTCGACCCGTTGACCGGCCTGCATGCCCCACAGGAACGCGGACTTGTCCACGTCCGGCGCGACGCCGACCAGGATGGGGGTGATGACGTTGCCGGTCACCGCCCACCTTCCCAGAACAACACGCGCTTGCGGATCGCCCGCAGCCCGTACAGCGCGATCAGGCCGAGGATCGCGAGGTTGAGCAGGATCGCGAAGACGGCGGCGGTGGCGAGGTTGTTGTTGGCGTTGAGCAGTTGGACGCCGAGCCCTCTCTGCGCACCGACGAACTCGCCGACGATCGCCGAGATGATGGAGTAGACGATGCCGACCTCCAACGCGGCGAACAGGAACGGCATGGCGGCCGGGAGGGTGAGCATCCGGAAGGTCTGTAGCCGGCCCGCCTGGATCGAACGGAAGAGATCCCGCTTGTCCTTCTCCACCGACCGGAACCCGGCCATCGAGTTGATCATGATGGGGAAGAAGGTCACGGTGACGGTCAGGAACACCTTCGACTCGAGCCCGAACCCGAACCACAGCACGAAGAGCGGTGCGATGGCCACCTTGGGCACCGCGTTGAACATCGCGATGTAGGGGTAGAGGATCTTGTCGATGACCGGCGCCTGCGAGATGAGGAACCCGAGCAGCAGGCCGACGATGGTGCCGATGGTGAAGCCCAGCACGATGGCGATGAGTGTCGCCTGGGCGTTCTCGGCGAAGCCGGCCAGGCCCGGTGTCGTCCACCCGGTCCACCACGCGTCCCAGACCGCCGCCGGGCTCGGGATGATGATCGGCTTCACGTTGAACCCGGTCACCACCAGGTGCCAGATCAGCACGCCGGCGCCGAGCACCACGATGGTGCGCACGAACCCGAACAGCAGCTCCCGGCGGCGCCGCGCCTTGCCGGACCGGGTCGGCACCGACGAATCGGTGAGGGACGGGTTCCTCGTGTTCAGCGAGATGTCGGTCACGACTTCGCTCCAGTCGTCGATGCGGTCAGGTCGGATCCGTCCACGAGCACGTGCCGCACCTGGGCCGTGAGAGAGGCGAACTCGGGGGTCTCGGTCATCGCCATCGTGCGGGGCTTGTCGAAGGGCACCTCGATGTCGGCCAGGATGCGACCTGGGCGGGCGCCGAAGACCACCACCCGGTCGGCAAGCAGGACGGCCTCCGAGATGCTGTGCGTGACGAACAGTGTGGTCTTCCGGCTCTCGTGGGTGAGCTGGGACAGGTCCACGTTGAGCTGCTCGCGGGTGAGCGCGTCGAGGGCGCCGAAGGGCTCGTCCATCAGCAGCAGGACCGGGTCCGAGACCAACGCGCGGGCGATGGCGACGCGTTGTTGCATGCCACCGGAAAGCTCACCCGGGTACTTGTTCTCGAAGCCGCCGAGCCCGAAGGCTTCCAGCAGGCCGCGGGCCCGCTCGGTCGCCTCGCGGCCGGCCTTCCTCTTCACCACCATCGGCAGCGTCACGTTGGCGAGCACCGATCGCCACGGCAGCAGCACGGCGGCCTGGAAGACGAAGCCGGCGTTGGCCGTCGGCTTGTCGACGTTCACGCCGTCGATGAGGACCGCGCCGTCTGTCGCGTCGTCCAGGCCGGCCACGATGCGCAACAACGTGCTCTTGCCGCATCCGCTCGGACCCACGATCGCCACGAACTCGCCCGGACGAACGTCGAGGGAGATGCGATCCAGGGCGTGCACTGAGGTTGAGTCGGCCGCCTCGTAGACCTTGGAGACATCCCGGATCTGGATGGGCTGCGAAGTCTGGACGGCGGGGGTCGTTGTCGCCATGTTGAACTCCCGGAGTCGATGGGCGCTATACGCAGACCCGGCCGTGCTCGACGACAGGTGTGTCGTCGATCCAGACGTTGGGCTGCAGGATGAGAAGGTCGATGTGGATGGGACTGGGTGGTCCGCCGGAGCCCACAACGCTGTGGCCGAGCGCGAAGTGCACCCGACCGATCCCCTTCTTGTCTTCGGTGATGTTTCCGGTGAAGCGCGCCATCGCGTTCGTGCCGATGCTCAGCTCACCCAGATGCCTACCGTTCTCGGCAGCGTCGATGATTTTCACGAGATCCGCGGCCTGCGCGCCGCCGCTGACCTCCGTCGCCCAGCCGTTCTCGAACCGCACCGCGAGCGGCTGTTCCAGCCGGCCCAGCATGTGCGCGCTGCCGTCCGCGACGAGGACGCCGTTCGCCGACCCCTCCGCCGGGGTCAGCCAGCACTCTCCGCTCGGGAACCCCGAGACCTGGCCGGGCTCACGGGCGAAGGACGCCCCGCGGCCGACCCGTACGCCACGGATCGACGCGGTCAGTTCGGAGCCGTGGTCGCTTGTCACCCGCATCGTCGCGCCCGCCTCGGCCAGGTCGGCGAGCCGGCCGGTGACGGCGTTCACCTCGTCGTAGTTCGCAAGCGCGGCCCCGGCGACCAGGTTCTCGCCGCGGATACCGGTGAGGACGAGACCGCGTGCGCCGCGTTGCAGCGCTTCGTTGAACTCCTCGTTGAACCCCAGCGCCGTGGTGGTCGGGGCGAGAATGACGTCGGCGCCGGCGAGCGCGGCGCGTACCACGGCGGTGGCCTTGTCCCCCGCTTGCAGCCGCGGTGGCATCACCACGACTGTCGGCTCGCCGCGGGCCGCGAGAACCGCCGCCGTCAACGCTTCGACGACGGCGAAGTCCGAGGCCAGATCCGCGACCACGGCAACCTGTTCGCCGGGGGCCACGGCCACGCACGACCTGACGATCTGGTCCGCAACCGAACTGAGTCTCAATCGCCCCAGATCCATCAAG
This sequence comes from Micromonospora marincola, assembly GCF_056150385.1. Lineage (NCBI taxonomy): Bacteria > Bacillati > Actinomycetota > Actinomycetes > Micromonosporales > Micromonosporaceae > Micromonospora > Micromonospora marincola. The sequence continues at coordinate 448,217 of NZ_JAXCFT010000001.1, read as the reverse complement.
CACTCCTGACTTCATCAGCTCGGGCAGCTCGCGTCACAGCGTTCCATTCTGAAGAACGCCGTTCCACTTGGCCGAAGAGTAGACCCCGACCCCGAGGGCGTCAACGGTCGAATCTTGGCCGTGAGCAGCAGGGCTTCCCTCGCCACACTGATCCTTACCGGCGGTCGAGACGACGCTTCCACCACCGGCGATCGTGCGGTATCGTCCCCGCTGGAACTCCGTTTCCCTGGAAGGAACAGTCACTTCCATGAATACCGAAGCCCTCAGTGACCCGTTGGCGTTCTGTTCCACGCTCGAGGCGGCGGTCTTCCTACGAGTGAACGGAATCGTATGAACCCGCAACCCCTATGGCCGATGCTCCGGGACTCGAAGGTCGTCGACCTCTCGCACCCGTACCGGATCGGCATGCCACAGTCGCCGAACCATCCGCCGTTCCGGCTGGCGCTCGAGCGCCGCCACGGAGACCTCGTCCGCGGCGACGGCGCCTCGGCGGCAAACGAGATCATCGTCATCGGCGGCCACGTCGGCACGCACGTCGACGCCCTCGCCCACGTCTCCAAGGACGGACGTGTGCACGGCGGCCAGTCGGCACAGGCGTTGCAGAGCAACAAGGGATTCGCGCACCTGGGCATCGACGAGTTCGAGCCGTACGTGGGGCGCGCCGTCCTGCTCGACGTCACCGCCGTGCACGGCGTCGCCAACCTCCCACCCGGGTACGAAGTCACAGTCGACGACCTCGAACGCGCGCGGCGGGACGCCGCGGTCGACATCGGTCCCGGCGAGGTGATCCTCATCGGCACCGGCTGGTCGCGGAACTGGGGCGACAAGGCGTTGTTCACCGGCCAGGAGTTGGGCGCTCCCGGTCCCGGACCGGCTGCCGCGCACTGGCTCGCCGAGCACCTGCCCCGGGCCGTCGGCGCCGAGACGATCGCCTTCGAGCACATCCCGGCCGGAGGCGGCCACGCCCTGCTGCCGGTGCACTCCATGCTCCTCGTCGAGCGGGGCGTCAACATCGTGGAGACGATGAACCTGGCCCCACTGATCGACCTGGGGGTGACCGAGTTCGCCCTGGTCCTGAACCCGCTCAATGTCGTCGGCGCGACCGGCGGGCCGGTCCGGCCGCTGGCGGTGATCCCCGCGTGAACATCCGGCCACGACGCGAACGTAAACGAGAAGGAGACCCGTGGAGATCGAAGCCAGAATCAGCGCGATGGGGTTCACGTTGCCCGAGTTGCCCGTGGTCAAGACCCGGCGGGTACGGGCAACCCGCTCCGGCAACCTCGTCTTCCTCGCCGGCCACGGCCCCTTCAAGGACGGTGGATACCCGTTCAAGGGACCGGTTCCCGAGGCGATCACCGTCGAGGAGGCCGGCCAGGCGACCCGGTACAACGCGCTGGCCCTGCTCTCCACGCTCAAGGGCACGATCGGCGACCTCGACCAGGTGACCCGCATCCTCAAGGTGGTCGCCTTCGTCAACGCCGTACCCGGATTCAACCGCGCCTCCGAGGTCGCCAACGGATGCTCGGACCTCCTGATGGACCTGTACGGCGAGCGCGGCCGGCACTCGCGTTCCGCTATCGCGGTCACCGGGCTGGGCCTGGACATCTGCTGTGAGACCGAAATGGTCGTCGAGGTGGCCGACGGCGGCGCGGGGCGGTGAGCGGCGTGCTTCTGCGGGACCTTCTCGCCGAGCGGTGCGAGGCCGTCCGGGCGGCCCCCGACGAGGTTCCGCTCGACGTGGCGACCCGACGCCTCGTCGACGGCGTGGGCGTGACGCTGCGCGGAAACGCGACGTCGTCCGCCCGCATCGCCCACGCGTACCTCGGTGTCGCGGACGGCCCGCCGCTCGCCCGCCTCGACGCGCTGCTGACGCTCGCCGGGGCCGAACCGGCCCGGGCCGCGTTCGGGCTCGGGGTCGCGGCCGGCGCCAACAACTGGGCCGACACGTCGTTACGGTCGCTTGCCCACCCCGGGGCGGCGGTCCTGCCCGCGCTGCTCGCGGCGGCGGCCGGTCGGGCACTCCGCTGGCACGAGCTGGCGACGGCCATCGCGGCGGGCTACGAGGCGATGGAGGTCGTCGGGCGTGCCCTCAACGACGGCGTCCCCCGGTTGAGCAGCCAGCGGGCCGGGTTCCGCAGCGCGGCCCTGTGCGGCGCGTTCGGCGCTGTCGGCGTGCTCACCGTCCTCGACCGGCTACCCGCCGCCACGAGCGCCGCGGCCTTCGGCATCGCCTGTGACCTGGTCGGTGGGCTCACCAGACAGGCGCGCGGCGCCGACTCGGCCATCCGCATGCAGGCCGGCAGCGCCGTGCGTGCGGGCTTCGAGGCGGTCGCGCTGGCCCGCGCCGGGGTGAAGTCGGCCCCCGACGTCTTCGAGGCGGCGGACGGCTTCCTCCGCGCCCATCACGCGACGGCCGCGCCGCCGACGGATGCGCGTCCGCGGTGGCACATCCGCGGCGCGGCGCAGAAGTTCCACTGCGCGCCACACAACTTCGCCACCGCGCTCGACCTCATGCGGGTCGTCGCGGCCGGCGGACAACAGGCGCTTGTCGCGGTGCGCGTGCCGCAGGAGCACCTGGATCTGGCCCGGTCCTCGTCCGCGTTCCCGGACACGCCGGCGCAGGCGGCGTTGAACCTCAGATACTGCTGCGCCCGGGTGCTCGCCACGCGCGACTTCCTCTGGCCGGACGACATCGCCGCCGGCCTGCGCGACGAGGCGACCCGGGCGAGGTTCGACGGAGTCACCATCCGTGGCGACGAGGTGTTGAGCGCCCGACTTGAGGACGATCGGGAGGTGTGGCCCGCCGTCGTGCGGGTGACCTCGCGGGACGGCCGGGTCGTCGAGCACAGCGCGGACCATCCGTTCGGCACCACGTTCGACGACCGGGTCGCCGAGGCGGCACGGGCGAAGTTCGACCGGGACGCCGCCGCCGGCGGCGTACGCGAGCCGCAGCGGTGCCGGGAGGAACTGGTTTCCGCGGTGGCGGACGACCGCGCCGTGGTCGACACCCTGACCGGCATCGTCCGGCGCGAGTCACGGGTGGCGGCATGAACCTCGAACTCGCCGGCCGGGTGGCACTTGTCACAGGCGGCACCCGCGGCATCGGCCGCACCATCGCCGAGACCCTTCGCGCCGAAGGCGCCCACGTGATGGTGGTCGGCCGGCCGAACCCGGCCGCCGGCCGCGCGGACGACGACGACACGCTGCGCGCCGACCTGCGTGACGAGGCGGCACATCGGCCCCTCGTCGACGCGGTGGTCGCGCGGTACGGGCGCCTGGACGTGCTCGTCAACAACGCCTCGCTGCCGGCGAGCGGCCCCACGTTGGCCGGCTGGCTGGAGATGGTGGAGACCAAGGCCTACGGCTACTGGTCCCTGGCGATGGCGGCGCTACCGGCGCTGCGGGAGCAACGCGGCAGCGTCGTCAACATGTCGGGTGTCGCGGCGATCCGACCGTCCGGCGGCAATCCGCAGTCGGGCGCGGTGAACGCGGCAGTCGAGCATCTCACCTCCCTGCTCGCCGTGACGTTCGCCGCGCACGGCGTCCGGGTGAACGCGGTGCGACCCGGCAGCGTCGACTCGCAGCGACGGCGTACGCACCTCGCGGAGGTGGCGAGGTCCACCGGCCGGTCGACCGAGGCCGCGCTGGCCGACGAGGCGGCGAACATCCCCCTGGGTCGGATGACCTCGCCGGACGAGGTCGCCGCCGTCGTGGCGATGCTCTGTTCGCCGAGGTCGGGCGCGACCACCGGCCAGGTCGTCGCCGCCGACGGCGGCCTGGGCCTCGCGCCGCTGATCGGTTGACCTGATGGTGATCACATGAGCTGGCCCCGACGCCTACCCGTCGACCCGTACGTCGCCGCGATGGTCGCGACGGTCGCGGTCGCGACGGTGCTCCCGGTCCGCGGCGACGCCGCGACGATCGCCGGCTGGGCGACCACGGCCGCCGTCGCGCTGCTGTTCTTCCTGTACGGCGCCCGCATCTCGCCGCGCGAGGCATGGGCCGGAGCCTCGCACTGGCGGCTGCATCTCGCCGTGCTCCTGGCCACCTTCGCGCTCTTTCCCGCGTACGGGCTGCTGCTCGGGCTGCTCTCCCCAAGCGTCCTCGACCCGCAACTCCACCAGGGGCTGCTGTTCCTGTGCGCGGTGCCGTCCACCGTGCAGAGCGCGATCGCGCTCACCTCGATCGCCGGCGGCAACGTACCCGCCGCCATCTTCAGCGCGTCCTTCTCCAGCGTCGCGGGCATCGCACTCACCCCGCTGCTTGTCGGCGCGATGATGGGCGGCACCGGGACGGTCCATCTCTCCCCGGCGGCGTTCGCCGACATCGCGCTCCGGTTGCTGCTGCCGTTCGTCGCCGGTCAACTGGTCCAGCCCTGGCTCGGCGGCTGGATGAAGCGACACAGGAAGCCGCTCACCGTCGTCGACCGTGGCTCGATCCTGCTTGTCGTCTACACCGCGTTCAGCGCCAGCGTCGTCAGCGGCGTCTGGGGCCGCGTCAGCATCTCCGACCTGCTTGTGCTCCTCGTCGTCGAGGCCGCGCTGCTCGCCGCCGTCCTGCTGACGCTCGCCGTCCTGCCCTTCACCCGGCCCGACAGGATCGCCATCGCGTTCTGCGGGTCGACCAAGAGCGCGGCGGCCGGCCTGCCGATGGCGACGGTCCTCTTCTCCGGCCCGACCGCCGGCCTGCTCATCCTGCCGCTGATCATCTTCCACCAACTCCAGCTCATCACCGGCACCGTCCTCGCCCGCCGCTGGGCCGACGGCGGGCGGACCACGCCGGGCGACGACCCCGCGGCGCAGGCCGAGCCGTCGCCGGCATAGCCCGGACCAGTGGGCTACCGCGACGTCCGCCGTGGTCCGGGCCGTCGCTCCCGCGGCCTCGCCCGCCGCCGCTTGTCGCGCTCGACCCCTGAGCCAAGGCCCGAACGCGCGACCTCGCGAGCCTCGTCGTTTCTCTCAGCGGATCGTCGTTCCGGCTAAGCCGGGACGTTGCCCTCGAAGCCCAGCCGCGCGGAAAGCTCCGCGGTTTCGGCGAGCAGCGGCTTGGCAAGCTCGTCGATCCGGCCACGGATCCGCTCGACCGGGCCGCACACGCTGATGACCGCCACCGGCTGGCCCTCGTGGTCGAGCACCGGCGCGGCGAGGGAGCCGGCCCCGGTCTGCCGCTCGCCGAACGACACCGCATAGCCCCGCTCGCGGATCAGGCGCAGCTCGTCCCGCAGGTGACTGGCGTCGATGAGCGTGTGGTCGGTGAGCGCGGGCAGCGGACCGGAGGTCAGATACGCCTCGCGCTCCGCCTGCGAGACATAGGCGAGGAAGACCTTGGAGGAACTCCCCGCGTGCAGCGGAAACGCCTCGCCGATCTGGACCTCCATCTTCACGTCCCGTGCCGGCGTGACCTGGTCGAGGTAGACACGCAGGTCACGGACCCGGATGGAGAGGGTCGAGGTCTCCTTCGTCTGCGCACTGAGCCGGCGCAGCGGCTCGCGGGCGAGCTGGCGCACGTCGACGCGATCGAGGAAGGCGCGGCCGAGAGCCAGCGCGGCCGGGCCGAGCACGTATCGCCGACTCCCCTCGTCGACGGTGACGAGCCGCCGGCCGCAGAGCGTGGTCAGGATGCGGTGCACCACTGCCTTGGAGACGCCGAGCTCGCGGCCGATCTCCGAGACCCCGAGGTTCGTCACGCCGGAGCGGGAGAACAGCAGCAGGACGTCGAGCGCCCGCTCCAGGCCGTTGACGGTACGCCCGTCGGGTCCGGCCTCGGTCCGCTGGTCGATCGTCAACGTTCACTCCAGAAGTAGGTCGCCCGTCCGCCACTCCACCCGCCCGGGACGGCGCTTCGGCGGCGGACCGAACCACAGCACCGCGTCAGCTCCCCGACGGCCCGCCCCGGCCAACTCGGCAGGGGCATGTCCCGGCACGTGGAGGTGGCTGCGCGGCGCGCAACGCTTTCACCCACCGGAACATCGTACCTCTCTCCGAGACGATGCCGAGCGCCGCCATCACTCCGAATCGCCGGGCGGACCGGCGACGCCCCCGGCGCGGCCCTTACCGGGCGTCGCAAAATAGTGAGAAACAGATTCCCGAGGGACCAAGTGACAGTTTCCTCTAGCCTCACGACGAGCGGAAACACCCACCGACGCATGGCGAAAGGAGCACCTTAGCCGTGATGACATTTCGCATTCTCGGCCACGCCACGCCACTCAGGACACTGAGCGTCGCCATTGCCGTCGCGGTGGCCCAGATTCTGGCGCCCGTCGCCGGCGCCGCAGGCAGGGGCGACCAACCCACAATCCGTTGGCGGACGGACGATCCGCTGTCGAGCTCCCGCTACGCGCTGGCGGCGGCCACGGCGTCGGACGGGTCGATCTTCGCGATCGGGGGCTCCGACGGGACTTCGGTCACCAGGGTGGTGGAGGTCTACACACCTCGGACGAGACGGTGGAAGGCCGGTCCGTCGCTGCCCAACCCCAGGTACCGCCATGCGGCAGCCACCGGCGGAGACGGACGCGTCTACGCGATTGGTGGCAGCTCTCCCGGCGTCGAGGGACCGTTCCTCAGCTCGGTGCTCGCCCTGACGCCGGGCGACGACCACTGGGTGCCCGTGGCGCCGATGCCCACCGGACGGCAACTGCTCGCCGCGACAGCCGGCACCGACGGCCGCGTCTACGCCGTTGGCGGCCACCGTGGCGCCGCGCTCGCCACCCTGGAGATCTACGACCCGACGGTGGACCGCTGGGCCACCGCAGCGCCGATGCCCACGCCGCGCTACAACCTGGGAGTGACGGGCGGACCGGACGGACGGATCTATGCGATCGGCGGGCACACCGCCGCGGTGGAGTCCGCGCGGGTGACCGCCCGCCGCCGGGTCCCCCAGCCTCCGGCCGGCGACTCTCCCCCCGCTCCCCAGCCTGGTGCGGACGCGGAGCCGGCCCCACCGTTGGGAGGCCTGAGGCGTACTGCCGCGCTGACGGAATCGCGGTGATCCCGCTCTGCTTGCTCGAACCCTGACAACCGGCGCCTTGCGAACGCCGTCTTTGACCGGGCACCATCAGACAATCGCACGATGTCGACGGGGGCCACCATCTTCAGTACGTCACCAACCATAGACACCGCGCTTTCGGGTCACCGGCGGGCGGGAACGGTGGCTCTGGTCGCCGCCGCGGCGAGCGCCGTGGTGCTGGCTGTGCCCGGTGGCTTTCGTATCTTCGACGGCTACGCCACCCTCTACGGCGCGAGCCGCTGGGTGCTGCTGGCGCTGATGGCCGCAGGCGGACTCATGCTGCGACGGGGCGGACCGGTCGCTACCGGCGTCGCAGCGACAGTGGGCCTGTTCGCCGCCGGGCAGCTCAGCGCTACCGGCATCTGGGCGGTGAAGCACTGGCGCCCCTTCTCCGGCATGGTCGGCACCGGCTACGACATGCTTCCCCTGCTGATGTCGCTGGCAGCCGTCCTCGCCGTCGCGGGCGCATCGGCCGCAGTGTTCTGCCTGACCGCGATGCGCCGCAGCGGTGTTTGGGCCGTGCAAGCCACTGGAGCTCAGCGCTGGGTCACATTCTCAGCCGGCGCGGTAGTCGTGGTCGGCCTGCCGGTCGCGATGCTTGGCGGACTGTCCCCGATCACTATGCTCGGTACGTTCACGCTGCTGTTCGGCCTGCCGTGGGGCGTCGCCCTGGCTGCGACCGGCTGGCTGCGCCGCGACGCGGCGATCGCTGCAGGTGCCCTTGTGACCGTCAGCGCGCTGACCGCCGTTGGCTGGAGCATCGGCCACCGCACTGAGTGGCGCTCCGTTTTCCCCCATTTTCTCGCCGTCGCCGTCGTAGCCGCCCTGACTACCGCCGCACGCCTGCGCCGTCCTACCCAAGCCCTCTGAGCACCTCCGGCCGTCTAACCACCGGCCATCACCTCCCACCACCAGTGCGGGGAGGCAGCCTGCCCGATCTGGCCCCGCCTGTGCTGGCTGCTGCGGTCAGGCGCCCCTAGTGGGTGGCATGGGGGAAGGTCGGGGGGCTCCTCCGGAGGCATGGAGCCTGGCCACGGGCCAGGATGAGGAGGTGACCCTGCCTGCGTCCGCAGCCTCCGATGACCTGCCCCGGGCCCATCGCCTGGTCCGGGACGAGGGCGGCGCGGACCGGTTCACGCTGTTTCTTGTCGCCGCGGTGCTCACCATCCTGGTGACCCGGGCGTTCCTGCACATGACCGGCTATCCGCAGGTCGGCGGCGGAGGGCTGCACGTCGCGCACGTGCTGTGGGGCGGCCTCGGGATGCTCGCCGCCCACCTGATGCCCATGCTGTTCCTCGGCATCGCGGTGAGAAACGCCGCCGCTGTCGTGGCCGGAGTCGGCTTCGGCTTGTTCATCGACGAGGTCGGCAAATTCCTCACCGCCGACAACAACTACTTCTATGAACCCGTCGCCGCCATCATCTACGCCGTTCTCGTCGCGACCTACGCCCTAGTAAGACTCGGCGTCAACCGCCGGCCCCTGAGCGAACGGGAGCGACTCGTCAACGCGGCACAGCGGACGGCAGATGGCCACGCCGGCTCGCCGACGGGTGGTGAATGGCCGACGCGCATCCGCGAGCAATGGCGGGCAGGGCTTGCCGACTTCTGCCAACGGCCGTTGCTCCGCCGCTGGACCGCACCAGCGGTCGCGTTGTTCACCCTCTTCTCGCTGGGCCGCCCGCTCGTGCTGCTGTCCCGGGCTCCGAACCTGCCCAACGTCATCTATGCCGCGTTCGCATCCGTCGCGTTCGTGCTCGCGGTCCTCGGACTGTGGCGCTCGACCCGTGGCCGGTCCGCAACCAACCTGTTCGAGGTTGCTCTGATGATGGAGCTTCTGGTGGTGCAGGTCTTCTGGCTCCTGGACAACGAGTTCGCCGGAATCCTGCCAGTCGCCTGGACCGTGGTCCTGCTGACCGCCAACCGATGTGACACGCGAGGCTGACGCGAGAAACCGTGAGACGCCGGGCCGGAGAACGAATCAGCGGCCCGGTCGATGATCAATCGACCAGGCCGCTGACCCGCAATTTCAAGGGTGGAGCCGAGGGGACTCGAACCCCTGACCCCCACACTGCCAGTGTGGTGCGCTACCAGCTGCGCCACGGCCCCTTGCGGTCGGCCCGGTCGCCCGGGCACGGGAAGAACTATACACACGCCGCTTTGCATGGTCATCTGGCGGGGGTCCCCCCGAACGGGGTCAGTTCAGCGCCACGTCCGGCGGGAAGTGGGCCACCGCCGCCATCATCCCACCCTGCCGGCGCAACACCATCGGCCAGAGATCATCCGGGCGGTCGACGAAGGCGTCGCCGGGGAGCGCGTCCAACACGAACCAGGACCCCTCCTCGATCTCCCGCTCCAACTGACCGGCGCCCCAGCCGGAGTAGCCGGCGAACACCCGGATCCCGCCGACGGCTTCCCGCAGCTTCTCCGGGTCGATCGAGAGGTCGATGGTGCCGACCGCGCCGGAGACCCGGTGGAAGCCCCGGACCGGTTTGACCGGGTGGCGCATCCGGGCCAGGCAGATGGCGGAGTCGGGTTGCACCGGGCCGCCCTCGAAGAGCACCGCGGGGTCGCGCGCCAGGTCGCTCCAGTCGCCGAGGACGTCGGCCACCGGAACCTCGGTGGCCCGGTTCAGCACCACGCCGAGGGCGCCGCCGGGCTCGTGTGCGACAAGCAGCACGACCGTGCGGTCGAAGTTCGGGTCCTTGAGCACAGGGGTCGCGACCAGCAGCCGTCCGGTCATCGATTCCATGGCTCGGCCACCGATCGCCTGCCCCTCACCCTGCATGTCCGACACCCGTCAGCCGTGCGCCCGTGCGGGCCTGACGCCGTCGACCGTCCACCCTGTCAACGCCATGTCACGCACCATAGCTTGCGTCCCGCCCGCTGGCTAAGGTCTGACCGGCGGGTGAGCGCAACGGATCGAGGGAGGGTCGGATGGCGGCGGAGGCCGAACTGGCGGTGATCGGCGGGTCGGGTCTCTACGCCCTGCTCGACGGCGTGGAGCACGTGGTGGACACCCCGTACGGCGCGCCGTCGGATCCGGTCACGATCGCCGAGGTGGGTGGGCGCCGGGTGGCGTTCCTGCCGCGACACGGCCGCGACCACAGGCATCCGCCGCACCGGATCCCCTACCGGGCCAACCTCTGGGCGTTGCGTTCCCTCGGCGTACGCCAGGTGCTGGCGCCCTGCGCGGTCGGCGGTCTCCGGCCGGAGCTGGGGCCGGGCACGTTCGTGGTGCCGGACCAGTTGATCGACCGCACCAGCGGGCGGGCGCAGACCTACTACGACCGGGGCGCGGTGCACGTGTCCTTCGCCGATCCGTACTGCCCGGCCGGGCGGCGGACGCTGCTGTCGGCGGCGGCCGGCCGGGGCGTGCCGGCGGTGGACGGCGGGACGGTGGTGGTGGTCGAGGGGCCCCGCTTCTCGACCCGCGCGGAGTCGCGCTGGTTCGCCTCGATCGGCGGCACGGTGGTCAACATGACCGGGCACCCGGAGGCGGTTCTCGCCCGCGAGCTGGCGCTCTGTTACACCTCGATCGCGCTTGTCACGGACCTGGACGCGGGTGTCGAGGCGGGTGAGTCGGTCACCCAGGAGGAGGTGTTCGGCGTCTTCGCGGAGAACACCGACCGGCTGCGCGGGCTGCTGCTCGACGCGGTCGCCGCGCTGCCCACCGAGCGGGACTGCCGCTGCGGCGCCGCGTTGGACGGCATCACGCTGCCGTTCGCCCTGCCGTGAGCGAAGTGCCCGAAAAGTCCGCCTCGACCCGCTAGATTCGGTGGGTCGGGGGCTGCGCACCGGGCCGTCTCCGGCACCGCGGCCAGGACGGAGGCAGCCGGCGATGGCGACGGTGCGCGAGGCCACGTACGACCTGCTGCGCGCGCTCGGGCTGACCACGGTCTTCGGCAACCCCGGCTCGACCGAGGAGCCGTTCCTCGCCGACTTCCCGGCCGACTTCCGCTACGTGCACGCGCTCCAGGAGGCGTCGGCGGTGGCCATGGCCGACGGCTACGCGCAGGGCACCGGCCGACCCGCCCACGTCAACCTGCACACCGCGCCGGGCACCGGCAACGGCATGGGCAACCTCGTCACCGCCTGGCACAACCGGACCCCGCTTATCGTCAGCGCCGGCCAGCAGACCCGCGAGATGCTGCTGATCGAGCCCCGGCTGTCCAGCCCCCGGGCGGTCGAGCTGGCCCAGCCGTACGTCAAGTGGGCCCACGAGCCGTCCCGCGCGCAGGACATCCCGGCGGCCTTCATGCGGGCGTACGCCACGGCGGTGCAGCCTCCCGCCGGGCCGATCTTCCTCTCCCTGCCGATGGACGACTGGGACCGCCCCGCCGGCCCGCCGCCGCAGGTGCGTACCGTCGCCACCCGGATCGGGCCGGACCCGGACCGGCTGCGCGGCTTCGCCACCGCGCTTGCCGCTTCCCGCGCCCCGGCGCTGGTGCTTGGCGCCGCCGTGGACCGGGCCGGCGCGTGGCCGGCCGCCGTCGCGCTTGCCGAGCGGCTGGCCGCCCCGGTGTGGGCCGCCCCGGCGCCGGAGCGGGCCGTCTTCCCCGAGCGCCACCCGCTGTTCCGGGGCGTCCTGCCGTACGCGATCGGGCCGCTGGCGGAGGCGCTGCGCGGACACGACACCGTGCTCGTGGTCGGCGCGCCGGTGTTCCGCTACTACCCGCACGTGCCGGGCGACTACCTACCCGAGGGCACCCGGCTGCTGCACGTCACCGACGACCCCGACGAGGCGGGCCGGGCCCCGGTCGGGGAGAGTCTGCTCGGTGACGCCGGGCTGACCATGGCCGCGCTGCGGGAGCTGCTGCCGCCGAGCGACAGGCCCCCGCCGCCGCCCCGTGAGCCGCCGCCGGAGCCGGAGCCGACGGACCCGCCAAGCGCGGACACGCTCTTCGTGGCGCTCGCCGCCGCCTGGCCGGCGGACGGGGTACTGGTGCAGGAGTCACCGTCCAATCTGTCCGCGTTGCGCCGCCGGCTGCGCATCGACAGGCCGCGCTCGTACTTCACGATGGCAAGCGGCGGCCTGGGCTTCGGGTTGCCGGCGGCGGTGGGCCTGGCGCTCGCCGAGCGGGACACCGGGCGCGGCCGGCCGGTGGTGGCGGTGATCGGCGACGGCTCGTTCCACTACTCGGTGCAGGCGCTGTGGACCGCGGCGCGGCTGCGGCTGCCGCTGCCCGTCCTGGTCCCGGTGAACCGGCAGTACGCGATCCTCAAGGCGTTCGCCGAGCTGAAGCACACGCCGGGCGTGCCGGCGCTGGACCTGCCCGGGCTGGACGTGACAGCGGTGGCGCGCGGCTACGGCTGCGCCGCCGAGGTGGTGTCGCCGGACCGGCTGGGCGGGGCGCTTGCCGACGCGCTGGCCGCGGACCGGCCCACGGTGCTGCCGGCGCCGATCAGCACCGAGGTGCCCCGGATCCTGTGACTCAGCCGGGTCGACTCAGCCGGGTCGACTCAGCCAGGTCGGCTCAGCCGGGTCGGACGGTCAGCGGGAGGCCGCTGCCGAGGTCAAGCACGGTGCGGTCGCCGAGCGGGGCGTCGAGCGTGACGCTCACCGGCGCTATCTTGAGCTGCAGGGTGCAGACGCCTGTCGGCCTGACCACCTCGGCGCCGACCACCACCACGTCCGGTCGTTCCAGCACCAGCGGGGTGGGCGCGCCGTCGCAGGCGCCGACGCCGACGGTGTAGTCGAGGCGGCTGCCCTCCACCGCCTTCAGCCCTTGCGCGGCGACCAGGCCGCCCGGCAGCGGCTTGCCGTCCGCCGCGCCGCTCGGCACCGCGCCGACCGCGCGCGGCGCGACCGCGAGCCGGGCCACCGGTACGGCCATCTCGTCCACCGTGAACAGCCACGCCGGCACCTCGGCCCGGCCCCGGCTGGTCCACACCGGCGCGCTTCCCAGCCGCACCGCGGTCACGGTGAGCGGGACGCAGGGCGTCGACGCGGTGGTCGACACCGGGCCCTCCGGACCGGGCTCGACGGTCGGCCCGCCCGGCTCCGGCGATCCGGGCTGGGACATCCGCGGTCCACCGGGCCGCCCGTCGCACGGCGGCGGATCCCCCTGGTCCAGTTGGGCGTACGCGTCGGCGGCGCTGACCAGCGGCACCCGCAGCTCGCCGTCGGGGAACCGGATCGACCCGTCCGGCGGGACGGCGGCCGGCATCTTCATCTGGTCCCGATACCAGCCGGCGCTGAACGCCACCTTCGTGTCGCCGCTGAAGCGCGGGTCGCCGGTGAGCACGGTGGCGTCCTGGAGCGGGACGTACCCGTCGCGCCACTGCTGCCCGGGCTGCCAGCGCTCGGCAACCTCCTCGGCCCGTTGGGTGAACGCGGAAGGCTGGTCCGGGACGGCGGGCGGTGCCGTGCCGGCGCCGGGCGTGGCGCAACCGGAGAGGACCAGCAGCGGAAGCCCGAGCAGGGCGACAGATCGGCGCATGCGGATTGGACGCCCCACCCCCCGTCCCGGTTCCCCGTTCTTCCCACCCACCCGGGCGCGGTTTCCCGGAAAGAGTGCTCATGCGGGCCCGGATAGCCACTCTTTCCGGGAAACCGCGCGGCCGAGGGGGTGGGGAGGGAGGGGGACGACTGTGCGCCCCGGTCCTGGTGGACCGGGGCGCACAGGGTGGTGGAGGTGCCGGGAATCGAACCCGGGTCCTTCGCCGGTTTGTCAGGGCTTCTCCGAGCGCAGCTCGCTATGCCTCTACTCGGCCCCACCGCTCACGCGAGCAAGTTGGTGTGACGGGCCCAGTCGCTGATTAATCTCGCCGCACGGACCCCGCGACCGGGTCCGGTTGGCCAGCCTTCTAGCTGATGCCGGCTAACTGGGTCGAAGGCGCTCCCAGGCCGACAGACTTGCTACTCGCCTCAGGCGGCGAGAGCGAAGTCAGCGCGATTGTTCTTGGCGCTTATTGGTTTCCGACGACCGATTCTCGAGACGACGTCGGCTTCCTCGGCTCGCTTCCCCTGTCGCTGCGTACGAAGTCGAAACCAGTCACCCCCTCGACGGGCTGCCCCTGTCGGCAGCACCACCAAGCCTAACGCCTGCCGCAACCGAATTCATCCCGAGGCCGGCCCGCCGAGCCAACAACCGGATGAACCGGACTTTTCACTCATCCATCCCCTTGCCGCGCCGGCCCGCCGCCCGGGCGATCTCCCGGTCGGCGTCCCGCTTGGCGAGGTCCTGCCGCTTGTCGTACGACTTCTTACCCCGGGCCAGGCCGATCTCCACCTTCGCCCAGCCGTCGGAGAAGTAGACCTGCAACGGCACAAGCGTCAGGCCGCTCTCCTTGAGCTTGCCCAGCAGCCGGTTGATCTCCAGCCGGTTGAGCAGGAGCTTGCGGGTACGCCGGGGCTCGTGGTTGGTCCAGGTGCCCTGGGCGTACTCCGGGACGTGCATGCCGTGCAGGTAGAGCTCGCCGTCACGCTCCTGGGCGAACGCGTCGACGAGCGACGCCCGCCCGGCCCGCAGCGACTTGACCTCGGTGCCGGTCAACGCCATGCCTGCCTCGTACGTGTCGAGGATGGCGTAGTCGTGACGCGCCTTCTTGTTGGAGGCGACCACCTTGCGACCCTTTTCCCGTGGCACCGGCGCCACCCCCTTCCGATCGGCTCCCCGGTCGACGGCCGGCGAGCGAAGATCATGCTACCGGAACCACAAGAGCCCTCCCGCGCCGTTTATTCCGGCGCGGGAGGGCTCCTGCCAGAGCCGTACGGGCAACTAGACCCGCAGGTAGAAGCGGAGCGTGACCCAGGCGGTGATCGCGCTGACCAGGCCACCGACGGCGGCCATCAGCGGGAAGGTCAGGAAGATCTCGGACCAGGAGATCGGGGTGATCAGCCCCTCCAGGGCCGCCATCGAACTGCCGGCCGCAAGCGTCTTCACGCCGATCAACGCGACCAGGCCGAGGATGGAGCCGATCAGGCCGGCCACCACCGCCTCCAGCACGAACGGCGCCTGGATGAACCAGTTGGACGCGCCGACCAGCTTCATGACCGCGACCTCACGCCGCTTGCTGTACGCGGCCACCTGAATGGTGTTCGCCACAAGCAGCAGAGCGGCGGCGGCCATCACGATCGCCAGCGCCAGCGCGCCGTTCTGGATGCCGGTGAGCACGCCGAAGACCTTGTCCAGCAGCTTGCTCTGGTCGACGATCGTGTCGATGCCCTCGGCGGCCTTGTACTGGTCGTAGATCTGCTTGTACTGCTGCGGGTCGTTGAGCGTGAGCCGGAACGACTCCGGGAGCTGGTCGGGCTTGACGGCGTTCACCAGGTCCGGCGCGTCCGCGTACATCTGCTGGAAGCGCTTGTACGCCTCGTCCTTGTTGACGTACGTGACGTCCTTGACCAGCGGGTCGGCGTTGAGCTTGGTTTCCAGGTCGGCGCGCTGCTGCTCCTGGACGTCGGTCTTCAGGAAGATCGAGACCTGGACGTTCTCGTAGTAGAGATCCTTCATGTCGCCGACCTTCTGGTAGAGAAGGCCGCTGCCGCCCAGCATGAACAGCGACACCGCCATGGTGATGATCATGGCAACCGTCATCGTGACGTTGCGCCACAGTCCGACCAGTACCTCGGACAGGACGTACTTCATCCGCATCGGGATATTCCTCCGGCTCTCCGGCGTGAGGTGTTCGTCGTCGGGATCAACGGGTCGCCTGGTCGGCTCAGCCGTAGACGCCGCGGGCCTGGTCGCGCACGATGCGGCCACTCTCGATCTCGATCACCCGGCGCCGCATCTGGTTCACGATGTTGGAGTCGTGCGTCACCATCACGACGGTCGTGCCGGTGCGGTTGATCCGGTCCAGCAGGCGCATGATCTCGATCGAGGTGTCCGGGTCCAGGTTTCCGGTCGGCTCGTCGGCCAGCAGGATGAGCGGCCGGTTCACGAACGCCCGCGCCACCGCGACGCGCTGCTGCTCACCACCGGAGAGCTCGTGCGGGTAGCGGTGCTCCTTGCCGCCGAGACCGACCAGCTCCAGCACCTCCGGCACGACCCGACGGGCGACCGCCTTCGTCTTGCCGATCACCTCGAGCGCGAACGCCACGTTCTCGTACGCGGTGCGGTTCGGCAGCAGCCGGAAGTCCTGGAAGACGCAGCCGATGGAGCGCCGGAAGTGGGGTCGCTTCCAGGACCGCATCGACGTGACGTCCTTGCCGTTGACGACGACGCGACCCTTGTTCGGCGTCACCTCGTGCAGCAGCAACTTGATGATGGTGGACTTGCCGGAGCCGGATGGACCGATGAAGAAGACGAACTCGCCCTTCTCGATCGAGACGGACACGTTGTCGAGCGAAGGCCGGGACGCCTTCGGGTACGTCTTCGTCACTTGCTCAAGCTGAATCACGGGTCGAGAGTCTACGCGGTGTAACCGCAGAGCCAAGCCCCACGCCCCCCAGATGCG
Source organism: Micromonospora marincola (assembly GCF_056150385.1). Lineage (NCBI taxonomy): Bacteria > Bacillati > Actinomycetota > Actinomycetes > Micromonosporales > Micromonosporaceae > Micromonospora > Micromonospora marincola. The sequence goes on along the minus strand of NZ_JAXCFT010000001.1, from coordinate 431,810 downwards.
GGGCGCGTCATCGATTTACCGGGTCAGACCGAGATCGATGACGCACTCCGTCCGGCCGCGATCACGCACCGTCAGCGCTGAGCTGCTGCTGCTTCCGCCAGCGGATACCCGCCTCGATGAAACTGTCCAGCTCACCGTCGAAGACCGAGGACGGATTGCCCGTCTCCTGCTCGGTACGCAGATCCTTCACCATCTGATAAGGATGCAGCACGTACGACCGCATCTGGTCGCCCCACGAGCCGGCGGCGTCGGTCTTCAGGCCGGCCATCTTGGCCTGCTCCTCCTGCCGCTTGCGCTCCAGCAGCCGGGCCTGGAGCACCCGCAGCGCGGAGGCCTTGTTCTGGAGCTGGGACTTCTCGTTCTGGCAGGTGACCACGATGCCGGTCGGGATGTGCGTGATCCGGACCGCCGAGTCGGTGGTGTTGACGCTCTGCCCACCCGGACCGGAGGACCGGTAGACGTCGATCCGCATCTCGTTCTCGGGGATGTCGATGTGGTCGGTCTGCTCCACCACCGGCAGCACCTCGACGCCGGCGAAACTGGTCTGCCGGCGGCCCTGGTTGTCGAAGGGGCTGATCCGCACCAGCCGGTGGGTGCCGGACTCCACGCTGAGCGTGCCGAAGGCGTATGGCACCTTCACCGTGAAGGTGGCCGACTTCAGGCCCGCCTCCTCGGCGTACGAGGTCTCGTAGACCTCCGTCGGGTAGCCGTGGCGCTCCGCCCACCGCAGGTACATCCGCAGCAGCATCTCGGCGAAGTCCGCGGCGTCCACCCCTCCGGCGCCGGCCCGGATGGCGACGAGCGCCTCCCGCGAGTCGTACTCGCCGGAGAGCAGCGTGCGGACCTCCATCTCCTGGATGGCCTTGGTCAGCCCGGTGATCTCCGACTCGACCTCGGTCAGCGCGCCCGGGTCGGACTCCGCCTGGGCGAGTTCCAGCAGCACCCCGGCGTCGTCGAGCCGGGAGCGCAGGTCGCCCAGCCGGCCGATCTCGCCGTTGACGTACGACAGCTGCGACGTCACCTGCTGCGCCTTGGCCTGGTCGTCCCACAGGTCGGGCGCGGAGGCCTCCTGCTCCAGGCGGGCCTTCTGCTCGCGCAGCTTGTCGAGGTCGAGCACGGCCTCGATGTTGCGCAGCGTGGCGTCGAGTTCCTTGAGCTGTTCGGCGTAATCGGCAGCGGTCACGACAGACAAGACTACTGCGTGCGTCCGTCGACTTGTCGCAGGTGGTCAGCCGGCCGGCGCGGTCTTCAGCCAGGACAGCGCCGCCCGGTGGTACGCGACGGCGAACTCCAGCGCGCTGGCGTCGTAGTTGTCGCCCTCCTTCTTCGCGTTCTTGACCTGCTCCCGCACCGCCGCCAGCGCCTCGGTGTGGTATTCGTTCGCCGAGGCGAACAGGTTCTTGAGCTGGCTCGACGAGTGCAGGCTGCCGAAGGCCATCCGCAACGCGATCGGATTTCGGATGGTGTCCTTGCCGGGATTCTCCGCCAGCCAGCGAGAAAATGTCCGCTTTCCGGACGCCGTGAGCGCGTACGGCTGGCTCATCCGCGGCCCGGGCTTCCCGAGCCGCACCAGACCCTTCTCAGCCAGGACCGGAAGCTCCCGGTAGACCTGGCTGCGGGTCATCGACCAGTACGGCGCCAGCCGGCGCTCGGCAGCGGCCATCAACTGGCCGCCAGTCATCGGGCCGTCGTGCAGCAGACCCAGCAGGGCTGCCGCCGTCGGGTTGACTCCGGATTCCGCCATGCCCTCTAAGCTGCCACTTTGTCGGCTCCGGCGTCCACGTTTTGCCGTTTTCGCCACTCCCAGGCGGTCCAGAGTGCACCGTCGACCGACGACAGAGGTAAGGCGGGGGCCCTTATTAACAGACGTCTGTTAATAAGGGCCCCCGCCTAACACCTCAGCCCATGTGGGGGTAGCTGTGGTCAGTGGGCGGCACGAACGTCTCCTTGATCGTCCGCGGCGACGTCCAGCGGACCAGGTTGTGCCAGGAGCCCGCCTTGTCGTTGGTGCCGCTGGCCCGGGCGCCGCCGAACGGCTGCTGCCCGACCACCGCGCCGGTCGGCTTGTCGTTGATGTAGAAGTTGCCGGCCGCGTACCGCATCTTCTCCGCCACCCGGTCGACCACCCGGCGGTCGGTCGCGAAGATCGACCCGGTGAGCGCGTACGGCGCGATCGACTCGGCCTGGGCGACCACCTCGTCGAACCGGGCGTCGTCGAAGACGTGCACGCCGAGGATCGGGCCGAAGTATTCGGTGGTGAACGTCTCGTGCGCGGCGTCCGAGCACTCGAAGAGCGTCGGCCGGACGAAATATCCGACCGAGTCGTCGGCGGTGCCGCCGGCCAGGACCCGGCAGGAGTCGTCGCCCCTGATCAGCTCCAGCGCGGCGGTGTGCCGGCCGAACGCCTTGTCGTCGATCACCGCGCCGCCGAAGTTGCTGAAGTCGGTCACGTCGCCGTAGGTGAGCGCGTCCGCGGACGCCGCGAGCCGGTCCCGCAGCCCACCCTCCCAGATCGACCGCGGCACGTACGCCCGCGAGGCGGCCGAGCACTTCTGCCCCTGGTATTCGTAGGCGCCCCGGAGCAGCGCGGTGTGCAGCGCGTCCACGTCGGCGCTCGGGTGCGCGACCACGAAGTCCTTGCCGCCGGTCTCGCCGACCAGCCGGGGATAGCCCCGGTAGCGGGCGATGTTGTCGCCGACGGTCCGCCAGAGATGCTGAAAGACCTTCGTGGAGCCGGTGAAGTGGATGCCGGCCAGGTCCGGGTCGGCGAGCACGACGTCGGAGACCTCCTCGCCGCGCCCGGTGACCATGTTGATCACACCGGGCGGCAGGCCGGCGGCCTCGAACAGGCGCATGGTGAAGTGCGCGGCGAACTGCTGGGTCGGACCCGGCTTCCAGACCACCGTGTTGCCGAGCAGGGCCGGCGCGGACGGCAGGTTGCCGGCGATCGCGGTGAAGTTGAACGGGGTGACCGCGTAGACGAAGCCCTCAAGCGGCCGGTGGTCGAAGCGGTTCCACACGCCCGGCGAGGACAGCGGCTGTTCGGCCAGGAGCCGGCGGGCGAAGTGGACGTTGAACCGGAGGAAGTCGATCAGCTCGCAGGCCGCGTCGATCTCGGCCTGGACCACGGTCTTGGACTGGCCGAGCATGGTCGCCGCGTTGAGCGTGTCCCGCCAGGGGCCGGCGAGCAGGTCGGCGGCGCGCAGGAAGATCGCGGCCCGCTCCTCGAACGGCAGCGCCCGCCACATCCCGGCGGCGCCCTTGGCCGCCTCGACCGCGGCGCGGGCGTCGTCGTGGGTGGCGTGCCCGGTGACGCCGAGCACGTGCGCGTGCTTGTGCGGCTGGACCACGTCGATCGACGCGCCCCCGGCCATCCGCTGCTCGCCGGCGATGGTCATCGGCAGCTCGATCCGCTCGGCGGCCAGCTCGGCCAGCCGCCGCTGGAGCCGCTCCCGGTCGGCACTGCCGGGCTCGTAGGTGTGGACCGGCTCGTTGCGCGGCTCGGGGACGGAGAACACGGCGTCCATCACAGGCTCCTGTGCGATCTCGACGGCGATGGCGAAACCGGACCCGCGGGCACCGACCGGGCGGCCGGGTGCCCGGACACCGCGCGGCGGACCGGTCGCGGCGGCGGGACCTGCGCCGATTGTTTCACGCGGCCCGCGCTCCGCGGGTTCGGCACCGCACCACGGACGTCACCCCCGTCTACGGACCCTCGGCCGGACCCCTTCAGGGCCGATGAAACATCGGCGAAAGGCATACTCGACCAGTGATCCTTCGGCTCGCGCTGCCCGCCCGGGAGTGCGTGCCGTGCCGCGTACGCTTGGTGCCCGGTGACCTGCCCGGCCCGGCGCGGGGAGATCCGGCGTCCGTCGAAAGGGAGACGATGAGCAACAAGCCCGGCAGCTCCACGGCCGCGGAGCCGGACCAGCCCGAGGCCGTCGCGCCGCCCGCCGGCGACCAGGCCGTGGGCGAGGGCACGCCGGCGGTTGGCCGGCCGGAGTACGCGCCTGGCGCGCTGCCGCTGGCCCTGCTGTCGATCGCCTGGCTGGCGGCCATGCTCTGGTCCACCCGGGAGGCGATCACCTCGACCGCGGCCGGGGTCACCGCGATCAGCCTCTCCGCCTACGCGCTTCCCGGCGTGATCACCGCGGCGCTCGTCACCGGCGCCACGGTCGCGCTGGCGGCCACCAACCGGCTGGGCCGGGCCTCGCTGCGCTTCCTGGCCACCGTCGGCGCCGGCCTGCTCGCCGGGCTCGCCGCCGCGGTGGCGATCAACCTGACGTACGCCGACAACGCCACCACCAACACGATCGCCGGCACCACGGCCGCAGCCGCGATCATCGGCGGGGCAATGGCCGGCGCGCGCCAGGCGCGGGTGGTGGCCGGTCTCGCCGCCGCCACGCTCGCCGCGCAGGTCTTCGTGGTGGTGTTCAGCCGGGCCCGGGATCCGCTCTCCGAGCTGTTCGGGGCCGGCGAGACCCAGCAGTCGGTGCTCGACGCCGCCAAGTGGGTGTCCCGGACGGAATCGCTGCTCGCCGGGTTGCTCGCCGGCCTGGTGGCCTACCTCTACCTCGCCTGGTCGCGTCGTCGGGCGGAACGCCGGGACGGTGCCGCGTCGCCGCTGCGCTGGCCGGCGTATCTGGTCGCCGGCGCCGGCGCCGGCCTGCTCCTGCTGCTCACCGAGGTGATCATCCGCATCGGCGGGCGCGGCCTGCTCGACCTGGCCGCCGCGCTCAGTGATGCCGACCAGGTGGCGCAGACCGCCCTCGGCACCTCCCGGGTGGACAACGGGATCTGGGTGCTCTTCGTGGGCGCGCTCACTACGCTCATCGTCTTCGGGCGCACGCTCGGGCCGCGCGCCGTCCCCGACGAGGACGAGGACGAGCCGGCGGCCTGAGCCCCGGGGCGCCCGCCCGCCTCAGCCGACCTCGCGCAGCAGCAGGTCCAGCTCGGTCACGTCGTACCACTCCAGCTCGTGGTCCTCGACGCCGTCGACGGTGAACTGGGCGTCGGGGTCACCGGCCTGCGCCTCAGCCACCACGTCGACGGCGGCGGCCACGTCCTCGGCCGCCTCCGCGCCGTCCACATGGATCGCGGCGATCGACTTCACCGGCACCGGCCCGACCGGCCGCACCACGCTGGAACCCAACTCGCCGCCGTTGCGACCGATCGCCCGGGTGGGCAGGTCGACCGAGACCACCACCCGCCGCCGGGAGGCGTCGGGATCGGCCCGCAGCAGGAGCAGCGCATCCTGGGCGGCCCGGGTGAACGCCACGTACTCCAACTCCTCCTCGTCACCCTCGGCGTACCACTCGCGCAGCTCCGGGGTGACCGCATGCGCCGCCTCGACGCTCAGGCCCTCGTCACGCAGCCGGGCGAGCATCGGGACGGTCGCCGGCAGATACACCCGGACAATCTCGTCGGTCACCGGTCTCTCCCCGCACTCTCCGCCGCTCGCCGGCGGGTGCCGGCTCCGGGCGCCGATCATGCCGTACGCCGTGACCGTCATACACCCCGCACCGCGGAAGGAGAAGCGTTCCGCCGGTGTGTCCGCCGAAGTCGGCCTGGGAGGTGTCACCGGCTGGTGGCAAACTGAGGCAAACGAAGCCAACCCCGGGAGTCACCGTGGAGTCGAGGTTCCTGCTGCTGTCCGACGTCGCTGCCGAGCTGAACGTCTCGGACTCGCAGGTCTACCACATGGTGCGCAGCGGCGAGCTGCCCGCCATCAAGATCGGCGGTCGGGGTCAGTGGCGGGTCGAGCGCGCGCGGCTGGAGGAGTACATCGAGCGCAAGTACGCCGAGACGGCCGAGTGGGTACGCGGAAATCCGCTTGGTGAGCGCGACCTGGAGTGACCTTCCGCTGACCGAGGGCCATTGACTCGCCCCGTTGCCGTGGCCGAAGATGAGGATCAGTCGCAGGCAAACAAAGGCAAACGCAAGAATTCGAGGGCTGACATGGTTGACACCCGCCGTCCCCGGGCACCGCGTCCACCGGTCCGTCTCCGGCCCGCCCCACCGCTCGACCCGCCCTGCACCGACGAGGAGCCGGCCTGGAGCCATACCGGCCAACTCGCCCTCGACCTGGTCGACCCGCGCCGACGGGAGCCCGACCGGCCCGTCAACCGGGCACCCGACCGCGCCCCCGGCTGGCCCCGCTGGTCGGCCGCCGGCCCACCGGGTGGCCTCACCGCCCCACCCGCTACCGGCTCCCCCAGCAGCGCCCCACCCGATGCCGGCTCCCCCGGCAGCGCCCCACCCGATGCCGGCTTCCCCGGCGGCACCTCGTCCGCTACCGGCTCCCCCGGCACGTCACCCGCTGCCGGCACCCCTGGCGGCGCGGCTGGACCGCGGCACCACGGTCAGGCGGCGCCCGGCAGTCCCGCTACCACGTCCGAGGCCGTGGGCCAGGCGGTGCTGCCCGGCATGCCCGCCGCCACACCCGACGCCGCGCGGGCGGCGCACCGGTTCATCCGCACGTTCCTGGAGATCGTCAACGGGTTCCGGCCGCCCGGGCAACTGCGGCCACTCTGCCTGCCCGAGGCCGTCGCCACGGTGTCGGCCGAGCTGACCCGGGCGGCGCGCCGGGTGACCCCGGTCCGCCGGCGCACCGCTCGGCCGGCCCTGCACCTGCGCCGCCTGCGGGTCTGCGAGCCCCGGGCCGGCGCGGTCGAGGCCACCGCCGTGTTCCTCGGTGCCGGCGGTGCCAGTTGGGCGGTCGCCGTGCGCCTGGAGCGCCGCCGAGGCAACTGGTTCTGCCTAGTCCTGAATGTCCTCTGACCACTTGGTTGACCTGGCCCAGCCCGGCCCGACTTGAGCGGGCCGATCATGAGGTTGACGGCGGAATCTGAGATCAACGCCGCCGCCAACTTCATGATCACCATCGGGAATCGGCCGTCGACCCGACCCGGATGCCGCCACCTCGCCGAGCTGGACTTGAAGGTCAGTTGCCGCCGTTGGGCGAACCGTGGCAGCGCTTGTACTTCCGGCCGGAGCCACACGGGCAGGGCGCGTTACGGGAGGGGCCCTCGCCGCCGTCGACCTGCGGCGAGGCGGACCGCCGGGCGGTGCTCGCGGCGAACGCCTGACCGCTCGACCCGCCCGCGCCGGCCGGGCTCCGGCGTGGCGTCGAGGAGGCGGGGCGCTCCGGCGCGGCCTGGCCGATGCCCAGCGCCGGCGCCTGCTGCTCGACCCGCTCGATCACCGGGGCGCCGCGACCGGCCTCCCCGTCGACGGCCGGCGCGGAGTATTGCAGGCCCTGCTGCTGCGGCGTGCGGTTGAGACCCTTGGCCCGGATCTCCACCGGCTTGTCCAGCAGCTGCACCTCCTCGGCCTCCGGCTCGGCCTCCTCGACCTGCACGTCCAGGTTGTAGAGGAAGCCGACCGTCTCCTCCTTGATGCCGTCCATCATGGTGGCGAACATGTCGAAGCCCTCGCGCTGGTATTCGATCACCGGGTCGCGCTGGGCGTAGGCCCGCAGGCTGATGCCCTCCTGGAGGTAGTCCATCTCGTACAGGTGCTCGCGCCACTTGCGGTCGATCACCTGGAGCAGGACCATCCGTTCGAGCTGGCGGACCGCCTCCTCGCCGAGCTGCTCCTCACGCCTGTCGTACGCGGCGTTCGCGTCCTCCTTGAGGCGGGCGAGCAGGAAGTCCTGGTCGAGGCCGGCCCGGGAGCCGACCTCCTCCTCCAACTCCTCGACCCTGACGGCGACCGGGTAGAGCTGCTTCAGGCTGGACCAGAGCTGGTCGAGGTCCCAGTCCTCCGCGTAGCCGTCGGTCGTCGCGCCGACCACGTACGCGCCGACCACGTCGTCGATCATGTTGCGGACCTGGTCGGACAGGTCCTCGCCGTTGAGCACCCGGAGGCGCTCGGCGTAGACCACCTGGCGCTGCTTGTTGAGCACCTCGTCGTACTTGAGGACGTTCTTCCGGATCTCGGCGTTCTGACCCTCGATCTGGGCCTGGGCGCTCTTGATCTGGCGGGTGACCATCTTCGACTCGATGGGCACGTCCTCCGGGATGTTGAAGCGGTCCATCACGGCCTCGACCGCGCCGGCCCGGAAGCGCTTCATCAGCTCGTCCTGGAGGGACAGGTAGAAGCGGGACTCGCCCGGGTCGCCCTGCCGGCCGGCGCGACCGCGCAGCTGGTTGTCGATCCGGCGGGACTCGTGCCGCTCGGTGCCGAGCACATAGAGCCCACCGACGGCGGCGACCTCCTCCGCCTCGGCGTCGCATGCCTGCTTCCAGGTCGGCAGGATCTCCTCAAGCGCCTTGGCGTACTCCTCCGGCTGCTCGACCGGGTCGAGGCCGCGCTGGCGGAGCTCGTTGGCGGCGAGGAACTCGGGGTTGCCGCCGAGCAGGATGTCGGTGCCGCGGCCGGCCATGTTGGTGGCGACCGTGACTCCGCCCTTGCGCCCGGCCTGGGCGACGATCTCCGCCTCCTTGGCGTGGAACTTCGCGTTCAACACGGCGTGCGGAATGCCCCGGCGGCGCAGCATGTGCGACAGGATCTCGGAGTTCTCCACCGAGACGGTGCCGACAAGCACCGGCTGGCCCTGTTCGTGCCGCTCGGCGATGTCCTCGACGACGGCGTTGAACTTGGCCTTCTCGGTCTTGTAGATGACGTCGGGCCGGTCCATCCGGACCATCGGCCGGTGCGTCGGGATGGTCACGACGCCTACCTTGTAGACCTTGTTGAACTCGCCCGCCTCGGTCTGGGCGGTGCCGGTCATGCCGGAGAGCTTCTCGTAGAGGCGGAAGTAGTTCTGGAGGGTGATGGTGGCCAGGGTCTGGTTCTCCTGCTTGATCTCCACCCCCTCCTTGGCCTCGATCGCCTGGTGCATGCCCTCGTTGTAGCGGCGGCCGTGCAGGATGCGGCCGGTGAACTCGTCGACGATCAGGACCTCGCCGTCGCTGACGATGTAGTCCTTGTCGCGCTTGTAGAGCTCCTTGGCCTTGATCGCGTTGTTCAGGTAGCCGACAAGCGGCGTGTTCACCGACTCGTAGAGGTTGTCGATGCCGAGCCGGTCCTCGACCCGGGCGACCCCGCGCTCGGTGACCGCGATGGTGCGCTTGGCGTGGTCGACCTCGTAGTCGCCCTCGCCGTCGGTGCCGGGCTGGAGGCGGGCCACCACGGTCGCGAACTCCTGGTACCACCGGGCGGAGTGCTCGGCCGGGCCGGAGATGATCAGCGGGGTCCGGGCCTCGTCGATGAGGATCGAGTCGACCTCGTCGACCACCGCGAAGAAGTGGCCGCGCTGGACCAGCTCCTCCTTCGACCAGGCCATGTTGTCGCGCAGGTAGTCGAAGCCGAACTCGTTGTTGGTGCCGTAGGTGATGTCGCACTCGTAGGCCGTGCGGTGCTCGGTGGCGGGCCGGTTGGGCAGCACCACCCCGACGGTGAGCCCGAGGAACTCGTGCACCCGGCCCATCCAGGCGGCGTCGCGCTCGGCCAGGTAGTCGTTCACCGTGATCACGTGCACGCCCTTGCCGGCGAGCGCGTTCAGGTAGACCGGCATGACCGAGGTGAGCGTCTTGCCCTCACCGGTCTTCATCTCGGCGATGTTGCCGAAGTGCAGCGCCGCCCCGCCCATCACCTGGACGTCGTAGGGCCGCTGGCCGAGCACCCGGGAGGCGGCCTCGCGGCACACCGCGAACGCCTCGGGCAGCAGGTCGTCGAGCGTCTCGCCGTCGGCGAGACGCTCCCTGAACTGGTCGGTCATGCCGCGCAGCTCGTCGTCGCTGAGGTTGACGTAGTCGTCCTCGATCGAGTTGACGGCGGCCGCGATGGCCTTCAGCCGACGCACCATGCGGCCCTCGCCGGCGCGAAGGACCTTTTCCAGAATCGACACGGATCAACGCTCCCCTAGACGGTCTCGAACCATCGTAGGCGCTCCGGCGCGGTGATGGTCACTGGTGGCGGCGGTCCGGACCCGCGAACCCGACATAACGCCGCGACCGCGCGGGCGGTGGCGGCCAATCGGGTTACGCCGTCCGCGAACGATCCGGCACCATGGCTCGGATGGAGCCTGTGGAGATCGTCGAGGACGGGCTGGTGCTGCGCCCCTGGCGGGCGGAGGACGCCGACGCGGTGCACCGCGCCTGCCAGGACCCGGACATCCAGCGCTGGACCACCGTACCTCGCCCATACCTGCCCGAACACGCCCTCGCGTTCGTGACCACGGTCAGCGCGACCGCCTGGGCGGACGGCACCGGGGCGCCGTTCGCGGTCTGCGACGCCGGCACCGGCGAACTGCTCGCCTCCTGCGGCCTGGTCTCCGTCGACCGAGCGCTGGACTCGGCCGAGGTGGGCTACTGGACCGCGCCGTGGGCCCGTGGGCGGGGCGTGGCGGTACGCGCCACCCGGGCGGTCGCCCGCTGGGCGTTCGACGCGCTGGAACTGCGCCGGATCACCTGGCAGGCCGAGATCGGCAACCACGCCTCCCGGCTGGTCGCGCTGCGGGCCGGCTTCCGGGTCGACGGGGAACTGCGGCTGGCGCACCCGTCCGACGGGGGCCGGCCGGAGGGGTGGATCGGCTCCCTGGTCCCGGCCGACCTGGCCGCGCCGGGCGATCCCGTCCCGTACGGCCCGGCCACGCTCCAGGCCCACCGGGCGGCGGTCTTCGGCCGGCCGCAGCCCGTCCTGTTCGCCACCGCGGGCGAGACCGAGCTGCGGCTGCGCCCGCTCGAGGAACGCGACCTCGACGCGCTCGTGACCACCTGCCGGGACGAGGACACCGTGCGCTGGACCACGGTGCCGCACCCCTACCACCGCGAGCACGCCGTGGGTTACCTGCGGGACCTGGTCCGGCCGGCCTGGGCGCGGGGCACCGCCGCGATGTTCGCCGTGACCGACCCAGACGACCGCTACGTGGCCTCGGTCGACCTGCGTGTGCTGCCCACCGATCCGGTGGTCGCCGACGTCGGCTTCATGACCGCCCCGCACGCCCGCGGGCGGGGCTATCTGCCGGCCGCGCTGGCCGCGCTCTGCGCCTGGGGTTTCACCACGCTCGGCCTGGCCCGCGTCGAGTGGCGGGCCCACGTGGGCAATACCGCGTCCCGCCGGGCCGCCGAGAAGGCCGGCTTCACCGTCGAGGGCACGCTGCGCGGCGGCATCACGCACCGCGGCGAGCGGCAGGACGTGTGGATCGGCGGCCTGCTGCCGCAGGACCTGCAATGACCCCGGAGACGATCGAGGGGTACGGGGTACGCCTGCGACCGTGCCGCCAGGGTTGGCCTCGGACCCGGGCTGAGCGGGGCCCCCGGCGAGCACGCGGGGGCCCCGGATCGTCGGTCAGGGGTCAGGTGTCGAGCGAGAGGATGCCGTAGTCGTACGCGCGTCGGCGGTAGACCACGCTGGGGCGGCCGGACTCCTTGTCGAGGAACAGGTAGAAGTCGTGGCCGACCAGCTCCATCTGGAACAGCGCGTCGTCGACGGTCATCGGATCGGCGGGGTGGACCTTCGCCCGGGCGATGTGCCACGGCTGGTCGTCGGGTTCCTCATGGGCGCTCTCGTCGGGACGGTCGGCGACGGCGGTGGCCGTGCCGAGGCCGTCCAACGCCGCGAGGCCGGGCCCGTCGAGGTCGGCCACCGGCAGGCCGGCGGTCGCGGCGGCCACCGAGAGCGGGGCGTGCCGCCCACGGTGCACCCGGCGGCGGTCGGCCGCCCGGCGGAAGCGGGTGTCCAGCTTGGCGATGGCGGCGTCGAGCGCGCTGTAGAAGTCGTTCGTGCAGGCCTCGGCCCGGATGACCGGGCCCCGCGAGACGCAGGTGATCTCCACCCGCTGGCAGTGGTCGACCTGGCGCGGATTGCGCTCGTGGAACAACTCGACATCCACGCGAATGAGCTTGTGGTCGTAGCGTTCGATCTTCGCGAGCTTTTCGGCTACGTGCACCCGGTAATGGTCCGGCACTTCGACGTTACGGCCCTTGACCACGATGTCCACGTGACCTCCCTTGTTCGGACGGTCGTTCGGTCCGGATCTTCCGGTCGACGCGCCTGGGAGAGCCCCGCTCGGCGTCGACCGGTGTCGTTCGGCTACGCCTCCTTCCAGTGCCGGGGGAAGGTGTGCATTCTCACTACCCCCGACACCGAAACGCTAACTCCTGTTCGGCCGTCCGTCACCCCCGGTCGCGGAAGGTGGTCGCGAAATTTAACAGCTCATACACCATGGGGTGAAAGGGATGCACGAAGCGTTACCGTAGGCGCCGCTTTTGCGTTGCCGCGAGTACCGCCGCGACCTTTGGCGTCATTCCCGCGCGGCGCAATTTTCGGCTCACCGCCGCCAGGGTGGCGCCGGTGGTGACGATGTCGTCGAGCAGCACCACGGTCCCGGCCGGCGTCGCCGGGGCCGGACGGCGCAGCCGGAACGCCGCCTCCGCCGCGGCGGCCCGCCCGGCGCTGTCCAGCGCCACCGAGTCCGGCCGGGGCAGCGCCCGCAGCGGCCGTAGCACCCGCACCGGCCAGCCGGCGGCGCGCAACCGGGCCGCGGCGGGACGGACCAGCCGCTCCAGGTGGTCGCCGTAACGGGACCGGGCCGCCCGGGCGGTGTCCGGCACCGCGACAAGCGTCACCGGGCCGGCTTGCCCCACCGCCGTGGCCACCACCTCGGCAAGCAACGCGCCAAGCGGCCGGGCCAGCCCGTGCCGGCCCCGTTCCTTGTACGCCAGCAACCCCTCGCGCAACGCCCCGCCGTACGGACCGAGCGCGACGCACGGCGGCAGGCCGGGCGGGGCCGGGTCGGGCCGGGTCGGCGCGGGCCGCAGCGACTCCAACTCGTCGACGCAGCGCGGGCAGAAGCCCTGCCGCAGGGTCGTCACCCGCGCCGCGCAGCCGGCACAGCCGGTGGGCAGCACCAGATCGGTCAGGTCGGACCAGAGTCCGCCCAGGCCCGGCACCGGTGGCCTCAGTAGAGGAAGAAGGGCGCGGTCGGGTTGGCCGTCCGGCTGCCCGCCGGCAGGTCCAGCACCTGCTCCGGCGTGACGAAGTCGAACGGGTTGTTCCGCCAGGCCCCGCCGTTCGTCTCCCACATGTAGGAGAACGCGGGCAGGCCCCGGTCGCCACCTCCGGGGTACGCCGCGAGCTGGGTCACCGATGCCCCGATCTCGGACTTCAGCGTGGACTCCCAGGCGCCGTCGATGGTGAGCTGGTGGATGGCCGAGCGGCGCTCCGGGTCGTTGCCGGCCAGGACCAGTTGGTCCTCCGTGATCCAGTCGACGGCCGTCACGCCGGTGAGCAGCGTGGGCAGCCGGCGGGGCGGGCCCAGGCTGAACACGCCGCCCTCGACGCTCACCGGCGCGACATAGACGGCGCCGCCGCTGACAAGCGCGATCCGGTGGCCGTCGAGGGAGCCGGCGACCGCCACCACGCTTCCGGCGACGTTGAGCGGGACCTGGCTCATCTCGGCCGCCCCGTCGAACCGGTAGAGCTTCCCGTCGGCCGCCACCAGCCCCGCGGAATGGTTCTCGTCCAGGGAGCGGAGCCAGGTGGGCCGGCTCATCGAGCCGTACGTGCGGCTGCTGCGGTTGAACACCGCCACCGGCTCGGGGCCGGCGCCCACCTTGAGCTGGAGCTTCCGGTCCGGCGCGGCCACCACCATGGCGGCGAGCGTACGTTCGTCGGCGCGGGCGAGCGAGGCGGAGACGACGTTCCGGTTCTCGGCCGCCGGCAGCGGCACGGGGTTCCGCCGCTCGTTGCCGATGGCGAGCGGGTGGATGACACCGTCGTAGACGCTGAACCGGCTGGGATTCGCGCCACGCGGGTAGGCCGGCGTGTCACGCTCCCTCGCCAGGTCGACACTGAACCGCTTCTGGTTCTGGATCTTCAGGTCGAGCTGGCCGGTCAGCTCCGGCAGCGACCACGCCAACTGGGTGCCGAGCCGGGCCAGCCGCGCCTCGGTGGCACCGGGCATGCTCAGGTTGACCTCCCACTGGGAGTCCGCGCCGGTGGCGTTGTTGATCGGCCGGGTGCCGTCCGGCAACCCGGTCACGCCGAATCCCAGCCAGTCCGACGGGCCGCCGGTCAGCCACTTCACCACCTCGGTGACGCGCCGCTCCGCCGGCACCGAGGACGGCAGGTAGCGCAGGTCGGGCACCAGCCGGGTCTGGTCCGAGTTCCAGAAGTAGACGGTGCGCGATCGGTAGTATTCCCGCAGCGCCGCGTCGCTCGTCAACAGCACGTTCGGCAGGTTGGTGATGAGCAGCCCGGCCCCGGCCGGCTCGACCCGGCGCAGTTGGAAGACGTACTCCGTCTCGGTGGCCCCCGGCGGGCCGAGCGAGCCGTCGGCGCGCAGCACGCCTACCTGCTGCACCTTGATCGTCACGGTGAAGATGCCCTGGGGGTTCGCCGGGGTGCTCTCCGGCTTCCCCCGCAGCCGGACCACGGTCAGCTCGACCTCGCTCGTCTGCGGCTTGCCGGGCAGCAGGTTCCGGGCCTCGTCGGCGAGGAACTTCCGGGCCCGGGTGTACGCCTGGTCGCGCTCCCCGGCCGCCGCGGCCCGCAGGTAGTTCTCGATGAACGGCACCGGCTCGTCGCTGTCGGTCGGCGCGGGCGGCGAGGCGGGTGGGCCGTTGAGCGAACCGGCCTCGCCGGCGGGCACCGAGCCGTCGACCTGGACGTCGGTCTCGGCCGGGATGCCGCATCCGGCCAGCCCGGCGGGGAGCAGCACACCGGCCAGCAGCACCGCCAGCAGACGCCGTCGCACCGTCACGGCCCCACCTCCACCCGCTCCGGGCCGTCGGCCGGACCGACGGCAAGCGCCCCCGCGCCGCTGCCCGGGCCGATGGCGAGCGGACCGCCGGCACGCGGGCCGCCGAACGGCAGCGTGGCGTCGGCCGGCACGAGCCGCAGCGGCGAGGTGGTCAGCCGGTCCCCGGCCCGGGCCGGCAGGGTGAGGCGGAACTGCGCGCCCTGGCCCGGCGCGCCCCACGCCTCCAGCCAACCGCCGTGCAACCGGGCGTCCTCCACGCTGATCGACAGGCCCAGGCCGGTGCCGCCGGTCTGCCGGGCCCGGGACGGGTCGGCCCGCCAGAACCGGTTGAAGACCAGCTTCTCCTCGCCCGGCTTCAGGCCGACGCCGTGGTCCCGCACGGTGATCGCCACCGCGCTCTGGTCGATACCCAGACTGATCCGCACCGGCTTGGCCTCACCGTGCTCGACCGCGTTGCCGACCAGGTTGCGCAGCACCCGCTCGACCCGGCGCGGGTCGACCTCGGCGATCACCGGGGTGCCCGGCAGATCCAGCTCGATGGCCACCCCGACCCGCTCGGCCAGCCCGGCCAGCCGCTCGGTCACCCGGTGCACCACAGGCACCAGGTCGGTCGGCTCGCTGTCCAGCACCGCGAAGCCGGCGTCGAACCGGCTGATCTCCAGCAGGTCGGTGAGCAGCTCCTCGAACCGGTCCAGCTCGGCCTGGAGCAGCTCGGCGCTGCGGGCCACCGCCGGGTCGAACTCGTCCCGCTCGGCGAAGATCAGGTCGGCCGCCATCCGGACCGTGGTCAGCGGCGTCCGCAGCTCGTGCGAGACGTCCGAGGTGAACCGGCGTTGCAACCGGGACATCTCCTCCAGCCGGAGGATCTGCCGTTGCAGGTTCGTCGCCATCTGGTTGAACGAGGCGGCGAGCAGGGCCAGGTCGTCCTCGCCGGAGACGACCATGCGCTGGTCGAGCAGGCCGGCGGAGAGCCGCTGGGCGGTGCGCGCGGCCACCCGGACCGGAGTCACCACGAGGCGGGTGACCAGGGCGGCCAGCAGGCCGAGCAGGAGCACGAGCGCGACGCCGGTGGCGACCACGGTGGCCCGGGCGTCGGCCGCCGTGGCGTCCTGCCGGGCCAGGGGTACGAGGTAGTAGAGCTCCACCTGCCCGAACTTGGTGGGCACCGGGGATCCGTAGACCAGGTATTTGGTGCGGTCGCCGTCGAGCGTGCCGGTGCGGATCTGGTGGGCGACCTTGCCCGATGCCACGGTGGCCCGCAGCTCGTCGCCGATCACCGGGCGCACCGGCACGTCCGGGGACACGCGCGGCTCGATGAACTCGGCGAAGTTGTCGGCGGTGATCGCCACCACCACGCCGCTTGTCTGCGCCGGGTCCCCGCCGGCCAGGTAGTTGACCGTGCCGTCGATGGTGTCCTGGAGCTGGGCCTCCTGCGGCTGGCTGTAGAGGTTGAACTGCTTCGCGGCGTATTCGCTGCCGTTGTTCAGCCGCAGCCGGACGTCGGTCTCGGCGTTCTCCAGCAGGATGTTGGTGATCTTGTCCGCGATCAGGTAGGCGAACCCGCCCACGAGCAGGCTCGACGCCACGAGTGTGATGGTGACCACACGCACCTGGAGCGACCGCCGCCAGGCCAGGCGCACGCCGGCGGCGAAGCGCGTCGAGCGACCGGCAAGCGCACGCCACAGCGCCCGCGCGGCGGGAAGCCGGCGGGACTCGGCGGTCGGCGGGTCGGGCAGCGGGGGGGTCACCACAGTGCTGCCCAGGTTATCCGGTGCCCGCCTTGTAGCCCACGCCTCGCACGGTGAGGATGATTTCGGGTCGCTCCGGGTCCGGCTCGATCTTGGCGCGCAACCGCTGCACGTGCACGTTGACGAGTCGGGTGTCGGCGGCGTGCCGGTAGCCCCACACCTGCTCCAGCAGCACCTCGCGGGTGAAGACCTGGCGCGGCTTGCGGGCGAGCGCGACAAGCAGGTCGAACTCGAGTGGGGTCAGTTTCACCTCCTCGGCGTCCCGGCTGACCGTGTGCGCCGGCACGTCGATGGTGATCTGGTTGCCGGGCGGGCCGATGGTGAGCAGCTCCGGCGCGACGTCCTCGCCGCGGCGCAGCCGGGCCCGCATCCGGGCCACCAGCTCCTTGGGCTTGAACGGCTTGACCACGTAGTCGTCGGCGCCGGACTCCAGCCCCAGCACCACGTCGACGGTGTCGCTCTTGGCGGTCAACATCACGATGGGCACGCCGGACTCGGCCCGGATCGCGCGGGCCACGTCGATGCCGCTCATGCCGGGCAGCATCAGATCGAGCAGGACGATATCGGGCCGGCTGTCCCGGAACGCGGCCAATGCCCGTTCTCCGTCGGCGACGAAGGACGGCACGAAGCCCTCGCTGCGCAACACGATGCCGAGCATCTCGGCAAGGGCGGGGTCGTCGTCGACCACGAGTACGCGGGCTCTCATGGGGTTTATCGTTCCATCCCCGTTCATTCAGAGGTCGGAGTCTTCACGGCACGGTAACGCCGAGCGCGCCCGCGCACCACAGCCCACGGCGTGGCACAAGCGTGGCGCGCCGCGGCGGACGGGTCCACCGGATGCGAACCCGTCGTACCCCCATGATCCCCCGGTGATCGGCCCGCCCGCCACCTCTGCGCGGCCCTCTCCCCTGCCGGATCAGGCGAACAGGTCGCGCCCCCACCAGTCGGCCGCGTCCCGCACGCCCGGCGGGCAGGCGAACAGGCCGCTGGAGACGTGCCGCAGGTATTCGTTCATCGCGTCGTTGCGGGCCAGCCGGGTCTGGATCGGCACGAACTGCCTGCGCGGGTCCCGCTGGTAGGCGATGAAGAACAGACCGGCGTCGAGCCGGCCCAGCCCATCCGAGCCGTCCACGAAGTTGTAGCCGCGCCGCAGCAGGCGGGCGCCGCCGTTCTGGTCCGGATGGGCGAGCCGCACGTGCGCGGTCTCCGCGATGGCCGGCTCGCCGTCGTCGCCCTTCGCGGCGAAGTCCGGCTCGTCGAACTCGTCGCGCCGGCCCAGCGGGGCGCCGCTGCCCTTCGTCCGGCCGACGATCATCTCCTGCTCGGCCAGGGGGCTGCGGTCCCAGGTCTCGATCAACATCCGGATCTTCCGGGTGACCAGGTACGAGCCGCCGACCATCCAGTCCGGGCCGTCGCCGGGCTGCACCCAGAGCTGTTCCCGGAGCAGGCCGGCGTCCTCGGCCTTGAGGTTGGCGGTGCCGTCCTTGAAGCCGAACAGGTTACGCGGCGTGGCCTGGTCCCGCGACGTCGACGAGGTACGCCCGAACCCGAGCTGTGACCAGCGGACGCTCACCACGCCCATGCCGATCCGGGCCAGGTTGCGGATGGCGTGCACCGCCACCTGCGGGTCGTTGGCGCACGCCTGGACACAGATGTCGCCGCCGGACAGCTCCGGTTTGAGCGCGTCGCCGGCGAAGTGCGGCAGGTCGGCAAGCGCGGCGGGGCGGCGGTCGGCGATGCCGAACCGGTCCCGGCCCTGGGCGTCGCGGAACAGCGACGGGCCGAAGCCCACGGTCACGGTCAGCTGCGACGGGGGCAGCCCGAGCGCCTCGCCGGTGTCGTCCGGCGGGGCCTCCGGCATGCCGCCGACCGCGCCGATCACCCCGGCGTCCCGGCCGGCGGTCATCCGGGCCGCCGCGGCGGTCCACTCCTGGAGCATCGCGACCAGCCGGTCCCGGTCCTTGGTGACCACGTCGAACGCGACAAAGTGCAGCCGGTCCTGGGCCGCGGTGGTGATGCCGGCCTGGTGCTCGCCGAGGAACGACACCGCGCCCGCGGCCGTCCCGGTCGCCGACGCCTGGTCGCCGCCGGCAAGCAGCGCGCCCGCGCCGGCCGCCACTCCGGCGACGCCTGCCACGCCGACGCCGGCCAGGGTCATCGCCCGCCGCCGGGAGACCCGGCGATCGGCCCGGGAGTCGGTCGGCTCGCTCGTCGCGTCGCCGCGGGCCGCGGTGGTCATCGCGCGACGGCCGCCGCGATCTTGCTGACCGGCTCGGCCAGCGCGTTGATCCGGTCCGACAGCTCCTTCAGCTCGGTCTCGGTGAGCTGGGTGTGCAGCTTCCAGCCGTCGCCGGCCCGGTGCTTGCCGAGCGCGGCCTCCACGTCGGCGAACTCGCTGTCGAGCTGCTTGACCAGGTCGGGGGCGCGCTGCTCAAGAGCGGGACGCAACGCGCCGACCGCTGCCTTGGAGCCCTCCAGGTTGGCGTTGAAGTCCCAGAGGTCGGTGTGCGAGTAGCGCTCCTCCTCACCGGTGATCTTGCCGCTGGCGACCTCGTCGAGGAGCGCCTTGGCGCCGTTGGCGAGCTGGAGCGGGGTGAGCTTCTCGGCGTTCGCCTTGGCCACGATCGCCTTGACGTCGACCAGGAGCCGGTCGGCGATGGCGCCGTCCTTGCTGACGTCGCCGGTGGTCCAGAGGTCCTTCTCGATCCGGTGGAAGCCGGTGAACTCCATGCCCTCCTCGACCACCTCCTCGCGACCGTCGATCTTCGGGTCGAGGTCGCCGAAGCTCTCCGCGACCGGCTCGATCCGCTCCCAGTAGGTGCGGGCCACCGGATAGAGCGCCTTGGCCTTCGTTACGTCGTTGGCCTTGACCGCGGCCACGAACTCCTCGGTCTTCGTCAGCAGCGCGGCGGTCTGACTCTGCACGTAACGCTGGTAGCTGGCGGTGGCCTCGGTAAGCGCGGCGTCGGGCGCCACGCTCTCGGCGGTGCCGCTGACCTTCAGCGCCCCCCGGATGCCCCGGCCGCTCATGCCCGGCTTGCAGGCGGTCTCGTAGGTCCCGGCCGGCAGCTCGACCCGCAGCTCGCGGCTGAGCCCCGGGGCGATGTTCTCCACCTCGCCCATCACCCGGTCGCCCGCGGCGTAGACGTAGAACTCGTTGACCTTGGAGCCGTTGTTCGTGACCTTGAACGTCACCTGACCGGCGTCGATCTCGGTGCTGTCGACCTCGCAGGCGCTGTCGGTGGCCTTGACGGCGATCGGGCCGCCGGCCGTGGCGTCGGCGTCACCGCCCCCGCAACCGGCCAGTCCGGCGACGGCGAGCAGCCCGGCGGCGGCGGGCGCGGCGAATCGAGTGGTACGCATCGAAGTGGATCTCCTCGGAGAAGGGCGGATCAGGCGCGCGGGGACGGGACGGCGGCGGCCTCGGCCGGGGTGGCGTGGTCGGCCGGGGCGGCCTGATCGGTCACGGCCGGCTCGGTCGGGGCGGGAACGGGCTTCGCCGGTCGGGTCGGCTTGCGCAGGAAGAGCACGAGCACCGGCACCGCGTACGCGACCCAGGCGATCAGCTCCAGCACGGTCGGCGCGGCGGTGATGTTGAACATGCCGGCGAGAAGCGCGCCGTACCAGGCGTTCGGGTCAAGCGTGGCGGAGATGTCGAACGCCTGGTTGTTCAGGCCGGGCAGCACGCCGGCCTCCTGGAAGTCGTGCACCCCGTACTTGAGGATGCCGGCGGCGACCAGGATCAGCAGCGCGCCGGTCCAGGTGAAGAAGCGGCTCAGGTTGATCTTCAGGGCGCTGCGGTAGAGCCCGAAACCGATCACCACGGCGGTGACGATGCCGCCGGCCAGGGCGAGCAGCGAGCCCAACCCGGTGCCGCCGGCCACGCTCTCGGCCGCGGCGTAGAAGATCAGCGCGGTTTCCAGACCCTCCCGGACCACCGCGAGGAAGGCCATCCCGGCGACCGCCAGGGAACCCACGGCGAGCGCGTCGGTGAGCCGGCCGCGCAGCTCGCCCGCGATCGTCCGGGCCGCCTTGCGCATCCAGAAGATCATCCAGGTCACGAACACCACGGCGGCGACGGACGTGACCGCCTCGAAGAACTCGCGCGACTCGGAGGTCCGCAGCAGCGAGGTCGAGGTGTACTGGATCAGCGAGCCGAAGCCGACGGAGAGCGCCACGGCCAGGCCGACGCCGGCCCAGACCTGCGGCAGCCGGTCACGCCGCTGCGACTTCACCAGGAAGGCGATCAGGATGCTGACCACAAGGGTCGCCTCCAGGCCCTCCCGCAGGCCGATCAGGTACGTGGCGAACATCCGTTACTCCGCAGTAGGTCAGGGTTGCCTCAGGTAACTTAGGGCAGCCATACCTTGCTCCTGTTCCCGCGCCCGCGTCAAGTCGTTCACGGCAACGTCACCCCGGCCGGCCGGGGCCGAGAGTCCGCGTACGCGAAAGGGACCGGGACGACCGCGCGGCGGCCGACCCCGGTCCCTCCCGGGAGTGGGAACTCAGTAGCGGTAGTGCTCGGCCTTGAACGGGCCCTCCGGGGAGACGCCCAGGTAGGCGGCCTGCTCCTTGGTGAGCGTGGTCAGCTTGGCGCCGAGCGCGCCCAGGTGCAGCCGGGCGACCTTCTCGTCCAGGTGCTTGGGCAGCACGTAGACGCCAGTGGGGTATTCGTCGGTCTTGGTGAACAGCTCGATCTGGGCGATTGTCTGGTTGGCGAACGAGTTCGACATCACGAAGCTCGGGTGCCCGGTGGCGTTGCCCAGGTTCAGCAGGCGGCCCTCGGAGAGCACGATGATGGCGTGGCCGTCGTCGAACCGCCACACGTCGACCTGCGGCTTGATGTTCTCCCGGGTGACGTCGGAGCGCTTCGCCAGGCCGGCCATGTCGATCTCGTTGTCGAAGTGGCCGATGTTGCCGACGATGGCCTGGTGCTTCATCCGGGCCATGTGCTCGTTGGTGATGACGTCGAAGCAACCGGTCGCGGTGATGAAGATGTCAGCCTGCTCCACCACGTCGTCGAGCGTGGCGACCTGGTAGCCGTCCATCGCCGCCTGCAACGCGCAGATCGGGTCGACCTCGGTCACCACGACCCGGGCGCCCTGGCCGCGCAGCGACTCGGCGCAGCCCTTGCCCACGTCGCCGTAGCCCATGACGACGGCCATCTTGCCGCCGATCAGCACGTCGGTGGCCCGGTTGATGCCGTCGATGAGCGAGTGCCGGCAGCCGTACTTGTTGTCGAACTTGCTCTTGGTCACCGAGTCGTTGACGTTGATCGCCGGGAACAGC
Source organism: Micromonospora marincola (assembly GCF_056150385.1). Classification (NCBI taxonomy): domain Bacteria; kingdom Bacillati; phylum Actinomycetota; class Actinomycetes; order Micromonosporales; family Micromonosporaceae; genus Micromonospora; species Micromonospora marincola. The sequence goes on along the minus strand of NZ_JAXCFT010000001.1, from coordinate 410,063 downwards.
AGGGTGCCCGCGCGGTGCATCTCGTAGAGCCGGTGCACGCCCGTGGTGGTCTCCTCGGTGACGCCCTTGATGCCGGCGGCGATCCGGGTCCAGCGCTGGTTGTCCTCACCGAGCGAGCGGTGCAGCAGTTCGAGGATGACCGCGTACTCCTCGGAGTCGGCGGACTCGACCGGCGGCACGGCGCCGGCGGACTCGAACTCCGCGCCCTTGTGCACGAGCAGCGTGGCGTCGCCGCCGTCGTCGAGGATCATGTTGGGGCCCGCACCGTCCGGCCAGGCCAGCACCTGCTCGGTGCACCACCAGTATTCCGGGAGGGTCTCGCCCTTCCAGGCGTAGACCGGGACGCCGGCCGGGGCCTCCGGGGTGCCCTCGGCGCCGACCACGATGGCCGCGGCGGCGTGGTCCTGGGTGGAGAAGATGTTGCAGGACGCCCAGCGGACCTGCGCGCCGAGCGCGACCAGGGTCTCGATCAGGACGGCGGTCTGGACGGTCATGTGCAGCGAGCCGGTGATGCGGGCGCCGGCGAGCGGCTGGGCCTCGGCGAACTCGCGCCGGATCGCCATCAGACCGGGCATCTCGTGCTCCGCGAGCCGGATCTCCTTGCGCCCGAACTCGGCGAGCGACAGATCCGCCACCTTGTAGTCGCCCTCGGCGAGGGTGCTCGGCCGGGCGCCGCTGGGGGCCGCCGGAAGCGTGCTGGTCATGGAAGCTCCTGTCGAAGGAAGTGCTGCGCAGCCTTTCACCTTACGCGCGTGGGCCGGCTCACCCCGGCCCGGTTGGCCGGGCCGGTCGACGACAGCGCACGGGGCGGTCGGTCGTGAACGGACTTTCCGCTCACGGCCCGGCCGCCCCGTGCATCCCCCCGGTTTGGTTCCCCGCGCGTTCCCGGACCTTCGTCGCGACAACGCTGCGCAGTCATAAGGTAACAGCGAGTGCTCGCAGCGTCGGGCCGTTTCGGGAAATCAGCGGATCAGCGCAGGCCGCAGGTGGCCACGAACGCCTCGCCGTCCCCGGCCAGCACGAGCGCGCCGCCCGCCGCCGTACCGACCGCGGACTGCCCCGCCTCCAGGGTCACCTCGCCGACCCCGTCGGTCACGGTCAGCCGGCCGGCCCGGCAGAGCACCACCCGCGGGCCGGGCAGCGTCAGCCGCGTCCCGGTCGAGCCGGCGATCACCGTGACGTGGTGCAGCGCGAAATCCTCCACCGGCACCGGCCAGCTCAGCACCCCGGGCGCCACCGGCTCCGGCCGGACCACCGGATCGGCAAGCACCTCGAACCGCAGCACCCGCAGCAACTCGTCCACGTCGACGCGCTTCGGGGTCAGCCCGCCGCGCAGCACGTTGTCGCTTGCCGCCATGATCTCCACACCGGTGCCGCGCAGGTAGGCGTGCAGGTTTCCGGCCGGCATCCAGATGCCCTCACCTGGCGACAGCCGGACGTGGTGCAGCAGCAGCGCCACCACCACGCCCGGATCGTCCGGATAACCGGCCGCCAGCGTGCGCACAAGCGCGGCGTCCGGCGACGCCGGACCGGCGACCGCCCCCGCCAGCACGGCCGCCACCAGCCCCGCGCGCTCCGCCTCCGGCCAGCTCAACAACGCGCGTACGGCCTCCCGCAGCCCCGCAGGACCGGTGCGCAACGCCGCCACCACCGGCTCCAGCGCGGGTACGCCGAACCCGGCGAGGGCCGCCGCCGACTCGACCGGGTCGCGGAAGCCGCAGAGCGCGTCGAACTCCTCCAGCGCCACAAGCAGTTCCGGCTTGTGATACGGGTCGACGTAGTTGACCTGCCCGACGTCGGCCGCGTGTCCGGTGCGGGCCTGATCGGCGTCCGGATGCGCCTGGAGGCTCAGTGGCGCGTCCGCGGCCAGCACCTTCAGCAGGAACGGCAGCCGGGTGCCGAACCGGCCCACAAGCCGCTCGCCAAGCCAGTGCTCCGGCTCGGCCACCAGCAGGTCGGTGAGGCTCACCGGCCGGCCGTCCCGATCCACCGTGGCCGGGGCGCCCGGGTGGGCACCCAGCCACAGCTCGGCCTCCGGCCCGTCGCTCGGCACCGGGCGGCCCTGCAACTCGGCGATCGCGGTACGCGAACCCCAGGCGTAGTCCCGGATCCGGCCCTGCAACAACTCCATCGGTCAGCTACCGGGCCGTCCGGCCACCTCGTCGACCGCCGCGGCCTGCGGCGCGGTCACGCCGGCTCCGTCAACCGTCTCCTCCGGCACGGCGGTGTCGGCCGCCTGCCCGGTGCCGGCCCGCTCCGCCGCCACGCTGTAGATGTCCGGCTCCAGATAGATCACCCGGGCGATCGGCACCTCGCGGCGGATCCGCGCCTCGACCGCGTTGATGCCCCGGGCCAACTCCTCGGCGCTCTCACAGGGTTGCACCGCGATCTTCGCGGCCACCATCAGCTCCTCCGGGCCGAGATAGAGCGTCTTCATGTGGATGATCCGCTCGACCTCCGGGCCGCCGGTGACCGCCCGCTCGATCTTGACCAGTTCGCTCCGCTCGGCGCCCTCACCGAGCAGCAGGCTCTTGGTCTCGATCGCCAGCGTGATCGCGATGACCACAAGCAGCACACCGATCATCGCGGTGCCGGCGGCGTCCCACATGCCGTTGCCGGTCGCGAGCGTCAAGCCGACACCGAAGAGCGCGAAGACCAGACCGATCAGGGCGCCGAAGTCCTCCAACAGCACCACCGGCAGCTCCGGGGCCTTGGCCCGACGGATGAACCGGATCCAGGTCTGGTTGCCCCGGATGTGGTTGGACTCCCGGATCGCGGTGCGGAAGGAGAAGCCCTCCATCACGATCGCGGCGAGCAACACCACCACCGGCACCCACTGCCAGCTCTCGATCGGGTGCGGATCGGACGCCTTGTGGTACGCCTCGTAGAGCGCGAACAGGCCGCCGAGGCTGAACAGTACGATCGACACGATGAACGCGTAGATGTAGCGCTCCCGCCCGTACCCGAACGGGTGCTGCGGCGTGGCCTCCCGCTTGGCCCGCCGGCCGCCGATCAGCAGCAGACCCTGGTTGCCGGAGTCGGCCACCGAGTGGATCGACTCCGCAAGCATCGACGACGAACCGGTCAACAGGAACGCGACGAACTTGGTGACGGCGATGCCGAGGTTCGCCGTCAGGGCGGCGACAATCGCCTTCGTGCCCCCGTTTGCGCTCATTCTCCGCCTCGCTCGATGCACGTGTTCACTGGTTAGCCAGCTCCTTCATTTCCGTGATGGCCGGAACCGCCATCGGGTCCAGCCCGTGTGCCAGGGCGAGGTAGACCGAGGCGAAGTCGGGGACCGCCACAAGCGACGCGAGCCGCTCCAACGCGGAACCACCCTCGGCGGTCACCATGTCACAGCGCACCCCGCGCCGTTCGGCGAGCGTCTGCACCGCGTCCGCGCGGCGCTCCTCCACCGCCAGTGGCTCGTCGGTGTCGTCGTCGGCGTTGAGCCCGCCGTCGCGCAACAGCACCAACCGCAGCCGGATCCCGTCCGAGTCCGAGTCGGAGTCGTCCGGATCGGCGAAGATGTCGCGCTCGCCCTCCGCAAGTCCGCCGAAGACGCCGTCGAGCAGGCCCACCCGGCCCCGACCCGCCTCACCCAGTGCGCCGCTGACCACCGGGTAGCGGGCGTTCGCCGACAGCGTGTCACCGAACCGGCGGGCGGCGACGGTCGCCAGCGGGGACGACCCCCAGACGATCGGGACCGAACCGGCCAGGCCCAGCGCGAGGGACTTCGCCGGGTTGACGAAGGACTCGGCGGTCGACCGGCACCTGTCGGCGTCGGCGTCCAACCGGGCCGCGGTCTCGGCCAGGTCCGCCTCGTTGACCTTCACCAGGCCGAGCGCCCGGGCGGCGAGCAGGACCGGCACGGTCAGCGCCCAGAGGCTGGCCCGGGCCGGGGCACGCCGGGGCACCGGGACGAACGGCGCCCGGGCCCGCTCGGCCACCGACTGGAGTTGCGAGTCAGGCGCGCCGACCGCGACCAGCCGGGCCCCACGCCGGTGCGCCGCCTCGGCCGCACCCAACGCCTCCGGACTGCGGCCGGAGGCGCTCACCGCGATGACCACGTCCGCCGCGCCCACCCAACCCGGCACACCGGCGCTGCGATGCGGGATGACCGGCACCGGGCAGCGCGGCCCGGCGACCGTGGCCAGCACGTCCCCGGTACGCCCGGCGGTGCCGATGCCGGCGATGACCACCGCCCTCGGTCGACCGTCGTCACCGAGCACGCCCAGGTTCGCCTCGGCCGCCAGCGCCGCCGACTCGCGCACCTGCGCGCCCGCGGAGGCGGTGAACCGCAGCATCCCGCCCGGGTCACGCTCGGCCAGCAGCGCCGGGTTGTCCAGCAGCGCCTCGTCCGCGTGCCGGTGCCCACTGACCCCGGCCGTCCCGTCCATCACCGCGACGACCCGCCACGCGCGTCGTCGGCGCCGGGGCCACCACGCGCCTCGTCCAGGAGCAGCACCGGGACGTCGTCCCGTACCTCGAAGACGCGACCGCACTCGGTGCAGGTGAGCGTCTGCGCCTGCGGGTCGTAGTCGAGCGGGGCGTGGTGCGTGTCCGGGCAGGCGAGGATCTCGAGCAACTGCGGGTCCAGGGCCACGGCGCGGCTCCTTCCACGTATGCGGTCTCACCGGTCGGCGGTGCCGTCCGGCGCACGCGATCTTAACGGCGAACCGGCCCCGGCACCGGGATGTGTTCGGCACCCGCCGATCGACTCGACGGCCGGGTCACGCCGCCACCACCCACGGTCACGGTAACCCTGGTACCCGGCCGGGTACCGGCTCAGTCCGGCAGCCGGGGCATGACGCTCGTGGCGTCCCCGGCCGGCGGGGCCGGAGGCGCGCCGTACACGTTGCCGGCCGGGCGGGGCGGGGTCGCGCCGCCGTACACGGTCGGCGTCGGCCCGGGCGTCCCGGAGCGGTAGGTGGTGCTGCCGCGCGGCAGCAGGACCGGCGGCTGGTCGGCGGCCGGGCCGCCGTCCGTCCGGTCCGCCCGGCTGCGACGCACCAGCAGGACGATCAGAGCGGCGCCGACGACGACAAGCGCGATACCGAACCACATGATCAGGGAACCTCCGAAGGACGAGTCGTCGGCAGCGGTGTCGGCGGCCGGGCCGACGGCGGCGACCACCGCCGACGTACCTGCCGTCCCGGCCGGCGTGGACGCGGCGGCGCTGGGCGTGGGGGTCGGCGTGGGCTTGCGGGACGGGGTCGGGCTCGGGCTCGGCGGACGCTTGGCGCCCACCAACCGGGCCGAGCCGCCGGCCCGGCCGAGCACCTGACCGTTCGCGGCGCTCGCCTCGCCGGCCAACTCCAGCCGCCCGCCGACAGCGCCGGCCAGGAACGTCACCCGATAGCGCACGTTGGCAGCGCGCCCCTTGCACAGCGGACGGTCGACCGGCGCCACCTGGGCGGTGGAGACGGCGCCACCACCACCGGAGACCGGCGCCGCCACCCAGCGTCCGCCGGTCGCCACCTCCACCCGGACCTGGTCCGCCCGCAGGCCGTCAAGCCTCAACCCGAGCGCGGTACGCAGCAGCACGCAGCCCTCGGTGCGCTTGCGTACCCCGATCGTCACCGCGCCCGCCGAACCGCCCGCGGTGAAGCTGCCCGCCGAGCGCAGCCCGACCCGGTCGCCCTCGGCCATCGCCGGGGACGCCGGGACGGCCGCCAGGCCACCCAGCATCACGCCGACCGTGGCCCAACGCGCCGCGTGCCGCCTCACCGACATCGCCACCTCACCGTTTCCGTCCCGGACGAAGATCCGCCGGTCAGGTTACTACCGGGTCTCCCGGGCACCTGCCCATCGAGCCTCCGACATGTGTGCCGCGACACCCGACGGATGTCAGCCCAGGTCGCCGGTGGCCGCACGTGCTCGACCGCAGAGCCGGTCGGCCGTCCGGATGCTCTCCGACGGTTGGTGCCGGAGCGTCAGGGTCAGTACCCGCAACACCGCCTCGTCCAACCCCGCGCCCCCTCTCGGCGCTGGCGCTGGCGCTGGCGCTTCGAGATCTTGGAAGGAGATGGCCCCCATAGGGGCACTTTCCTTCCAAGATCTTCGTATTTCTTGTCAGGTGGGAGGCGTATCCCTGTTGGTGGGACGGGGTCGGGGTGGCCTCGGGAGATGGGTACGTCTACGGGCGTTCGGTGTCACTGCCGGGGACGGCGGTCTCGATGGTGGGGTCGGCTCCGGGGTCGCCGGCCCGCTGGAGCTGCTCCTCGAACATCACGAAGGTCCGCCGCCTGATTCCCGCGATGAGCGCAGCTTCCTCCGGCGTGTACGCACGCCGCTCGGCGACGGCCTGCTCCTCGATGGCCCGCACGGTCTCGTAGAGCGCAAAGATCGGCCCCTCGCCCCTCAGGTAGCGACCTCGCGCGGCCTCGGTCCGCTGAACGAATTGAGCCGGCGTCCGGACGAAAATTTCACCGCCGATGGCGGAGATGACGTCGTCAATCAGGTCATCGGCCAGCTGCCAGCCGCCTGTCCTTCTGTCCAGCCGCCATGCGGTGATGCCTCCTTCAAGCGTGGAGACCAGCTTCACCGGCGTTTTGTAGTGGTCGTAGTAGGCGGGCAGTTGCACGCCCTCAGCTCTGTCCGTCACTCGGACCCTCCATGCAACGCTGCCTGCAGAGCAGTCCAGAAGAGCTCGCGCTGACGATCGATGATGCCCCTGCGAATGGCCGACTCCATCGCGGTCACGCTACGTCCCTCCTCCTTGGCGACAGCACCGAGATCACGCCGCACCTCGAAGAGGGAGTGCTCCCAGGTAGCCACCTCATCCAACGCGGCCAACTGCAGTCGGAACTCGGCGATGTGACCGTTGGAAGTACGCAGGAACATCTGTACATCCCGATAGCCACCGCTCTGCGGTGACCGGAAGCGATCATCGAACTCGATAAGTTCCCACCGCGTATGGCTCTTAAGGGATGCCAGTGCGCCGTAGAGTTCGTCCAAATTGCGGTAGGAGACGTAGCCGCCTGCCAGATCCGTCAGTTGTGAGGCGTCTCCACCGTAGCTCTCGATCTTGTCCTCGGCCCGCTCACGATCCTTGGGTTTGCTGCGCGGATGATATTCAGCTCTTTCACCGGAGGCCGCCGCCAGGTGGCGTCCCAAGGCGTCGATCTCAAGCTGCGCGACAACCGCCTTCTCGTACAGTTGGTCGAGATAGTCCTTCCGGTAGCGCATGTCGTCGAGGCGATCGTGGTCAAAGCCCGGCTGCGCCGCCTCCGGACCATTGACGAAGAACGACTTGCTGAGTCGGACCTGGTCATCGCTCAACGGCGTCGGCTGGATGTCTGTCACCGGAGCCACTGAGAGTGCTTCGGCTCCCCGGTCAGCGATCTCGTCCAACACGTTCTGCAGGACGTCGATGGCTTGCTGGTGGCTGGCCAGGTGGTGCAGGGTCACCGGCCTGGCGGTCAGCGAGTTGGCGAGTTCCGGGGTCGCCCGGATCATCCGGACCAGGTCGGGCCGCTCCGCGAGCTGCCGCACCAGCGTCTCGGCCAGTAGCTCCTCCCGCCGTGGCGGCGCCTCCCAGCTCTGGTCGAGCATCCGCTGGACGCGCGGGTCGGCGAACAGGTGGGTCAGGTCACCGGCTGCGGTCTCGTCCAACCCCGGCACGAGCCGTCGCAGCGTCGGCCCGTCGGCGTGCTGTGCCAACTCGACAGGCGTCACCCCGGCGGCGAAGGCATCGTCCAGGCTGCCGCTCGTCGCCAGCGCGTCCCGGACGTAGAGCCCGGCGGCGATCCGGTCCGCATGCGCCTCCCGGTGCGACCGGCGGATCCGATCCGGCTCCGGCTCGACCCGCGGCACGCTTCCCGGTCGCACGCCGCCCGGGGGCACGCTTCCCGACGGCAGGCCGCCCGGGGAAGCGCTGTCGGGAGAAGCGCTGCCGGGGAGCCAGGTGCCCGCCGGGCGGTGGAAGGTGGTGGACTCGCCGAGCAGGTGGACGCGGTTGAAGTCCGGCGCTGTCCCGCCGTCGTACGTCGGCGGGTCCGGAGGACGTGGCGGCGCCGCACGGTGCCGAGGCTCGGGCAACACGTTGTAGGCGCCGGGCGGTCGACCCGCGAGCGGCATCGGCCGGCCGTCCGGCCCGAGGACCAGGGCGTCGATGCCCACCACGTTGCTGTCAAGCGGAACGCCACGGTGGCGGTAGAGCGGTTGGCCCGCCACTACCCCGGTCTGCGGATCGAGGTAGAGGACCGTGCCGTTCTGGTTGAGCGCCACCCAGGCGTGCGAGCCGCCGCCCTCGAAGCTGGTGATGAGGAAGGCGTAGCTGCCGTGACCGCCCGCCGCCAGTTGCGCGTGCAGGTCACGGTAGCCGCTGTCGACAAGCATCCGCGGGCCCCCGCCGGTCCTTCCGGAGCGTTCGGGCCCGCACAGGTCCTGGAAACGCCCGCCGGTCGTCTCCTCGACCCGCAGTGGTCCGTCCAGCTCGCCGCCGACCGGCCGGTGGACGTCGCCCGCCAGGTAGCCGTCGAAGGTACGCGGCGCGGCGACCCGCGGCCGGCCGTGCATCCAGGTGTCGTAGAGCGAGAGCGTGCAGTCGAGGCAGTTGATGCCTCGGGTGGCGTCGGCGGCCGGCCCGCCGTCGTTCGCCAGTCGGAACCACCCACCGCGCCGGGGATCGGCGGTCCGGACCACGGTGCCGTCCGGGTTGCGGGGCATCTGCCGTTCGAGGTCGGTCTGGTGCAGTGCGAGCGGAGGCCGAAGGCCGCCACGGCGGCCGTAGGGGCGGGACCGGTCGACCGGCGGTGGGTACCCGTGGCCGGTGAGCGCGGAGTGGTCGACCGTCTCCACCGCGCCGAGGGCCAGGTCCGCCACGTCGTCGTTGATCCGGTAGAAGTCGAGATCGTCCTCGACCATCACCCGCTCAGGTGTCTGCTTCCCGGCGAGGACGTGCCGGGCCTCCTCGCGCAACTCAGACGCCTCGATGCCGGCCTCATGCGCTTCTCGGTGCCAACGCTCGGCTGCCAGTGTGCGTCCCGCTCGGCGGAGTTCCGTCGCCTGCGCCGCCCAGTCACTGGCCCGTTCCTCGTGATAGGTAGCACGTTCGTGAAGCCAGTCCGCTCGCGTCTGACGCCTGCGGTCCTCGAACCAGTCTCGTTGAGATCGTAGATAGCCCCGATAGCGACGCCGATCGAAGGCTTCCCGGTCGGCGGCCACGCGCGCGGCCCGCTCCCGCTCGTTATGGCGGTTCGGGGGCGTCGAGTCGAGCGGGTGGGAGACGCCCGGCAGTGCAGTTGTCGAGTGCTGCGGGGCCAGCGTCTCCAGCATCGGGAAGCGAGGATTTGGTGCGTTCCGCACATCCGGATGGGACATCGTCGGCCCCGGGGCCGACGACAATGGGGCGTGGGTCGGTGGGGCGGGCAGCGGCCCGGGTTGCACGGGACCGGCCACCGGCGAAGCTCGGTCCGGAGATGGGGGCACCGCGGAATGCGGAGCCTCGGCAGCCGATGCGCTGATCGTGGTCGGAGCCCCGGCCGCCTGCACCGAGGCCGACTGTTGGGGAGAACCGGTGTCGGGCACGACGGGCGTGAGCACCGCGCCACCCCGGGTGTCAGCCGGACCGGCCAGGGATGTGCCGGCGGCGGGCAGGTCGGTGGCTACCGAGGACAGTGTCGGATTGGCGGTGGTGGACAGGTGCACCGGATTTGCCGTCGTGACGCTCGGCCCAGCATCCCCCGCGACTGGCGACGGTGCGGTGGTCACCTCCGGGGCCGGCCGCGCCGGGTCGACCGGGGCGGGGTGGTGCGTCGCCGCATCGGCCGTCGGCAGGGCCACCGGTGGCGAAGTGGCGGCCGGTGGGTGACCGACGATCGGATCGCCGTGGTGGGCGGGGGGCGAGTCGGTGGAGGGTTGCGCCGGGGCGAGCCCGGCCGCCTCGGTGCCGGGCGGCACGTCCAAGCCGACCGGCGGAGCGGTGAGACCGCCCAGCTTCCCGTCGAGCCGGTGGTGCAGCGCCGTGTCGGCCTGCCCGGTGGCGGATCCGCTCACGCCGGACGCGGCGGCGCGGGCCAGGTCCTCCAACGACGGGCCCTGGCCGGTGGCGAGGCCCGCCGCGGTCTCGGCGAGGCTCTCGCCCGCCATCTCCCGCCCGAAACGTTCCCCGATCTGCGCGAACCGCCCGCTCGCATGCCGCCCCAGGCCGGCGAGGGGCACGGCGGCGCCACCGGCGAAGCCGCCCAGGCCCGACGCGCCCACGTCGGTCAGGTCCAGGCCGTCCCGGCGACCTGTGGAGTTCTGGTACGCCTGGGTCGCCAGGCTGGTGCCCGCCTCCTGCCCGGCCTCCACCAGACCACCGAGCACCGCCTTACGGGCGAGCCCCCGGGCGCCACTCTTGACGACCTCCTTCGCGGCCCGCTCACCCGCCTCCTTCAGCCCTTCCCTGATCGCCTTGCGGGCCAGTTGGGCGACAAGCCGTTTGAAGATCTGCTGCACAGCGACCCGGGTGGCGGCGACCGCGGCGCCGGCCGCCGGCGACGCCGCGCCAAGCGTGAGCACGGTGACCACCGCGAGGGACAGCAGCTCCACGACCAGGATGCCCAGCTCGATCCAGGCTTCCAGCTTCGCGCCCTCGATGTCGCACCCGCAGGAGTCGACCAGCCGCCCCAACTCGTCGGTGGCCGCCACGAGGACGTGCAGCGGGGCGTCCTCGCCCCCGGCCACCTTGTCCCAGGCCGTGTCGAACGCGTGGGCCACCAGCCCGACCCCGCCGTACCCGCTCTTCACCTCGCCGGCGGCCGTGGTGGCGTCGTCGCGTGGGCCGGCCAGGACGCCGGCCACGCCGTACCACCGATCGGCCAGGTCCCAGACGGCGCGCTCGTTGCCCTCCGGCCACTCCACGCCGACCACCCAGTCGAGTGCCTCGTAGATCCAGCCGGGCACGTCCCAGGGGCAGTAGTCGAGCGGGTGTGGGATCGGGCTGGGCAGCATGCTCACGCGCGGATCCTCCGGTCGTCAGCGCCAGGGCCGATGCGGGTTGTGCCGTTGGTGCGGGATCTTTCCGAGATCCCGGGCGGTGCTCAGGTCCGTCTCCACGGTGGCGGTGACCGAACGGACCACGTCGGAGCCGATCCCGTCGAGCGACCGGCCGAGCAGTTCCCACGCCCGCAGCAGCGTCTCGGCGTACCCCTGGTATTGCTTGTCGAACGCGGCGCCGATGTCGTCCCGCCCCCATGGGCGCTGCGCGCCCGCCGCGGCGATCGGATCTCCGGTCTCACGCCGGGCCGCGGTCACGGCCCTACCGGTCACGGCCAGATCGGCGCCGCCGCGCCGGGCCCGGTCCGCGTCCAGCCAGATCTCTCCCCCGGCCACCTGTCACTCGCCGCGCGAGGCAACGGCGTCGGCCCGGCCCAGCAGCGCACCGAAGTCATGGGTACGCAGGAAGTCAACCGACGGTGAGCCGGGTGGCAGATAGCCGGAGACCAGCTCGCGGGTGGCGTCGGACGCGGCGGCGGAGGCGCGCAGCACGGTTTCGGTGATCTTCCGGCTCAACGCCCGGGCATCCCGGTCGTGGAACACGCCGGGACTCACCTCGACGCTGATCAGCTCACCCCGCGCCCCGACCACCGCGGTGACCTGACCGTCGTCGGAGCGTTCGGTCACCCGCAACTCGGTCAGCTCGCGCTGGAGTTCGTCCAGACCGGATCGGAGTCGTTGGTATTGGCCGTACACCTCGTCGAACCGCGCCCGAAGTGCACGGTTCGCATCCCGGTCCACACTCTCCGACACCGCCACACCCCTCTCGTCACCGTGGGTAGGGCCGACCATACCGGGTGCCACGAATTCCGTGGGGTCCGGTAATTTCAGGTGGTGATCGAGCGACAGCAGGCCGAGCGGATCGCCTCGGTGTGGGCGCGGCGGGACTCCGACCGCCTCGGCTTTCCCTGCACTCCGGTGATCGACGAGTTCGACCTGGGCTACGTGATCGTGTCCACGGTGTCCACCGGGGCCCGTGCCCTGCCCGGCGACCTCCCGACCACGGTCATCGACAAGGAGACCGGCGAGGTGTCCACCTGGCCCCGGGTGCCGGCGGACGCGGTCGAGCAGATGTACCGCCTACGCCGGCCGACCGAGCCCCGCGCTCCCCGCACCGTCGATCCGGCCGGGCAACTGCTCCGCGAGCTGAGCCGGCTGCCCACCCCCGGCGCCGCGGCGCACCTCACCCTGGACGGCCGGCTGCACGTCGCGCAGGGCGCCAAGGGCGACGTCGAGTTGCGGCACCATCCGCTCGTCCGGTCCTACCTGGACGATCTACCCGCCGGCCACCTGGTCCGGGGCGGCGAGCGGCACGCCGAGATGATCGTCGTCTCCGACGCGCTGCACGAACACGACCACCGCCGCGCCGCCGAGGGGCTTCCGCCGCTCTCCGGCGAGGATGCCCGCCGCCTGTTGGCCACGAGTCGGATCGAATCCTTCCGCGTCCGCGAATCGGGCGACCCCGCCGGCGGTTTGTCCGACCTGCGCTGCGAGTCGTGCATCAGGTTCCTCGTGCAGTTCGAAGTGCTGCCCTGGCCGGAGCTGGCCTACGCCGAGGAGTGGCGTCCGGATCCGCAGACCCCTCCTGATCGCGACCGGTTCCCCACGGAGGTCGCGGACGCACTCGTGATCGCCGGCTGGCGGCCGCACTTCGGGGACGAGGTGTCGGCTGCCACCTCGGTCCGGAAGGTCACCGACGTCAGTGGCACGCAGCACGACCATGCTTCCTTCCCGGCCGCGCTGGCGACACTCACCGCCTTTCCCGGGCTGGTGAGCGCCCGGCAAGGTCCGGGTGAGGCGGTATGGATCTCGCGCTTCGAAGTGCGACCACGAAAAGTCGCGCACACCGCGGACACCCTTGCCGACTTCGGCGCGGTCCTGGGCACCCGCCTCTTCCCGCTCGGCAGCGAGCGCCAGGAGAGCATCCTCGCCGTCGACGAGCAGGGCCGGGTCTTCGCGCTCGACCAGGCCGGCGAGTGGTTCCTCGGCGCCGACATCGACGCCGCCCTCACCACCCTGCTGCTCGGCCGCGCCCCCGCCCGGGTGCGCGACGACGGCACCTGGTGAGCCGCTGACCCGCGGCTCACCCCGACCGTCGCGGGCCTCAGCGCAGCAACTGCACCAGGTTGCGGCGGACCAGATTCTTGCCCGGCTCGCGGATCACGTCCATGGCCGCCGCGTTGAGCAGCACGCAACTGCCCGACGGTCCCGTGATCGTCACGGTCACCACCCGGTTGTTGTCCAGGTTGGTCACCCGCAGCCGGGTGCCCACCGGGAACTGCCCGCTGGTGGCGGCCGGGGCCCCGCCCTCGGCGGAGAACGTGATCGCCCCGGTGCAGGCGCTGCGGCCGACCGGCTGGGCGTTGCCCGGTCGGGTCTCGACCGGCTGCACGTCACCGGGGACCGGGGCGGTGCCGTCGAGGCGTTCCACCACGTTACGGCGGATGACGTTCTTGCCGGGTTCGCGGACCAGGTCCATGGCCGAGGCGTTGAGCAGCACGCAGCTGCCCGACGGCCCGGTCACCGTCACGGTGGCCGCCTTGTCGTTGTCCAGGTTCGTCACCCGCAGCCGGGTGCCTACCGGGAACCTGTCACTTGTCGCCGCGGGCGGGCCGCCCTCGGCCGAAAAAGTGACAGACCCGGCGCAGACCGCCCGCCCGGCCGGCGCGGTCTGCGCGAAACCCATCCCTGTGCCCACCGAGACGACCACGCTGGCGGCCACCGCCATGGTCGCCGCCAGCACGTGCTTGCGCTGCACCCTCACGTTCTCTCCCGTCGTCGGTGTCGTTCGATGCCTGGTACGGATGGGAGGGCCGGACCGTTCATTCGACCTGAGGGATCAACACGGAGAGCGACGGGCGTCTTCTGTCCGAGATCTTGCAGCTCGCGTCCGGGACACCGATGGGATGCTGAGGCACCCGCACCGGACCGAAATCCCACCTCTCGGCAGGAGTCCACGTATGTTCGTCGCGCTCGTCACCGCCGCCGCCGTCGGGCTCGCACCGGGAGCCGCCGTCGCCGCCTCGGAACCCACGATCTCGGTCAACTGGCTCGGCACCGCCGACGTCCGCGCGCACAGCGCCACGGTCGGCGGCCGGTACGACTGCGGTGACGAGCGCGGCCTGGCGTACATCGAGGTTCACCTCGGCCAGCGGGTGCGGCGTGCCTCGATCACCGGCTTCGGCTTCGGCGTGATCGGCTCGTGCACCGACGAGCGCACCGCCGGCACCTGGACGGCGACCATTCCGGCCGACCAGGGCGCCTTCCGGGGCGGGCCCGCCACCACCACCGCGCGCCTGGTCGTCGAGCCCAACTCGCTCACCGAGACCACCGAACCGCTGCGCCTGGTCGCAAATTGCTCCCACCGCCGGGCGTGATCCGCTGATCCGCTGATCCGCGGCGTATCGGATAGCTGACAGCACAACGGTTTCGACCAGCAATTCACCGTTCCGCGACGGGAACCACCCGAGTAAGGGATCGAATTTCCTTCTTGTCGTGTCCCACAGTGTCGGCATGCCCTCTTCGACATCTCGAAAGCTGCGCACCCTGGCCGCCGCCGCTTCGGCACTCGGCCTCGCGATCATCGCGATCGTCTGGGGTCTGCGTGGCGTGGAGGTGGCCAGCTGGCTGGCCGGTGTCGGCAGCTTCGTGGCAGCCGTCGCATCGCTCTCCGCCGGCACCGGCGGCCAGCTCTCCCCCAGCCGGTTGGGGCACGTCTTCACGGCCCGCCTCGGCGGACGGATCCGCAGGGTGACCCTCTCCGGTGAGGGCGCCAGCACGTTCCGCGCCACGAGCGGCGGTGTGATCGAGGATATCCAGGCGACCAGGACGCCTGTCACGTCGACGTCGCCTCCCGAGCCGGCCCCGGCGCAGGGAGGCGTCGTCGCCACCGAACCCGCCATCCGGGTGGTCGACGGTCTGATCGACCGCGGCGATCAGCTGCGTACGGTGCTGGGTGGCATTCGGGCATCCGGCCGCGGAACCTTCGCGGTGGTCGGTGGGCACGGCATGGGTAAGACCTCGTTCCTGACCATGCTGCGCGACGCCGTACAGCGGGAGTTCCCGGACGCGGTGCTGATGCCGATGCGGCCACACGAGTCGGCGGAGTTGTACGGGCTCAGCGACGCCTACAGTGGCCAGTACGGGTTCGCGGTCACGCCTGCCGTCGCCGCGCTGCTCCTGGACAAGTCGGCGCAGTTCCTCGGCGACCTGGTGCAGGACGTGATCGGGCAGTTCGGCACCTTCGTCGTCGCCAAGGAGGGGGTGCCGCGTGCAACGAACGTGACGATGAACAACACGTTCGTCGCGAAGTCCTGGGGCGCCATCTCCAATGCCCAGTTCGACGTCAACGTGAAGGGGCCGAAGGAAAGCGCCATCGAACGGCTGAGTCGGGCCCAGCGGCGGGTCGACGACGCCTTCCTCACCGACTGGCGCACCTTCCTGGCCGGCCGGCGGGCGATCCTCATCCTCGACGGCTTCGAGACGCTCATCGACGACGCGGTGGGACAGTGGTTCGTGCGGCTCGCCCGACGCCTGCCGGACACCGCTGTGGTGTTGTCGCTTGTGCCGCGCGAATATGCCGAGCACGGCCGTCCGGTCCTGGATCCGGACCTCATCGAGGAACTCCCGAGGTTCACGGTGGCCGAGGCGCACTCCTACCTGACGTACCACTTCGGCGACCGGGCCGGGATCGGCCTCGCGCAGGCGGTCACGAAGTTCACCGGTGGCCATCCGTACGGGCTCCGGCTCGTCCGCCAGTTCATCAGCGCCCACCTCGACGAGGCGCTGGTCCCGGGCCGTCTCCGGGAGATGCTCATCGACCTCTCCGAGGGCGGTGACCCGCAACTCGACCGGCTGGTCCGCGAGGTGATCCAACCCGACCGGAACCCGAACGTGTGGCGGGTGGCCGAGGTGGCGTCGCTGTTGAACAGCTTCGACGTGCCGATGCTCGTCGACCTGCTCGGCAGCGAGGATCCCCCGGTCGGTCCGGAGCAGGTGAGCAACGCCGTACGGCAGATCGAACGGCTCGGTCTGCTCGATCCGCTGTCGGTCGCCGGGCGGTTCCGCCTGCACGACTTCATCCGGCCCGCGATGTCCGAGGCGGTCCGGCGGTTCACGCCGGACCGGTGGACGCGCATCCACAGCCGGGCGGCCGGCTACTACTACCGCCAGATCACCGAGATCGAGGCGAAGACGGAAACGCCGTACGGGTCCTGGTTCAAGTACGAGGACGCCGTGTGGCAGATGCACGAGACCGAATGGATGTACCACTCCGCCCAGTTGTCCGGCGACCGGGACCTGACCCGGGCACAGTTCGTCGTGCTGTTCCTGGAGGCGTTCTGGTGGTGGGGCCTGTACGTGGACTTCGCGTTCTGCCACCAACTGCTGGAGAACTGGCGGCGGGCGGCTCAGACCGACATGGATCGGGACCTGCTCGACGAGGTCCGCCGCTTCCATGCGAACTATCCGACCGGGCCGGACAAACCGGCGGGTGCCCATTGGACGGAGGCTCGCCACGCCCTGCGTACGGTGGGCGAGCTTTGCGGGGTGGGCCACGGCTGGCAGGCTCCGGGGCGCTCGCCGGAGGCCGAGGGGGTCTTCCGTCGGGCGTGGCTCTACCTGCGGCTGTTCACCGCCCACACCTTCTGGTACGACAATCGGTTCGCCGACGCCGAGCGGACCTACCGGCAGTTGGAGTCGGAGTTCGCCGACCTCGACGACGACTGGATGGTCGCCTGGCTCTACTTCGAGTGGGCGGAGGTCGCGTACGCGGCGGGTGACCACGGGTCGGCCGCGGCCCGGTGCCGCCTGTCGAGCGGGATGATCCGCCGGGTGGCGGAGGCGGGCGAGGTCGACTCGGAGTTGCTAGCGTACGTGCACCGGCTGCTTGCCGACCTGTTGCGCGACACCGATCCGGTCGCCGCCGCGCGGGAGTACGGGCAGGCGGTCAAGCGGGCCTTCGTGTTCCACCGCATGGCCAACTCGCTCGATCCCGCGGTCAGCGCTCCGGACGAGTACACAAGCCAGTTCTACGAGGAGATGGCGACACGGGCGGCCGGCCGGGTGCCCGGGTGGGCCGGGCATCGCTCCTTCCCGGACATTCTGGCGGCTCTGGTCGAGCCGACCGCCGGCGAGGTGCCGGACGTGTCGCTCCTCGACGGGGAGGGTCCGGCGCTTGCCGCCACGCTCTTTCCGCGTGGGCCGCGGCCGAATGAGCTGTACCAGCGCAGAGGTGCCTTCACCGACTACTGGGGTGATGTGGTGGAACGGCTGGACCTGGACGCCGACGTCGAGCTCGACACCATCGACCGGCTCACCGAGGCACTGCGGGGCTGATCAGTCGCCTGTGGTCAGCCGGAGGCGGTCGACCAGCCAGCCGGCCTGCCAGCGTCGCTCCTCGTCGTGGCGGTCACCGCCCGGGTCGAGGCGGCGGGCCTGCGCTGCCCGTGCCGCGACATAGCCGAGCGCGGGGGCCGGGTAGGCGGTGGCCATCTCGACCGCGTCGGCGAGGTAGCCGCACACCAGGGCAGCCGATTGTCGACCGGCCCGCGCCGCCGTCTCCTGCCGGCGCAGCGCCAGCTCACGCAGGCCGGTGAGCGGGTCCGGACCGGCGGGAGACCCGCCGGCCGGTGACGCCAGCAGCCGTTCGGCCGCCTCGGCCAGGGGACCGTCGTCGAGGTCGCCGCACTCGGCGGCGGCGTGCCCGGCCGTCCGTCCCACGCATGCCCGGGCGAACGCGGCCGACGTGTCGGGGTTCCATTCGCCCACGCGATCCGCCAACCGGGCACGTCGCCCGACGACCTTGCGGCCCACCACGGTGACCGGTCCGTCGAACTCGATCGACCACAGTTCGTCGTGCAACCAGTAGGGCAGGTCCGTGACCCGGCAGGCGTGCAGCCCACGGTGGCACGGAGAGACCTCGGGCGCCTCCAGCCAGTCGGTGGACCAGACGTGGCCGGAGAAGGGCCCGACCCGTCCCGCGCCGAGGAACTTGTAGTACGTCACGACGGGGCATCCTCCGCGGTGGATCCCGGCGTCAGGGCGACCAGGTGTTCCGGGACGTGCCGGCCGGGCAGCGCGGCGAGGCTGCTCCGGACGAGTTGTGCCTTGCGGACGTGCTGAAGGCAGGACGGGCAGGTCAGCAGGTGCATCTCCACCAGTTCCCGGGAGTCCGTGGCCACGGTGCCGTCGGCCAGCCGGGCGGTGAGCGTCACCACCCGGTCACAGCGCAGGAAGGCGTCCATCCTCCTCCTTCCCGTCGAGTCGCTTGTCGATGAGGGCGACCACCTCGGCGCGGGCGGCGCCGACGAGTTCCTGGTATTCCTGCTCCGCACACCCGACGAGGGCGGCCGACTCGGCGGGCGTGACGCCGAGCACGTCGGCCAGGATGAGGGCGACCCGTGGCAGCGGGGGCAACCGCCGGACGGCCTGCGCGACCAGGTGCTTCAGCGGCATGTCGTCGGCCCAGTCCGGCGGGTCCGTGCGCCACCACCCGGCCCACGGGTCGTCCTCGCCGGCGAACCACCACTGGAGCACGGACCCGTCGGCCGGATCCGCCGACACGAAGAGCAGCCCGTCGTCCGACAGCGCGTCGAGCAGTTCGGTAAGCACGGCGACCCGTGGCCGGGGTAGCTGTTCCCCACCGGCGAGCCGGGCCAGCACCCGCGCCCAGACGGTGTCGAGCACGGCCCCGGCGCGGTCGTCGGTGGCCAACAGGTCAAGTGCGGCGGCGGTCGCCGGGTAGTCCCGGTGGAGCAGTTCGCCCGCCACGTCGAGGGTCGGTATCTCCGCGTACCGGTCGGTGGTCAACGGGGTCAGTGCGGGCGGCTGCCGTTCGACGGCCGCCAGCAGGGCGGCGAACTCGGGATCGTCATGGACGTCCGGCCCTTCGGCGTCCTCGTAGTAGTCGACGACGAACGACCGGACCAGGTCCTGGGGGATCGCCGCGCCACTCGGACGGACGGCGAGGAGCATGCCGCGTTCCCGTGGCGCGTCGTCGCGTACCCGCGGTTGGACGAAGGGGACGGGCAGCAGGCCGAAGCCGGCGCGCTTGTAGAAGCGCAGCCGGGCGGCGGGGTCGCCGAAGTCACCGGCGGCGTGTGCGCGGGGATCCTCGACCTCGGCGAGCACCACGTCGGCTCCGGAGCGGCGCCACCAGGCCGGCAACACGTGGTCGAGCAGGACCGCGCCGACCCCGCTCCCCCGCAGGCCGGGCCGGACCGCCAGATAGCTCAGCAGCAGCACCCGCTCGAAGGGGTCGGTCACGATGACACCGACGGGAGTGCCGTCGTGCACGGCGACTGCGACCCACGTCGCGTCGGACCCGGCGATGGAATCGAAGGTCACCATCTGCTCCGACGTGAAGCTGGGCTGGAGCACCTCCCGGTATGCCTGCCGCAGCAGGGTGGGGTCCGGCTCCATCGACAGGTCACGCAGGTGGATCCGCCCGAGGGCCGCGTCGACGGTCGGCGGGATCATCCCCACATCCTCGGCCCCGGACGACTCACCCCGCAAGGGGCCCGGGGGACCGGGTGTCAGTGGTTGGGCGGGATCACCCGAAGATGACCCCGGCGGCCCTGTTGGGGGGCCTGGGGCTTGGACTGGTCGCCCTCGGGCGGACGGGGTGGGGCCGGACGGGCGGCCTCCCGGACCGCCTCGGCCAGCGCGACGAGGTCGTCGGTGGTGGGCGGCGGCGGCTCGAACTCGCCCTCGTGCCGCACCACGTCCCAGCCGCGCGGGGCGGTTAGGCTGCGGGCGTGCTGCTCACACAGGTCGTACGTGTGCGGCTCGGCGAACGCCGCGAGCGGGCCCACAACCGCCGTCGACTCGTTGTAGACATAGGTCAATGTGGCGACCGCTTGCCGGGGGCAGCCGTTACGGGAGCAGCGCCGTGGTGACCTCACGTGCGGCAGGGTATCCCCATTACCGGGTTCGGCGCACCGCTTCGCGTTACGACACGCCCGTCATGGTGATCACAATCTGTCCGTCTCGGCGCACCGGCACGCCGGTCGAGCCGCGCGACGGCGAACCGGCCCGGTCACCGGGCTACCCTGTCGGTCATGACGAGCCCGCAGAACCGCCGCCCCGGCTCCGGCCGGCGCACCCATCGCGACCGGCACGGTCGGGGGCTGCGCGGGCGGCTGGTGCCGGCCACGGTGCCGCTGGCCCGGACCAAGGCGGAGGTCTTCGACGACCTGGTGCTCGACACCGTGGAGACGCTCGAACGCCGGTTCGCCAAGGAACTGGCCGGGGTGGAGTTCGCCGTCGAGGACGTCCCGCCGGATTTGAACGTCTACGACTCGGACGTGCTGGAGGACGGCGAGGTGCCGCTCGCCCGGCTCCTGCCGGGCCGCCCCGGCCGGCAGGAGGTGCCGCCGCGCATCGTGCTCTACCGGCGGCCACTTGAGTTCCGCGCGATGGACCGGGAGGACCTGGCGGATCTCGTGCACGACGTGATCATCGAGCAGGTGGCGAACCTGCTCGGGGTCGACCCCGACGAGCTGGCCTGACCCACGTCGACCCCACGGACCGGGCGGCCCCCAACCGCCCCGGCCCGTACGCGGGTCAGGCGGCGACGCGCCGCTTGAGCTTGCGCCGCTCCCGTTCGGAGAGGCCGCCCCAGATCCCGAACCGCTCGTCGTGGCCGAGCGCGTACTCCAGACATTCCGTCTTGACTTCACACCGCGAGCAGATGCGCTTCGCCTCGCGGGTCGAGCCGCCCTTCTCGGGAAAGAACGCCTCCGGGTCGGTCTGCGAGCAGAGCGCCCGCTCCTGCCACTCCGGCGCGTTCCCGAGCAGGTCGGCCACCTCGAGCTGGCCGTCCATCAATTGCCTCCTTGTCGCGCACCGGCGTCATTCGCCGCTGCAACCCCCCACGCGAAAGGCGTGCGTGTCCGTACGGGCCCCATTTGATGTGTTCCGTGCGAACAACCCCATTCAAATTACACGCGTGTAATGCGTGCGCCGTCAAGCCAAACTTGATAATGGAGTCGCCCTCCCGACACGACCGGGACGACCGCTGCGGTCGCCCGTAGCCTCGCAACCTGCCCTATCGATTCAGACCCCGGACGAGTAACGCCCCTCCCGGCGAGTTGCCCCAAGTTTTCTGCCGTGGCGCACTACAGGCGGGCCGACCGGACACCCCCTGCCGGCCGTCGCCCCAAGATCACCAATGGTGGGGCAAAGGGTAACGCGCCCGACTGGGCGCCGCTCGTCGAGCCGGTCAACGCCGATCGCGCCCCGTCCAACATGTGGACGGGGCGCGACGGGTACACGGAGCGGCCGATCAGTCGTTTCTGGCCGGTGAGCTGGTCGGCCAGGCGAACTCGGCGATCGACCCGCCGGCGACGGAAATCGCGCCGGCCGGCGTGTCCTCGTCCCACCAGACGGTATAAACGCCCGCTTCCAAATCCGGATAGACCGCACTGTGGAACACGCCGTCCTGGACATGCCGCTCCCGCACGGCGGAGTGGGTCCGCGGGCCGTCCCGGTCCGCGCGGCTGATCTCGATCTCACGCCCGTGCAGGTCCCGCCCGGTGTGAATGATGAGCGCGCCGGTGTCGCCACCGAGGTCGAGCATGACGGTGCCGCTGAACGACGGGCCGAGGTCGTGGTGCCGGTGCCTGTGCATCCCGCGCTCCCGTCAGGACTTCTTCGCCGGCGGGTTGTTGAACCCGTCGTACGGCGTGCCGAGGAACGGGAAGTCGGCGAGGAACGGCGCGGTCACGTCGGTGGCGTCCAGGCCCGGCGTGACGGCCGCCGCCGCGGCGTCCGGCTTGAACGTCTTGTCCACAAGCGGCACGGTGAGCCCGGCGATCGCCCGCAGCGCGATCGTCACCACGTCGTCACCGACCCGCCGGCCGTTCGGGAAGCCGGCCAGGTCGCCGCCGAGCACCCCGAACCGGTCCGGCTTGGCGCTGGGGCGGATCGCCGTGTTCAACCGCAGCATGTCGGCCTGCGTGTCGCCGGTGGTGTTGGCGAAGCCGTCGATCAGCCCGGCCGGTACGCCGGTGAGCAGGATCGCCACCAGGTCGGCACGCGGCTTCTTCGCCTTGTTCAACGCGTCCAGGTTCGCGAACACGCCCGGATAGAGCGCCGGCAGCAACGCGGCCAGCTCGGGCCGCTCGACGAACCCGGCGAACCGCTTGTCGTCCGACGGCGGCAGCGTGTTCCATAGGTCCTTCTTGGACATCGGCACGATCACCTCGTTGAACAACGGGTTGCCGAGTCGTGACACCTGGACGAAGGGGCCGGTGGCGGTGTCCGCCGACACCCGGTCCCCGAGCACCCGGACCTGCTGGCGGGACGCGCTGGTCCAGACGCCGATGGTGGACGCGCGGTCGGCGTAGCCGTACCGACTCGCCTTGCGGCGGACCTTGCTCAACGGCACCTGGACGGCGATGCTGTGCACGTTCAGCCGGTCCAGCGCGTTGACCGGCTCGCCCTCGGTCTTGAACAGCTTCTTGCCGGCCACGTGCAACTGCTGGAACGGCCGCAGCGTACCCAGGTCGAACACCGCGCCCAGGTCCACGAAGAAGCCGTCGGCCCGCTGGCCGGCGAAGACCTTCTCCCCGGTGGACAGCTTGAACGTGGCCTGCCGCACCAGGTTCTGGTAGTTCGGCGTGGACAGCGGGCCGACGTTGCACGGCGGGCAGGGCAGCTTGTTCGCAAGCACGTGCTCGCGGCCGTCCGCCACCCGGGTCAGCTTGTAGAACTGCCGCCGGTTCCAGTTCTTGCTGTCGAGCGACTCGATCGGGCCGGTGTTGTAGAGAAAGCTGTTCTGATTCGTGATCTCGGTGGTGAATTCGAACCGGTAGGTGACGTCCGGGTAGCCGTCGCCGTCGTTGTCGACGTGGATCTCGTACCGGACGTCGTCGCCGAACTCGAAGAAGTTGGGACCACCGGACGGAAGCTGCACCGGCACGTAGTTGGCGATCAACGTGACCGTGTCCGGTCGGCTCGGGCTGACGAACGCGTACAGGTCGGAGCTGTCGGCGACCGGATCCTTGGCGATTTCCGGGGCCTCGCGGTGAGAGGACATGGCGGACCAAACCTTCGTCGGGGGGACGTGAGTCGGACCGGCGCCGGGAGCCCGCGCCGGGAGCGAGCGGGATCAGCGGCGGGCGGCGCGCACCAGACGGTCGGCCAGGCCACGGTCGCGTACCTGGACCCGGGTCGTGCCGACGAAGACGTCCATCGTGCCGGTGGCGGCGTCCCGGAGATGGACCACGATCGGTTCGTCCCGCCGGCTCGCCGAGGGGGAGTTCTGGGCGGCGGACAGGCCCGGCACGGTGAGGGCAGCCGCGCCGAGCGTGGCGCTCGCCGCGGCGGTAAGCGTCTGCCGGCGCGTCAACCGCGGCCAGGTCCGCCGCTTGGGCGCGTCGGTGGTCTCGTCAGTGCTCATCGGCAACCTTTCCGGACCGGCGCCGTAGCACCGCGGGGGCCGGGCACCCGGACGCCGCCGGGTCCCCGGGCTGGGGTCACCGGCGGCGGTCCTCGCCGCAACCGCCGCCGGCATCCACAGGTACGGCGCGGGGCGGAAAAAGGTTCGACGTCAGGCGCCGACGTGACCGTACGCGGTCGTCCGCTTGCGGAACGGCCGCCCGGCCGCCGTCGCGATCCCCCGCAACTGCTCCTCGGTACGCGCCGAACCGTTGCCCGAGCCGGCCATCCGGGAGATGGTCTCCTCCATCAGCGTGCCGCCGAGGTCGTTGCAGCCACCTCGCAGCATCTCCACCGTGCCGGTGTCGCCGAGCTTCACCCAGGAGCACTGGATGTTGTCAATCCGGCCGTGCAGCAGCAACCGGGCCATCGCGTGCACCACCCGGTTCTCCCGCCAGGTCGGCCCCGGACGGGCGATCCCGGCCAGGTAGATCGGCGCGTTGGTGTGCACGAAGGGCAGCGCCACGAACTCGGTGAAGCCGCCGGTGCGGTCCTGCACCCCGGCCAGCACCCGGAAGTGGGCCAGCCACTGGCCGGGGTGGTCGACGTGCCCGTACATCATCGTGGAGCTGGACCGGATGCCCAGCTCGTGGGCCGTGCTGACCACCTCGACCCAGGCGGAGGCCGGCAGTTTGCCCTTGGTGAGCACCCAGCGCACGTCGTCGTCGAGGATCTCGGCGGCGGTGCCCGGGATGGTGTCCAGGCCGGCCTCGCGCAGGCGGCCCAGCCACTCCCGCACCGGCACGCCGGCCTTCGCCGCGGCGGTGACGATCTCCATCGGCGAGAACGCGTGCACGTGCATCCCCGGCACCCGCGCCTTGATCGCGCGGACGATGTCGGCGTAGCCGGTGACAGGCATCTTCGGGTCGATGCCGCCCTGGAGGCAGACCTCGGTGGCGCCGGCCGCCCACGCCTCCTCCGCCCGGTCGGCCACCTGCTCCAGGGAGAGCCGGAACGCGTCGGCGTCGCTCTCCCGCTGGGCGAACGCGCAGAACCGGCAACCCACGTAGCAGACGTTCGTGAAGTTGATGTTCCGGTTCACCACGTACGTCACGTCGTCGCCGACCGCGTCCCGGCGCACGTCGTCGGCGATCCGGCACAGCTCGTCAAGCGCCGGCCCGTCCGCGCCGAACAACGCCAGCGCCTTCGCCTCGTGCGCCGGCGCCAGCAACGCGGCCGGGTCGTCCGCCGCCAGCCGCAGGCCCGCGCGCAGGTCGCCGTCCGCGCCGCCGGTCCCGTCCGCGCCGGTCCCGTCCGCGCCACCGGTCGCGGGTACGCCGGCGCGCACCGCGAGCGCCTCCGCCGTCACCTTGCCGGCCACCTCGGACCAGTCGCCGTAGACGCTGTCGAAGTCGCCCCGACGGTCCTCGGTGCGGCCGGTGACGTCGATGGTGGCGTGCAGGTCGGTCCGGCCGCCGAAGACCTCCTCCGGCTCCTGCCAGGGCCGCCCCACCGGACGGGCCTCCTCCACCGCCAGCCCGGTGGCCGGGTCGGCGAGCGCGGTGACGTGCGGCAGCAGGCGCGGATCAAGCCACGGGTCGCCGGCCCGGACGTACTCCGGGTAGACGGTCAACCGCTCGCGCAGCGTGAACCCGGCGCTCGCCGTACGCGCGGCCAACTCGTCCAGGTGCGGCCAGGGCCGCTCCGGGTTGACGTGGTCGGGCGTGACAGGCGAAACCCCGCCCCAGTCGTCGATGCCGGCGCGCAGCAGCAGGTCGTACTCGCCGGCGATGAGGTTCGGCGGCGCCTGGATACGTGCCCTCGGGCCGAGCAGCAGCCGGGCCACCGCCACGGTGGCGGCCAGGTCGTGCAGCTCCGCGTCCGGCATGCCGCGCATCGCGGTGTCCGGCTTGGCGCGGAAGTTCTGCACGATCACCTCCTGGAGGTGGCCGTACTCCCGCATCGCCCGGCGGATCGCGAAGAGCGCGTCGACCCGCTCGGTGAGGTTCTCGCCGATGCCGATCAGGATGCCTGTGGTGAACGGCACGCCGACCCGGCCGGCGTCGTCGAGCACCCGCAGCCGCACCGCGGGCTCCTTGTCCGGCGAGCCGAAGTGCGGGCCGCCCGGCTCCGACCAGAGCCGGGTCGCGGTGGTCTCCAGCATCATGCCCATGCTCGGCGCGACCGGCTTGAGCCGCTGCAACTCCGACCAGGAGAGCACGCCCGGGTTCAGGTGCGGCAGCAGGCCGGTCTCCTCAAGCACCGCCACCGCGCACGCGCGCAGGTAGTCGAGCGTCGAGTCGTATCCCCGCTCGTCCAGCCACCGCCGGGCCGCCGGCCACCGCTCCTCCGGACGGTCGCCGAGCGTGAACAGCGCCTCCTTGCAGCCCTGCGCGGCGCCCTCGCGGGCGATCGCCAGCACCTCGTCGCGCTCCAGGTAGGCGGCGGGCAGCCGGTGCGGCACGGTGGCGAACGTGCAGTAGTGGCAGCGGTCCCGGCAGAGCCGGGTCAACGGCACGAAGACCTTCTTGGAGTACGTGACCACGCCCGGCCGGCCGGCGTCCCGCAGCCCGGCGTCGCGGACGTCAGAGGCGACGCGGAGCAGTTCGTCAAGCGCCGCCCCCCGCGCGGTGAGCAGCGCCGCCGCCTCACCCACGTCAAGCGCCCGCCCGGTGGCGGCGCGGCCGAGCGCCCGCCGGACCCCGGCCTCATTCGGAACGCGCCCACCGTGATCACCCATCCCCCCAGCCTATGCGCTCGCTCAGGGGCAAGGAGGGGCCCCTTCTTAACGCATTCGGTAGAGGAGGGGCCCCCGCTTAACACCCCGCGCGGCGGAGCAGCGGGCGAGCAGCGGGAAGGCCGCCGCCCGCCGCCCGCTGGCTCATCGGGGCTGGTTCGGGTCCTCGCGGTCGAAGCGCTGGGTGCGCTCGTCGTCGGTCGGGGACGCCGGCTGGCCCGGCTCCCCGGGCTGGCGCGGGATCGTCTGGGTCGGGTCGGCCGACGGCGGCTGGCCGAACGGCGGCGCCGACGGCGTCGAGCCGGGCTGGGACCCGGCCGACGGGGCACCGGGCTGGGATCCAGCCGGCGGGGCACCGAACTGCGGACCGTCGAACGGCGAGCCGGGCTGCGGGCCGCCGAACTGCGGACCGGCCTGCGGGCCGCCGGGCTGCGGGGACCCGAACGGCGGTGCCGACTGCGGGGCGTGCGGCGGGGCGGTGTTGAACGGCGGCGCGGACTGCGGCTGGCCGTACGGGCCGGCCTGCGGCCAACCGGGCTGCGGCGCGCCGGCCTGCGGGTAACCCGCCGAGGGGTGACCGGGCTGCGGGGGCACACCGGCCGGCGGGTAACCGCCCGGAGCCGGGTAGCCGCCGGGCTGGCCGGGCTGCTGCGGCCAGCCCGGCTGGGCCTGGCCGTAGACGCCGGGCTGCGGCTTGGGCCTCGGCACGTAGTAGAGCGTGCGCCAGATTTTGAACACCACGTACGCGGCGACCGCGAAGATCGCCAGCCAGGCGGCCCGGGTGAGCAGCCCGAGGAACGCGTCGAGCACCTCACCGTCGGCGAGCCGGCCGAGCAGCCAGATCAGGAACGTCAGCACCCCGAAGACGGCGGAGACGCCGTACTCGATCAGCGCCACCAGGGTGATCAGTTTCGCCTTCGCAAGCGTCGGGCGGATGTGCGTGGCGAGCAGGACGGCGAGCAGTGGCAGGACCGTCGACTCCAGGCCGACGAAGGCGTAGAAGGTGCTGCCGGCCCGGCCGCCGAACGTGCTGTAGTCGTCGACCGGCACCAGCAGGCGCAGCAGGCCGACGAAGAGCAGCACGGCGTTCGCGCCGAGCAGGACGAGCGCGGCCAGTTCGCGCAGCGGCTTGGTCAGTTGGCTGGCCTGCGCGGCATCACCGGACGCGGGCTCGGCGGGGCTGGTCACGGACTCCCCCAGGGGACGAAAGCGGACAGTTGGCGAAGTGAGCCTAGTCTCTCCGGCCACCGGGCGATCGACGGCGGCACGTGCGGAAGGATGGACGTCATGCGCATCGTGGTACTGACCGGCGGCATCGGGGGCGCCCGCTTCCTGCTCGGCGTCCGGGCGTACGCCCGGGAGGTGGGCGCCGAGGTGACCGCCGTGGTCAACGTCGGCGACGATCTCCTGCTGCACGGGTTGAAGGTCTGCCCCGACCTGGACAGCGTGCTCTACACGCTCGGCGACGGCGCCGACCCGGAGCGTGGCTGGGGCCGGGCGGGCGAGACCTGGACGGTCAAGGCCGAGTTGGCGGCGTACGGCGCGGAGCCGAGCTGGTTCGGCCTCGGCGACAAGGATCTCGCCACCCATCTGGTCCGCACCACGATGCTCAACGCCGGCTATCCGCTGTCCCAGGTCACCGAGGCGCTTGCCACCCGCTGGCAGCCCGGCGTACGCCTGCTGCCGGCCACCGACGAGCGACTGGAGACCCACGCGGTCATCTCGGACGAGCAGGGGCAGCGGGCGATCCACTTCCAGGAGTGGTGGGTGCGCTACCGGGCCGACGTACCGACGCACCGGTTCGTCTTCGTGGGCGCGGAGTCGGCGAAGCCGGCCCCGGGCGTGGTCGAGGCGATCGCCGCCGCGGACGTGGTGCTGATCGCGCCGAGCAACCCGGTGGTGAGCGTCGCGCCGGTCCTGGCCGTGCCCGGCCTGCGCGACGCGGTGGCCGGCGGCCCCGCGCCGGTGATCGGGGTGTCGCCGATCATCGGCGGTGCGCCGGTACGCGGCATGGCCGACCGTTGCCTGGCCGTGCTCGGCGTCGAGTGCAGCGCGGCCGGCGTGGGTGGCCTCTACGGCGCCCGCTCCGCCGGGGGCCTGCTCGACGGCTGGCTGGTCGCCGAGGAGGACGAGGGCGCCGTGGTGCCGGGCGTGGTGGTCCGCGCGGCGCCGCTGCGGATGACCGACGAGGCGGCTACCGCCGCGATGGTGCGCGCCGCGCTGGAGTTGACGTGAAGCTGGAGATCCTGCCGGTGCCGGGCATCGGCCACGTGACCGAGGGCGACGATCTGGCGGCGCTGATCGCCGGCGCGGCCCCCTGGCTGCGCGACGGCGACGTGCTCGTGGTCACCAGCAAGATCGTCTCGAAGGCGGAGGGCCGGCTTGTCGACGTGCCGGCGGACGGTCCGGAACGCCTCGCCGAGCGGGACCGGGTGCTGGCCACCGAGACCGCCCGGGTGGTCGCCACCCGGGGCGCGACCCGGATCGTGCAGACCCACCACGGGTTCGTGATGGCCTCCGCCGGCATCGACGCGTCGAACGTGGACAAGACCCGGCTGGTGCTGCTCCCGGTGGATCCGGACGCCTCGGCCCGCGCGTTGCGGGCGGCGCTGCGCGACCGGTACGGCCTCGACGTCGCAGTCGTCGTCAGCGACACCATGGGTCGCCCGTGGCGCAACGGGCTCACCGACGTGGCGCTCGGGGTGGCCGGCATGCCGGCGATCCGCGACCACCGCGGCGAGGTCGACCCGTACGGCAACGAGCTGCATCTCACCCAGATGGCAGTCGTCGACGAACTCGCCGCCGCCGGCGAGCTGATCAAGGGCAAGTGCGACCAGGTGCCCGTCGCCGTCGTCCGCGGTTACCTCACCGCGACCCGGGACGACGACGAGGGCGCCCGGACCCTCGTGCGGGACGCTTCGCTCGACCTCTTCTCGCTTGGTACGGCCGAGGCGCGGGCCGACGGCCTGCGGGCGGCGGCCACCCTGCCCGACGTGACAGGTCCGGCCCCGGCCGACCCGGCCGCGGTGGAACGGGCGATCGCCGCGGTCGCCGACGCGGTCGCCCCCGGCACCGTCTTCACCCACGTCACCGACGAGGAGGTACGTGCCGGATTCGCCGCCACCGTGCCCGGCTGGCCGGCCGCCGCCACGGGCCTGGTGCTCGGCGCGGCGCCGACCCCTGTCGATCCGGCGGACCTGGTCCGGTTCGGCGGCGACATGCAACGCCTGCGCACCGCGCTTGCCGCCGAGGGCGTCGGGTCGGTCCTGCTGCCGCCCCCGGCCGGCAGTACGGCAAGCGCCACGCTGGCGCTCTGACCCGCCGAGCGGTGTCGGTCAGGCGTCGAGGACGGCGCGGCCCAGCGGCGTCAGCGTGTGCAGCACGGTGTTGCGGTCGCGGTGGCTGACCAGCAGCCCGGCGTTGCGCAGCACGGAGGTGTGCTGGCTGGCCGCGGCGGCGGAGATGCGCAGCCGCCGAGCCATCTCGCCTGTGGTGCAACCCTCGTCGGCGACCTGGAGCACCGCCGCGCGGGTGCGGCCCAGCAGCGCGGCGAGCGCCTCGCGCTGGGCGGCTGCGCCGTCCCGGCTGCCGCCGGTCTCGGGGGTGAGGCCGCCGAGCCGGTCGACCGGATAGACAAGCACCGGGGGCAGGCTCGGGTCGAGCAGCGCCACCGGGTTGCCGGTGCAGAAGAACGACGGGACGAGCAGCAGGCCCCGACCGTCCAGGTGCAGTTCCCGGGTGTCCGGGTAGTCGAGCACCTCAAGCGCCCCGTCGGCCCACCGCATGGTGGGTCGCAGGCTGGCCAGCAGCCCTTCGGCGCCACCGTCGAGCATGGCCCGCGCACGCCGTGACCGGTCGGCCTCGACGGCGGCCTGGACCCGCGCCCAGTACGGGGTGACCGCCAGCTCCTGATAACGCGCCATGGTGTCGGTGAGGTCCTGCAACACCTCGGACTCGCCCCGGGCCAGCGCATTCGCCGAGGACGGCAGCGAGTTCTCTCCGGCGAGGACGGTCAGGTCGCGGCGCAGCCTGCCGAGCGGGGTGCCGCGGACCGCTTCCAGCCCGGCCTCGAAACCGTCCCGGCTGGCGGACGGGGTGAGGAAGTCGGGAAAGTAGCCACGCGGCGGGTTGAGCGCGAGGAGCAACCGGTAGCGTTCGGCGCCGGTGTCGGTCCGCAGGCCGCGCGCCACGCCGCGTCGCCAGGTGGTCGACAGCGGGTCACGGCTGCGCCCCTGGAGCAGGTGCAGGCTGAGAACCAGTTCCCACAGCGGGTCCGCGGCCGGGGCGACCCGCGTCCGCAGAATGTCCTCGCGCGAGAATATGATCTTCAACATGGAGCGCTCCCGGGTGGACGGCGGAGGTGCCTGCCACCCCTCGCACTTTACCCGCCGGCACTGATCTCCATTTTTAAGCGTGACGTGAAAGACCTCGACGCTTGGCGCACCGGTTCGGCAAACTCTCCCTTGCCCGCCGACGCCGGGGCGCGTTGCCGACCCGGTCGCCGGCCGACGGGCATGGCCGGACGGCACCACGAGGGTCTGCGGATCGCTCCGCAGGGGTGCCGTCCGGCCTCACTCTTCCGAGCCACCGAGCTCGTACAGTGTGCGGATGCCCGACACCTCCCGCACCGCGTACGCCGACCTGCACGCCGACGCCAGCGCGACGCTGAGCCGCTGGACGGCGACCAGCCCGGCCGCCGCCGCGAACCGGGACCGGACGCTGACGCTGCTTGCCGACGGGCCGGTGGCGATGAGCCGCGCACACCGGCCGGGGCACGTCACCGCGAGCGCGCTGGTCCTCGACTCCACAGGCGACCGGGTGCTGCTCTGCCTGCACGGCAAGTTCCGTCGATGGGTGCAGCTCGGCGGGCACTGCGAGCCCGGCGACCTGACGCTTGCGGCAGCCGCCCTGCGCGAGGCCACCGAGGAATCCGGGATCGTCGGCCTGACGCTCGATCCCGAACCGATCGACGTCGACATCCACCCGGTCGCCTGCCAGGGCGGCTCGCTGCACTACGACGTCCGGTACGCGGTGTTCGCCCCGGCGGGAGCGACGGAACGGGTCAGCGACGAGTCCGAGGCGCTCGGCTGGTTCCCGCCCGACGAGCTGCCCGAGCCGCTGGCACACGGCACCGCCCACCTGGTGGAGCCGGCGCTTGCCGCCCTGGCCCGCCGCGCCGCCGGCTGACGCACACCGGCGGCCCGACGGGCCCGGAGGGCTCAGATCAGGCCCTCCTCGCCGCGTTCCTTGAGCTGGTCGACGATCTTCTTCACGTCCTGCGCCCGGTCGCGGGGGCAGACAAGCACCGCGTCCGGAGTGTCCACCACGATCAGGTCGTGCACGCCGACCGTGGCAACGAGGCGGCCCGAGTGCGGCACCACCACGGTCCCGGAGGTGTCGTGCAGCAGCACCCCCGGCTTCGCGTCGCCGCCGAGCACCACGTTGCCGTCGTCGTCGGTCGGCAGCACCTCACCGAGGGTGTCGAAGTCGCCGACATCGTTCCAGCCGAAGTCACCCGGCACGGTCGCCACCCGACCGGCGGTCGCCGCGCCCTCCATCACCGCGTAGTCCACCGAGATCTTCGGCAGCGTCGGCCACACCGTGCCGAGCACGTCGTCCTGTTCCGGGGTGCCCCAGGCCGCCGCGATGGCGGTGATCCCCGCGTGCAGCGCCGGCTGCTGCCGGGCCAGCTCGGCCAGGAAGACGTCCACCCGCCACACGAACATGCCGGCGTTCCAGAGATGCCGGCCGGAGCGGACATAGACCTCCGCCACCTCGGCGGCGGGCTTCTCCTTGAACTCGCGTACCGGACGCAGCGGCCCGTCGCCCACCGGGTCGCCGGTCTCCAGGTAGCCGTAGCCGGTCTCCGGCCTGGTCGGGGTGATGCCCACAGTCATCAGCAGCCCCTGCTCGGCGCCGCCGATCGCCTGCCGCACCACCTCGGCCCAGCCGGCCGGGTCGCCGATCAGGTGGTCGGCGGCGAACGAGCCCATCACCGCGGCCGGGGCACGCTCGGCGATCACCGCGGCGGCAAGCGCGATGGCCGCGCAGGAATCCCGCGGCGACGGCTCGACCAGAACGTTCTCCTCCGGCAGGCCAGCCAGTTGCCGGGCCACCGCCGCGGCGTGCGCGGCCCCGGTGACCACGAGCGTGCGCTCCGGTGTGGTCAGCGGCGCCAACCGGTCGACCGTGGCCTGCAACAGCGAGGCGGGGGTGCCGGTCAGCGGGTGGAGGAACTTGGGATGGCCCGCGCGGGACAGCGGCCACAACCTTGTGCCGCTGCCGCCCGCCGGGATGACGGCGTAGAACATCAGCACATCATGCCCGAAGCGGGCGAGCCACCACGGCCGTCGCCGGGGATCCGCAGCGGACGCTCAGGAACGCGCCCGCCGCCAGGCGGCAATGTGCACTTCCGCGCTTGACTCCCAGGTGAACTCCTTGGCCCGATCGAAACCGGCCTTCGCCAGGGAGAGCCGCCGCTGCTCGTCGTCGAGCAGGGCGCCCAGGTCGGCGGCGATCTGGTCCGGGTCCTCACTTGTGTACGCCACCGCGTCGCCACCCACCTCGGGCAGGGAGAGCCGGGGCGTGGTGAGCACCGGCGCGGCGCACGCCATCGCCTCCAGGATCGGCAGCCCGAAGCCCTCGCCGTACGACGGGTAGGCGGCGACGAGCGCACCGCCGAGGAAACCGGGCAGGTCGGCGTAGCGCAGGTAACCCGGGCGGAGCAGCCGCAGGTGCGACGGCACCTCGGCCACCGCGCGGTCGATGTCGTCGTCGTGCCCCTGGCCGCCGGCGACCACGAGCACCGGCGGGTTCGGCCGGTCGGCCACCGCCCGGGCCCAGCCACGGATCAGATTGGGTACGTTCTTGCGCGGCTCCTTGGCCCCGAGGAACGCGACATAGCTGTTGTCGCCCAGCCCCAGCCGGGCCCGGACCCGGGCCTTCTCCTCGTCGCCAGGCGCGTGGAACGCGGCCTGGTCGACGCCGTGATAGGCCACGTCGATCCGGGTCGGATCGGCGTCCAGCAGTCGGATCAGCTCGTCCCGGGTGGCCTTGCTCGGCACGATCACCCGGGCCGCGCGACGCAGCGAGGTCTTGATCGCGCTGCGGAAGAACGTCCGGCGCGACTTGTCGTAGTGCTCCGGCTCGGTGAAGAACGTCGCGTCGTGCACGGTGACCGTCACCGGACACCCGGCCCGGAGCGGACAGGTGTAGAACGGTGAGTGCAGCACCTCCGCGTTTACCTGCTGGGCCAGCAACGGCAGGCCGGTCTGCTCCCAGGCGAGCCGCGCCGGGCGGTGCGCCACCGCCGCCGGCGCGGGGATGATCTCGGCGCCGGGCAGCATGCGGGTGTAGCGCTCCAGGTCGGTGCGGAGGCTCACCACGGCCAGGTCGACGCCGTCGCCGCAGACCCGGCCGAGCGCGCCGAGCAGGCCGTCGACGTATCTACCGACGCCACCGCGATCGGCGGGGACACTCGTGGCGTCGATGAGAACGCGGGGCGGGCGACCGGCGGTCACAGGGCGACTCCTCAGGTGGCGCGTTTGTGGGGAACAACACTGTCGGCAAGCCTACGCCGGACCGGGTGTCCCACGCTGACTGCGACCCGACGGTACGCCGACTTGTCGTTGTCATCGAGTACGTACCCGGGGCGCGTATCGTTCGCGCCGATGGCCGACAACATTGCCCGGGTGTTCGCCGACGCGATCGCGACCGACCCCACCCGACCGCTGCTGACCTGGTATGACGACGCCACCGGCGAACGCACCGAACTCTCCGGCGCGACGCTCGCGAACTGGGTCGCCAAGACCGCCAACCTGCTCGTGGACGAGGCCGGCTGCGCGCCCGGCGACGCCGGCGGGGTGCTGCTGCCGCCGCACTGGCAGACCGCCGCGGTGCTGCTCGGCTGCTGGTCGGCGAAACTGACCATGGTCGACCCCCCGGGCCCGGTGGAGGTGCTGTTCACCGCCGTCGACCGGGTCGACGAGGCGAACCGGTGGCCGGCCGGCGAGCGGTACGCCCTGGCGCTTGATCCGTTCGCGCTGCCGATGCGGCAGGTGCCGGCCGGCTGCGCCGACTTCGTCGCGGCGGTACGCGGGCACGGCGACCACTTCACCCCGTACCCCTCGGGTGGCGAAGGGGACGCGGCGCTGCTGGCCCGCGCGGAGGCCCGCGCCGCGGAGCTGGGCCTCGGCCCCGGCGACCGCCTCCTGGTCGACGTGACCCGCCACCCCGACCCGGTCGACTGGCTGCTGGCCCCGCTGACGGCCGGCGCCAGCGTCGTCCCCTGTGCCCACCTCGACCGCTCCCGCCTGGACTCCCGCGCCGCGACCGAGAAGGCCACCCACACCCTGGCCTAGGCTCAGGGGGCGGCGCGGCGCTCGGCGAACGCGGCGAACGCCGTGAGGGACTCGGGGTTGGCCAAGGCGCCCTTCGCGGCGGCGCGGTCGACCGGGGTGCCGGTGAGGATCTTCTTGACCGGCACCTCAAGTTTCTTCGCGCTCAGCGTGCGGGGCACGGCGCGGACCTGGTGGATCTCGTCCGGCACGTGCCGCGGCGACAGGGCGGTACGCAGCTCGCGGCAGATCTTCTTCCGCATCGCGTCGTCGAGTTCCAGGCCCTCGGCGAGCACCACGAACAGCAGCAGGTCCCCCGCGCCGCCCTCGTCGTCCTCCAGGTGCACCACCACCGAGTCGACCACCTCGTCGAGCCCCTCCACCACGGAGTAGAACTCGGCGGTGCCGAGCCGCACGCCACCCCGGTTGAGCGTGGCGTCGGACCGGCCGGTGATGACACAGCCGCCACGCTCGTTCACGGTGATCCAGTCGCCGTGCCGCCACACCCCGGGATAGACCTCGAAGTACGCCTCCCGGTAGCGCACGCCGTCCGGGTCGTTCCAGAACCCCACAGGCATGCTCGGCATCGGCTCGGTGATCACCAGCTCGCCGAGCTGGCCGATGACCGGTGAGCCGTCGGCGGACCGGGCCTCCACCTTCGCGCCGAGCGCCCGGCAGGCGATCTCACCGGCGTGCACCGGCAGCAGCGGCACCCCACCGACGAACCCGGTGCACACGTCCGTGCCGCCGGAGAGCGACTGGAGTTGGAGGCGGTCACCGACGTTCTCGTACACCCAGGTGAAGCCCTCGGCGGGCAGCGGCGCGCCGGTCGAGCCGAGGCCGCGCAGCGCGGACAGGTCGGCGATCTCCCGCGGCACCAGCCCGGCCTTGCGGCACGCCAGCAGGAACGGGGCCGACGTGCCGAAATAGGTCGTACCGGTCTCCGCCGCCAGCCGCCACAACGCGCCCAGGTCCGGGTGGCCCGGGTTGCCGTCGAAGAGCACGATCGCCGCGCCCACCGCCGGCCCGGAGACCAGGAAGTTCCACATCATCCAGCCGGTGGTGGTGAACCAGAAGAACCGGTCGGACGGGCCCAGGTCGTGGTGCAGCGCCAACATCTTCAGGTGTTCGAGCAGGATGCCGCCGTGACCGTGCACGATCGGCTTCGGCAGTCCGGTGGTGCCGGAGGAGTAGAGCACGTACAGCGGGTGGTCGAACGGCACCGGCGTGAAGGCCAACGGCTCGTCGGTCTCCGCCGCCAGGTCCGCCCAGGCGAGCGCGCCGTCGGGGGCCGGGCCGTCCGGATCGAGGTACGCGATGCCGACGGTGTGCCGCAGCGACGGCAGCGCGGCCCGGATCGCGGCCACCTCGGCGCGCCTGTCCACAGGCTTGTCGCCGTAGCGGTAGCCGTCGACCGCGACAAGCACCGTCGGCGCGATCTGCTGCCAGCGGTCGGTGACGCTGCGGGTGCCGAACTCCGGCGCGCAGGACGAGAAGATCGCGCCCAGACTGGCGGTGGCGAGCAGCAGGACGTACGTCTCCGGGATGTTCGGCGCGTACGCGGCCACCCGGTCGCCCGGGCCGACGCCGAGCCGGCGCAGGCCGGCCGCCACCCGGCGGACCCGCTCCCGCAACCGCGCCGCGGTGAGCGTCTCCGGTGGGCGGGTCTGCCCGTGCGCGATCACCGCCGGGTCGTCGTCGCCGAGCCCCGGCATGCGTAGCACGTTCTCGGCGTAGTTGAGCGTCGCGCCGGGGAACCAGCGGGCGCCGGGCATGGACTTCCCGGCCAGCGTTGCGGTCGGGGGCGTGTGTGCGAGCACCTGGAAGTAGTCCCAGATCGAGCCCCAGAACCCGTCCAGGTCGGTGACCGACCACTGCCACAGCGCGTCGTAGTCGGCGAACTCCAGCCCCCGGTGCGCGGCCAGCCAGCGCAGGTAGTCACCGATCCGGGACCGTTCGCGCACGTCGGCCGGCGGCGTCCACAGCACGTCACCCACTGTTCCACCCTCCCTGCGGCCGGCACGACACTGTGCATGGGCCGTGGCGCCATCTTGCCCTACCTGGTGCCGCCATTCTCCGCACCGGACCCCGCCGACGGGGCGTGCCCACCCCACACCCCCCGCCCCCTCCCCATGTGGATGTAAGGAGGGGCCCCTTCTTAACGCATTCTGCATAGGCGGGGGCCCCGCTTAACACCTCGCTCCCAGCGCGCGACGTCAGCGCGGGTGGGATGTTAAGCGGGGCCCCCGCCTCTACCAAAGGCGTTAAGCGGGGCCCCCTCCTTACACCTCAGGCGGCGCGGTGGGCCTGGATGGCGCGGCGGCGGGCCAGCCGGTGGGCACGCCGGATCTCCGCCTCCCGGAAGCGGCGCTCGTCGTCGGGTGACTCCGGCAGCACCGGGCGCACCGCGCGGGGCGCGCCACCGACGTCCACGCCCACGAAGACCAGGTAGGCCGTGGCGACCCGCACCGGCTCGTCCTCGGCCGAGTCCCAGCGCTCGGCGACCACCCGCACACCGACCTCCATCGAGGTGTTGCCGGTCCAGTTGACCTGGGCGTGCGCGTGTACCAGATCGCCCACCCGGACCGGCTCGGAGAAGACGATCTCGTCGATGGACGCGGTTACCGCGGTGCCGCCGCTGTGCCGGGCCGCCGCCGCGCCGGCCACGTCGTCGACGAACTTCATCAGCACCCCACCGTGCACGGTCCCGTACAGATTGACATCGACAGCGGTCATGATGCGACTCAGCGTGACGCGGGAGTATGAGGTCGGCTTACCCGGCGGGACCGCGGGATGATCTGTCATGCCGGAAACGGTACGGTGCGCGGATGCGACATCTCTGGAGCTTCCTCGCCGGGTTGGTGGTGGCGCCGGTCACCTGGGTGCTCGTCACCCTCGGTCAGGACGGATCTGGGCGGACCGTCAACCGCTGGGTCGAGATCGGTACGTACAGCACCCCCAACCTGATCGAGCCGGCCGTCTATCTCGGCGTGGCCGGCGTCCTGCTCGGCCTGCTCGGCACGCTGCGCTTCTCGCCGCTCGGCCCGCTCGTGGCGGGGCTGCTGCTCGCGGTCCCCTACCTCGGGTTGTTCGTCGCGCCCTTCAGCGTGCGGGACCGGGTGCCCGGCGACCTGAAGTTGCTCGGTGATCCGTTGCCGCTGCGCCAGCCACTCGACAACGGCACGCTGTTCCTCATCGGCATGCTGTTGCTGATGGCCGTGTTCAGCGGCCAGCGGTGGCGGAGTCGACCCGTACCGCGGACGGACGGGGCGGAGCTGACCCCGGCCGTTTCGCCTGTCGAGCCGACGCCCGCGCCCAGCGGCTGGCCCCCGCCGCCGACGCCGGCGCGGGACCCGGACACGGCCCCGCTCACCCTTGCCTATCCCGACACCCCCACCGAACCCCTGCCTCGCCGCACCGGCGGCGAGTCGCCGTGGTCCGCTCCCCCGCGCGGTGGCACCCGGCCGGACGGCGCCACCGACCCTCGTTGACCGGCGCGGGCGGCCGGGGAGTCCCGGCCGCCCCGCCAGAACAGCCCGACCGGGCGGGCCGGGAAGTCCCGGCCCGCCCGCCCAGAGCAACTCGATCAGCCCTTCAGCAACTGCCGGGCCATGACGATCCGCTGGACCTGGTTCGTGCCCTCGTAGATCTGGGTGATCTTGGCGTCCCGCATCATCCGCTCGAGCGGATAGTCACGGGTGTAGCCGTAGCCGCCGAGCAGTTGGACCGCGTCTGTGGTGATCTCCATGGCGGCGTCCGAGGCGAAGCACTTGGCAGCCGCGCCGAAGTAGGTCAGGTCCGCGTCGCCCCGCTCGGACTTGCCGGCGGCGGCGTACGTGAGCTGCCGCGCCGCCTCCAGCTTCATGCCCATGTCGGCGAGCATGAACTGGATGCCCTGGAACTCGGCGATCGCCTTGCCGAACTGCTTGCGCTCCTGGACGTACCCCTTGGCGTAGTCCAGCGCGCCCTGGGCGATGCCGATCGCCTGGGCGGCGATGGTGACCCGGGTGTGGTCGAGCGTCCGCATGGCGGTGGCGAAGCCGCTGCCCTCGGCGCCGATGATGCGGTCGGCCGGGATCCGGACGTTGTCGAGGTAGACCTCGCGGGTGGGCGAGCCCTTGATGCCGAGCTTCTTCTCCGGTGCGCCGAAGCTCACGCCCGGGTCGGACTTCTCCACCACGAAGGCGGAAATGCCCTTCGAGCGGGCTGTGGGGTCGGTCACAGCGAAGACGGTGTAGTACTCCGAGACGCCCGCGTTGGTGATCCACCGCTTCACGCCGTTGAGCACCCAGTGGTCGCCGTCGCGCACCGCCCTGGTGGTCATCGAGACCGCGTCGCTGCCCGCCTCCGGCTCGGAGAGGCAGTAGGAGAACATCGCGTCGCCGGCCGCGACCGGGGTCAGGTATCGGCGCTTCAGCTCCTCGGAACCGGCCAGCAGCAGCGGCATGGTGCCCAGCTTGTTCACCGCCGGGATCAGCGACGACGAGGCGCAGGCGCGAGCCACCTCCTCGATCACGATGGCCGTGGCAAGGGCGTCCGCGCCGGCGCCGCCGTATTCGACCGGAACGTGCGGGGCGTGGAAGTCGGCCGCGCGCAGGGCGTCGTAGGAGGCCTTGGGAAACTCGCTTGTCTCGTCCGCCTCGGCGGCATGCGGAGCCACCTTGGCCGCACAGACCTCACGGACCGCCTCCCGGATCGCCTCGTGCTCCTCCGGCAACCGGTAGACGTCGAACGACTGCTCTGCGGCCATGTCGGCCCCCCTTTCACGGCTATCATGCGCAGTCTGTGCTGCCCGGGGGCCGCCGACTGCCGCAGACTGAAGAATAGCCACCGGGCTTCGACCGGAGCTACCGGCGGGTAGGATCGCGCCCGAGCGTCGCCCACCCGACCCACTACCCTCACACCAGAATCAGTTTCCCTCGGTGCCCGGCCTAGGCGCCCCAGCAGAATGCGACGCGAGGATGCGCCGCCAGTGCGAGCGGAGAAGACAGGCGTGACGATCCCGTACCCGAATTCCCAGCCGATGCCCGCCATCGCCGCGGTGACCCCGCCCTCCGGCGCGGCCCGACCCCGGGTGACCTTCCTCGGCACCGGTTATCTCGGTGCGACGTACGCCATCTGCTACGCCGAGCTGGGCTACGAGGTGCTCGGCTTCGACGTCGACGCCGACAAGATCGCCAAGCTGAACGCCGGCGAGGTGCCGATCCACGAGCCCGGTCTCGACGAGCTGCTCCGGCGCAACCTGGCCGCCGGCCGGCTGCGGTTCAGCACCGACATCCAGGAGACCGCCGATTTCGGCGACGTGCACTTCATCTGCGTCGGCACCCCGCAGCGGGCCGACGGCATGGGCGCCGACCTGTCGTACGTCGAGGCGTCGGTGACCAGCCTGGCCCAGCACCTGACCCGCAAGGCGCTGATCGTCGGCAAGTCCACCGTGCCGGTGGGCACCGCCGAGTGGGTGGAGCAACTGGTCGGCAAGCACACCCCGACCGACCTCGGGGTCGAGGTGGCGTGGAGCCCCGAGTTCCTCCAGGAGGGCTTCGCCGTCGACGACGTGCTGCGGCCCAACCGGATCGTGGTCGGGGTCAAGAGCGAGTGGGCAAACGGCATGCTCTTCGCCGCCCACAAGGGCGTCTTCGACCTGGCCGCCACCGAGGACCGCGAGGTGCCGCTCGTGGTCACCGACTTCGCCACCGCCGAGTTGGTCAAGGTCGCCGCGAACGCGTTCCTGGCCACCAAGATCTCCTTCATCAACGCGATGGCCGAGGTCTGCGAGGCCGCCGGCGGCGACGTCACCCAGCTCGCCCGCTCCATCGGGTACGACCCGCGGATCGGCAACCGCTTCCTCCAGGCCGGGCTCGGCTTCGGCGGCGCGTGCCTGCCCAAGGACATCCGCGCCTTCCAGGCCCGTGCCCAGGAGCTCGGCGCCGGCGAAGCGCTGCGCTTCCTGCACGAGGTCGACCTGATCAACCTGCGCCGGCGTACCCGGGTGGTGCAGCTCGCCGCCGAGCTGCTCGGCCGCCGCTCCGGCCCCGCCGGTCCGGACCTCTCCGGCACCCGGATCGCGGTGCTGGGCGCGACCTTCAAGCCCAACACCGACGATGTACGCGACGCCCCCGCCCTGGCGGTGGCCGCGCTGCTCGGTAAGGCCGGCGCCGACGTGCACGTCTTCGACCCGCAGGGGATCGAGAACGCGCGCCGCGCGGTGCCCGACCTGACCTACGAGGAGACCATGACCGACGCCGTCCAGGGCGCCGACCTGGTCTGCGTGCTCACCGAGTGGGCCGAGTTCCGCAACGCCGACCCGGTGGCGCTTGGTGAGCTGGCAAACGGTCGCAAGGTCGTCGACGGGCGCAACTGCCTCGACTCCACACTGTGGACGCAGGCCGGCTGGGAATACCGCGGCCTGGGTCGCCCCTGACCGATCGACGTCGGGCCGGCCGGCCCGGGGACCAGTTCCCCGGCCGGCCGGCCCTTTTTGTTGTCCGGAACGCGCCCGCAACTGTCGAAATCCCGGCTCGCTCAGGGCATGCTGCCACTGAGAGGTCCACAGTGCGGGGCGTGGGCGGACGGGAGACTGCCGTGGAGAGCTTCAGGTGCGCGTCGTGCGGGCGGGAGATCAAGCCCGCCGCCGTCTGCCCGCACTGCGGCGCGGAGCAGCCCCAGTGGGCCGAGCACCTGGCCGACATCGAGCGCTCGATCGCCGAGATGAAGGCGCGCGACGCTGAGATCGCCCGCGAGCAGCGGCAGATCGCCGCCAAGATGCAGGCCGCGCTCTTCCAGCGCGACATCCTGGCGCACGCCGGCGAGGAGCGGATCAAACAGGCCACCCGGCCGCGTAAGGTGCTGCGCAAGCGTCCCGGGCGCCGGCCGCCCACCGCCGCCACCGGCGCGCCGCCCCGGGTGCCCCGGCAGGGCACGCCGCCCACTCCGGAGGACCTTCCCCCGTCACCGCCCCGCGGTCGCCCACAGTGGCTCGACGCCGACGACCCGGAGCACCCGCCCGAGGCGTCCTCCCGCGAGGTGCAGAACATCCCGCTCGGGCTCGCCGGGCTGCTGCTCGGCGTCGCGGCGGTCGTCTTCGCCGCGGTCGCCACCAGCTCGATGGACGCGCTGGCCCGGCTCGGCGTGCTGCTTGTCGCGACCGTGCTGATGCTGCTCGCCCCGCCGGTGCTGGCCCGCCGCGGGCTCACCTCGACCGCCGAGACCATCGCCGCCGTCGGGCTGCTGCTGGTGCCGCTCGCCGGGTACGCGGCCTGGACCGTCGAGCGGATCGGGGGCGGCACGTCCGGCGCCGCGTTCGCCGGAGCGATCTTCCTGGTCACCACAGTGGTCGCGGTCGGGTACGCGTACGGCACCGGGCTGCGCGCGCCCCGCTTCGCCACGGTGCTGGCCGCCCAACCGGTGCTGCCGCTGCTGGCGTACGAGCGGATCACCGGCCCGGCCGGTTGGGCACTGGTGCTCACCGTGGTGGCCGTGCTGGACCTGGCGCTGGCCCGGTCCGCGGTGACGCTCGAACGGCCGGCCCGGTCGGACCTGCCCACCCCGACGCCGAGGGCCACGACCCCGCGCCGCCAACACGCCGACGACGACCGGCCCGAGTCGGCGCCGGAGGAGTCCGCCGAGGTGCTCGGCGGCGAGCCGCCCGCCGGGCCGGCCACCGCCGCGCCGGCCCGTCCGGTGCCGTGGCTGCGCGAGGCGACCTGGCTGCTGCACGGCGTGGCGGGCGCGGTCGCCCTGGCGTACGCGGTCACCGCCCTGCTGCGCGCCACCACCGTCGTCGCCGCCGCCGGCGCGGGCACGGTGCTGCTGCTGGCCGCGCTGACCGCGCTTGCCGGCACGCTCGTGTTGCGCCGGCCGCCCCTGCCCGACCTGGGTGCCGGCATCGTCACCCTCGCGGTCATCGGCGCGCTCGGTCGGGTGGCCTCGGTGGCCCTGCCCGGCCGGTCCCTGCTGCTGATCGCCGCCGTCATCGCGCTCACCGGCGTCGCCGTGCGGGCCATGCCGGAGGTGACCCGCCGGGGCCCACAGCTCGCCTCCGCGGTGGCGTTGACGGTCAGCGGCCTGGTGGTCGCCGGCGGCGCGCTGCGCGCCGGGTTGGCGCCGGTCCGGGCGGCGTTGCCGGCCTGGTCGGCCGACCTGAGCGGTTGGCACGCCGAGCTGGCGCGGGCGGTCGGGCCGACCGGCTGGCAGCTCGCCGCCAGCGCCCTGCTGCTCACCGTCGCCGCCGTGGTCGCGCTGCCCACCGAGATCCGACGCGAGTTCGCGGTGGTCGGCGCGGCGCTCACCGCGCTCGCCGTGCCGGCCTCCCTCGGGCTGGGCTGGGCGGCGGCCTGCTGGCCGATGCTGCTGACCGCCGTCGCGATCGGGGTGCTCGGGCTCAGCGCCGGCACGGAACGCGCCGCCGTGGCCCACGCGGTGACCGCGGCCGTGCTGGGGCTGGCCGGAGCCGGGGCGGCGCTGGCCCGGCCCGCGCTCACCGCCGCCGCGTTGACCCTGCTCTTCCTGGCCGGGGCGTTGGTCTCGCTCGCGCCCCGGGTCCGCCTCGCCGCCGCCGCGACGGACACGGTCTGCGCCTGGGCCGCCGGCGGCGCCGCGTTCGCCCTGCCCGGCGCGGTGGCCGCGTTCGTCGCCGCGAGCGTGCCGACGCCGCCGATATCCACCCCGGCCAACCTGCGCGAG
Organism: Micromonospora marincola; assembly: GCF_056150385.1. Taxonomy (NCBI): domain Bacteria; kingdom Bacillati; phylum Actinomycetota; class Actinomycetes; order Micromonosporales; family Micromonosporaceae; genus Micromonospora; species Micromonospora marincola. Next base: position 366,941 of record NZ_JAXCFT010000001.1, on the reverse strand, counting down.
ATCACCGTCCCGATCCTCGCCGCGAGTTTCCTCGGCGTCTGCGTGACGCTCGCCTACGCCGCCCTGGTCCAGGTGGCGCAGCGGCAACTGAGCATGCCGCACGCGCTTGGCACGGTGTTCGGCACGGTGGCCGTCATCGCCGCCGCGTTCGGCGCGCCCGGCGCGACCTCGGCGGACGCCTGGGTGGGCGGGCTGCTGCTGATCGCCGCCGCCATGCTGGCGCTGGCCCCGCGGATCGACGCCCGGCGCCGCGCCGACATGTCGTTCGACGGTTCGGACCTGGCCCTCGCCGCCACCACTGTGGCGCTCGTCGCCACGCTGGCCCGGATCGCCGCGGTGCTCGCGCCGGGCGGCCAACTGGTGGTGGCCGCCGCGCTTGTGCTCGTGGTGGCCGTCGCGGCCCGGGCGCTGCCGGAGGAGTGGCGTCGCGGGCCGGTCCTCGGTATCGCGGCCGGCGGCACGTTGATCGGCCTCATCGCGGCCTGGAGCGCGCTGCGCGGCGGGGTCGGCGTGCTTGCCACCCCGGGCCCGATCTGGGCGGGCGACCTGAGCGGCTGGCCTGCCGCACCCACCGGCGGGGCCGCCTGGCAGGCGCCCGTCGCGCTGGCGCTGCTGGCGGTGACCGCCGCCATCCTGCTGCCGCCGCCGTGGAAGTACGACGTCTCGGGTGTGGCCGCGGTGCTGGCCACCGTGGGCGCGCCGGCCGCGTTCGACCTGCCCTGGTGGTCGCCGGTGCTCGTCGGTTCCATGGTGGCCACGGTCTACGGGATGGCCGCGGCGGCTGCGGCGGACCCTCGGGCGGCGCTGTCCCGGGCCACCGTGGCCGGCGTGGTGGCGCTGCACGCCACAGGCGCCGGACTGGTCCGGCCCTGGACCACCGCGCTGGCGCTCAGCAGCGTCGTGTTGATCGGGGTGACGGTGGCGGTCCTGGCCCGGGCCTTCGCGCCGGCGCTTGTGGAGGACTTCCGCACCGAGGGTATGCCGCCGCACCTGGTGCAGGTGGGCGGCGCGGCTGCGGGGTCGGCCCTGCTGGCGCTGCCCGGCGCGGTGGCCGCGCTGTCCGCCGAGTTCGGCCGTCCGGCGCAGGTGGTGCTCACCGCCGCGCTCGCCGCCGCCAGCATCGGCCTCGCCGTGGTCGCGGCGGTCCGCCGGCAGGTGCCGCAATATCTGCCGTACGCGAGCGTGGCAGTGGTCGGCGCGGCCACCGTCACGGCCGCCGCCGCCCTCCTCGTCCACCTGCCCGCCGGCGTGTTCGCCGCCGCCGCGGCGCTGCTCGGCGTGCTCGCCGAGCTGATCCGGGCGGCCACCGTCCCGCCGGCCGGCTCGGCCCGGCCGGTACGCCGCCTGTCGGTGCTGCTGAACGGGGCGCTGCGCCGGGACCCGGACGCCGGCACGGAGCTGCGGTGGCGGGTCAGCCCGGCCGCCGGGGCGCTGGCCGCGGCGGCGCTGCCCACCGCGCTGGCGCTCGTCACGCTGGCGCCGTCGCTCGTGGTGGCGCTGTTCTCGACGTTCGTGGTGCTGGGTCGGGTGTGGCAGGGGCCGCCGCCGGAGTTGCTCACCCCACCGCCGGACGCGGTGAACCCCACCCACGTGCTCACCGCGCTGCTGCTCACCGCGACCGCGGCGCTTGCCGCGACCGGCTTCAGCGGCGGTCGCCGCTCCCGGGCGGTGCCCGTGGTCCTGCCCGGGGCGGCCCTCACGCTGCTGATCACGCCGGTGGCGCTCGGCCAGGGCTGGCCGGTGACCGCGCAGGCCGGGCTTGTGGTGTTCACCATCTCGATGCTGGGGCTGGCGCTGACGCCGCCGCCGGCACTTGCGGAGCCGGGCCGTTCGATCCGGGTCGCCCGGGTGCTTGTCTTCGCCATCGGGCTGGCCGCCGGCGGCGCCGGGCTCGCCGGCGCCCTCGCCACCCGTGATCTCACCCTGATCACGTTTGGTAGCGCGGTGGGTGTGGGCGCTGTCGCCGCGTTCTTCGGCACCACCCAGCGGGCCCGTATCCTCGGCTGGCTGTTCGCCTCGCTGATGGCTCAGCTCTTCGTGCTCACGTTGGGGCTGGTGGCCGGGCTCGCCGCGGTGTGGTCGGCGTTCGGGGTGCTCGCGGTGGGCGCGGCGTTGCAGGTCTTCGCCGCCACCCTGCCCCGGCTACGCCGACCCGAGGCGCACCGGGAGGCGGCCACCGTCGAGTGGAGCGGCTACGGGTCCGCGCTCATCGCGCTGGCCCTGGCGTACGACTCGCCCCGGCACATCGCCGCGCTGCTGGCCGCCTGGGGCGCGGTGCTCGGGGTGGCGGCCAGCCGCCCGGGACGGCGGCCGATGGAGCGGAACCTGCTGTTCTGGGCGGTGGTGGCGTGCGAGATCAGCGCCTGGTGGATCCTGATGCGGGTGTCCGACGTGGCGCTGCCGGAGGCGTACACGCTGCCGTTCGCGGCGCTGGCCCTGCTGGTCGGGGTGCTGCAACTGCGCCAGCGGCCCGACCTGTCGAGCTGGGTGGCGTACGGGCCGGCGCTGGTGACCGCGTTCCTGCCCACGCTGGCGATCGTGCTGGCGACCGACTCCAGCATGCTGCGTCAGGTGCTGCTGTTGTTGGGCGCCGTGGCGGTGCTGATCTTCGGCTCGACGAGCCGGCAGCAGGCGCCGGTGATCGTGGGCGCGACGGTGACCGCCGTGGCCGCCGTGCACGCGTTGTTCAGCCTCGGCCCATGGCTGGTGCTGCTCCCGGTCGGCCTGGTCCTGCTGGTGCTCGGCGCGAGCAACGAACGCCGCCGCCGCGCCCAGGAGCGCCTCCAGACCGCGCTGCGCGGGATGCGGTGAACCGCGAAAGGCCGCGTCGGCCCCAGCCGCGGGTGGCCGCGTGTCAGCCCAGCGAGGCGCGGAGCGCGGCTTCCTTCTCGGCCACCAGATCCTCCAGGCTGGCCTGGTAGGCGGCCATCCGGTCGCGCAGCGCCGGATCGGAGGCGCCCAGGATGCGGACGGCGAGCAGCCCGGCGTTGCGGGCGTTGCCGATCGACACGGTGGCGACCGGCACGCCGGCCGGCATCTGCACGATGGACAGCAGCGAGTCCATCCCGTCCAGGTGCTTGAGCGGCACCGGCACGCCGATCACCGGCAGCGGGGTGACCGAGGCGACCATGCCGGGCAGGTGGGCCGCGCCGCCCGCGCCGGCGATGATCACGCGGAGGCCGCGACCGGCGGCGGCCCGGCCGTACTCGATCATCTTGAGCGGGGTGCGGTGCGCCGAGACCACACCTACCTCGTGCGGCACGCCGAACTCGTCGAGCGCCTCGGCGGCGGCCCGCATGGTCGGCCAGTCCGAGTCACTGCCCATGATCAGCCCGACGGTGCTCATTGCGCTCCCTCGTGCAGCCAACGGGCGGCCCGCGCCGCCCGGACCCGTACGTCTGCGAGATCGGTCCCGAGCACTGTGACATGCCCGATCTTGCGGCCCGGCCGCACCTGCTTGCCGTACAGGTGCACCCTGGCGCCGGGTTCGGCGGCGAACAGGTGGTGCAGCCGCTCGTCGATCGACATCCCGCCCGGCTCCCCGCCGAGCACGTTCGCCATCACCACGACCGGCGAGGTGAGCGACGTGTCCCCCATCGGATAGTCGAGCACCGCCCGCAGGTGCTGCTCGAACTGCGAGGTGCGGGCGCCCTCGATGGTCCAGTGCCCCGAGTTGTGCGGGCGCATGGCCAGCTCGTTGACGACCAGCCCGGTGGGTGTGTCGAACAACTCCACCGCAAGCAGCCCCACCACGCCGAGCGCGGTGGCCAGGTCGATGGCGAGCTGCTGGGCGGCGACCGCCCGCTCCTCGGGCAGGGCGGGCGCGGGCGCCAACACCTCGACGCAGATGCCGTCGGACTGCACCGTCTCCACCACCGGGTACGCGGCGACCTGCCCGAACGGCGAGCGGGCCACCTGCACGGCCAGCTCCCGGCGCAGCGCCACCCGCTCCTCGACGAGCAGCGGCGTGCCGCCGGCCAGCAACGTCGCGGCCAGCTCGGCGGCCTGGTCGGCGTCGTCCACCATCCAGACGCCCCGGCCGTCGTAGCCGCCCCGGGCGGCCTTGAGCACCACCGGCCAGCCGGCCCCGGCGCCGAACGCGACCAGGTCGGCCGGGGACTCCACCGGACGCCAGGCCGGGTTCGGCGCACCCAACTCGCCGAGCCGCTCGCGCATCACCCGCTTGTCCTGCGCGTGCACGAGCGCCTCGGCCGGCGGGAAGAGCTTCACGCCCTCGTCGGCCAGGGCGCGGATGTGGGCGGTGGGCACGTGCTCGTGGTCGAACGTGACCACGTCGCAACCCTTCGCGAACGTGCGCAGCGCGGCCAGGTCGGTGTGGTCGCCGTACTGGACGTCGGCGGCGACAAGCGCCGCGCCGTCGTCGGGGGCGAGCGCCAGCACACGCAGCGACTGGCCGAGGGCGATGGCGGCCTGGTGGGTCATCCGGGCCAGTTGGCCGCCGCCCACCATGCCCACGACGGGGAGTCCGGTACGGGAGTCCATAGCGCCGCCAGCCTAGCCGGGGCGGTGCCGGGCCCGACCGCGAGGGCGGCCCGCCGGCGGGGGCTCAGCCGAGTTGGGTGACCAGCTCCTCGACCGAGGTCACCGGCCGCTGGCAGACGAAACCCCGGCAGACGTACGCGGTGGGCCGCCCGTCGACGAGGGGCCGACCGGCAAGCAGCGGCACACCTGGCTGGTCCGGCGAGCCGGCGACCACCACCGCGCCGGGCGGGGCGTGCCGGTGGGCGGCGGCCACGAGCGGGTCGCCCACCGGGTCGTCGGTCGCCACCGCGATCTCGTACGGCCCGGAGAGCAACGCCTCGCCGACCGTGGCGGCGTAGCCGGTGAACCGGGCGTGCCTGTCGACGATCGGCGCGACGGTGGACAGGGTCGCCTCCGCCGCCTCCCGGTAGCGGGTCTCCCCGGTCAACGCCGCGTACGCGACGAGCGCCGCGACGATCGCCGAACGGCCGGACGGTGTGGCGTTGTCGGTCGGGTCGGCCGGGCGGGTGACCAGGCGCTCGGCGTCGTCCGCGGTGTCGTAGAAGGCGCCGTCGGGCCCCGCGAACCGGGCAAGCGCCACGTCGAGCAGCTCACCGGCCAGGGTCAGCCACCGGCCCTCGCCGGTGAGCTGGTGCAGCGCGCAGAACGCCTCCGCGACGCAGCCGTAGTCCTCAAGCACCCCGGCCGGCTCGCCGACCACCTTGTCCCGGGACACCCGGCGGAGCCGGCCGTCCACCAGGTGCACGGCGGCCAGGTGCTCGGCGGCGTCGCGCATCGCGCCGTCGGCGACGATGACCACGCCCTCCATCAGGTTCGCGTCCTCGTCCGCCGGGTCCGCATAGAGCGCGGCGACCTGCTGGAACTCCGCGAGCGCCGTGATCGCCAACCCGTTCCAGGCGGCCACCACCTTGTCGTCGCGGGCCGGCTGGGGGCGGGTGTCCCGGGCGGCGAGCAGCCGACCCACCACCTCGCGCCAGCGGGCCCGGACCGCCGGGTCGGCGTCGTCGATGTCCCGGGCCAGCTTCAACACGCTCGCGCCTTCCTCGAACGTGCCTTCTTCGGTGACGGTGAACAGGTCGGCGGCAAAGCGGCCGTCGTCCTCCCCCAGCACCTCGACGAGCTGGGCGGGCGTCCAGACGTAGGTGAGCCCCTCGACGCCCTCGGTGTCGGCGTCGAGCGCCGAGGCGAAGCCCTCGCCGGCCCGGTGCAGCTCGTCGGCGAGGAAGCGCGCGGTGTCCCGGGCCACCCGGCGGGCCAGCCGGTCGCCGGTGAGCCGCCAGAGCTGCGCGTAGACCCGCAGCAGCAGCGCGTTGTCGTAGAGCATCTTCTCGAAGTGCGGCACGGTCCAGTGGCCGTCCACGGAATAGCGGGCGAAGCCGCCGGCGAGCTGGTCGTTCAGCCCGCCGCGGGCCATCGCCTCGGCGGTGTGCCGGACGATCTCCAGGCTCCGCGCCGACCCGGTGCGCCGGTGGTGGCGGAGCAGGAAGAGCAGGTTCATGTGCGGCGGGAACTTCGGCGCGCCGCCGAACCCGCCGTTCGTCTCGTCGTACTCCTTCGCGAGCTGGGCGGCGGCGGCGTCGAGCAGCTCGGCGGTGAGCGGGGCGGTCACGCCGCCGACGGCCTGGGCGCCACCGATCGCCTCGACCACGGCGGCGCCCTGGCGCAGCACCGCCTCGCGCTGGTCCCGCCAGGCGGTGGCGACCGAGTCGAGCAGCCGGACGAAGTTGGCGCGCGGGAAGTAGGTGCCGCAGAAGAACGGGGTGCCGTCCGGGGTGGCGAAGACCGTCATCGGCCAGCCGCCCTGGCCGGTCATCGCCTGGGTGGCGGTCATGTAGACGGCGTCGACGTCGGGGCGCTCCTCGCGGTCGACCTTGACGCAGACGAAGTCGTCGTTCATCAGCCGGGCCACGGCCTCGTTCTCGAACGACTCGTGGGCCATCACGTGGCACCAGTGGCACGCCGCGTAGCCGACGGAGATGAGCACCGGCACGTCGCGCCGCTTCGCCTCGTCGAACGCCTCGGCGCACCAGGGCCACCAGTCGACCGGGTTGCCGGCGTGCTGGAGCAGGTAGGGCGAGGTGGCCTCGGCGAGTCGATTCACCACCCGACCCTATCCGCCGACCCGCGACGCCGCCGCCGGACCGGTCGGAGCCACGGACCGTCCTTCCGCTATTCACTTTCGTCTATTTAGATCGGCGCATGCCCGGCGTACCCCCCGCCGGCACGTCCGAAGGAGACGGTCATGCGCAGAATCCCCGCCCTGCTCGCCCTCGCCGCCCTCACCGGCTCCGCCCTGGCCCCCGGCGCCGCGTCCGCCGGGGTGCCGCCGCAGACCCGGTGGTCCGCCACCACAGGCGTCGGGATCCACAACACGTACGAGCGTGGCACTTACACCTACCTCGCCCAGGCGCTCGACGCCCGCCCCGCGCTGATCGAGCTGGACGTATGGCCGGACGTGCTCACCCGGCAGTGGCGGGTCAGCCACGGCAACCCGCTCGGCAACGACAACAACTGTGTGGCCGCCACGAGCGCCGCACAGCTCTACACCAGCACCCGGAACAAGAACCTGGAGCACTGCCTCGACGACATCCGGCTCTGGCTGGGCGCGCACCCCGACGCCGGCCCGTTGGTCCTCAAGCTGGAGCTGAAGACCGGGTTCAGCAGCCGTACCGGGCAGGGGCCGGCCCAACTCGACGCGGTGCTCGCCGCGCGGCTCGGCGACCGGGTGTTCGGGCCGGCCGACCTGCTCGGCGGCCACCCCACGCTGGACGCCGCCGCCCGCGCGGACGCCTGGCCGACCCGGGCGCAGCTCGCCGGCAAGGTGATCGTGGAGCTGATCCCCGGCACCGTCGAGGAGGGCAACCCGACCGACACCCTCTGGACCGACGTGGAGTACGCCCGCCACCTGGCCGGCCTGGCGGCGGCCGGCACACTGGGCACCGCCCGGGCGTTCCCGGCCGTGCACCGGGCCCAGGCCGGCGACCCCCGATCCCGGTACGCCGACGCCGCGCTGCGGCAGTGGTTCGTGCTCTTCGACGGCGATGCCACCGCGTACGTCACCGGCGGCATCGACACCGCCTGGTACGACGCGAACCACTATCTGCTGGTGATGACCGACGCGCAGAACGTCCCGCCGGCGGTCGGTGCCGGTGACGCCGACGCGGCGGCGGCCCGGGTCGCCCAGTTGGCCGCCGCGCACGCCAGCATCGCCTCCGCCGACTGGGCGACGCTGCCCACGGTCCTCGCCAACGTCCTCCCCCGAGGCTGACACGCGGTCTCAGGAGGCGCCGTCGGCGCGCAGGGGGAAGACGTTGGCGCGGGCGGTGTCCCGCAGGGAGCCGAGCACCGCGCCGATCTTGTCTGCCGGCATCGGCTTGAAGAAGTGGTAGCCCTGGGCGGCGGTGCAGCCCAACTCCGCGAGCGCGGTGCGCTGCTCGGCGGTTTCCACGCCCTCGGCCACCACCCGCAGGCCCAGCTCGTGGGCGAGCCCGACGGTGGTACGCACGATCGCCGCCGCCTCCGGCGAGTCGGCCATCCGGATCACGAAGGAACGGTCCACCTTCAACTCGTCCACCGCGACCCGGGTGAGGAACGTCAGCGACGAGAAGCCGGTGCCGAAGTCGTCGACGGCGAGCTGCACGCCCATCGCCCGCAACGTCGCCAGCACCTCGTCGATGACCTCCAGCTCGCTCATCACCACCGTCTCGGTGATCTCCAGGACCAGCCGGTGCGGCGGAACCTGGTGCCGGCGCAGCGCCTCCTCGATCTCGGTGGGCAGCCGAGGGTCGAGCAGGCTCCGGGCCGACAGGTTCACCGAGATGGGCACGTCGAGCCCTTCCCGCGCCCACCCGGCGGCCACCTCCAACGCCTTGTTCAGCACGTAGCGGGTGAAACTGCCGAGCTGCTCGCTGTTCTCCACCGGGCGGATGAAGTCGGCCGGGCCGAGCCAGCCGCGGCGCGGGTGCCGCCACCGGATCAGCGCCTCCACCCCGGTCGGAGCGCCGGTGGCCAGGTCGACCGCCGGCTGCAACGCCAGCACCAACTGGTCGTCGGTGGCCAGGGCCTCCCGCAGCTCCGCGAGCAACGCCAGGTGGTCGGTGCTCGCGGCGTCCCGGGAGCTGTCGTACGCAGCGACGCTGCCCCCGCCCTCCTTCGCCTGGTACATGGCGATGTCGGCGCGGCGAAGCAGCTCGGTCAGGTCGGCGGCGCCCGCGTCGGCCACCACCACGCCGACCGCCACCTCGACGGACATCCGCACGCCTGCCACCTCCGTCGGAGCGGCGAGCCGTTCGGCGACCTCCCGGGCCTGGCGCAGCGCGTACGCCAGCGGAGCCGTCCGGTCCTCGACCACCGGGACGGAGGTCAGCAGCAGCGCGAACTCGTCGCCGCCGAGCCGCCCGAGCAGGTCACCGGGCCGGGTCAGCACGGCCAGCCGGTTGGCGGTGAGCCGCAGCAACTGGTCGCCGGCCGAGTGCCCGAGCGTGTCGTTCACTTCCTTGAACTGGTTCACGTCAAGCAGCAGCAGCGCCACCGGATGGTCGTGCGGGCGCTGCCGCAGCGCCTGGTCGCCGCGGGTCAGCAACGCCGCCCGGTTGAGCAGCCCGGTGAGCTGGTCGTGCACCGCGTCGTACGAGGATCGCGCGGTGACCAGCCGCAGCTCACGGTGGGTCGCGGCGTCGTGCAGGGCGGCGGCCAGGGCATCCCCGAAGGCGGCCACGCCGTCGCGCTCGCGGTGGCTGGGCGGGGCGGACCTGGCGAAGCGCACCCGCAACCGTCCCACCTCGACGGCGCCCACGGCGAGCCGCCGCACCAGCTCGTGCTCGCCGGCCCCGGTGGCCGCCGCGGGTGTCACCTCGTGGTCGCGCACCTGCCCGCCGAGGTCGGCCCGGTAGCGACGCCAGCGCCCGTCCCCGCGCGCCACGTCCACCTCGACCAACTCGGCCCCGAACAGGGCGAGGGCGCCGGACACGGCGGCGGTCGCCACGCCGCGTTCGTCGAGCTGGTTGAGCGCGGCGGTGGCCTCGGCGAACGCCCGCCAGGTCCGCCGCTCCTCCTCGGCCCGGAGCCGGTGCCGGTAGGTCTGTTGCAGCAGCCACAGGGGCGGCGGCAGGAGCAGCAGCCAGCGCGGGTCGAGCTCCAGCAGCGTGACCACCACCAGGCCGACGGCGACGTTGCCGACGAACATGAGCAGCTTGCCGCGGACCGCGGCCAGCAGCGGCGGCCCGACCGGGATGTCGTGCCGCAGCGCGATCGTGGCGGCGCCCAGCCAGGCGCTTGTGAGCAGGTAGGTCACGGCGCCGACGCTCAACGCGAGGGCCAGCTCCGGGGTGGGTGCGGCGAGCAGCGGCCGGCCGAGCGCGCTCGCGACCGCCCCGGCCAGCGCCGTGGCGGCGGTGAGCGAGGTGGTGATGCGCACCAGTTCCAGCGCCGGGCGGCGGTCGGCGACCAGGGACATGGTGGTCCAGGCGGCGCCGGTGCCGAGCAGCGCCGCGGCCGGGAGCCAGCCGGCGGGCACCAGCCAGAGGCAGACCACGAGCGCGGCCTCACCCCAGGTGATGCTGACCATGCCGGCCGCGGTGCGGAAACGCAGCCGCGCGAGCTGCGCGACGGCGAACGCGACCGCGGCGAGACCGAACCTAGCCGGACCGGGCAGCGGGTCGCCGGCCGGCAGGTGCGCCGGCGCGGCGAGACCGAGCACCGCGGCCAGCAACGCGGTGACCGCGACCGCTGCGGTCAGCAGCACGACGCTCAGCGGCGTGCCGCGCAGGCCGAGCCGGTCGGGGGGACGGTCGGCCGGTTCGGAGGTCACGGCCCCGCCCCGGAGGGACCCGGAATCGGGGCACGGTCGGGGACGGTTGCTGCCTTCGACATCGGCGCCCCCTTCCGCGCAGGGTCCGGGGCCTGACGGCCCCCCCGGCGGAAGGCTAAGCCAAAGCCGGTGGCCGCAACAGGGGTCGAGGACCGGTCTGGGCGTGATTCATGCGGTGTTCAGCTGTTGCGGCGCTGCTGGGGGCCGGTGGGAGCATTCGTCGGTGAATCCTGCCCATCAGGTCCATCTGTCGGATCGACGACTGCCGCGTCGGTCCGGCCCGGCTCGCTCTGGCGGGGAAACCGGTCCGGCAGGCGGCGCAGCCGGGCGTTCATGTTGCGGATGAGCAGAACGGTGACGGTGGCCAGCGCGATGATGAGGAAGAGGCCCATCGGGCCGGCCAGGCCACCCGTGCGGGTGTCACCGAAGTTGTTCTCCGCGAGCACCTGGGCGGTGGTCAGCATGGTGTTCCTCCGATGTGCGGCTGGTCACCAGGGTAGCCCTCGGGGATGTCAGCCGGCACGGCACGTCTCGCGCACCCCGGCGAAGAGATCGGACTCAGGGAGCGGGCTGTCGACGAGCGAGCGGGCGAGTTGGAAGTCTTCCGTGGGCCAGGCGCGCTGCTGGAGATCCATCGGCACCTGGAACCAGAACCCGTCCGGGTCGATCTGGGTGGCGTGGGCGCGCAGCGCGTCGTCGCGGACCGGGAAGTAGGGGGCGCAGTCGACCCGGGTGGTGATCCGCTCCCCCTTGTCGGGGCGTTCCTCCCACCGCTTCATCCATTCGCCGTACGGCGACTCGAAGCCGGCGGCGAGCATCGCCTCGTGCAGGCTGAGGATCTTGGCGCGGGAGAAGCCCACGTCGTAGTAGAGCTTGAGCGGCTGCCACGGCTCGCCCAGCTCCGGGTGGCGGTCGGGGTCGCCGGCCGCCTCGAACGCCGCCACGGTGACCTTGTGGGTCATGATGTGGTCCGGGTGCGGATAGCCGCCCTCCTCGTCGTACGTGGTGACCACGTGCGGGCGGAACTGTCGCATCAGCCGGACCAGCGGCGCGGCGGCGACCTCCACCTCCTGGAGCGCGAAGCAGCCCTCGGGCAGCGGCGGCAGCGGGTCGCCCTCGGGCAGCCCGGAGTCGACGAAGCCGAGCCATGCCTGCTCGACGCCGAGGACGGCGCGCGCGGCGTCCATCTCGGCCCGGCGGATGTCGCCGATGTTGGCCCACACGTCGGGCCGGTCCATCTTGGGGTTCAGCACACTGCCCCGCTCACCGCCGGTGCAGGTGACGACCAGGACATCCACCCCCTCGGCGACGTATTTCGCCATGGTGGCGGCGCCCTTGCTCGACTCGTCGTCGGGATGGGCGTGCACCGCCATGAGACGCAGCTGTTCTGCCACCTTCGGCGCTCCTCGTCTGTGCCCGCCGACCGGCACGCGCCGGCCGGCTGACGTGCCGGAATCTCCCCCCCGCGCCCGCGAAAGCCCCCGTGTTGGCCGGTCGGGACCGCCGCCGGGGTGGCGAGGACCACCCGGACCGGTCGGGGCCGACCTGCCATCCTTGACTCAGCGCCGGGCTGGGAAGATGGACCCTGCCATTCTTGCCGATGCCGCCGACAACAACGCCAGGAGATACCCGCCGGTGAGCGAGACGCACGCCACAGTCGCACCGGGAGCGCCGGTCTTCCCGCCGGGCCGTTACGGCCGTCGCCGGGAGCCGGGGCGCCGCCGGCCGCTCGCGCTCGCCCTGGCGGTGACGGCCGCGCTGGCCGTCCTCGGGCTGGGCGCGGTGAAGCTCTACCAGCAGTACGGCGACCCCGACTACCAGGGCGAGATGATCAGCTACACCGGGATCACCGACTCCCGGGTCGTGGTCGACTTCCGGGTCACCGTGCCACCTGGTGGCGCCGCCACCTGCCTGCTGCGCGCCCGTTCCCACGACGGCGCCGAGGTGGGCCACGTGGAGGCCACCGTGGCCGCCGAACCGGGTCAGCGGCACGTCCGCGCCCGGCAGGAGGTGCCGACAAGCGCCCGACCGTTCATCGGCGAGGTGTTGCGCTGCCGACCGGCCGGCTGAGCCGGACCGCCGGCGCGCCGCCGGCACCCGCACCCCGGGTCCCATCGCCGGCACCCGGGGTGCTGGACCGCACCTCGACGTGTGCGGCACTGGTAATCTGGTGGTTTCACCTGTCAGCCAGTTCGCACCAACCGAGGAGATCGCCTGTGTCCACAAACGGAAACGAGGCGCCCGCCACCTGGCTGTCCCAGGACGCTCACGACCGCCTCCAGGCCGAGCTCGACGAGCTGATCGCCAACCGGCCGGTCATCGCCGCCGAGATCAACGCCCGGCGCGAGGAGGGCGACCTGCGGGAGAACGGTGGCTACCACGCCGCCCGCGAGGAGCAGGGCAAGGCGGAGGGGCGCATCCTCTACCTCAAGGAGCTGCTGCGCACCGCCAAGGTCGGCGAGGCGCCGGACACCGACGCGGTGTCGCCCGGCATGGTCGTCACCATCTACTTCGACGACGACGCCGACGACACCGAGACGTTCCTGCTCGGCTCCCGCGAGATCGCCTCCACCACCGACCTCACCGTCTACAGCCCCGAGTCCGCGCTCGGCAAGGCGATCCTCGGCGGCAAGCCGGGTCAGACCTGCACCTACACCGCGCCCAGCGGCGCCGACATCAAGGTGACCGTGGTCTCGTTCGAGCCGTACTCCGGCTGACCCCCCGGCGGACCCGCGCCGAACGCCCCGACCGGTTGATCCGGTCGGGGCGTTCGCGGTGGCGCCTCACCCCTCGCCCGCGAAGACCACCTGGTAGCCGCTGGCACGCAACGCGCTGATAAGCGTGTCCGAGTGCGCCACCCCGCGGGTCTCCACGGAGAGCGCCACCTCCACCTCGCCGAGCCGCAGGTGCGGGTTGGCCCGCTGGTGCACCACGTCCACCACGTTCGCCCGGTGCTCGGCGATCTCGCTGAGCAGGGAGGCGAGCTGACCCGGCCGGTCGGTGCAGCGCACCGTGACGCGCAGGAAACGCCCGGCCGCCGCCAGGCCGTGTTCGATCACCCGGAGCATCAGCAGCGGGTCGATGTTGCCGCCGGAGAGCACCGCGACCACGGGCGTGGTCACCTCTACCGCACCGGCCATCAGCGCCGCCACGCCGACCGCGCCGGCCGGCTCCACCACCTGCTTGCCGCGCTCGAGGAGCATCAGCAATGCCCGGGAGATGTCCTCCTCGGTGACCGTGACGACGTCGTCGACGAGCTTGCGGACGTGGGTGAAGGTCAGCTCGCCGGGGCGGCCGACGGCGATCCCGTCGGCGATCGTGCCGAATGAGGGCAGCCGGACCGGCTCGCCGGCCACAAGCGAGGGCGGGAAGGCCGCCGCGCTCGCGGCCTGCACCCCGATCACCCGTACGTCCGGGCGCAGCGCCTTGGCCGCCACCGCGATTCCCGAGACCAGCCCGCCACCGCCCACCCCGGTCACGATGGTCCGCACGTCCGGGCACTGTTCCAGGATCTCCAGCGCCACCGTGCCCTGGCCGGCGATGACGTCCGCGTGGTCGAACGGGTGGATGAACACCGCGCCGGTCCGCTCCGCGAAGGTCTGCGCCGCGACGAGCGACTCGTCCACCGTGTTGCCGACCAGTTCGATCCGGGCGCCGTACCCCTTGGTCGCGGCGACCTTCGGCAGCGGCGCGTTCACCGGCATGAAGACGGTGGCGTGCGTGCCGACCAGGTCGGCGGCGAGCGCCACGCCCTGGGCGTGGTTGCCGGCGCTGGCCGCCACCACGCCGCGGGCCCGCTCCGCCGCGGAGAGCCGGGAGATCCGCACGTACGCGCCGCGCACCTTGTACGACCCGGCGCGCTGCACGTTCTCGCACTTGAGCCAGGCCGGCCCGCCGAGTTCGGCGCTCAGTGGCCGGGACGGCTCCAGCGGCGTGGTGCGGGTGACGCCGGCGAGCAGTTCCCGCGCGGCCTGTACGTCGGCGAGACCGACCAGTTCCGTCATGCCCCGATCGTGCCACCCACCCCCGGCGGGACCTGCGCCGACGTCGCCGACTGCGCACCGGGCGCGGGCAGGGCGGGGTCGGGCGCGGGCACGGCGGGGTGAGCCGGCCAGCCGGGGTGACCCAGGTGGCCTGGGTAGCCGGGCCACGCGGGCGCGGCCCGGGCGATGCGCTCCTGCTGGGCGGCGGAGATCCGGCGGATCAGCACGACGAACGAGGCCGCGGCGATCAGGCAGGCCACCACCGGCACCAGCCGCGGAGCGAGCGCGCCCTGGTAGAAGCTGACGTAGGTGGCGAACTCCTCGTCGTTGCGCGGCCACTCGGTCAACCGCTCGTACCGCTGCTCCTCCAACTGCGCGACCACGCGCTCACCGATCGAGAAGACCAGCCAGGTCGACCACCAGAGCACGACCGGCCACGGCGTACGGCGGCGCCACAGACTGTGCCGGGCCACCTCAGCCACCACCCGGACCGGCACGACGAAGCTGGCCAGCGGCACCAGCCAACCGGCGATCGCCCAGGCGGCGCTCTGGGTCGGCGTGGGACCCGGGAACGCGTCCAGGTTCTTACGCACCCGCCACGTCCAGATCACCACGAGCGTGGCGGCGACCAGAAGGGACAGCACGAACGGCAGCGTGAACAGGACCTCGGCCAGCGCCGCGCCGAGCAGCACGTCCCGGTCGAGTTGCTCGGCGGCCGAACGGGCGAGACGGACACCAAGCAGCGGGAAGAACGCGGAGAGCGTGAACAGCACGGCGGTCACGCCGACCGCGACGGAGGCAGCCCGCCCCAGCCCCCGGACGGCATAGGTGGGCACGTGCGGAAGGACGGCTGGCTGGCCGTGGCGGGTGCCACAGCGCTGGCAGTCGTCGAACGCGGGCGACGTGGCGTCCCCGCAGGTCTGGCAGTGCATCGGGGACCGTCCGAGTGAGTTGTGCGAAGGGGGTGCGCACAACCTAGACGATCATGCGGCGGCCGGGGATCCCGTTCCGACCCGGGGATAGCCGGGCGCGTGCCGCTGCCAGGGCGCCTGCATCTCGAACTGGCCGGCCACGCCGAGCAGCAGCAACTCCGAGCCGGGCGGCCCGACGAACTGCACGGCAAGCGGCAGCCCGTCCGGGCGACGGCCGACGGGGATCGTGATCGCCGGCAGCCCGGCGATGTTCCACGGCGCGGCGTACGGGGCGTACCTGATGTTCGTCGTCATGTTCGCCAGCCAGGACCGGCCGGACCAGCCGGCGGCCTCCGGCGGCGGCCCGGCCAACGCCGGGGTGAGCAGCAGGTCGACCGAGTGGTCGTCGAAGAAGTGCACCGACCGCTCGCGCCAGGCGGCCCGATCGGCCTCCCGGACGTACCCGCGGCGCTGCGCCCACTCGCCGAGCGCGACGTGCCGGCGACTGCGCCGCTGGAGCTGACGCGGGGCCACGCCGGCGGCCCGCACGTCGGCCGCGGCGGCGGCGAACCAGGTGGCGATGCCCTGGAGGCCGAGCCGGGTGGGGTAGACCGGGTCGGTGGGGACGGTGTCGTGCCCGGCGCCGGCAAGCAGCCGACCGGCGGCGGCGACGGCGTCCCGGTTCGCCGCGTCCGGGGAGACGCCGCGCACCGGTGAGCGCAGCGAGACGCCCACCCGCAGCCGCGGCGGCGGGACCAGCTTGGCCGGCCGGCGACCGGCCAGCACCGAGAAACCGACCACCGCGTCGGCCACCGTCCCGGCGAGCATGCCGTGCTCGGTGAGGCCGAACCAGTCGTCCGCGCCGAGCTGGCAGGGCACCACGCCCCGGCCGGGCTTGAGCCCGACCAGGCCGCAGCAGGCCGCCGGGATGCGGATCGAGCCGAGGCCGTCGTTGCCGTGCGCCATCGGCACCAGCCCGGCGGCCACCGCGGCGGCGGCGCCGCCGGAGGAACCGCCGGGGGTACGAGTCGGGTCCCACGGGTTGCGGGTCACCCCGCTGTCGTCGTCGGTGAGGGCCCACAGGCCCAGCTCCGGCATCCGCGTCACGCCGAGGATCACCGCGCCCGCGCCGCGCAACCGCCGGACCACCTCGTGGTCGGCCTCCGCCACCGGCGTACGCATCGCGGCCGACCCGTTCCAGGTGGGCAGGCCGGCCACCGGGGTGTTCTCCTTGACCGCCACCGGCACCCCGGCCAGCGGCAGGTCGGCCAGTTCCTCCTGCTCGTCGACCTTCTCCGCCTCGGCGATCGCCTCGCCGCCGCGTACCGCGCGGAACGCGGCGAGCTCGGCGTCGACCCGGGACACATGATCGAGGTGGTCGGCCACCACCTGGGTGGCGGAGACGTCGCCGCGGCGTACCGCGCGGGCGATCTGCTTCGCGGTCGCCCCGACCCAGGTCGTCGGCAAGATGTCCGGCACTGCCAACCTCCGTCGTCCAGCGGTCAGCCCAGTGCCTGCTCCAGATCGGCGAGCAGGTCGTCGACCGTCTCGATGCCGACAGACAGTCGCACGAGATCGGCGGGAACTTCAAGCGGCGAGCCGGCGGCGCTCGCATGTGTCATCCGGCCGGGGTGCTCGATCAGCGACTCCACCCCGCCCAGCGACTCCGCGAGGACGAACAGCTTCGCCCGGTTGCAGATCTCCACGGCGTGCTCCTCGCCGCCCGCCGCGCGGAACGAGATCATGCCGCCGAAGCGGCGCATCTGCTTGGCGGCCACCTCGTGACCCGGGTGCGACGGCAGGCCCGGGTAGATGACCTGGGCGACCTTCGCGTTGCCGTCCAGCCAGGCCGCGATCCGCTCGGCGTTGTCGCAGTGCCGGTCCATCCGTACCCCGAGGGTCTTGAGACCGCGCAGGGTGAGCCACGCGTCGAACGGGCCGTTGACGGCGCCCATCGCGTTCTGGTGGTAGCGCAGCTCCTCCCCGAGCGCCCGGTCCGCGGCGACGAGCGCGCCACCTACCACGTCGGAGTGCCCGCCGACGTACTTGGTGGTGGAGTGCACCACCACGTCCGCGCCGAACGCGATCGGCTGCTGGAGGTAGGGCGAGGCGAACGTGTTGTCGACCACAAGCAGCGCGCCGGCGTCGTGCGCCACGGCGGCCAGGGCGGCGATGTCGGCGATGCCGAGCAGCGGGTTCGTCGGCGTCTCCACCCACACGATCCGGGTGACGCCGGGCCGGATCGCGGCGCGGACCGCGTCCGGCTCGGAGACCTTCGCCGGGGTGTAGTCCAGGCCCCACCGCTCGGCCACCTTCGCGAACAGGCGGTAGGTGCCGCCGTACGCGTCGTCCGGGATCACCACGTGGTCGCCGGGCTTGCAGACCGCCCGCAGCAGCGTGTCCTCGGCGGCCAGGCCGCTGGCGAAGGCGAGCGCCACCGGACCACCCTCCAGCGCGGCCAGGCACTCCTGAAGCGCGTCCCGGGTGGGGTTGCCGGAGCGGCTGTACTCGTAGCCCTCGCGGGGCGCGCCGACGGCGTCCTGGGCGTACGTGCTGGTCTGGTAGATCGGAGGGATCACCGCGCCGGTGCGGGCCTCGGGGTCCTGACCGGCGTGGATGGCGAGCGTCTCGAAGCCGTGACTCATTACCGAGACGTTAGTCCGCCGGTCCGTATCGGTGCGGGGAACCCGGCGCGGGTCACAACCGCGAGGTTGTCGGCCGGTCGGCCATACTGGGCCGGTGAGTTCGACCGAAGCGCTGCCCTCCCGCCTGCACGGCGTCGCCGATCGGATCCCCACGTCCATCGACAAGCTGAAGGGGCCCGAACGCGGCCGGGTCAGTTTGCCGATCAGACTCGCCTGGTCCGGGCTGACCACTTTCGATATCGAGGACAGTGGGCAGCGACTGACCTTGTACCGCACTCTGATGGACTGCGGACAGCGCGAGGACATCGCCAGATTCGTCAACCCTGTCCTCCTGCGCGGCGATTGGGCCCGCATCCGCCGGCTGACCGCTCGGCGTGTCATCGCCCTGTGGGAGAGCAGGATGCCGGGATTGACCGCGTAGCCGTGGACGATCTGCACGCGCACCTGTTTAAGCATCGGGTTCCGCGCCGGGGACGAGCTCGGCTTGGTCCTCGCGGGCGGCTATGCTCTCGTCGCACATGATCTTGTTCGCCGCCCCTCGCGCGACATCGACTTTGCCACCGCCACCGCCCTACCGCTGCCTCTCGTGGCGGGGCGCCTGGCGGCGGCGTACCGGGCCGCGGGCTTCGAATGCCGTGTGGTCGAGGCGACGCCGCGGATGGCCCGGCTGCTGGTCAGCAGTTCGTCCGGCGACTGTGAGGTCGACCTGCTCAAGGAGGCGATCGGTCCGCCGGTCGCGCTGCACGTCGGGCCGGTGCTGGCATTAGAGGACGCGGTGGGTCTCAAGATCAGGGCATTGCACGATCGCGCCGCACATCGCGACTACATCGACGCCAGGGCCGCCAACACGTTGTTGGTATGCACCGAACTGGAAACGTTGGCTGCCCGGCACACCGCCGGATTCTCGCTTCACGAACTCGCCGACCGGCTCGGCGGGGTGGACGAACTCGACGTGGAGACGTTCGCGGCCTACGGCCTCGGTGAGGACGACATCGCAGAACTGCGGCACTGGGCGCGGCGGTGGGAAGCCGACATCCGGGCGCGTCTCGCCAACGGCGAACCCGGCCCGCCGGGCATCCCCGACGACGACTGGGACACCTACCTGGACGCCCTCTGAGAACCCCTCCACACAGCCCCGTCGATCATGAAGTTGACGGCGGCTGGCGTCCCAATTGTCGCTGCCAACTTCATGATCGACGGGGCTGTGTGGAGGAGGGCAACGTGGAGGGGGTTCGGGCTAGCCTGGGCGGATGGGCGGGTGCGTGTTCTGCGGGATCGTGGGCGGTGCGGTGCCGGCCTTCACCGTGACCGATGAGGCGGACGGCGTGGCGTTTCTCGACACCCGACCGGTGTTCAAGGGGCACGTCCTTGTGGTGCCCCGTGCCCACCTGGTGGCGCTGACCGACCTGCCGGCCGACGCCCTGGCCGGCTACTTCCGGCTGGTGCAGCGGATCGCTGCGGCGGTGGAGACCGGTCTGGATGCCGGTGGGACGTTCGTGGCGATGAACAACAGGGTGTCCCAGTCCGTCCCGCACCTGCACACCCATGTGGTGCCCCGGACGAAGGGCGACGGACTGCGCGGCTTCTTCTGGCCCCGCACCCGCTACGCCGACGACACCGAGGCCACCGGCTTCGCCGCTCGGATCTCGGCCGCGCTGGCCTGAGGTCGGGATGGGCGGGTAAGGAACCGGGGACCGGCGCTGTTACACGCTGGGAAAGCCACGAGAGGAGTCCCACCGTGTTCCTCCGCCGCATGAAGGCCGAGATGATCGCTCCTGACCAGGCCCTGCCGGGCCGTCCGCTCGCCATGCCGGTCGCCGACCGGCACGAGGTGCTGCCCGCCTCGCTGAAGGGCCCCTTCCCCGAGGGCGCGCAGGTCGCCGTCTTCGGCATGGGCTGCTTCTGGGGCGCCGAGCGCCTGTTCTGGACCCTTCCCGGCGTGATCACCACGTCGGCCGGTTACGCGGGCGGTTTCACCACCAACCCGACGTACGAGGAGGTCTGCTCGGGCATGACCGGGCACGCCGAGGTGGTCCAGGTGGTCTACGACCCGTCGAAGATCGCCTACGAGGATCTGCTGAAGGTCTTCTGGGAGAACCACGACCCGACCCAGGGCATGCGCCAGGGCAACGACGTGGGCACGCAGTACCGCTCGGCGATCTACACCACCACGGACGAGCAGCGCGCCGCGGCGGAGGCGTCCCGGGAGGCTTTCGCTCCGATCGTGGCGCGGGCCGGCAAGGGTGAGATCACCACGGAGATCACCCCGCTTGGCGACTACTACTTCGCCGAGGACTACCACCAGCAGTACCTGGCCCCGACCAAAAACCCGGGCGGTTACTGCAACCACGGACCGAACGGGCTGAGCTGCCCGGTCGGCGTGGCCCGTACCGGAAGCTAGACCGGCAGATCCCGGGCCTGCGGTGTTCGTCACACCGTGGGCCCGGCGCATTTCCGGCATTACTCACTGGAGGGCAGGAACCGAAGGCGTGACGGGCAACCACCCTCGGTGACGGCGCACTGTAGCAAGCTGTCACACGTTCGTCATCGTCTCAACAGGCGAACTGCAACAAGCTCTGGCAGCATTGGCTCGTATGTGCGGACTTGCGGGAGAGTTCCGCCGTGACGGTTCACGTGCCGACGTTTCGGCAGTGGAGCGGATGGCGGCCACGATGAGTGACCGAGGGCCCGACGACAGCGGCGTCTGGTCGCAGGGGCCGACCGCGTTGGGGCATCGACGCCTGAAGATCATCGACTTGTCCGCGGCGAGCGGCCAACCGATCGTGGATGCGGGCGCGGGCCTCACCGGGGTCTTCAACGGCTGCATCTACAACTACCGCGAGCTGCGCGCGGAGCTTCAGGCCAAGGGCCACCGCTTCTTCTCCGCCGGGGACAGCGAGGTCGTGGTCAAGGCGTACGCCGAATGGGGCCCCGACTTCGTCGACCACCTGATCGGCATGTTCGCGGTGGCGATCAGCGAGCGGGACACCGGCCGTCTGGTGCTGGCCCGGGACCGGCTCGGCATCAAGCCGCTCTACCTGGCCGAGAGCCCCGGCGTGGTGCGCTTCGCCTCCACCCTGCCGGCGCTGCTCGCCGGCGGCGGCGTCGACACCACCATCGACCGGGTGGCGCTCGCCCACTACCTGAGCTTCCACAGCATCGTGCCGCCGCCGCGAACCATCCTGCGCGGCGTCACCAAGCTGCCGCCGGCCACGGTCAAGGTGTACGAGGCGGACGGCACCAGCCGGGAGCGGGTCTACTGGGACCCGTCGTTCGGCCGGGCCGACGAGCGGGCCGGCTGGTCCGAGCGGGACTGGCAGGACGCGCTGCTCGACTCGCTCACCACCGCCGTGCGCCGCCGGATGGTGGCCGACGTGCCGGTGGGCGTGCTGCTCTCCGGCGGCCTCGACTCCAGCCTGGTGGTGGCGCTGCTCGCCGGCGAGGGGCAGGGCCGCTCCGGCCTCGCCACGTTCTCCATCGGCTTCGACGCGGTGGGCGGCCGGGAGGGCGACGAGTTCGTCTACTCCGACCTGGTGGCGAAGACGTTCGGCACCGACCACCACCAGATCCGGGTGCCCACCGGCGACCTGCTGCCGCCGCTGGAGGCCGCCGTCGCGGCCATGAGCGAGCCCATGGTCAGCCACGACTGCGTGGCGTTCTGGCTGCTCAGCCAGGAGGTCGCCCGGCACGTGAAGGTGGTCCAGTCGGGCCAGGGCGCGGACGAGATCCTGGGCGGCTACCACTGGTACCCGCCGCTCGCCGGGGTGGACCGGGAGGCGGCGCTCGACACGTACGCCAAGGCGTTCTTCGACCGGGACGCGGCCGGGCTGGCCCGGGTGCTCAACCCAGCGTGGCTGGCCGACGGCGACCCGGCGCGGGAGTTCGTGGCCGCGCACCTGGGCCGGGCGGGCGCGCAGACCGCGGTCGACGCCGGCCTGCGGATCGACACCCAGGTCATGCTCACCGACGACCCGGTGAAGCGGGTCGACAACATGACCATGGCACACGGGCTGGAGGCCCGGGTGCCGTTCCTCGACCACGAGTTCGTCGAGCTGGCCGCGAGCTGCCCGCCGGAGCTGAAGCTGGCCCAGGGCGGCAAGGGCGTGCTCAAGGAGATCGGCCGGCGGGTCCTGCCGCACGAGGTCATCGACCGGCCCAAGGGCTACTTCCCCGTACCCGGCCTCACCCACCTGGAGGGCAAGCTGCTCGACCGGGTACGTGACGCGCTCAGCGCCCCGGAGGCGCGCCGTCGCGACCTGTTCCGCGCCGACTACGTCGACGCGCTGCTCGCCGACCCGAATGCCGAACTGACCCCGTTGAACGGAAACAAGCTGTGGCAACTGGGACTCCTGGAAATGTGGCTCCAGAGCCACGGAATCGCCTGACCGTGACCGACACCCTCGCCACCGGCACGGCACGCACCGACCGGGAACGGGTGCTGGGCCGGCGCCGGGAACGCACCGGCCCCGGCGGCGACCCGGTCGCCCCCGGCACGCCGGAGCCGCGCCGGCCGTCCCTCGAGTCCGCGGACGCCTCCGGCGTGGTGCTTGACTGCGGCTGGGGCCGCCTGGTCTTCGGTCAGACCTTCACCGACCAGCTCCACGTGGCCGACGTGCTGCGCTCCGAGGCCAACGGCGCCCGGGACATCTGCATCTACCTGCGCGACCCGCACGTGCTTGTCTCCCGGCTGCCGGACGAGCTGTTCATCGACCCGTCGCTCACCTACCGGCTGCCGCTCGGTGAGCGCCGGCCGGCGGCCACCGAGGGTGAGGACATCCCCGGGCTGGCGATCCGCCCGCTGCGGGACGCCGCCGACGCGGACGCGGTGAACCGGATCTACGCCCGCAACGGCATGGTCACCGCCCCGGTCGAGGTGCTCGTGGACAACGCCGCCACCGACCGGTTCCTGCACCTGGTCGCCGAGGACGCGACAGGCGAGGTGGTAGGCACCATCACCGGCGTGGACCACGTCGCGGTCTTCGCCGACCCGGAGCGCGGCGCCAGCCTCTGGTGCCTGACGGTGGACTTCAACACCGCGCCGCCCGGCACGGGCCAGGCACTGCTCACCGCGCTCGCCGACCGGCTCGACGCCCGCGGCCGGGCGTACGTGGACCTGTCCGTGCTGGCCGAGAACTCCGGCGCGATCCGGCTCTACGAGCGGCTCGGTTTCCACCGCACCGGCACGCTCTGCGTGAAGCGGAAGAACCCGATCAACGAGCGGCTCTTCCTGCCCGCCATGCCGGCGGGGTACGACGAGCTGAACCCGTACGCGAAGATCGTCGCGGACGAGGCGATGCGGCGCGGCATCCGGGTGGAGGTGACCGACCCGCACTGGGGTGAGCTGAAGCTGACGAGCGGCGGCCGGACCATCCACACCCGCGAGTCGCTGTCCGAGCTGACCTCGGCGGTGGCGATGAGCCGCTGCGACGACAAGCGGGTCACCAGGCGCATCCTGACCGAGGCGGGGCTGTCGGTGCCGCGCGGGCGCACCGCCACCGGCGAGCCCGACGACCTGGCGTTCCTGGCCGACGTGGGCCCGGTGGTGGTCAAGCCGGCCCGGGGTGAGCAGGGCAACGGGATCACCGTCGGCGTGCGGACGCCGGAGGCGTTGACCGGGGCCGTCGAGCTGGCCCGGCGGTTCTGCCCGGACGTGCTGATCGAGGAGATGCGCGCGGGCGACGACCTGCGGGTGGTGGTGATCGACCACGAGGTGGTCGCCGCCGCGGTCCGCCGGCCGGCGCAGATCACCGGCGACGGGGTGCACGACGTCACCGAGCTGATCGAGCGGCAGAGCCGCCGCCGGGCCGCCGCCACCGGCGGTGAGTCCCGGATCCCGATCGACGACATGACCCGCGAGGTGGTGGCCGAGGCCGGCTTCCAGATGCACGACGTGCTCCCCGAGGGGCAGGTGCTGGCGGTCCGGCGGACGGCCAACCTGCACACCGGCGGCACCATCCACGACGTGACCGCCGAGCTGCACCCGGCGATCGCGGAGGCGTGCGTGACCGCCAGCCGGGCACTCGACATCCCGGTCACCGGGATGGACCTGCTGGTGCCCGCCCCGGACGCGCCGGAACACGTCTTCATCGAGGCGAACGAACGGCCGGGCCTGGCCAACCACGAGCCCCAGCCGACCGCCGAACGGTTCGTCGACCTCCTCTTCCCGGGCACGCGGGCACCGCAGCGACTCTGGTCGCCGGCCGGTGCGGCAGGCTCTGGGGCATGACCGCACGGAAACCCGAACCGCTCAAGCTCGACCTCGAATACCTGCGCCAGGTGCTGGTGGAACTGCTGGAGATCCCCAGCCCGTCCGGGCGTACCGACCACATCCAGCAGTACGTGGGCGAGCGGCTCTCCGCGCTCGGGATCAGCTCCACGCTGACCCGGCGCGGGGCGCTGAGCGCCTGCCTGCCCGGCCCCCGGTCGACCGGGGCGGACCGGGCCGTCGTGGTGCACACCGACACCATCGGCGGCATGGTGAAGCGACTCAAGGAGAACGGGCGGCTGGAGATCAACCCGATCGGCACGCACAGCGCCCGCTTCGCCGAGGGCGCCCACGTGCGGATCTTCACCGACGACCTGGACCGGGTGGTCACCGGCCAGATCCTTCCGCTGAAGGCGAGCGGGCACCGCTACAACGAGGCGGTCGACCTCCAGGGCGTCGGCTGGGAGCTGGTCGAGGTCCGGGTGGACGAGCCGGTGACCGACGAGGCCGGCCTGCGGGCGCTCGGCATCGACACCGGGGACTTCGTCGCGCTGCTGCCCAACCCGTCCATCACCCCCAGCGGGTACGTCAAGTCCCGACACCTGGACGACAAGGCCGGGGTGGCCGCGGTGCTCGCCGCGTTCAAGGCGCTTGTCGACGCCGGCGTCACCCCGGCGGTCACCGCGCACCTGCTGGTCACCGTCACCGAGGAGATCGGCCACGGTGCCAGCCACGGGCTGGACCCGGACGTGGCGGAGATCGTCTCGGTGGACGCGGCGGTGGTCGCGCCCGGCCAGCAGTCCCGGGAGAACGCCGCCACCCTGGCCATGGGCGACGGGGTGGGTCCGTTCGACTACCACCTGACCCGCAACCTGGCCGCGATCGCCAAGGAACACGGCGTCGACCTGGTCCGCGACGTGTTCGACTACTACCGGTCGGACGCGGCGTCGGCGGTCGAGGCCGGGGCGCACGCCCGGGTGGCGCTGCTCGGCTTCGGCGTGGACGCCACCCACGGCCACGAGCGCACCCACCTCGACGGCCTGCACCAGCTCACCCAACTGCTCTGCCTCTATCTGCAGAGCCCGCTTGTGTTCCCCGAGTGGGACGCCGAGCCGGAGGGCGACCTGGCCGACTTCCCGTCGTTGGCGGTGCAGCCCGCCCACACCGACGGCCCGCGCGAGGGCCCCATCGGCGTGGAGTAGGCGTCTGTGATCGAAATCCGTTGCCGAGGCCGCCGGGAAGTGGATAGCGTGGCGGTACACGGGAAAGGAGGTGGTCCAGACTTGTATAGCAATCGGACTCGTGAGGTGGCTGTCCGCTAGCCGCTGTCCTCGACAGTGAAGAACGATCGTCGAGACCGTGTGGCAGCGGTGCGGCGAAACCACGACAGCCACCCGACCCCCGGGGTGCCGGCCATAGTCCAGCCGGCCCGCGCGCGAGCGCGGAAGCCCCGGGGGTCGCTTCATGCCCGGGAGAAAACCTTGTCCATGCGTGAGCTGGTGGTGCTCGGCACGGCCAGTCAGGCCCCCACCCGGGCGCGCAACCACAACGGCTACCTGCTGCGCTGGGACGACGAGGTGATCCTCTTCGACCCGGGCGAGGGCAGCCAGCGTCAGATGCTGCACACCGGCGTCACCGCCACCGACCTGACCCGGATCTGCGTCACCCACTTCCACGGCGACCACTGCCTCGGGCTGCCCGGCATGATCCAACGGCTCTCCCTGGACCGGGTGCCACGCCCGGTGGCCGTCCACTTCCCGGCCGGCGGCGGCGAATACTTCGCCCGGCTTCGCCACGCCTCCAGCTTCTACGAAACCGCCGAGCTGGCCGTCACGCCGATCGACGCCGACGGGCAGCGGATCAGCCTGGGCGTCGGCACGCTTGAGGCCCGCCGGCTGCGGCACCCCGTGGAGACGTACGGCTACCGCCTGGTCGAGCCGGACGGCTGCCGGCTGCTCCCGGAGCGGCTGTCCGCGTACGGCATCGCCGGTCCGGGCGTGGGGCGGCTGCTCCGCGAGGGCCACCTGGACCTCGACGGGCGTCGCGTCAGCCGCGACGAGGTGAGCGTCACCCGACCCGGGCAGCGGTTCGCGTTCGTGATGGACACCGGGCTCTGCGACGGGGTGTACGCCCTCGCCGAACACGCCGACCTGCTTGTCATCGAGTCGACCTTCCTGGAGTCGGAGGCCACGCTCGCCGCCGAGGTCGGCCACCTCACCGCCGGCCAGGCCGCGCGGGTGGCGGCCGAGTCGGGGGTACGCACGCTCGTGCTCACCCACTTCTCCCAGCGGTACGCCGACGCGCGCCGGTTCCACGACGAGGCCCGGCGGCACTTCACCGGCGAACTGGTGATCGCCGAGGACCTGGTAACGGTTCCGGTGCCACCCCGCCGGGTAGCGTCGCCCGGGTGACGATCTCCCTACGCCCCGCTATCGAGACCGACCTGATGGCGGTCGGCGCCCTGCACCAGCGCTCCCGAATGGCGACATACTCGTCGTTCCTGCCGCCGGAGTCGCTTGCCGACCCGACCCCGGAGGCGATGGGCAGATACTGGGTGGAGCGGCTGACCTGGGAGGGCGCCGACCACCGGATGATCGTGGCCGAGCGGGACGGGCGGCTTGTCGGCTTCAGCTATCTGGGCCCGGACGACGAGGGCGACCCGGCGACCGGGCTGCTCAACGCCATCCACCTGGAGCCGGACGAGCGGGGCCGGGGCACCGGCCGGGCGCTGATGGTGGACGCGCTTGACGCGATGCGGGCCCGTGGTTGGACCCGCGCGGCACTGTGGGTGCTGCGCGACAACGCCGGCGCACGCCGCTTCTACGAGCGCGGCGGCTGGCACCCCACCGGCGGCCACCGCACCGACCGCATCGGCCGCGCGATGGTCCCCCAGCTCCGCTACACCCGTGCGGTGTAAGGAGGGGCCCCCGCTTAACGCATTCGGTAGAGGAGGGGCCCCCGCTTAACACTCACCAACTCAGCGGGCGCCGAGGTGGGCCAGCAGGTCCTGGCGGGTCAGCACGCCCCGGGGCTTGCCGTCGACAAGCACGAGCGCCGCGTCGGCCTTCTCCAGCAGCCCGACCGCCTCGCTGACCGGCTGCCCACCACCGATCATCGGCAACGGCTCGCCCATGTGCCGCTCGATCGTGTCGTGCAGGTGCGCCTGGCCGGTGAAGAGCGCGTCGAGCAGGTCCTTCTCGGCGATCGAGCCGGCCACCTCGCCGGTCACCACGGGCGGCTCGGCCTTGAGCACCGGGAGCTGGGAGACGCCGTACTCGCGCATGTAGTCGATGGCGTCGCGGACCGTCTCGGTCGGGTGGACGTGCACCAACTCGGGCAGGCCACCCGGCTTGCTGGCGAGCGCGTCGGCCACGGTCGGCTCGGTGCCGGCGTCGTCCAGGAAGCCGTACCGGGCCATCCACCGGTCGTTGAAAATCTTGGACAGGTAGCCCCGGCCGCCGTCCGGCAGCAGCACCACGACCACGTCGTCCGGCCCGGCCCTGCGGGCCACCTCAAGCGCGCCCACCACGGCCATGCCGCAGGAGCCGCCGACAAGCAGCCCCTCCTCGCGGGCCAGCCGACGGGTCATCTCGAACGACTGCTTGTCCGACACCTCGACGATCTCGTCGGCGATCGCGCGGTCGTACGTCGTCGGCCAGAAGTCCTCACCGACGCCCTCGACCAGGTACGGCCGGCCGGTGCCGCCGGAGTAGACCGAGCCCTCCGGATCCGCGCCGATCACCTTGACCCGGCCCTCGGACGCCTCCTTGAGATAGCGGCCGATGCCGGAGATGGTGCCGCCGGTGCCGACGCCTGTGACGAAGTGGGTGATCCGGCCCTCGGTCTGCCGCCACAGCTCCGGGCCGGTGGTCTCGTAGTGCGAGCGCGGGTTGGCCGGGTTGCTGTACTGGTCGGGCTTCCACGCGCCGGGGATCTCCCGGGCCAGCCGGTTGGAGACGTTGTAGTAGGAGCGCGGGTCCTCCGGCGCGACGGCGGTCGGGCAGACCACCACCTCGGCGCCGTACGCCCGCAGCACGTCCTGCTTGTCCTGGCTGACCTTGTCCGGGCAGACGAAGACACAGCGGTAGCCCTTGAGCTGGGCCACCAGGGCCAGCCCGACGCCGGTGTTGCCACTTGTCGGCTCCACGATCGTGCCGCCCGGCCCGAGGATGCCGGCCTCCTCGGCGTCCTCCACCATGCGCAGCGCGATCCGGTCCTTGACCGAGCCGCCCGGGTTGACGTATTCCACCTTCGCCAGCACGGTCGCCTGGATGCCCTCGGTGACGTTGCGCAGGCGTACCAGCGGGGTGTTGCCGATCAACTCGACGACGTTGTCGTAGTACTGCACCTCGTTGTGCCCTTCGTCGCGCCGCCGTCGTGGGGCGGCCGGTCAGCCGGTTTCGTCGCCAGCGTACGTGCCGTCAGGGGGCCACATGCCCGGGGATGACGGAGCTGCGGCGCGCCTCCCACTCCAGGAACCGTTCCGTCTCGGCGAGCACGCTGCCGGCCAGCCAGGTGACCATGACCGCGTCGTCGGCCAGCCCGAAGATCGCCAGCGGGATCTCCGGCAGCAGGTCGATCGGGGAGACGACGTACGCCGCCGCCCCGGCCATCAGCGCCAGCCGCAGCCCGCCGTCGTACTCTCCCCGGCTGGTGGCCCGGATCATCCGGGGCAGCGCCGCCATCCGGGCGCCGAGCGACGGCCCGCGTCGCGCGCCGGCCGCCAGTGCCCGGGCCAGCGCGGCGAACGCGGCGCTGCGCTTCAACGTCTTCCCCATGTTTCCGCCCTTCTCCGCCGCACCAGGGTGCGCCACCGGGGCAAGCCCACCCCACTGGTACCCAGAACGGTCACCGTCCAGCCACCCGATCAAGGACAGCGATGGTCGTGCCGGCGCGATACTGTCGGCTCATGGGGGACGCTGGTTCCGTGACGCCGGCCCGCCGGCGACGCGCCCGGCAGATCGTCCGCCTGGCGGCGATCGGCACGGGCGCCACGGTGGCGGCCACGGCCGCCACCGGCGGGGTGCTGCTCGGCCAGGCCCGGCAGGCCCGCCGCACCATCCCGATGGCGCAGGCCCCGCCGCCGCGCTGTGACGGCGTCTACGGCGCGAGGTTTCCCGGCCCGCCGGTCACCGTGGTCGTCCTCGGCGACTCCTCCGCCGCCGGCTACGGCGTCTACCGGCGCCGGGAGACGCCCGGCTCCCTGCTTGCCACCGGTCTGTCCCGCCGCCTGCACCGGCCGGTCCGGCTGCACCGCTTCGCCGTGGTGGGCGCACTGTCGGCCGGGCTGAAGCCGCAGGTCGAATCCGCGCTGGAGGTCGGGCCGGATATCGCCGTGGTGCTTGTCGGCGGCAACGACGTCACCAACCGCACCCCGCCGGCGGTGGCCGTGCGCTACCTGGTCGACGCGGTCCGCACGCTGCGGGCCGCCGGCTGCGAGGTGGTCGTCGGCACCTGCCCCGACCTGGGCACGATCCGGCCGATCCAGCCGCCGCTGCGCTGGCTGGCCCGGCGTTGGAGCCGGCAACTGGCCGCCGCCCAGACGGTGGCGGTGGTGGAGGCCGGCGGCCGGACGGTCTCCCTCGGCGACCTGCTGGGGCCGCGGTTCGCCGCCGAGCCCGGCCGGATGTTCGCCTGGGACCGGTTCCATCCCTCGGCGGAGGGGTACGCGATGGCGGCGGCGGCGTTGCTGCCCGCCGTGCTCTCGGCGCTTGAGGCGGTGCCCGAACGCCGGCCTTCGAGCACCGGGCTGGAGGGCGTACGGTCGCTTCCGGAGGCGGCTCAGGAGGCGGCCCGGCACGCCGGCACGGAGGTCACCGGCACCCAACTGCGGGGCCGCGACCGGGGGCCGGGCGGCAGGTGGGCGCAGCTTCGCCGACGGGCCTTCTTCGGCGTCGGCGCGGTGCCCCCGACCGGCGCCGCCGCCGACTCGGCCACGCTGGAGGGAACGGCATGAGCGAGCGCAGCGTCCGACACCGGGAGGTGATGGCATGAGCGGACCGAACGAGACGGCGGCCCGGTGGGGCCGGGCCGCGGCCCTGTCGCTGCTGGCCGGCACCGTGGGTGGCGCGGCTGTGCTCGCCGGCCAGGCCATCGCCGCCCGCAGTCGCGAGTACGCGCAGCCCGAGCTGGGTCTCGTGCTGCGCGCCACGGTCGGCCGGGCCGACGCGCCGCCGCTGCGGCTGGTGCTGCTCGGCGACTCGTCGGCGCTCGGCGTGGGTGTCGACAGGTTCGAGGAGACCATCGGCGGCCAGCTCGCCCTCCTGCTCGCCGAGGGGCCGACGGGTCGGCGGGTGCACCTGTCGAGCGTGGGGGTTTCCGGGTCCCGCGCCACCGACCTGGCCACCCAGGTGGCCCGCGCGCTGCTCGGTGAGCGGCCCGACGTGGCGGTGGTGCTGATCGGGGCGAACGACGCCACCGCGCTTGGTCGCCCGGCCGAGGCGGCGGCCTACCTCGGCTCGGCGGTACGCCGGCTGCGGGAGGCGCACGTCGAGGTGGTGGTGGGCACGTGCCCCGATCTCGGCGCGGTACGCGCGGTCGCCGCCCCGCTGCGCCAGGTGCTCGGCTGGTCCGGTCGGCGGATGGCGCGGGCCCAGACGGTGGCCGTGCTCGACGCCGGCGGCACCGTGGTCGACCTGGGGACCGAGACCGGCCCGGTGTTCCGGGCCGACGCCGGCACGCTGTGCCACGACGGTTTCCATCCGTCCGCGGACGGCTACCGGGTCTGGGCGCACGCGTTGCTCCCGGCGGTCGAGGCAGCCGCGGCGGTCGCGTTCCGGCACCACCGACGGCCGCCGGCGGGGTGACATTTCCCGCCCGGCGCGTGGCTTCCACCGCAAGTTACCCGCGGGTTAACGTTGGTTCATGCCGATTGAGTCGCCCCGCGACGCCGTCATCGTCGCCACCGCCCGGTCCCCCATCGGTCGCGCGTTCAAGGGTTCCCTGCGCGAGGTCCGCCCGGACGACCTCGCCGCCACCATCGTCCAGGCCGCCCTCGACCAGGTCCCGGCGCTAGATCCCACCACCATCGACGACCTCTACCTCGGTTGCGGTCTGCCCGGCGGTGAGCAGGGCTTCAACATGGCCCGGGTGGTCGCCACCCTGCTGGGCCTGGACGGGCTGCCGGGCGCCACGCTTACCCGCTACTGCGCCTCGTCGTTGCAGACCACCCGGATGGCGATGCACGCGATCCGGGCCGGCGAGGGCGACGTGTTCGTCTCCGCCGGGGTGGAGATGGTCTCCCGGTACGCCCGGGGCAACTCGGACACCCTGCCGCCGGAGGCGCAGGCGCTTGTCGGCGGCGGCTGGGAGAACCCGCGCTTCGCCGAGGCGCGGGAGCGCTCGCAGGCCCGCGCGCAGGCCGGCGCCGAGGTGTGGACCGACCCGCGTGATGCCGGCCGGTTGCCGGACGTCTACCTCGCCATGGGTCAGACCGCGGAGAACCTGGCCCAGGTGTACGACGTGACCCGCGAGGACATGGACGCGTTCGGCGTCCGCAGCCAGAACCTGGCCGAGAAGGCGATCGCGGACGGCTTCTGGGCCCGCGAGATCACGCCTGTCACGACGCCGGACGGCACCGTGGTCAGCGCCGACGACGGCCCGCGTGCGGGAGTGACCCTGGAGGGCGTGTCCGGGCTCAAGCCGGTGTTCCGCCCGGACGGCCGGATCACCGCCGGCAACTGCTGCCCGCTGAACGACGGCGCCGCCGCCGTGGTGATCATGAGCGCCGGCCGGGCGGCCGAACTGGGCCTCACCCCGCGGGCCCGGATCGTCTCCACAGGCGTCACCGCGCTCTCCCCCGAGATCATGGGGCTCGGCCCGGTCGAGGCGTCGAAGCAGGCGCTGAAGCGGGCCGGCATGACCATCGACGACGTCGACCTGGTGGAGATCAACGAGGCGTTCGCCGCCCAGGTGATCCCGTCGTACCGGCAGCTCGGCATCCCGGAGGAGAAGCTGAACGTGGCCGGTGGCGCGATCGCGGTCGGCCACCCGTTCGGCATGACCGGCGCCCGGATCACCGGCACCCTGCTCAACGCGTTGGAGTGGCACGACCGGACCATCGGTCTGGAGACCATGTGCGTGGGCGGCGGCCAGGGCATGGCCATGGTGCTCGAACGGCTCAACTGAGGCCGATTCACGACGGCGCGAACCGGGTACCGCACCAGTCATGGCGACCGTCGTGGAACGCGAGCGCAAATTCTCCGGCGACGAGGGTTTCCGGCTGCCCGACCTGACCGGGTGCGGTGGCGTCGCGACGGTGTCCGACGCCACCGCCGTGGAGCTGGACGCCGTCTACTGGGACACCGAGGACCTGCGGCTGCTCCGCAGCGGCCACGCGCTCCGGCGGCGTACCGGCGGGCACGACGCCGGCTGGCACCTGAAGGTGGGCGCGGTCGGCGGCGCGCGGGTGGAGCACCAGTTCCCGGCCGGAGCGTCCGACGCCGGCCCGCCGGCCGACCTGGCCGCGCTGATCCGGGGCGCGTCCCGGGGCCGACCGGTGGCCCCGGCCGCCCGGATCGTCAACCACCGCCGGGAGCGGCGGCTGCTCGACTCCGACGGCCGGGTGCTGGCCGAGGTCGCCGAGGACGACGTCAGGTCCGAGGACCTGGTCGACGGCGCCATCCAGAGCTGGCACGAGGTCGAGGTCGAGCTGGTCGACGGCGACGAGGATCTGCTCGACGCGGTGGCAGCCCGGCTGTCCGGGGCCGGCGCCCGGGAGGTGCCGGTCAGCAAGTCGCACCGAGCGGTCGCCGGACGGCTCGCGCGCTTCGACGACCGGCCGCCCGCCGACGCGGCCGGGCCGGTCATCGGGTACGCCCGGGAGCAGCGCGACACGATCGTCGCCAACCACGCGGCGGCGTACCAGGGGGACGAGGACGCGGTCCACGACATGCGCGTGGCGGTCCGCCGGCTCCGGGCCACACTGCGCACGTTTCGCGGCCTGTGGGACCGGCGGGAGAGCGAGGCGGTGCGGGCCGAGCTGCGCTGGCTCGGTGGCGAACTGGGCGCGGTGCGGGACCACCAGGTGATGACCGGCCGGCTGGTCGCGGCGGTGCACGAGCTGCCGGACGAGCTGGTGCTCGGCCCGGTCGCCGCGCGGATCGGCGAACGGTACGCCGCCGACCTGGCCGAGGCGACCGCCGCGCTACGGGCCGCGCTGGACTCCGAGCGCTACCCCGACCTGCTGACCCGCCTGGACCGGCTGATCGACGGCCCGACGGGCGAGGTCGGCAGTCGGTGGGTGGACCGCCGGGTACGCCGGGCGGTGCGCCGCGCCGACGAACGGCTGGACCGGGCGCTCGCCGGCGGCGGGCCGGCCGGGGACGCCGCCCTGCACGAGGCGCGCAAGAAGTACAAGGCGGCCCGGTACGCGGTGGAGGTGCGCGAGCCGACCGCCGGGATGCCGGCCGCCCACCTGGTGAAGCGGTTCAAGAGGCTCCAGGACCTGCTCGGCACGCACCAGGACTCGGTGGTGACCCGGGAGGTGCTGCTCCGCCACGCGCTGCGCGCGTACGCCGAGGGCGAGAACACGTTCACCTACGGCCTGCTGCACGCCCGCCAGGCCGAGACCGCCGGGCACGACCTGCCGGCGGTGCTCCGGGCGCGGGACCGGGCCCGGCGGCGCAAGGTACGCCGTTGGCTGGCCCGCTGAGCCGTTGGGCGTGGGCGTGCCGGGCAACCGCGATGAGCGGCCCGGCCCCCACCGGGCAGGCACGTGACCCGGCTCCGACGGCACACGCCGGCCAGTTCCGTTCGTCGGTCAGAGGGCGGAGCGGGTGCGGGTCACCGCGTCGGCGGCGCCGGCCAGCACGGGCT
This sequence comes from Micromonospora marincola, assembly GCF_056150385.1. Classification (NCBI taxonomy): domain Bacteria; kingdom Bacillati; phylum Actinomycetota; class Actinomycetes; order Micromonosporales; family Micromonosporaceae; genus Micromonospora; species Micromonospora marincola. The sequence continues at coordinate 333,069 of NZ_JAXCFT010000001.1, read as the reverse complement.
CCGGCGGGGCGGCCCGGGCCAGATCGGCGGCGACCACCCGGAGCTGGTCGGGCAGGGCCAGGTCGCTGGGGAGCCGGGGCACCTCCCGGCGCGGCTCGCCGGCCACGTCGGCGGACAGGTTGGCGAGTTCCTGGACGAGCTTGTGCACCAGGTCGGCCCGGGACACGTTGCCCCCCTCGGCCGGCGCCGACCAGCGCGGCTGCTGCCAGTGCCCGACCTGTCGGACCAGCAGGGTCACCGCCCGGTCCAGTTCCGCTGCGCTCATCGCCGCCGAGTCTACGGCCGGACGGACGGGCAAACGGCGACGCCCGCCGCCGCGGGTGCGGCAGGCGGGCGTCGACGGACGGACGGGCGGGCGACGGTCAGTCGTCGCCCTGGAGGTAGCTGAGCATTCGCAGGATTTCCAGGTAGAGCCAAACCAGGCCGACCACGATGCCGAACGCGGCAGTCCAGGCGTAGCGCTGTGGGAGGCCCATCCGGACCCCCTCCTCGATCTGGGCGAAGTTGAGCACGAAGCTCAGCGACGCCACCACGATGCAGACCAGGCTGAAGCCGATCGCGAGCGGGCTGCCGTCGCGCAGGTGCGTGTTCACACCGAACAGCGACAGCACCAGGTTGACGAGCATGACGCCGAACAGGCCGGCGATGATCGCCACCATGATCCGGGCGAACTTCGGGGTGGCCCGGATGATCCGCGCCTTGTAGATGATCGCCATCAGGAAGAAGACGCCGAAGCTGGCCGCCACCGCCTGGAGCACGATGCCGTCGTAACGCGACTCGAACGCCTTGCTGACCAGGCCGACGAAGACGCCCTCGACGATCGAGTACGTCACCACGAGCGCCGGGTTGGCGATCCGGGAGAACGAAATGATCAGGCCGAGCACCAGGCCGACCACTGCGGCGCCGATCCAGGCGACGCCGACCAGGGCGTCCGGCACGAGCACCCACGCCGCGGCACCCGCGGCACCGAGCAGGGCGAGCATGAGGACCGTCTTGACCACGACGTCGTCGATGGTCATCGGGGTCACGGCGGGTGGGGTCGCCGGCTGGCCGTAGGCGCCCGGGTAGGGCTGCTGCGGCGGGTACTGCTGGGGGTATCCGGGCTGACCGTACGGCCCGGGCTGGGCGTACCCGGTCGCCCGCTCACGCTCGGCCGCCTGGCCGAGCCGGGCGAGCACCGGGTTCGAGGACTTCACTTCTCAGGCCTCCCTCAGGGGGTCGTTCGCACGCAGACGTGCGCCTCCAGGGTAGACGGGGAGGCCAACCCGCGTGCGGCGCGAAGCTGTGGGAAACCTGAGAGTTCGGGTGCCCGGGGCGGGGGTCGAACCCGCACGCCTTGCGGCAGCCGCTTTTAAGGCGGCCGTGTCTGCCGTTCCACCACCCGGGCGGGTGACACCGGCGCGTCGACGCGCGTGGCGATGCAGATCTCACCGTAGCGGGTGCGCCGCGCCTCGGCGTACCCCGGCGGTGTGGCCGCTAGGGTCGGGGCCGTGACCAGCGCCGCCCGCCCGGCCCCGGCGTCCGGCCCGGACCAGGCGCTCCGCCCCGCGCCGCCAGCCGTCGGGGCGCGGCTGGCCCGGGCGCTTGCCGCCGCCCGCCGGCACCGCCCGGACCTGCTGGTCGGGCTGGCGTACGCCGTGTTCGCCGGCTGGCTCACCCACCGCCTGTGGCCGGCGCCGGGCACCCGGATGCTCGCGCTCAACCCCGCCGACCAGACGCTCTACGAGTGGTTCCTGGCGCTCGACGCACGCGCCCTGCGCGGCGACTTCAGCCTGGTCACCGACCGGCTCAACGCGCCCGACGGGGTGAACCTGCTTGCCAACACCTCGGTGGTGGCGCTCGGGGTGCCGTTGGCGCCGGTCACCCTGGCCTTCGGAGCACCTGTCACGTTCGCGTTGCTGGTCGCCGCCAACCTGGCCGGCACGGCGGTCGCCTGGTATCTGCTGTTCAGCCGGACGCTTGGGTCCCGCCGGCTCGCCGCCGGGCTCGGCGCGGCGCTCTGCGGCTTCGGGCCGGGGATGGTCTCGCAGAGCAACGGCCACCTGCACATGACCGCGCAGTGGCTGGTGCCGGTGGTCGTGTGGTTGGTGGTCCGGCTGCTGCGCGCCGCGGATCCGGCCGGCCGCCCGGACGGCCCGGACCGCCGCCGGATGGCCTCCTCGGCGGTCGGGCTGGCCGCCGTCGTCACCGTGCAGGTCTTCGTCGGTGAGGAGGTGCTCTTCCTCACCGCGCTCACCCTGGCGGTGATGGCGGTCGGGTACGGGTTGGCCGACCGGGAGCTGACCCGCCGCGCGCTCCCCGGCTTCGCCGGCGGGCTGCTGTGCGCCGCCGGGCTGTCGCTGCTGGTGCTGGCGTACCCGCTCCGGGTGCAGTTCGCCGGCCCGCAGGGCATCGCGGACGGAATGTTCCCGGCGGCCTACTTCTCCGCCGACCTGACCGGCTGGGTCAGGCTCTCCGCGCTCACCGTGTTCGGCAGCCCGGAATCGGTCCGGCTGACCACCGGTCCGGCCGAGTTCACCACGTTCCTCGGTTGGCCGCTGCTGCTGGTGGCGGCCGGCTGCGCGCTCTGGTCGGGGCGGCGGGCACTGGTGCGCGCCATCGTGGCCGCGGCGCTTGTGATGGCCGCGCTCTCGCTCGGCCGCGAGGTGGTGGCCGGCGGCGAGCGGACCGGCGTGCCCGGCCCGTACGCGCTGCTGGACGGCCTGCCGGTGGTGGACGGCGCGCTGCCGACGCGCTTCGCGCTTGCCGTGCTGCCGCTTGTCGGCGCCGTGCTCACGCTCGCCGTGCACCTGGCGCTGCGCGAGCCGGGTCCGGCCCGCCGGCTGGTGCCGCTCGCGGTCGGCGCGGCCCTGCTCAGCGTGTTCCCCACGCCCCTGCCCACGGTCGACCGGCCGCCCCTGCCCGAGTTCGTCACCGGCGGTCACTGGCGGCAGTGCGTACGCCCCGGCGGGGTGCTGGTGCCGGTGCCGACGGCCACCCCGCGCGATCCCGGGCCGATGCGCTGGGCCACCGCCACCGGGGTCGAGTTCGGCATGCCGGAGGGCTTCTTCATCGGCCCGTACGGGCGGGGCGGCTCGGCCACCATGGGCACCTGGCAGCGCCCCACCTCGGCCCTGCTCGCCGACGTGGCCCGGCGGGGCGTGCCGCCCGCGGTCGGCGACCGGCAGCGCCGCCAGGCGGCCCGGGACGTCGCGGCCTGGCGCGCGTCGTGCGTCGCGCTCACCGACGACGCCCCGCACGCGGCGCTGCTGCGCCGCACGCTTGAGGCGCTGTTCGGGCCGGGCACCCGGGTCGCCGACGCCTGGACCTGGCGGTTCAGCCCCGCGTAGCGCCGACCGGCGGGGCGGACGCCTCGGCGAACTCCTCGCGCGGGTCGTGCAACTGGCCCAGGGCGACCACCTCACGCTTGAGGAAGAACGCCAACGACCAGTCGACCACCACCCGGACCTTGCGGTTGAGCGAGGGGATCCGCGACATGTGGTACGTCCGGTGCATGAACCAGGCCGGCCAGCCGGTCATCTTGATGCCGTAGACCTGCGCCACCCCCTTGTGCAGGCCGAGGCTGGCGACGCTGCCGACGTGCTTGTGCTTGTAGTCGACCGGCTCGCGCCCGCGGACCACGTTCACGATGTTGTCGGCCATCCGGGCCGCCTGCCGCACCGCGTGCTGCGCGCTCGGCGAGCAGAAGTTGCCCGGCTCCTTGGTGAGGTCCGGCACTGCGGCGCAGTCACCGGCGCTCCACGCGCCCTCGACCACCCGGTCGCCGTCCACGACCTGGAGCGTCGGAAGGCAGGTGACCCGGCGACGCTCGTCCCGCGGGAGGTCGGTCGCGTCAAGCATCGGCGACGGCTTCACGCCTGCGGTCCAGACGATGGTGTCGGACGGAAAACTGTCGCCGTCGGAGAGCTTGACCACCCCGTCGACGCAGGACTCCAGGCGGGTGTCCAGCCGGATGTCCATGTTCCGCTTCATCAGCTGCTGCACCGTGTAGGCACCCATGTCCCGGTCGACCTCGGGCAGCACCCGCTGGGTGGCTTCGACGAGCACCCAGCGCATCTCCTCCGGCGTCAGCTCCGGGTAGTAGCGCAGCGCGTCGCGGGCCATGTCCTCCATCTCGGCGAGCGCCTCGATGCCGGCGTAGCCGCCGCCGACGAAGGTGAACGTCAGCGCCCGGCGGCGGACCTCCGGGTCGGTGGTGGCAGCCGCCACGTCGAGCCGGTCCAGCACGTGGTTGCGCAGGAAGATGGCCTCACCGATGGTCTTGAACCCGATGCCGTTCTCGTGCAGGCCGGGGATCGGCAGGGTGCGGGAGACCGAGCCGGGGGCGACCACCACGTGGTCGTACGGGATCTCCCGGGCCGGGCCGCTGATCGGCTGCACCACAGCGGTCTTGCGGTGGTGGTCGATCCGGGTGACCGTCCCGGCCACCACCGTGCACTTGCGCAACTCCCGCCGCAGCGGCACCACAGCGTGCCGAGGGGAGATGTTGCCCGCCGAGGCCTCCGGGAGGAACGGCTGGTACGTCATGTGCGGCTGCGGGTCGACGACGACCACCTCGGCCTCACGCGAGCTCAGCTTCTTGGACAGACGCAGAGCGGCGTACAGGCCGACGTGCCCGGCACCCACGACAAGGATCCGCTTCGGATTCACGCCTCCATCTTTCCCCGGGGGGCTCGGGTAATCCCGCGCGAGACCCCCTTCTGTGACGGAGCACAACCGGTGTGACCTGCGCAACGTGCCCGGAATGTGCCGTCACCTGCGACGCAGCAGCCACCCCAGCAGCGCGCTCAGCCCCACCGCGACCAGCAGTCCCGCCACCGTCGCCGCCTGCGTGCCGCCGGTGCCGCCGACCCCGCCGAGCCAGGCGAGCACGATGCCGAGCACGGCGCTCGCCAGCACCACCCCGCCGGCCCGGGCCAGCCACCGCAGCACCAGGTCCGGGTCGATCAACCCGTCGTAGGGCAACAGGGCGGCGAGCGCGCAGAGCGTGTGCGCCAGATAGAGCAGCGTGGCCACGGCGAGCAGCCGCCACAGCGCCGGCGGCCGGTCGAAGCCGAGCGCGGCCAGCAGCCAGCCGGCGACCGTGACGAGCGCGGTGAAGGTCGGCCAGATCCGCCGCGGCCCGACCGCCGGCAGCACCGCGGCCACCGTCAGGGCCAGCAGCGCCCGCGGGGCCAGGGCCTCCGCCGGGTACGCGAGCAGGAAGCCGGCCAGCACGACGAGGAAGATGCCGCCCCGCACCAGCAGCGGCAGCGGGCTGACCCGCGCGGCCCGGTGCCGCAGCCCGCGCATCCGCTCGACCACGGTGTTCATCGGGCCCCCACCCGGGGAGCGGTGGCCAGGCGGGCCACGTCACGCAGCACCTCGTCCAGGCTGCCCGCGCCGGCCCAGCGCACCACCGGCACCCCGTGCTCGCGGAGCTGGCCGATCATCGTGTCCCGGTCCAGCCGCCACAGCCGGTACGCCACCTCGGCCCAGCCCCGGTCCTTCGGCACCGGCAGCTCGGCCGGCAGCGTGTCCACCGCGACCACGAACCGGCCGCCCCGCGCCAGCCGGGCGAGCATCTGCGCCGACCGCTCGTCAAGCAGCGGCGTGAGCACCACCACGAGCGCGTCCGAGGAGAGCACCTGCGGGCCGAACACCTGGTCGTACGGCTCGTGCGGGGAGGACTCGGCGTGCACGTCGAGCAGCCACTCCAGCACCGTCAGGTATTGCCGCCGGCCGGTCGCCGGGCGCAGTCGCCGGGCGGCCGGACCGTACTCCAGCAGCGCCACCCGGTCGCCCCGGTGCAGGTAGTGCTCGGCGATCGCGGCGGCGGCCCGGACCGTGGTGTCGAGCACCGAGGCCGGCCCGCGTACGCCGCCGGACCGGCCCGCCTCGGCCAACACGTCAAGCAGCACCACCACCTCGGCGTCCCGGTCGGAGAGGGTGGCCGCGACGTGCAGTTGGCGGGCCCGCAACGACACCCGCCAGTCGATCCGGCGCAGCCGGTCCCCGGGCGCGAAGACGCGTACGCCGGCCAGCTCCCCGCTCTCCCCCGGCCGCCGGGACCGGTGCCCGCCGACCAGCCCGGCGGCCCGGGGCATCGCCTCGACCGCGTCGAACGGCTCGGTGCGCGGGTAGACCCGGGCCCGGATCGCGTCGGTGATCACCGCCCGGGAGACGAGCAGCCCGTCGGCGGCGGCGACCCGGACGCCGGCCGGGCCGAGCGGGTGCCGGCCCCAGCGCAGCGCGGTGCCGGTCAGCTCCAGGTCGACCGCACTGCCCGGGGGCACGGAGGTGACGAACGGCCGGTCCGCGCCCCCGGAGCGGCTCACGTCAAGCGTGGCGCCACCGAAGCCGACCTGCTCCACCCGCAGCCACTGGGACATCCGGGTCCGCACCACCGCCATGTCGTACCCGATCAGGTCCGGGTTGGCGATCGCCACCGTGGCGGCCATCGGCGCGCCCTCGACCAGGTGGGTGTCGGTGACGCTCAGCTCCAGCTCGGGCTGCGCGGCCGGGCGGCGGCGCAGCGCGTACGCGGTGCCGAGCGCGAACGGCGTGGCCAGCACCACCAGGTCGAGCCGGCCGAGCAGCACGGCCGCGACGATCAGCACGCCGGTGAGCAGCACGGCCCGGCCGAGCGCCCAGGTGGGCGCCCAGCCGCCCGCCGGCTCGGCCCGCACGTCCATCAGCGCCCGGCGGCGTAGCTGGGCAGCGCGCCGCTGGCCGGGGCGGGCGTCGATTCGAGCACCTCACCGACGACGAACGCCGGGTCCACCCGGCGCAGCCACATCTCCGGCCGCAGCGTGATCCGGTGTGCAAGCGCGGGCGCGGCCACCGCCTTCACGTCCTCCGGCACCACGTAGTCCCGGTTGGCGAGCACCGCGCGCGTGCGGGACAGCAGCAGCAGCGCCAGCGACCCACGCGGTGACGCGCCGACGAGCACCGACGGGTGCTCCCGGGTGGCCGCGGTGAGCGACACGATGTACCTGCCGATCGAGTCCTCCACGACCACGTCCTCAAGCGCGGCCTGCATGGCGCGCAGCGTGCCGGCGTCCACCACCGGCTTGATCTCGGCCTCCTCGCGGCGGCGGGCGATCCGCCGGCGCAACACGTCCCACTCCTCGTCGTGCGTCGGGTAGCCGAACGAGACACGCAGCAGGAACCGGTCGAGCTGCGCCTCGGGCAGCGGGTAGGTGCCCTCGTACTCGATCGGGTTGGCGGTGGCCAGCACGTGGAACGGCTCGTCCAGCCGGTAGGTCACGCCCTCCACCGAGACCTGCTTCTCCTGCATCGCCTCCAGCAGCGCCGACTGGGTCTTCGGCGGCGTCCGGTTGATCTCGTCGGCGAGCAGCAGGTTGGTGAAGAGCGGCCCGGCCCGGAACGAGAAGTCGCCGCTGCTCTGGTCGTAGAGGAAGGAGCCGGTGACGTCGGCGGGCAGCAGGTCGGGGGTGAACTGGAGCCGGCGGAAGTCCAGCCCGAGCGCCTGCGCGAAACACCGCGCGGTGAGCGTCTTGCCCAGGCCGGGCAGATCCTCCAGCAGCACGTGCCCGCCGGCGAGGATCCCGGCCAACACCAGCTCCAGCGCGTCGCGTTTGCCGACCACGACGGTGCCGACCGCGTCCAGGACGGCCCGGGCGAGCCGGCCCACCTCGGCGGGGGGCATGCTCCGGTCCACGTCGTTCATCAGAGTTTCTCCAGTTCGGCGACGATCGCCGCGAGGTCGCGCGGCGTCGGGGGGCGGCGGGCGGGGGTGCCGAGGAACGTCCAGAGCGGCTCGCCAAGCAGCGCACGGGCGCGGGCCGGGTCGGACTCGCGGGTCACGCCGTGCCGCTGGCGCAGCCGCTCGTCGGCCAGCTCGCCCAGGCGCGGCAGCACCCGCTCGGTGAACCGCTCCCGGTTGTCGGAGCACCAGTCGAGCGGTCGTTCCCAGCCGTTGATGGCGGTCCGCAGCGCGTCCCGGGCGGACCAGTTCCAGGTGCCCGGCTCCTCCCCGTCGGCGGAGCTGCGGACGCCGGCGCGGGGCGGCGGCGGGGGTGAGAGCGCGGCCGTGACCCGGCGGACGGCGAGCACCGCCAGCACACCCGCCACGATGATCCAGATCGGCACGCGCAGACCTACCGCGCGCAGGCCGACCATGACCACCACCACCACGGCGGCGGTGACCGCGGCGGTCCGCAGCAGCAGGCGTGCCCGGCCGCCCGAGCGCCGTTCCGCGTCCCGGGCGGGCTCCTCGCCGGCGCCGAGCAGATCGTCGATGCTTGTGCTCATACCGAACCCGCCACGCTTGTCAGCTCGCCCCGCAGCCGCCGCAGCGCGGCCCGGGCCTGGTCCCGCATGCGCTCGTCGACCGCATGGGTGGCGTAACGGGCCTCCCGGTAGACGTGCGCGAAGCCGTCAAGCACGTCGGCGCTGGCGATAGCCGGGATGCCGGCCGCCGGGTCACCGCGCAGCAGCCGGCTGACCAGATCGGTGGGGGTGTCGCCGGTGTGCCGGGGCACGCCGGCGTCCTCGGCGGCCTCCTCCAGCCGCACCCAGCAGGCGATCACCGCGGTCCGCGGGTCGGTGGACCTGTCGTCCAGTTCTTCCAGGCCGGCGTCCAGGGCCGCCACCACCTCGCGGGCGGTGCCCTCGGCGGTACGCCTGGTACGTCTCGTCGCCACCGCGCGGGTCTTCCGGCGCGGCAGGGCGCGGACGATGCTCCAGAGCGCATAGCCGACGCCGGCAAGCACGATCGCGGACAGCAGCGCCACGGCGGCGGTACCAAGCCAGTCGGGCACTCCACCCGAGCTGGGCTCGCCTACTTCCCGGGGTTCGATCCGGATCGAGGGCACCGCCTCGGGCGACGGGTATTTCGGCGCGTACGGGACGCCGGGCGGGATCCGGCTGGCCCCGATGGCGGAGTGACCGGCGGCGAGCGCGGCGACCGCGAGCAGTGCCGCCACCGCCGCGACCGGCCACCACCTGCGCAGCACGCCGAAATCCATTCCACCGCCTCAGGTCTGTGTCAGTCCACCCCGGACAGCTGCTTGGCCCGGGTGAACACGTCGTCCAGCATCGAGGGCGTGAGCCGGCCGGTGAACGTGTTCTGCTGGCTGACGTGATAGCAGCCGAGCACCGCCGGCACGGACTCGCCGGACCAGTGTGCCCCATGCCCGAACACCGGTCGCGGTGTGGGCGGGCGCTGCCCGTACACCTGGCGTAGCACCGGCCACCACGCGGCCCACGCGAACGCGCCGAGCGCGACCACCACGCGCAGCGTGGGGCGTACCAGTTCGACCTCGCGGTGCAGCCACGGCGCGCAGGTGTCCCGCTCGGCCGGGGTGGGCTTGTTGTCCGGCGGCGCGCAGCGCACGGCGGCGAAGATGCGGGTGTCCCGCAGTGTCAGGCCGTCGTCGGCGGCGACGCTCGTCGGCTGGTTGGCCAGCCCGGCCCGGTGCAGCGCGGCGAAGAGCACGTCGCCGGAGCGGTCCCCGGTGAAGATCCGGCCGGTGCGGTTGCCGCCGTGCGCGGCCGGCGCCAAACCGAGGATGGCGATCCGCGCGTCCGGCGGGCCGAGGCCGGGCACCGGCCGCCCCCAGTAGTCCTGGTCGCGGAACGCCGCCCGCTTGACCCGGGCCACCTCCTCGCGCCACGTCACCAGCCGGGGGCAGGCGAAACAGTCGCTCACCGCGCCGTCGAGGTCGGCCAGGTCGGTCGCCCGCGCCGCGCGGGCGACCACCTCCTCGGGGGTACGCGACTCAGCCAAGCTTCGCCCGGAACAGTTCCAGCGTGCGGGCCCACGCGGTGGCGGCGGCCCGCTGGTCGAAGTGCTCCGGCCGGTCCTCGTTGAAGAACGCGTGCGCGGTGCCCGGATAGTCGAACGTCTGACAGGTGCCACCGGCGGCCTCGACGGCCCGGCGTACGCTCTGCACCCCGTCGGCGGCGGACAGGCCGTCCGCCTCGGAGCAGTGGATGAGCGCGGCCTTCCCCGCGTAGTCGGCCCAGTCGGCGGACATACCCTCCCAGGGCAGCCGCGGGTAGAAGCCGGCCGTGGCGACGATCCGCTCGGAGAACGTGCCGGACCACAGGGCCAGGCTGGCGCCCGCGCAGAACCCGGCGCAGCCCACCTTGCCGGCGACCTCGGGCCGGTCGACCAGGTATTCGGCGGCGGCGGCGATGTCGCTCGCCGCCTCGTCCATCTGCGTGCTGTTCAGCATCTGCCGGGGCTCGGTCGGCTTGACGGCCGGCCCGCCGTGGCGGAAGTCGGGCGCGAGGGCGACGAAGCCGGCGTCGGCGAAACGGTCGACCACGGCCCGGACGTGGGGCACCAACCCCCACCAGTCCTGGATGACGATGACCGCCGGGCTGGCCGCACCGCCGGAGGGTATCGCGAGATACCCCTCGCTCGTTCCCCCGTTGCCGGTGAAGCTCACCATTTCGCCCATGGGCCGTCCTCCTAGCGGTCAGTCAACGTTGGCTGGTCGCACAGTTGGGTGTCACGTGCCGGTAGCGTGCCACGCGATCATGGGCCCGGGGAAGACGGAACAACAGTGGCATTCACCTCCTGCCAACCCCCGGCCGCACAGCAGCCGCGTCCGCCTCGCGGTGGTAGGCGAGGCGGACGCGGGACGGCGTTCGTCGGGCCGGCGGCGGTCAGTTGGTTGGTGTCGGAGTCGGCGCCTCCGACTCCGTCGAAACGCCGGGGCCGGGCGTGGGTGTCGCCGCGGGCGTGGCGCTCGCGGTCGGCGCTGGCGTGCCGCTGGCCGTGGGAGCCGGCGCGGGCGGGACCGCCGGCCCGAACGGGGCCGACTCCGGGCAGTACGGGTAGGCGTTGCGCGGCGCGGGCACGGCGCCGAACGAGTCGAGGCAGTTCGGCCAGCCGAGCCGGATCGGCACACCGTTCTGGTCGAAGAGCTGGGCGTCGCGGATCAGCCGCCCCTGCTGGTCGTAGACGAAGACGTCCTCGATCCGGTCCAGCCGCCGGTCGACCGACGCCTGCTGGTAGTCGGCGTACACGTCGGCGCTGGCGTGCCGGTCCACGTCGGCGAGCACCACGAGCGAGAAGACCACGAGCACGGCGGTGCCCACCAGGTGCAGCCGGCGCGGCCAGCCGGTGAAACCGCCGGAGCGGCGACCGAGCCACAGGGACGCGAGGATCGCGCCGCCCAGGAGCAGCAGACCGGCAAGCGCGCTGTCGTCGAGCCGGGGCAGCAGGCCGGACCGGCCACCGCCGATCACCTCGCTGACCAGCAGCGCGGCCAGCCAGCCGCGCACCAACCACCAGGCCGGACGCAGCGAGCGCAGGAAGTCCGCGACCCGGGCGTGCCCGAACAGCGGGCCGAGCTGACGGTCGAGCAGGCGTACCTGGGTGAACGCCCGGTTCCGCGCGGCGTTCAGGCGGCGCAGGCGCACCGGTCGCCCGCCGGGCTCCGCGCCGGCCGCGCTCCGCAACTCCATCGCGTACGCCTCGGGCGGGCCGAGCCGGTCGACGAGCGCGCCGTCATCTTCGGCGGCCACCTCGGTTAGGTGCTCCGGAAGGTCCTCGGTCAACTCGTCCCGGAGCGCCGGCGGGAGGTCGGCGAGCGCGGCCCGCACCCGGTCGACGTAGTCCGTGATCTCCTGCCCAGTGACGGTCATGCCGCCATCCCCCGATCGTCGAGCAGTGCGTCCATGGTGGTGGCGAACGAGCGCCAGGTCTTGCCGGAGCAGGTGAGCTGGTCGCGCCCGGCGGCGTTCAGCGAGTAGTACTTGCGGTGCGGCCCGGACTCGCTCGGCACCACGTATGTGGTCAGCAGGCCGCCCGCGAAGAGCCGGCGCAGGGTGCCGTAGACCGAGGCGTCGCCGACCTCGGACAGGCCGGCCTCGCGGAGCCGGCGGAGGATGTCGTAGCCGTATCCGTCCTCGTCCTTGAGCACGGCGAGCACGGCGAGATCGAGGACACCCTTGAGGAGTTGCGTTGCATCCACACTCGCCACACTAGTGCGCATTGCGGAATACCGTCAAGAACGCCATACCCCCTCCCCACCGCCGCCGGCAATCAAGACAGCCGGCGTTGAATCCTCGGAGCAGGTCGGCCGTCGCGTCGAACAAGCAGGCCGCCATGTAGATCGACAGGGCGACCCGCTCGCGCCGGTAGTCCATCAGCAGCAAGAGGCGGGCCGGTTGACACGGCCAGGGGCCCGCGCACACCCGGCAGAGCCAGCACGGCCGCATCGGTAGGTGGGGTCGCACGACCCGGCGACCGCGATCGGGTACGGAGGAAGCGCTCATCCCCCGATCGCGTCGACTTCCGTTGACGACGTCAATAGCCTCCGTAATTGTCGTCATCTACGGACTGCGCCGCTGCCATCGTCAAGGCGTGGAGTTGGTGGGCGTGTCGGAGATCCGGGCGATGCTCGGCAACGTCTCGCGCCAGCGTGCGTCCGTGATCGCCAATCAGCGCAACTTCCCGGAGCCGATCGCCGTGCTGGCCATGGGCAAGGTGTGGCGGAAGTCGGACGTTGAGAAGTGGGTGCGGGAACACCGACCCGACCTGTCGACGGACTGAATCGCCACCCGAGATCTTGGAGCGGAACGGCCCCTCCAGGGGCACTTTCCTTCCAAGATCTCCTGGCGTCCTGGCAGGGCTACGCCAGGCTCCAGGCGATGCCGTCGAGGATGTCGTGTTCGGAGGCGACCACCGAGGACATCCCGGCCCGCTCCATGATCACGCGCAGCACCAGCGCACCGGCGCCGATCACGTCCGCCCGGCCGGGGTGCATCACCGGCTCAGCCAGCCGCTGTTCCCGCGTCGCGCCGAGCAGGTAGGCGGTCACCGACGCCACCCGGGCGTACGGCACCCGGGCGTGGTGGATGCGGCTCGGGTCGTACTCCCGGAGCCCTTCGGCCAGGGCGACCACTGTGGTGACCGAACCGGCAAGCCCGACGAGCGTGGCGGCCTCCCGGCCGGGCACGGCGGCCAGCGCCCGGTCCACCGCAGCCGCGATGTCGGCCTCGGCGGCGGCGATCTCGGCCGGGCCGGGCGGGTCGCCGTGCAGGTGCCGCTCGGTCATCCGGACGCAGCCGATGTCCACCGAGATCGCCCCGCGCACGCCACCGGCGCGGGTGCCGACCACGAACTCGGTGGAGCCGCCGCCGATGTCGACCACCAGGTACGGCGGCTCGGCGTCGGCGGGCAGGCCGCGCACCGCGCCGGTGAACGAGAGGCGGGCCTCCTCGTCGCCGGTCACCACCTCCGGCGGTACGCCGAGCGTCCGCTCGACCATGGTTCGGAAGTCGTCGGCGTTCGAGGCGTCGCGGGAGGCCGAGGTGGCGCACATCCGCACCCGGTCGACGCCCGCCTTCTCGATCTGGGCGGCGTAGTCGGCGAGCGCCACCCGGGTCCGCTCGATCGCCTCGGGCGCGAGCGTGCCGGTGCGGTCCACGCCCTGCCCCAGCCGCACGATCTCCATCCGCCGGCTGACGTCCACCAGCGGCGCGGACGCCCCCGCGGACGGATCCGGCAGGTCGGCGATCAGCAGTCGGATCGAGTTGGTCCCGCAGTCGATGGCCCCCACACGCACGCTCACGCCGCCCACCCTACGACAGGTCCCGCCAGCCGTCGGTGATCATGAAGCTGGCGGCGACAAACCGGACAGCGGGCGCCGTCAGCTTCATGATCACCGCAGAGGGGGCGCGGGGTCAGAGGCGCAGCAACATGCGGGTGTTGCCGAGGGTGTTGGGCTTGACCCGTTCCAGGTCCAAGAACTCGGCGACACCTTCGTCGTAGGAGCGGAGGAGCTGTTCGTAGACCGGCTGCGGGACCGGGGCGCCGTCGATCTCGCGGAAGCCGAACGCGCCGAAGAAGCCGGTCTCGAACGTGAGCACGAAGATCCGGGCGACGCCCAGCTCCCGCGCCGCGTCGATCAGCTCGCCGACGATCCGGTGCCCGAGCCGGTGCCCCCGGCAGGACGGGTCGACCGCCACGGTGCGGATCTCGGCCAGGTCCTCCCACATGACGTGCAGCGCGCCGCAGCCGACCACCGTCCCGTCCGGCGTCACCGCGACCCGGAACTCCTGCACGTCCTCGTAGAGCGTCACGGTGGCCTTGCTGAGCAGCCGCCGGTCGTCGGTGTAGGTGTCCACGAGCCGGCGGATGCCGCGTACGTCTGCGGTCCGGGCGCGGCGGATCGTGACCTGGTCGACGGTGGTCACGTGGTGGGCACGTCCACGCAGGGGCCGGCGGCCCACCACTTCTCCACGAGCGCCAGCGTCTCGTCGCCGAGCGGGTTGACCCCCGGCCCGGCGCCGAGCGCATGGCCCAGGTGCACGTGCAGGCATTTCACCCGGCCGGGCATCCCACCGGCGGAGATGCCGGCGATTTCCGGCACCTCGCCGATCGCCTCCCGGCGGGCCAGGTAGTCGGAGTGCGCCGCCCGGTAGCGGGCGGCCAGGTCCGGGTCCTCGGCGAGCCGGTCGGCCATCTCCTTCATCAGCCCGGCCGACTCCAGCCGGCTGCACGCCGCGGTGGCTCGCGGGCAGGTCAGGTAGAACAGCGTCGGGAACGGCGTGCCGTCGGCCAGCCGGGGCGTCGTCTCCACCACGTCGGGCAGGCCGCACGGGCACCTGTGGGCCACCGCCCGGGTGCCGCGCGGCGTGCGTCCGAGCTGCGCGGCCACCGCGGCCAGGTCGGCCTCGGTGGCCGGCTGGCGCTCCGGCGGGGGTACGGAGTCCGCCGCCGGATCCTGCGGTGGTACGACGTTCAACGGGTCACGCCTTCCTCGGTCGCTCACTTGTCGGGGCGCTCGGCGTTCGCCGCCTGCACGCTCGACCACAGGGTGTCGTACCACGGCTCGGGCGACGTCGGCGCCCCCGGCTTCGCGCCCTTGCCGGCGTCCCGGGCGGCGCCCTCGGCGTCGCGGAGCACCACGAGCGCCGTCTCACCCGGCCGGATCATGAAGAAGCGTTCCCGCGCCTTGGTCTCGACGTAGGCGTCGTCCTTCCACTTGGCCGCCTCGGCGGTGAGGCTCTCGATCAGCCTCCGCTGCTCGGCCTGGGACGCCTCCATCCGCTCGATGTCGGCCTGCTGGTCCAGGTAGACCCGGACCGGATAGGTGTACGCCAGAGCGAGCGCGATGAGCACGGCGAACAGCACTGTGGCGCGCCCGGTGAAGCGCCGGGGTTGGGGTGCGGTGAGCCGCTTGACCGTGCCACCGGCGGCGGTACGCCGGGCCGCGGCCGGGCGGCTCGCGGAGCGTACGCCGTCGGCGGCCCGGGGTGCGCCGGGTGACCGGCCGGCGGCACGCGGCTCGGCGCGGACGCCGCCGTCGCGGGCCGTGGACCGGACCCGGGGACCGCCCGCCCGGCCGGCCTGTCCCGGCCGGCGGGCGGGTCGCTGGCCGCCCGGTGTGCGGCGCTGCTGCATCGTCACACCCCTCCCCGGAGCGCTGGCCTCAGGCCGAACGGTAGCGCGGGAACGCGCCGGCGCCGGCGTACCGCGCCGCGTCGGCCAGCTCCTCCTCGATCCGCAGGAGCTGGTTGTACTTGGCCACCCGGTCGGAGCGGGCCGGCGCGCCGGTCTTGATCTGGCCGCAGCCGGTGGCGACCGCCAGGTCGGCGATGGTGGTGTCCTCGGTCTCGCCGGAACGGTGGCTCATCATGCACTTGAAGCCGGCCCGGTGGGCCAGGTCCACGGCGTCGAGCGTCTCGGTGAGCGAGCCGATCTGGTTGACCTTGACCAGCACCGCGTTCGCGGACCGCTCGGCGATGCCCCGGGCGATGCGCTGCGGGTTGGTCACGAACAGGTCGTCGCCGACGATCTGGATCCGGTCTCCGAGCGCGGCGGTCAGGGTGGCCCAGCCACTCCAGTCGTCCTCGGCGAGCGGGTCCTCGATGGACACGATCGGGTAGTCGCCGGCGAGCTTGGTGTAGTAGTTGCTCATCTCCTCGGCGCTCTTGGCGCTGCCCTCGAACGTGTAGGTGCCGTTGTCGAAGAACTCGGTGGCGGCCACGTCGAGCGCGAAGACGATATCGGTGCCCAGCCGGTAGCCGGCCTTCTCCACCGCCTCGGCGATCAGGTCCAGCGCGGCGGCGTTCGTGGGCAGGTTGGGGGCGAAACCGCCCTCGTCGCCGAGGCCGGTCGACAGGTCCTTCTTCTTCAGCACCGACTTCAGCGCGTGGTAGACCTCGGCGCCGGAGCGCACCGCGTCCCGGAACGTCGGCGCGCCGATCGGCGCGATCATGAACTCCTGGATGTCGACGTTCGAGTCGGCGTGCGCGCCACCGTTGAGGATGTTCATCATCGGCACCGGGAGCAGGTGCGCGTTGGGGCCGCCCAGGTAGCGGAAGAGGCTCAGCTCGGCGCTGCCGGCGGCGGCCTTCGCCACGGCCAGGGAGACACCGAGGATGGCGTTGGCGCCGAGCTCGCCCTTGTTGTCCGAGCCGTCGATGTCGATCATCTTCTGGTCGATCAGCCGCTGCTCGCTCGCCTCGTAGCCGATGAGCTGGTCGACGATCCGGTCCTCGATGTTGGCGACCGCCTTCTCGACACCCTTGCCCAGGTAACGGCCCTTGTCACCGTCGCGCAGCTCGACCGCCTCGAACGCGCCGGTGGAGGCGCCGGACGGCACCGCGGCGCGGGCGATCGTGCCGTCGTCGAGCCCGACCTCGACCTCGACCGTCGGGTTGCCCCGCGAGTCCAGGATCTCCCGGGCGACGATTCCCTCGATGGTTGCCACTGAGTCGCTCCTCGTTTGTGTGTACCGGTCCGGTGTGGGCCGCGACGGTGCGGCTGAGGCAGGTGTTGAACGCAGCGTATCGGTCCCCGCCCTCCGGCATGCCGCTCGGGGCGGCCTCCGCGGCGGCGAATGAGACGGACATTCCCGCTTTACCGGGCGTCAACCGGCAACGGGTTTGCGAGAGGTTGCGTCGATCGACAAGGCTGGGCATCATGCCTGCCGCCACGACGACTCTCCGCGTGCTCGCCGCCACGGCCATCGCGTCGCTCTCGGTCACCGGCTGCCAGGCCCTGGACGGCGCGGGCGTCGCGCTCGGGCGGGCCGACCTGGTCAACGACCTCGCCGCGCGGATGGACCGGGCGCTGGAGCAGACCTGGGCCGCCGACTACCAGCTCGCCGGCGGGCAGACCGCGTCGATCGCGCAGACCAAGGACCCGCTGCGCTCCACCTACACCTGGCCGGGCGGCAAGATCACGGTGACCCAGGAGGCGGTGACCCGGTGCACGAGCACCGCCGCGCGCACCTCCTGCACCATGTCGCCGCCGGTGCTCACCGCCGGCAAGCCGTCGGTGATCGTCTACGACGAGGCGCGCAAGCAGGGCCTGGTCACCCCACCGGCGGTGATCCGGCTGCTCACCGACGCGGCGCTGGAGCCGGAGGCCGCAATCAAGCAGACCGACACCACGCTGGCCGGGCACCACGCCACATGCGTCGACGTCACAAGCGCCGGGGAACGCTTCACCGCCTGCGTGACCACCGAGGGAGTGCTCGGCAGCTTCACCGGCACGCTCGACGGCAAGCCCGCCGAGGTGACGCTGAGTCGCTACACCGAGACGGTCGAGCCGTCCGCGTTCGCCGTGCCGCCCGGCGCCGGCGTGGTGGACCGGCGCACCAGGAAGTCCTGACCCCTCACACCCCCAGCAGGGTGCGCAGGTGACGCGGGGGCGGGCAGTCGTGCGCAAGCATCGCGTCGTGCCAGTCGCGCACCGGCACGCCGTCCGGCCGGGACGCGGCGATGTCGGCCATCTCGCTGTAGCCGACGAAATAGGTGGAGAGCTGGGTGGAGGTGAGCAACGCCCGCCGCCACTTGCCGGCCGCCTCGCCCTCCTCCTGGAAGCCGCGCCCGGTCATCAACGCCATCGCGTCGGCCTCGGACATGTCGTCACAGTGCACGAGCTGGTCGAGCAGCGCGTTGATGGTCATCCGGAGCTGCATCTTGAGCTGCTGCAACCGCACCGGCAGCCCGCCGAAGCCGAGCCCGGCCATCAGCTCCTCGGCGTAGACCGCCCAGCCCTCGATGAACACGCCGGACTCGGTGAGCGCCCGCACCCGGGTCGGGCCGGCGTACCGCCGAGCGTGGGCGAGCTGGAGGAAGTGCCCGGGCATCGCCTCGTGCACGGTCAAATTGCGGATCATGTGGTCGTTGTATTCCCGGTAGAACGACTCGACCCGCCGCGCCGGCCAGCCCGCCGGGGTGGGCGCGATGCAGTAGAACGTCGGCACGTCAGCCGTCTCCAACGGGCCCGGCGAGTCGCAGTAGGCCACCGCCACGCCCCGGGCGAACTCCGGCATCTCCTGGATCACGCACGGGTCGTCGACGAGGCTGACCAGGTCGTGGAGGCGGACGAAGTCACCCGCCTCGTCGAGCGTCACCGAGGCGAGGTCCACGATGGTGCCGTCGTCCGGGTGCTCGGCGGCAAGCAGGTCCAGCGCTCGGCGTACCGTCTCGTCGTCGGCCGGACCACCGACCAGCTCGACGGCCGCCGCCCGGATCTCGTCGGTGACCCGGTCGAGGTTGGCCCACGCGCGGCGCTGCACCTCGGCGGCGCCCAGCTCGGTGTCGAGCGTGTGCCAGAGCCGCGCCTCCCAGCGCCGCCGGCCCAGCCGCGGGTCACGCCCCGGGCCGGCGTCGGCCGCCAACCCCGCCCGCAGCCACGCCACGAACTCGTCGAGCGCGGCGATCGCGGCCGTCGCCGCCGGCCCCACCCGGTCGCGCAGCGCCGGCGCCTGGGCGAGCAACGCCGGCACCTCGTCGCGGACCAGCGCCGCGGCGCCGGCGAACTGCCCGACCGCCGTCTCGGCATGGACCCGCGGCATGTCCCGCAGCGTCGCACGCGCGGTCGCCAACGCATCCGGTACGGCGTCGAGACGCCCGGCGAGGTGGCTGAGCCGCTCCTCGACCGGCGCGTACGGCCGGGCCAGCAGCGCGTGCAACAACGGCCCCGGGTTGTGCCGCAGCGGATCCCACTCGTGGCCGCGGATCTCGGTCGCCTCGAACAACCCCTGGTCGACCAGAGCGCTGAGCAGCGCGTGGTCGACGCTCTCGTCGACGTCGAGCACGTCCGGGTCGATCTCGGAGAGCGCGTCGGCCGCGTCCTTCAGCATCGCCTGGTCGGCGGCGAGCGCGTCGGCGGAGAGGTCGGGCAGGCGGTCGTCGTAGCGGTGGTCCCCGACGGAGGTGGCCAACCCGGGCCGGCTCTCCAGCAACGCCTCCACGATCCGCTCCGCGAGCGGCACGAACGCTTCCATGCCCGAACCCTACCGACCTCCCCCGACGTTCCCCGCGGGCTCGGAGGTCAGGTGGGCTGGGCGGGGGTGGCGCGTTCGGCCGCGCGGACCGCGTCGGCGTACGCCAGGGCGGCGCGACGCAACGCGGCCTCCGGGTCGATGCCGGCCTGCCGGGCGGCGGCGACCGTGGCCAGCAGACTCGCGCCGAGCCGCGCCTCCGGGTCCACCTGCGACTGCGCGAGCGGCGGCGGCACGGCCAGGCCGACCCGGCCGGCGCGGTCCAGGATCTTCGCGGCCAGGGCGAGCGCCGGCTGGCTCAACGCCACGCCGTCGAGCACCGAGTCACGGGTCTTCTCGGCCCGCTTGATCCGCTCCCAGTTCGCCTCGATCTCCTCGATCGAACCGGCCTGCTCACCGGAGAACACGTGCGGGTTGCGCCGCACCATCTTGTCGACCAGGGTGCCGGCCACGTCGTCGACGGTCCAGCGCTCGCCCTCCGGCAGGTCCTCGGCCAGCCGGGCGTGCAGCAACACCTGGAGCAGCACGTCGCCAAGCTCCTCGCGGAGCGCGTCAGTGTCGTCGGCGCTGATCGCGTCGTACGCCTCGTAACACTCCTCGATGAGGAAGCCGGCCAGGCTGCGGTGGGTCTGCGCCCGCTTCCACGGGTCACCGCCCGGCGAGGCCAGCCGGTCCATCACCTCGACCGCGTCGAGCAGCCGGGCGCCGGGCGGATCCCAGGAGCCGTACATCAGCTCCAGCTCGGCCAGGCCGGGCTGGCGGGCCAGCCGCAGCCCCAGCTCGCGGGCGAGTGCCTCGTCGCCGGCCGGGCCGGCCAGCCACACCGCGCCGCCGTGCGCCGCGGCGGCGTCGAGCAGGGCCTGCGTCGCGCCCTCGGTCACCACGCGCACCTCGGCGCCGGCCGTCCGGACCGCCCGGGTCAGCTCACTCTCCGCGCCGGTGAGGACCGGTGCGGCGCGTACGGCGTCCCAGGCGGCCGACGTCAGCAGGCCGGCCGGCAACCGGGGCGAGGTGACAAGCAGGACGATGCGCGCGGTCATGCTCCGGGCGCCGCCGACGGGTCGACCACAGGCATCGACTCACCGGCGTCCGGCTCCGGGGTGGAGACGTCGGTGACCGACGAGCCCGGCTCGCCCAGCGGCACGGCCACCGCCGGCACGTTGCCCTTGAAGCTGAGCAGCGGGAAGGCCAACGGACGGTAGCGCGGGTTGACCGAGACGTCGTACCCGCCGATGGCGTCGGCGAGCGACTTACGGGTGCCCAGGGCGGAGCGGAGCTGCTCGCCGTCGAGCTGGCGGGCGGCGTCGGCGTCCGAGACGTCCGGCGGGATGGCGCCGGCGGCCCGGCCGGCGGAGATCACCGTGGCCAGCTCGTCCGGCGTGGGGGCGGCCTGCTCGGAGGCCGGCAGGCCGGACATGCAGGTGTAGAACTCGGCCACCTTCTTCGGGTACGTCGCGTCGGCGGGCAGGCCGGTCTGCTCGGCGACCTGATCCGGGGTCACCTGGCCCTGCGGCTGGTAGCCCTTGTCGGCGGAGAGTTCCCGGCACACGTCCGACAGCACGAGGGTGGCGACCACCTGGTCCCGGGCCGGCAGCAGCGCGTCGGCCTGCGGGGCGGTGGCCGGCTGGCTGGCCAGGCCGTCCCGCACCTCGTCGAGGATCGAGGTGACCTGATCCTCGGTGACGCGGTGGCCGCCGACGTAGGCGGCGACCCCGGGCTCGGTACGGCAACCGGAGAGGGCGACGAGGCCGACCGCCACGCTGGCGACGGCGACAAGACGGCGAGCACGCATGACGGTCACTCTCTCACGCCCCGTATCCGGCTGTGACGCCGCCCACCTCACCGCGCCCCCGCCCCGGCCGGCTGCGCCGCCGGCTCGCCCAGGACGTCGGAGAGGAGCTGCGCGCACCACTCCAGCAACGCCTGGTCGCGCAGCGGCTCGCCGCCGATCCGGCGGGTGCTCGGCCGGGGCACGCTCACCTGGTCGGCCGCCTGCTTGTAGACCGAGTCCGGGTGGTAGCGCTTGAGCCGCATCTGCTTCGAGTCGGGCAGCGGCAACGGGCTGAACCGGAGATGCTTGCCCTGCATCGACACGTCGGCCAGGCCGTAGCGGCGGGCCAGCAGCCGGAAGTTCGCCACCGCGACCAGGTTCTGCACCGGCACGGGCGGCTCGCCGTAGCGGTCCGTCATCTCGGCCACCACCTCGCGCAGCCGCTCGGCGTCGCGTGCCTCGGCGAGCTTGCGGTACATCTCCAGCCGCAGCCGTTCCACCCCGACGTAGTCGTGCGGCAGGTGCGCGTCGATCGGCAGGTCGATCTTGACGTCGGCCTCCTCCTCCGTGCTCTCGCCCTTGAACGCGGAGACGGCCTCGCCGACCATCCGCACGTACAGGTCGAAGCCGACGCCCTCGATGTGACCGGACTGCTCGCCGCCGAGCAGGTTGCCGGCGCCACGGATCTCCAGGTCCTTCATCGCCACGTACATGCCGGCTCCCAACTCGGTGTGCTGGGCGATGGTGGCGAGCCGCTCGTGCGCGTTCTCGGTGAGCGGCTTGTCCGCCGGGTAGAGGAAGTACGCGTACGCGCGCTCCCGGCCCCGGCCGACCCGACCCCGGATCTGGTGCAACTGGGCCAGGCCGAGCAGGTCGGCGCGCTCGACGATGAGCGTGTTGGCGTTCGGGATGTCGATGCCGGACTCGACGATCGTGGTGCAGACCAGGACGTCGAACTCCTTCTCCCAGAAGCCGACCATCACCTTCTCCAGCGCTTCCTCGCCCATCTGGCCGTGCGCCACCGCGACCCGCGCCTCGGGCACCAACTCCCGGATCCGGCGGGCCGCCCGGTCGATCGACTCGACCCGGTTGTGCAGGTAGAAGACCTGCCCGTCGCGGAGCAGCTCGCGGTGGATGGACGCGGCCACCTGCCGGTCGTCGTACGCCCCGACGAACGTGAGCACCGGGTGCCGCTCCTCCGGCGGGGTGGCGATGGTGGACATCTCCCGGATGCCGGTGATCGCCATCTCCAGCGTCCGCGGGATCGGGGTGGCCGACATGGCGAGCACGTCGACCGAGGCGCGCAGCGTCTTCAGGTGCTCCTTGTGCTCGACGCCGAAGCGCTGCTCCTCGTCGATGACGACCAGACCGAGATGCTTGAACCGGGTGGCCGCCTGGAGCAGCCGGTGGGTGCCGATGACGATGTCGACGCTGCCGTCGGCGACCATCTCCAGCGTCCGCTCGCTCTCCTTCGGCGTCTGGAAGCGGGAGAGCTGCCGGATGTTCACCGGGAACTGGCTCATCCGCTCGGCGAACGTGTTGTAGTGCTGCTGCACCAGCAGCGTGGTGGGCACCAGCACCGCCACCTGCTTGCCGTCCTGCACCGCCTTGAACGCCGCCCGTACCGCGATCTCGGTCTTGCCGTAGCCGACGTCGCCGCAGATCAGCCGGTCCATCGGGACGGTCTGCTCCATGTCCCGCTTGACCTCCTCGATGGCGGCCATCTGGTCCGGCGTCTCCTGCCAGGGGAACGCGTCCTCAAGCTCCCGCTGCCACGGCGTGTCCGGGCCGAAGTTGTGCCCCTTGGACGCCTTCCGGGCCGCGTAGAGCTGGATGAGCTGGGCGGCGATCTCGCGGACCGCCTTGCGCGCCCGGGCCTTGGACTTCTGCCAGTCCGAGCCGCCCATCTTGTGCAGCGTGGGCTGCTCGCCGCCGACGTAGCGGGAGAGCTGGTCGAGCTGGTCGGTGGGGACGAAGAGCCGGTCGCCGGGCTGGCCGCGCTTGCTCGCCGCGTACTCGATCACCAGGTATTCCCGGCTGGCGCCGTTGACGGTGCGCTGCACCAGCTCGACGTACCGGCCGATGCCGTGCTGCTCGTGCACCACGAAGTCGCCGGCCCGCAGCTCCAGCGGGTCGATGGTGTTGCGCCGCCGGCTGGGCATCTTGCGCATGTCGCGGGTGGAGGTGCCCCGCCCGCCGGTGACGTCGTTGCCGGTCAGCAGCACGAACCGGGACGCCTCGTCGACGAAGCCTGCGGTCAGGCAGCCGCAGGAGACGAGCAGCTCGCCGGGGGCGGGCGCGGTGGGCACCTCCTCGGTGAAGCGGGCGCCGAGACCGGCGTCACGCAGCACCTCGACGGCCCGCTGGGCGGGACCGTGCCCCTCGAAGACGAGCGCGATCGACCAACCCTCACCGGCCCAGCGCTTCAGGTCGTCGACCACCCGGGCGGTCTCGCCGTGGTAAAGCGGAGCCGGCTGGGCGGCGAGACTCACCGCGATGGCGTCGTCGGGCGTGACGTCGACCTCGGCCGGCGCGTCCTCCCAGGGCTGCCGGGCCGGCGCGCTCTCGGCCTCCACCAGGCCGAACGGGGCGAGCGTCCACCAGGGCTGGCGCAGGGCGCGGGCCTGCGTGCGTACCTCGGCCAGGGTCTTGAAGGCGGCGGCGCCGAGGTCGACCGGGGCCTGGCCGCCGACGGCGGCTGCGGCCCAGCTCGCCTGGAGGAACTCCTCCGAGGTACGGACCAGGTCGTGCGCCCGGGTGCGGATCCGCTCCGGGTCGCAGAGCAGCACGTGGGTGCCGGCCGGCATGCAGTCGACGAGCAGCTCCAGCGCGTCGTCGCCGATGAGCGCCGGCGCCAGGGACTCCATCCCCTCGACCGGGATGCCCTCGGCCAGCTTGTCGAGGATCTCGGCCAGCTCGGGGTGCTCGGCGGCGAGCGCGGCGGCCCGCTGCCGCACCTCCGGGGTGAGCAGCAGCTCGCGGCAGGGCGGCGCCCAGAGCTGCGGTACGCCCTCGATGGTGCGCTGGTCGGCGACCGCGAAGGTGCGGATCTCCTCCACCTCGTCGCCCCAGAACTCGACCCGGGACGGGTGCTCGTCGGTGGGCGGGAAGACGTCGAGGATGCCGCCGCGCACGGCGAACTCGCCGCGCTTGGTGACCAGGTCGACCCGGGCGTACGCCATGTCGGTGAGCCGGCGGGCCACCTCCTCCAGGTCGGCCTCCTCGCCGGCGGCGAGCTGCACCGGCTCCAGGTCGCCGAGGTTCTTGAGCTGCGGCTGGAGCAGCGACCGGACCGGCGCCACGACCACCCGCAGCGGCCCGGTGCGCCCGTGCGCGTCGGCCGAGTCGGGGTGGGCCAGCCGGCGCAGCACGGCGAGACGCCGCCCGACCGTGTCGGAGCGGGGCGAGAGCCGTTCGTGCGGCAGCGTCTCCCAGGACGGGAAGACCGCCACCTGCTCCGGCGGCAGCAGGCTGCCAAGCGCCGAGACCAGGTCGTCGGCCTCACGGGTGGTGGCGGTGACCGCGAGCACCGGCCGCCCGGCCCCCTGAACGTCGGCGGCCACCGCCGCGACCGCGAACGGGCGCAGCGCGGCGGGTGCGGTGAGGTCGAGGCCGTCGACCTGCGCGGCACCGGAGCGCGCCAGGTCACGCGCCCGGGCCAGCCCGGGGTCGGCCAGGGCGGCGGCGAAGAGTCCGGTGAGCATCAGCATTCACTTCCAGCGCTTGACACGACGACGACCCCGCGTCCAGCCGGACGGGGGGTGCACCCCCCGACCTTATCCCCTCCCACCCCGTTACCCGGATGCGCGCCGACTCACGGCACGATGCGCGCTGGCGCTTCTTGACGGGGTGGAGGGGGCATGGTGGCGTGGTGGCATGGGCGAGTATCGGGCGGTCTTCGACGCCGAGGTGGAATTTGTCAACGGCGGCGGACTGCGCACCGACGGGTTCCGGCTTGATGTGCCCGGCCCGGACGTCACCGACGACGAGCTGGCCGCGCTGCTCGTCCGGCACCTCGGGCTGCTCATGGTCGGCGAGGTGCGGATCAGCAACCGGAGCGTGGTGGCGGAGCCGCACAAGGGCGGGCGCGGCGTCGACACCCCGGCCACCGCCGGACGGCGTCTCGTCGAGTTGAGCCACGTGATCGGCGACGGCATGGTCACGCTGCCCGGCTGGCCCGCGCCCCGGATCACCGAGTGGCTGACCCGGGAGGCGTCCCGTCAGCGGTACGCGCCGGGCGTCGAGTTCCACGTCGGCCGCATCGACATGATCGCCAACACCGGCACGTACGTCGACACGCCGTCGCACCGCTACGCCGACGGGGCCGACCTGACCGGGGTCGGGCTGGACCGGCTGGCCGACCTGCCCGGCCTGGTGGTGCGCGTGCCCGCCGGCACCCGGGCGGTGGACCGGCTGCTGCTCGCCCCCTACGACGTGGCCGGGCGGGCCGTGCTGCTGCACACCGGGTGGGACACCCACTTCGGCACCGACCGGTACGCCGCTCCGGACGCGCCGTTCCTGACCGGTGACGGCGCGTCCTGGCTGGTTTCGGCGGGTGCCACGCTTGTCGGCATCGACTCGATCAACATCGACGACATGACCCCGGCGGCGGCCGGCGAGCGCCCGGCACACAGCACGTTGCTCGCCGCCGGCATCCCGATCGTGGAGCACCTGACCGGCCTGGGTGCGCTGCCGCCGGCCGGTTTCCGGTTCACCGCCGCGCCGCCGCGGGTGGCCGGCATGGGCACCTTCCCGGTCCGCGCCTTCGCCGTCGTCTGACCGCCCGCAGTATCCGTCGATCGGTAAGTGGAGGTCGTCAGGGGCTCATGAGGTTGGCGACGACAGCCGGGCGCCCCGCACCGCCGACGCCATGACGCCGGCCGGGCCGGAAGCGCCCGCCCACCGCCGCTCCCACACGACGCACGATCCCTCCCGTATCCCGGGAGCAGAAGAGATCTTGGAAGATTTCGGCCCCTCCGGGGGCCCTTTCCTTCCAAGATCCCGGCTGTCCCGCCACCACAAGCCCAACCCGCCCTCCCATCGGGCAAGCCGGGTGATCATGAAGTTGACGGCAAGGTTGATCTCCTGGAACGCCGCCAACTTCATGATCGCCGCGGGCAGGGTGCGATGCGTGAGTTGACCAAGGAGTTTGGGGTGCGGGAGGGCGGTTTCGACGACAGGAACTCGTTGATCAACTCGCGGGGCGGGGGCGGGGGCGGGGGTGGGGGTCAGGCGGCGCGGGATGCGGTGGGGTGCAGGTGGCGGAGCAGGTGTTGGGACGCGCGGACCAGTGCGCGGGACTGGGGCAGGTCGATCGGCCACCGCTCGACGTCCTCACCCGCGGAGAACTCCAGCAGTAGGCCGGACGGCGGCGTCGGGCCGACATCCATCCGCCACAGGCCGACTCCGGCCTGGATCACCTCGTCACCCCGGACCGCCGTGCCGACTAGGCGGGACAGATGCAGGCCGTTACGACCGGCGCAGTCCGGGCCACGCAGGCACCAGGGCGGGTGGGCGATGTTCGATAGATTGCTCATGGGCCGGGCGTCCTTCCCGGTCAAGGCCCGGGGAGCGGAGTGCCACCTCCACCCCGGGCCGCCTTATGCGTCGTGGGGACCTGCCACGGTCACCCAGATGCAACCTACGACTACCTGTCATGCCAGGTCAGTACCTGCCACCACATTTGATTGACGCTTCGTCGTCCGCCGTGATCACATGGGTGCACCTGCCACGGAGTCGACCCATGCCTGCCTACACCAAGAAGCAACGCCTCATCGAGACCTTGACCGAGCGCATCGAATCAGGCGACTATCCGCCCGGCGCGAAGCTGCCCTCCGGCACCGAGCTGTGCGCCGAGTTCGACGTCTCCCGCCAGGTGGTGCGTTCCGCCATTGACTGGCTGAAGGCGCGGGGACTCGTCGAGGGCGCGCCCGGCGCCGGTGTGTTCGTGCGGGAGCAGCGCGGTCAGTAGCGCACCGCGATCCGGCGCTCGACCGCGTCGACCCGGATCTCCCCGCCGTACGGGATGATCAGTTGCGGATCGGTGTGGCCGAGGTCGACGTCGAAGACCACCACCGGGTCGTCGGTGTACGGCCCGATCGCCCGCAGGACCGCCGCCCGCTGCTCCTCGCCCCAGGCCAGCCGCTCCCGCGACGGTCAGCGGCCGATCGAAGTCCCACGCCTTGGGGCGGCCGACCACGATGGCCGGGAAGCCGGCGAGCAGACCGCGCTCGCCCAGGTTGCGCACGATCCGGAAGACCTCCTGGGCCGGCGGCATCTCCTGCGAGGTCTCGATGACCAGCACCGAGCCGGCCAGCTCGGCGGCGGACGGCACCCGGTCCGCCGCCGCCAGCCAGTGCAGGATCTCCAGGTTGCCGCCCCAGGTGCGACCCCGCACCACCCGGGCGGGCCCGTGCCAACGCCAGCCCCCGCCCGGATACATGGGCGGTTCCTCGGTGAGCGTCGCCGGGTCGCGCCAGTCGTGCGGCTCGTCGCCCCACTCGGCGGCGGCGGTCAGGTCGTACCAGCCGGCGCTGAACAGCGCGGCGCGCAGCGAGTCGAGCGTCAGCGGGTGCGGCCGGCCGGAGCGGCCGAGGTGCACAAGCACCGAGCCGCCGTGGTAGGCCACGATCCCCAGCCGGTAGAGGTGGTTGAGCACGTTGGTGTTGTCGGAGTAGCCGAAGTACGGCTTCGGGTTGGACCGCAGCACGTCGTCGTCGAGGAAGGGGGTGACCGTGACCAGGTCGTCCCCACCCACGGTGGCGAGCACCGCGGTGATCGCCGGGTCGGCGAACGCGGCGGTCAGGTCACGGGCCCGGTCCCGCGGGTCGGCGCCCATCACCCGGGTGGTCGGATATTCCACCGGCTCCAGGCCGAGTTCCTCGCGGAGCCGGCGCAGGCCCAGTTCGTACACGTGGGGGAAGAGACCTGGCAGGCCGGCGGAGGGTGAGACGACAGCGACCCGGTCGCCCGGCTCCGGCTTGGTCGGGTAGCGCGGTGGCGTCATGATCCGACGCTATCGGCCCGCACCAGCGATTTCCGACCATAGGCTGAGGCCGTGGACGACGAGCCGGAGTTGCGGACCCGGGACTGGCTGCCGCGCACGGCGGCGCTGGTGCTCGGCACCCTGGCGCTTGCGAGCGCGTTCATCGCGGCCTACGTCGGCGCGCTGCACAAGCCGGACCCGAAGGACGTGCCGGTCGCCGTGGTCACCACCGACCAGCAGGCCCAGGCCGTGATGTCGGCCGTCCGCGCCCGCACCGACACCATCAAATCCGTCGGGTACGACAGTCAGGAACGCGCCGTCGACGGCCTGAACGACCGATCGGTGTACGCGGTGCTGCACTCGAACCCCGGCGGCGGGCTCACCCTGGCCACGGCAAGCGCCGGCGCGCCCGCCGCCACCGAACTCGTCACCGACGTGTTCACCGAGGCGGCCCGGCAGGCCGGCGTGCCGCTCCAGGTCACCGACGAGGTGCCGGTGTCCGGCGGCGACCCGCGCGGCCTGGTCCCGTTCTATCTGGCGGTCGGCGTGGTGCTCGGCGGCTACCTGGCGTCCACGGCGCTCGGCATCTCGCTCGGCACCAGCCCGCGCGACCTGCGCCGGGCCGGGCTGCGGATCGCCACGCTCGCGGTGCACTCGATCCTGCTCGGCCTCATCGCCGCGGTGCTCGTCGGCCCGGTGCTTGACGTCTTTCCGCACAGGGTGGGAACCGTCGCGGTGATCGGCGCGCTTTCCGCGTTCGCGGCCGGGATGGTCGCGGCGGCCGTGCAGGCGTGGCTCGGGCTGCTCGGCACGGGCATCGTGATCCTGCTGCTGGTGGTGCTCGGCAACCCCGGCTCCGGCGGCATCTACGCGCCCGAGTTCCTGCCGCCGTTCCTGCGCGGGATGCACCGCTGGAACGTGCCCGGACTCGCCACCGACCTGTTCAAGTCGGCCATCTACTTCGGCTGGCGCGGCGGCGGCTGGGCGCTGACCGGCCTGCTTGTCTGGGTGGTCGCCGGCCTGGTCGGGCTGCTCACCGCCACCATGTTCCGGGCTCGCCGGCGGGCCGCCCGGACCGCGCCGGGACGACACGCCGCAGGCGCCCGGCACGCCGAGGGGTGACCGGCCGGCGCATCCCGGAGTGAAGGTCATCACGTCGTCCCCCTCCTGCCGTCGGGGCGTACGCGGATACCATCCAGGGGAGTCGGACAGCGCTGTCCTTCGTCCTCGCGTAAGGAGCGCACCGTGACCGACCAGCACGACCACGACGGCCCCGACGCCGCTCTCCGGGCCGACATCCGCCGACTCGGCACGCTGCTCGGGCAGACCCTGGCCCGCCAGGAGGGCCGGCCACTGCTCGACCTGGTCGAGGAGATCCGCGCCCAGGTCCGCTCCGACGCGCCGGCCGCGGCCCAGCGACTCGCCGGGCTCGACGTCAGCACCGGCACGAAGCTGGCCCGCGCCTTCTCCACCTACTTCCACCTGGCGAACATCACCGAGCAGGTGCACCGCGCGCGTGACCTGCGCCGCCGCCGCGCCACCCACGGCGGCTGGCTGGACCAGGCCGCCAAGACGATCGCCGAGCGCGGCGTACCGGCCGAGGAGATCGCCGCCGCGGCCCGCCGGCTGGCCGTCCGCCCGGTCTTCACCGCCCACCCCACCGAGGCGGCCCGCCGGTCCATCCTGTCCAAGCTTCGCGCCGTCGCCGACGAGCTGGACGCCGAGACCGCGAACGCGATCCTCTACGGAGCGAGCGACGAGGGCCCGGCCAACCGCCGCCTCGCCGAGCTGCTCGATCTGATGTGGCAGACCGACGAGCTGCGGCTGGACCGGCCGGACCCGACCGACGAGGCCCGCAACGCCATCTACTACCTGCGTGACCTGCACGCCGAGGCGGCGCCGCAGGTCCTCGACGACCTCGCCGACACGCTGCGCACACTCGGCGTGGAGACGTCGCCGACGGCCCGCCCGCTGTCGTTCGGCACCTGGATCGGCGGCGACCGGGACGGCAACCCGTTCGTCACCCCGGCGGTCACCCGCGAGGTGCTGCGGATCCAGCACGAGCACGGCATCGAGGCCACCGAGAAGGCGATGGACGAGCTGATCAGCGAGGTCAGCGTCTCCCGCCGGCTGCGCGCGGTCTCCCTCGACCTCTCCGCCAGCCTGGCCAAGGACCTGGACGCGCTGCCCGAGGTGGCGCCCCGGTTCCGCCGGGTCAACGCCGAGGAGCCCTACCGGCTCAAGGCCCGGTGCGTGAAGGCGAAGCTCGCGAACACCCGGGAGCGGCTGCGCGCGGGCACCCCGCACGTGCCGGGCCGGGACTACCAGGGCTCGACCGAGCTGATCGCCGACCTGGAGCTGCTGCGCGCCTCGCTGGCCCGCAACTCCGGTCAGCTCACCGCCGTCGGGCGGTTGGCCTCCACCATCCGTACGGTGTCCGCGTTCGGGCTGCACCTGGCCACGATGGACATCCGGGAGCACGCCGAGAAGCACCACGAGGTGCTGGAGCAGCTCTACGAGGCGGTCGGCGAGGTGTCCGACTACCCGTCGCTGACCCGGCTGGAGCGCACCAAGCTGCTCGCCGACGAGCTGACCGGCCGCCGGCCGCTCTCCACCCAGGACAGCCCGCTCACCGAGTCGGCCCGCAAGACGTTCGACGTGTTCGGGGCGATCCGCGAGGCGCAGGACCGGTTCGGCCCCGAGGTCATCGAGTCGTACATCATCTCGATGACGCTCGGCGTGGACGACGTGCTCGCCGCCGTGGTGCTGGCCCGCGAGGCGGGTCTGGTCGACGTGCAGAGCGGGCGGGCCCGGGTCGGCATCGTGCCGCTGCTGGAGACCCCGGCCGAGCTGGACTCCGGCGGCGAGCTGCTGGACGAGCTGCTGTCGCTGCCGGCGTACCGGGCGCTCGTCACGGCCCGGGGCGACGTGCAGGAGGTGATGCTCGGTTACTCCGACTCCAACAAGGAAGCCGGCATCACCACCAGCCAGTGGTCCATCCACCGGGCCCAGCGGGCGCTGCGGGACGTGGCCGCCCGGCACGGCGTACACCTGCGGTTGTTCCACGGCCGGGGCGGCACGGTCGGCCGGGGTGGCGGCCCCACCCACGAGGCGATCCTCGCCCAGCCCTACGGCACGCTCGACGGTGCGATCAAGGTGACCGAGCAGGGTGAGGTCATCTCCGACAAATACACGCTGCCGGCGCTGGCCCGGGAGAACCTGGAGCTGACCGTGGCCGCCGTGCTCCAGGCCACGCTGCTGCACACCGCGCCCCGGCAGCCGGCCGAGATGCTCGAACGCTGGGACGCGACGATGGACGTGGTGTCCGCCTCGGCGTTCCGGTCCTACCGGTCCCTGGTCGAGGACCCGGACCTGCCGGCCTACTTCTGGGCGTCCACCCCGACCGAGCTGCTCGGCGCGCTCAACATCGGCTCCCGGCCGGCGAAGCGCCCGAACACCGGCGCCGGCCTGTCCGGCCTGCGCGCCATCCCGTGGGTGTTCGGCTGGACGCAGACCCGGCAGATCGTGCCGGGCTGGTTCGGCGTGGGCTCCGGGCTGGCCGCCGCGCGGGAGGCGGGCCTGGCCGACGTGCTCGCCGAGATGAACCGGAACTGGCACTTCTTCCGCACGTTCCTGTCAAACGTCGAGATGATGCTTACCAAGACCGACCTGAGCATCGCCCGCCGCTACGTGGAGACCCTGGTCCCGAAGAAGCTGCACCCGATCTTCGCCAAGATCGAGGAGGAGTACGAACTGACCAAGCGGGAGGTGCTGGCGGTGACCGCCTCGCCGGCCCTGCTGGAGAACTCGCCGGTCCTCCAGCGCACGCTCGCCGTGCGGGACACCTACCTGGAGCCGCTGCACCATCTCCAGGTGGCGTTGCTGCGGCAGTATCGCGAGTCCGGCGCCGCCGGCCGGGCGGTGGCCACCGCACCTGGCGGCCGGCGCGCCCCGAACGACGGCACGGCGCTGGAGCGGGCGCTGCTGACCACGGTCAACGGCATCGCCGCCGGCATGCGCAACACCGGCTGAGAGGTAAGGAGGGGCCCCCGCTTAACGCTTTCTGCATAGGCGGGGGCCCCTTTTAACACCTGGCTCCGATTAGAAGTCGCCGCCGCCGAAGTCACCGCCGCCGCCGAAATCGCCGCCGGCGTAGTCGCCGCCGCCCGGGTCGCCGCCGAAGTCGCCGCCCTGGTCGCCGAAGTCCTGGCCGTCGCCGAAACCGTCCTGGAAGCCCTCCTGATAGCCGGAGTCGTAGCCGTAGCCCGGGTCGGCGAACGCGGGTGAGAAGAGCGCGTCCGCGATCAGCATGCCGCCGATCACCCCGGCGCCGGCGCCGAGCGCGGTCTTCCACCACGGCGTCGAGTACCACCCGGCGGGCACCGGCCGGCCCTGGAGACGGCCGCCGGGATAGTAGTAGGGCGTCTGACTCCCCGGCTGCGGGCCGGCCCGGAACCGCTGGCCCTGCACGTCGACCTCGCGCTCCTTGGTGAGCGCGCCGGCGCCGCGGGCCGCGGCCAGCGGCGGCAGCTCCGGGCCCGGGTCGATGCCCATGGCCGTACGCGCCGCCCGGATGTACGCCAGCCCCTCCAGCGCGGTCTCCCGCGCCAACGCGAACTGGTGCGTGGTACGCGCCTGCTCCAGTTGCGAGCCGGCCGCGTTGTACCGCTCACCGGCGTCGGCGAGCGCCTGCCGGACCGCCGGCGCGTCGCCGTGCAGGTTCATCAGCTGGCCGCCGAGCCGCTCGTACCACCGCTGCGCCTCGGCGCGGGCGTCCGCCAGCTCGTTGGCCCGCCGGGACCTGCTTCCCCATCGCCAGAACACAAGCGCACCTCCGAGCATCAGCACCAGGAACAGCCACAGGGCAATGTCCATGACCTCGAACGTACCCACCGCGCGCACGTCGTACCCGTTTGGCAAGCTCTCTGGCATGAGCTTCTCGACGCTGGCCGTGGTGGTGCTCTGCCTCGCCGCGGGCGGCGCGGTGGGCTGGTTGGCGGCCCGGGCGCGGTCGGCGGCGGAGGTGGCCCGGCTGGAGGCGACGCTTGCCGCCACCCGGGAGGGCGAGGGGCGGCTGGAGCAGTCGATGCGGGCGCTCAGCTACGAGGCGACCGCGCAGTCCCAGGAGGCGGTGGCGCGCGCGGTGGCGCCGCTGCACGACACGCTCCGCCGCTATGAGCAGCGCGTCGCCGAGTTGGAACACGACCGGGTCGACGCGTACGCCGAGCTGCGCGAGCAGGTGCGCGCGATGGGCACCGTCTCGGGTGAGTTGCGCACCGAGACCAAGCAGCTCGTCGCGGCGCTGCGCGCACCGCAGGTGCGGGGCCGCTGGGGCGAGCACCAGCTCCGGCGGATCGTCGAGGCGGCCGGCATGCTTGAGCACTGCGACTTCAACGAGCAGGTCACCGCCGCCACCGAGCATCAGGGGGTCCGCCCCGACCTGGTGGTGCGCCTGCACGGCGGGCGCACGGTGGTGGTCGACGCGAAGGCCCCGTTCGACGCCTACCTGACCGCGATGGAGGCGCGTGACGAGCGTGGGCGGGACACCCAGCTCGACGCGCACGCCCGGCACCTGCGCGCGCACGTGGACAGCCTGGCCGCCAAGTCCTACTGGACCGCGTTCGACCAGACCCCCGATTTCGTGGTGCTGTTCGTGCCGGCCGACCCGTTCCTGGACGTGGCGTTGCAACGCGACCCGGCGCTGTTGGAGCACGCGTTCGCCCGCAACGTGGTGCTTGCCACGCCGGCGACGCTTGTGGCGCTGCTGCGCACGGTCGCCTACTCCTGGCGGCAGGAGGCGCTGGCCCGCAACGCCGCGACCGTCCACTCGCTGGCCCGCGAGCTGTACGGGCGGCTGTCCACGCTCGGCGACCACGTGGGCAAGCTGGGCAGCTCGTTGAGCGGGGCGGTGACTGCCTACAACCGGGCGGTCGGTTCGTTGGAGGCCCGGGTGCTTGTCAGTGCGCGCAAGCTGGCCGAGCTGGGCGTCTCCGGCGACGAGCTGGTTGCTCCGGCGCAGGTCGAGGTTGCGCCCCGGCAGCCGCAGGCGCCCGAGTTGCTGGGCCAGCCGTCCACATCGGCCGAACGGCCGGCAGATATCGACGTCTAACACATCCGACGTGACGATGACGGCCGATCTCGTCACGGAGTGGTCACAAACCCCTCTCCACTAGTGACACGCCTGGTCGCGACACGCAGGATCTGCGTCACACGTGCCCTGCCCCTGAAGGGCCCTGTTCTCTGGAGGAAGAGAACGTGAGTCAACCCCTCAACCGGAGCCGGCGCCCCTCCGCCGCGCTCTTCGCCTCGGTCCTCGCGGCCGGGGCCATCACCGTCGGGGGTGGCGCCGCGACCGCGAGCGCGGCCCCCGCCGCCCCCCAACCCTCGCCGCCGACCGCCGCGAAGGCCCTGGGCGCCCACGACGCCAAGCTGCTCGACGCGGCGGAGGCGAAGCACGCGCCCACCGTCACCATGATCATCGCGGCGAAGAAGGGCTCGGCGAAGAAGGTCGTCGACGGGCTCGCCGGCCTCGGCGCCACCGTCAGCCAGCGCTACGACCAGGTCGGCTACGTGCTGGCCAAGGTGCCGACGGCCAAGGCGCTCAAGGCCGCCACGCTGCCCGGCGTCGCCGCCGTCGACCTCGACGAGACGATCACGCTCCCCGACCCGACGCCGGAGGCCGCCCCGAACGGCGCGAAGGCCGCCGAGCAGGGTGAGACGCTTGCCGGCCCCGGTGAGGGCACCGGCGCGGTCAACCCGTACATGCCGACAAACGAGACAGGCGCGGAGGCCTTCAAGGCCGCGCACCCGGAGTGGGACGGCCGCGGGGTCACCATCGGCATCATGGACTCCGGGGTCGACCTGGACCAGCCGGCGCTACAGAAGACCACCACCGGCGAGCGCAAGATCGTCGACTGGGTCACCGCGACCGACCCGCTCGAGGACGCCTCCTGGCGTCCGATGATCACGCAGGTCACCGGCCCCACGTTCACCACCGGCACCGGTGCCTCGGCCGTGACCTGGACGGCGCCCGCCGGCACCTACCGGTTCAACCAGTTCAGCGAGTCGATCACCGCGGCCAGCGACCCGGCCGGCGACGTCAACCGCGACGGGGACAAGACCGACACCTTCGGCATCCTCTACAACCCCACGAACGGCGACATCCGCGTCGACGTGAACCAGAACCGCGACTTCACCGACGACGAGGTGATGCGGCCGTACAAGGAGAAGTTCCAGGTCGGCCACTTTGGCACGGACAACCCGGACACCGCGGTGCGGGAGCAGATCCCGTTCGTGGTCGAATACCGGCGCAACGTCGACACCACCCCGGCGGGCGGCCCCGGCCTGGTCGACTACGTAAGCATCGGCATCATCGAGAGCACCCACGGCACCCACGTCGCCGGCATCACCGCCGCCAACGACATGCTCGGCAACAGCGCCTTCGACGGCGCCGCACCGGGCGCCAAGCTGGTTTCCGCCCGGGCCTGCTCCTGGGGCGGCGGCTGCACCGCCGCGGCGCTCACCACGGGCATGGTCGACCTGGTGGTCAACCGCAAGGTCGACGTGGTGAACATGTCGATCGGCGGCCTGCCGGCGCTGAACGACGGCTCGAACGCCCGCGCGGTCCTCTACAACGACCTGATCAACACCTACGGCGTGCAGCTGTTCATCTCGGCCGGCAACTCCGGCCCGGGCGTGAACACCGTCGGCGACCCCTCGGTCGCCACCGACGTGGTGAGCGTCGCGGCGAACGTCAGCAAGGACACCTGGCTTGCCAACTACGGCTCGGTGGTCCGCAAGGACAACTGGCTGTTCAACTTCTCCTCCCGCGGCCCGCGTGAGGACGGCGGCTTCAAGCCGAACATCACCGCGCCCGGCTCGGCGATCTCCACGGCGCCGACCTGGCAGCCGGGCAACCCGGTGCCGGAGGCGGGCTACCCGCTGCCCCCGGGCTACCAGATGCTCAACGGCACCTCGATGGCCTCCCCGCAGGCCACCGGCGCCGCCGCGCTGCTGCTGTCGGCGGCGAAGGCGACAGGCACGGGGGTCACCCCGGCCGCGCTGCGCCGGGCCGTCTACACCTCGGCCGAGCCGATCGCGGACGTTCCGACGTACGCGCAGGGCTACGGCATGTTCAACGTGCCGGGCGCGTGGGACCTGCTCGCCAAGGGCGTGCAGACCCGCACCTACACCTCCGAGGCCGACGTCTGCACCGAGCTGTCGCCGAATCTGACCCGCTACGACCGGGCTTCCGGCACGTTCGTGCCGAACCCGAACGTCGGCACCGGCATCTACAACCGATGCGCCGCCGACCGGGGTGGCCAGAAGGCCAAGGAAGGCCGCTACTACGAGGTCAAGCTGACCCGGACCAGCGGGCCGAACAAGGGCATCAAGCACCTGGTCGACTTCCGCGGCGACGACGGCACCTGGACCTCCCCCAAGGAGGTGTGGCTGCCGTTGAACACGACCGTCACGGTCAAGGTGAAGGCCAAGCCGATGACCGCCGGCGCACACGGCGCGATCATGACCGTCGACGACCCGGCCACCTCGGTGGTCGACTTCGAGGTCGCCACCGTCGTGGTCGCCTCGAACGCGGTGGCCGCCCCGGCGTACGCGTACTCGACGAACGGCTCGGTCGAGCGGAACGGCTTCACGTCCTACTTCGTGACGGTTCCGCAGGGCGCGGGCGCGCTCCAGGTCAACCTGTCCGGCATCGCCACCGGCTCGCAGACCCGGTTCATCGCCATCAACCCGTACGGCGTGCCGGTCGAGAGCACCGCGAGCACCGCCTGCTACACCAACTTCTCCGACGTCGCCGCCTGCAAGCCGCAGGAGCGGGACTACCAGAACCCGATCCCGGGCGTCTGGGAGATCGAGGTGGAGGCACGACGCACCTCACCGGCGCTTGACAACCCGTTCCAGCTCCAGGCGCGGGTGCAGGGCGTACAGGTGGAGCCGGCAGTGGTCCAGCTCCCGTCGGTCACCGCCGGCACGCCGACCCCGGTGAGCTGGAAGCTGACCAACACGTTCGGTCCGGTGCAGGTGGCAGGCGTCGGCGGGCCGCTCTCCAGCGTCCGCGCCGAGCGGCCGACCATCACCGAGGGCACCAGCCAGGAATACACGGTGGACATCCCGGCCGGGACCACGTCGTTCTCCGCCCGGATCGGCAACACCTCCGACCTCGGCGCCGACCTGGACCTGTTCGTCTTCCGGGGCACCACCGAGGTCGGCCGGTCGGCCGACGGCGACTCGGAGGAGGCCGTCACCCTGACCAACCCGGTCGCCGGCACCTACCGGGTGGTCGTCGACGGCTACGCGGTCGCCGCGGGCGGCACCGCGTACGACTACCGGGACTCGTTCGCGTCCCCGGCGCTGGGCTCGCTCTCCGCGCCGAACACGCCGCTGTCGCTTGCGAACGGCGCCACCGCCACCCTGACCGGTTCGGTGACCGCCCTGTCCACCCCGTCGGAGGGCCGTGAGCTGTACGGCGACATGGCAGTCACCACCGTCGAGGGCGCGGTCGTCGGCCGCGGCTCGGTGGAGATCAACGCGGTCAACTGACCGCTGGTACGACGGAGCCCCGCCCCCCTCATCCGGGTGGCGGGGCTCCTGCCGTCAGGCGGCGCGGCTCCTGCCGTTAGGCGGGGCGACCGGTCAGGCCCGCCGGGCGGACTCGACCACGAACGGCGTGCCCTGCTGGCAGGTGGTCATCATGCCGGGCTCGGGCCGGCCGGTGACCGCCACCTTGGCGCCGGGCTTGAGCAGGTCGCGTGGGCCCCCGACCAGCAGGTGGTCGTCGAGCAGGAGGCAGTTCGGCTCGACCCCGGCGCGGATGGTGCCGTTTAGGGTGGTGCCGCCGACGCCGGGCGGCGTCGACGGGCCGCCCTTCCAGGTCGGGTCCGGGCGGCTCGGGCTGGTGCCGGGAGCGGGATCGGACTGGCTGGTCACCGGAGCGGCTCCCGTCGGGCTGGGGCCGGCGGGCTCGTCGCCCGGCTCGGCGCAGGCGGTCAGCGCGGCAGCGGCGAACAGGGCTACGAGCACCGTCCGAGAAGTCTTCATGTCGGTTGGACGCGGCCGGCGGCGGATCCGTTCCCGGTCAGCCGCGGACCGCGGCGGCCTTCATGTCGCGTTTGAGCTCCTGGGGCAGCGAGAACGTCAGCCGCTCGTCCGCGGTGGTGATCTCCTCGACGTCGGCGAAGCCACGCTCGGCCAGGTGGGCGAGCACGTCCTGGACCAGGTCGTCCGGCACGCTGGCGCCGGAGGTCAGCCCCACCGTGCGGGCGCCCTCCAGCCAGGCGTCGTCGATCTCGTGGGCGAAGTCGACGAGGTGACCGGCGCGGGCGCCGGCGTCCACCGCCACCTCGACCAGCCGGACCGAGTTCGAGGAGTTACGCGAGCCGACGACGAGCACCACGTCGCACTCGGGAGCGATCTCCTTGACCACGTGCTGGCGGTTGGAGGTCGCGTAGCAGATGTCGTCGCTGGGCGGCGACTGGAGCAGCGGCAGCCGGGTCTTGAGCCGGGCCACGGTCTCCAGCGTCTCGTCGACCGACAGCGTGGTCTGGGAGAGCCACACCACCTTCTCCGGATCACGCACGGTGACCTGGTCGACGCTGTCCGGGCCGTCGACGAGCTGGATGTGGGCGGGGGCCTCACCGGCGGTGCCGATGACCTCCTCGTGCCCCTCGTGACCGATGAGCAGGATGTCGTAGTCCTGCTGGGCGAACCGCCGGGCCTCGTGGTGCACCTTGGTGACAAGCGGGCAGGTGGCGTCGATCGCCTTGAGCGAGCGCTCCTTCGCCTGCGCGTAGACCTCGGGCGCCACGCCGTGGGCGGAGAAGATGACGGTGGCGCCCTCAGGCACCTCCTCGTTCTCCTCCACGAAGATCGCGCCCTTGGCCTCAAGCGTCTGCACCACGTGCCTGTTGTGCACGATCTGCTTGCGCACGTAGATCGGCGCGCCGTAGAGCTTCAACGCCTCCTCGACGGTCTGCACCGCCCGGTCCACGCCCGCGCAGTAGCCGCGAGGGTTGGCCAGGAGCACGCGCTTGCCGGTCCGGGGAGTCGTCTGCGCATCAGTCACCCGACCATCGTACGTGCGCCGCGAGCGCCCTGCCCCGGGCTGTCGGGCCCGGGCCGTAGGGTGGGCGGCGTGAGCGCGGGTGAGGTGGGTCGGAGCACGCCTTCGGACCGGAGCACGCCCCCGGACCGGAGCACGTCCGAGGAGCCGTGGCCGGTCCGGGTGGTCAGCCAGAAGGTCGGCGCCTGGATCGCCCGGCTCGGCTGGGTGTGGGTCGACGGTCAGGTGGCGCAGATCAGCCGCCGGCCCGGCGCCGCCACCGTGTTCCTCACCCTGCGTGACCCCTCGGCCGATCTGAGCCTGACCGTCACCACCAACCGCGACGTGCTCGACGCGGGCGCGCCGGAGCTGCGTGAGGGCGCCCGGGTGGTGCTGCACGCCAAGCCGGAGTTCTACGCCGCGCGGGGCACGCTCAGCCTGCGCGCCGACGAGATCCGCCAGGTCGGCCTGGGCGAGCTGCTGGCCCGGCTGGAGAAGCTCAAGAAGCTCCTCGCCGCCGAGGGGTTGTTCGACAGGTCGCGCAAGCGGCGGCCCCCGTTCCTGCCGGGCCGGGTGGGCCTGATCACCGGGCGTGCCTCGGCGGCCGAGCGGGACGTGTTGACGAACGCGCGGCGCCGCTGGCCGGCGGTCGACTTCCGCACCGTGAACGTGGCGGTGCAGGGGCCGGGCGCGGTGCCCGACATCGTCGGCGCGCTCAAGGTGCTCGACGCCGACCCCGCGGTCGACGTGATCGTCATCGCCCGTGGCGGCGGCAGCCTGGAGGACCTGCTGCCCTTCTCCGACGAGGCGCTGTGCCGGGCGGTCTTCGCCTGCCGCACGCCTGTGGTCAGCGCGATCGGCCACGAGACCGACGCGCCGCTGCTCGACTACGTGGCCGACGTGCGCGCCTCCACGCCCACCGACGCGGCGAAACGGATCGTGCCCGACCTGACCGACGAGGTCCGCCTCATCGGTCAGGCCCGGTCGCGGCTGGAGCGGGCCGTGCGCCATCTGGTCGACCGCGAGCAGCACCGGATCGACCTGCTGCGCTCCCGCCCGGTGCTGGCCCGGCCGCAGGTGATGGTCGACCAGCGGGCCGCCGAGGTCACCGCGCTGCACGACCGCGCCGGCCGGTCCCTGGAGCACCGGCTGGGCGCCGCCGCCGACGACCTGCGGCACACGCTGGCCCGGCTGCGTGCCCTCTCCCCGGCGGCCACGCTCGACCGCGGCTACGCCATCGTCCAGCGGGCCGACGGCCACGTGGTCCGCGCGGCGTCCGCGGTGGCCAAGGGCGATCCGCTGCGGGTACGCCTCGCCGAGGGCGAGCTGACCGCCACCGTCGACGGCTGATGAGATGGGACCGATGACTGAAACGACCAGGAACGAGCAGCTCAGCTACGAACAGGCCCGCGCCGAGCTGGCCTCGGTGGTGGAACGGCTGGAGGCCGGCGGCACCTCGCTCGAGGAGTCGTTGGCGCTGTGGGAGCGCGGCGAGGAGTTGGCCGGCGTGTGCCAGCGCTGGTTGGACGGCGCCCGGGCCCGCATCGACGCGGCCCGGCAGCGCCCCGAGGAGTGACGCACCCCGGCGGCGCGGACGGCCTCCGGGGTGCGTCGACGAACTGTCGCGCTCAGTTGAACAGGTTGTACAGCTCCTGTGGCGCCTCGACGACCTGGTCGGCCGGGGGCTTCTGGGCCGCGGCGGCGTTGCCGTAGTCGGTGTAGGTGATCTTCATGTCCTGCGCGGCGCTCTGGCCGGCGGCCGGAATCTGGAGCACCAGTTCGCTGAGCCGGCCCTGCGGGTCGACCTTGGCGGTGAACGGCACCGACTGGGCCTGCGCCCCGAGCGCGGTGATCACCGCCGGGTCGAGCGAGCCCGCCGCGGCGGCCTTCGACACGTCCACGGTGCCCGCGTACGCGCCGTCGCCGGTCTGCCGTACCTCGGTGACGCCCTTGGTGAGCACGGCGCTGCCGGCCGGGTCGACCTTCTCGAAGTCGAAGCCCAGCGCCCGGTTGCCCTTGATCCGGTTCTGGTCGAGGTGCTGGTACTTGCCGGTGTTGATGTTCTTCGCGCCGGGGATCTGGGCCGCGGCCGTGCCGCCCAGCTCCAGCTTGACCCAACTGTCCGGCTTGGCGTGGACGAGGTCCAGCTTCATCGACAGGTCCGACGACGGGTCACCGATCGTCATCCGCATCTCGGCGCTCTGGCTGGGCTCGTGCACCTGCCCTTCGGCGGTGGAGCCGGCGCCGGTCATGGTGAACCGGAAGTTGCCCTCGCGGATCGCGTTTGTGGAGTCGAGCAGCGCCTGCTTGGCGTCGCCGGCGGGCGTGCCGCTCGGGGCGATGCTGTCGGAGGCGGCCGGGGTCGCGGAGGCCCCCGCTCCGGCGGTGCCGGTGTCGTTGCAGGCGGCCAGGCCGGGAATGAGCAGCGCCGCGGCGAACGCGGTGGCGCTGAAGCGTCGAATCTTCACGTCAACCTCTCCAGGTGGGTCGTCCGGCCCACGGAGGTGCCGGAGTCGGGCGCCGCAGCCCGGACGCCGGCTCCGGCGCACGAGCCCGATCCGGCCGGTGTGGTCGGTCCCGGCGGGCTCGTGCCCCCTCTGTTCCCTGAAGTGGTGTTCCGCAATCCCTGTCCGGTGCGCGTCGGCAGCGGAGGCGGCGGTCGGGGACGGCGCGAGCCGTCCCCGACCGCTGGAGGATCAGCCCTTGAACATCTCGTAGAGGCTGGCGGGTGCCTCGACGACCTGGGCGGCCGGCGGGGTCTGCACCGGGGTGGTGGTGCCGTACTCGGCGTAGGTGACGGTCACGGTCTGCGCCTCGGCGGCACCGGCAGCCGGCACCTCCACGGCGAACTCGGTGAGCCGGCCCTGCGCGTCGAGCTTGGCGGTGAACGGCACGGCGCTGGCCTTGGCGCCGAGGGCCTTGACGGTCTCGGCGTCGAGCAGGTCCGCGTCGGCGGCCTTGCTGGCGTCGATGGTGCCCTCGTAGGT
This sequence comes from Micromonospora marincola, assembly GCF_056150385.1. NCBI lineage: Bacteria > Bacillati > Actinomycetota > Actinomycetes > Micromonosporales > Micromonosporaceae > Micromonospora > Micromonospora marincola. The sequence goes on along the minus strand of NZ_JAXCFT010000001.1, from coordinate 291,059 downwards.
GCCCTCACCCGTCTTCTTGACGTCGGTGATCGCCTTGATCATCTTGTCGCTGTCCGCCGGGTCCACCTCGTTGAAGTCGAAGTTCAGATCCTTGGCGTCCTTGATCCGGGTGCGGTCCAGGTGCTGGTACTTGCCCTTGGTCGCCTTGAAGCCCGGGATGGCGTCGGCCATCGCGCCGTCCAGGTCGAGCTTGAGCCAGCTGTCGGTGTCGATGAACACCAGGTGCATGGTCATCGAGGTGTCGTCCGCAGCGGACGCGCCGCTGGACATCTTCATCTCGGCGCTCTTGGACGGCATGTGCACCTTGCCGTCCCCGTTGAACTCGCCACCCCTGACGGCGAAGCTGAAGTTGCCCTTCTGGATCTCCTTGGTGGAGGCGGCAAGCGCCTCCTTCGGGTCCGCGGGCACCGCCGGGGCGGTGGACGTGCTGTCGGCGGTCGGCGAGTCGGCCTCGGTCTTGCAGGCGGTCAGACCGGGGACGAACAGGGCGGCGGCGAGGACGCCGACGCTCCACCGTCGAATGTTCACGGCATCTCTTTCCGGTTGCTGTCCGGGACGCGTCACGCGTACCGGTTTGTCGGGCTCAGGCAGCGTAGCGGAACGCCGCCGGCCCCGGGGGGCAGCGGCGGCGGGGCGGGCGCCTCAGCGCAGCGCGGTGGCCAGCTCGCGCAGCTCCGCCTCCCCGGCGTCACCCACGACGATCACCGTGCGGTCCGGCTCCAGCAGGACGAGGGCCTGCTGGTTGCCGCGGGCGGTGTACCGCTGCCAGCTCAACCCGTCGGGCAGGTCGACCGGGCCCTGTGGCTGGCCGTCGCTCAGCTCGGCCGGCAGCAGCTTCTCGGCGGGGACGTCGCTCTCCACGAGCTGCGCGCCCCGGCCCTCCGGGGTGACGTACCCGATCCGCAGCGTGGCGCCGTCCGCCTCGGTGCGGAAACGGGCGGTGACCGTACGCCAGTCGGAGTCCAGCCCGGACGGCGCGGCGACCGGGAAGGCGTTGGCCGACCGCGCCTGTTCCAGGGCGGGCGCCGGGTCGACGGTGACCGGCGAGTCGCCGCCGAGGAACCCCCGGTAGAAGGCGATCAGCAGGGCGATCGGAACGAGCAGGATGAGCAGCGAGAGCACCATGTCCTTCGGCGACCGCTCGGAGCGGGCCTTGTCCCGGCCGGCGGGCGGCGCGGGCCGGTCCCCCGCGTCCGCAGCCGGCGTGGGGGACTCGACGAGCGCGGGCGGCCCGTCCGGCGGCGTCGCGCCGGCGGTGGGCCGCACCGGCGGCTGCCCGTCGGGCGGGGTGGCGTCGGGCGGTACGCGGTCGGCAGGCTGTGCGGGGTCCACCCGGCCATTGTCGCAGCCCTTCGGGTGAGGTGATCCTTGCCTCCTCCGCCCCGCCGGGGCGGCGAACCTGAGATCGTGTGAGGATCAGCGACAAAACCGGCGGCGGCGACGGCCGCACTCCCGCCGGTCCACCCCGCAACGTCGCGAGGAGGAGGCCGCCATGACAACCACCAGGACGCGGACGCCCCAGGATCTCGACCGCAATCTCGCCCTCGATCTGGTCCGGGTCACCGAGGCCGCGGCCATGGCCGCGGGCCGTTGGGTCGGCCGGGGCGACAAGGAGGGCGGCGACGGCGCCGCCGTCGACGCCATGCGCAAGCTGATCAACTCGATCCCGATGCGGGGCGTCGTGGTGATCGGCGAGGGCGAGAAGGACAACGCCCCGATGCTCTTCAACGGCGAGGAGGTCGGCGACGGCACCGGTCCCGAGGTGGACGTGGCGGTCGACCCGATCGACGGCACCACGCTGATGAGCAAGGGCATGCCGAACGCGCTAGCCGTGCTCGCGGTGGCCGAACGCGGCGCGATGTTCGACCCGAGCGCCGTCTTCTACATGGAGAAGCTGGCCGTCGGCCCGATGTACGCCGACGTGGTCGACATCAACGCCGGGGTGGCCGAGAACATCCGCCGGATCGCGAAGGTCAAGGGCACCGACACCGCCGGGGTGACGGTCTGTGTGCTGGACCGGTCGCGCCACGACGACCTGGTGAAGCAGATCCGGCGTACGGGCGCCGGGATCCGGTTCATCTCCGACGGCGACATCGCCGGCGCCATCGCGGCGGCCCGGGGCGAGTCGGACGTGGACGTGCTGATGGGCATCGGCGGCACCCCCGAGGGCATCACCGCGGCCTGCGCGCTGAAGTGCATGGGCGGCGTGATGCAGGCGAAGCTCTGGCCGAAGGACGACGACGAGCGCCGGAAGGCGCTGGACGCCGGGCACGACCTGGACCGGGTGCTGTTCACCGACGACCTCGTCACCGGCGACAACTGCTTCTTCGTGGCCACCGGCGTCACCTCCGGTGACCTGCTGCGCGGCGTGCGCTACCGGGACAGCGGGGCGTACACGCAGTCGATCGTGATGCGGTCCAAGAGCGGCACGATCCGGGTCATCGACTCGTACCACCGCCTGGAGAAGCTCGCCCTCTACTCGGCGGTCGACTTCGACGGGCGCCCGCTGGCCGAGCAGGAGTGACGGCCGGGACGGCGGCGCCACAGGCGCTGTCGACCGGGCGACGGGTCGCCGGCGTCGGGCTGGCCACCGCCGGCGGCGTCCTGGTGGCACTCCAGTCCCGGATCAACGGCGAGTTGGGCGTACGGCTGGCCGACGGGATCGCCGCCGCGGTGGTCTCGTTCGGCCTGGGCCTGCTGATCCTCCTGGTGCTGGTCCCCGCCACCCCCGGTGGCCGGCGGGGCCTGACCGCCCTGTGGGGCGCCCTGCGCGCCGGCGCGCTGCGACCGTGGCAGTGCCTGGGCGGGGTGTGCGGCGCCTTCCTGGTGGCGGCGCAGGGGCTCACCATCGGCGTGCTGGGGGTGGCCGTCTTCACCGTCGCGGTGGTGGCCGGACAGTCCGGCAGCAGTCTTCTCGTCGACCGCGCCGGCATCGGCCCGACCGGCCGGCAGCCGGTCACCCCGAACCGGCTGGTCGGCGCGGTGCTCACCGTACTGGCCGTGCTGCTGGCGGTGGGCGACCGGCTCGGCGACCCGGGGGCTCTCGCGCTGGCCCTGCTGCCGCTGGCCGGCGGGATCGGCATCGCCTGGCAGCAGGCGGTGAACGGCCAGGTCCGGGCCGCGGCGAACAGCGCGGTGATCGCCGCGCTCGTCAACTTCACCGTCGGGACGGTGGCGCTGCTCGCCACCTTCGCGGTGGAGGTGGCGGTACGGGATTGGCCGGCCGGCGGTCTGCCGCGTGAGCCGTGGCTCTATCTGGGCGGTCCGATCGGCATCGTGTTCATCGCGCTTGCCGCCGCGCTCGTCCGGTTCACCGGGGTGCTGCTGCTCGGCCTGGCCACCATCGCCGGGCAGATCGTCGGCGCGGTGCTGCTGGACGTGGTGCTGCCGACCGCCGCCTCGCACCCGGGCGTACACACGTTGCTCGGCGCCGCGCTGACCCTGCTGGCCGTCGCGGTCGCCGCCGCCCGCCGGGGGTAAGGCGGGGGCCCCGCTTAACGCTTTCGGTAGAGGCGGGGGCCCCGCTTAACACGAGGCGTTAAGCGGGGCCCCCGCCTAACGCGCGGACGGGGTGCGCAAGCCGGTGACGATCTCGTCGATGATCCGGTCCAGCGGGGTCGGCTCGATGCCGAGCGTGGCGGTGGCCGCGGTGGAGTCCAGCACGAACGGCCCGGCGAACTGGTGCGCCGTCTCCCGCAGTTCCCGGGCGAACGGGTTGGCCACGCCGGCCGCCCAGAGCACCGGGTGGGGCATCCGGGTCAGCCGCGGCGCCGGCGCGCCGGCCCGGGCCGCCGTCCGCTCGGCCACCTCCCGCATCGAGGTCGCGGGCGCGCTCGGCACGTGCCAGGCCCGACCCCAGGCCCGCGGTTCGGTCGCGGCGGCGACGAGGGTACGGGCGACGTCCGGCACGTACGTCCAGGTGTGCGGCGCGTCCCAGTCGACGGGCAGGAACACCCGCTTCCCGGCGAGCACCCGGGGCAGCACCATCATGGCCAGGGAGACGCCGCCGATGCCGATGTAGTCGGAGCCGCGTACCTCGGTGACCCGGGCCCGACCGGCGCGGTGCGCGGCCAGGGCGTCGGCCCACATCTGGTTGCGGACCCGGCCCTTGGTGCCGGTGGCGGCGAGCGGGGTCGCCTCGGTCATGGGGGCGTCCACCGGGCCGTACCCGTAGAGGTTGCCGACGGTGGCGAGCACCGCGCCGCTGCGTTCGGCGGCGGTGAGCAGCGCGGCGGCAAGCGGCGGCCAGTCCGTCGCCCACTTGTGGTACGCCGGGTTGGCGCAGTTGTGGAGCGCGACCGCGCCCTCGGTAAGCGCGGTGAGCCGCTCCGGGTCGGCGGCGTCGGCGGCGATCCGCTCGACCGCCGGGTGTTCCGGGCCGGTGCCGCGCCGGGTCACCATCCGCACCCGCTCGCCGCGCTCGGTGAGGAGGCGGGCGGTGGCGGTGCCGACGGGTCCGGCGCCGACGATCACGTGCAGGGCCATGGCGGGTCCACCTTTTCTGAAGCAGTAGTCCGAATCGAGAGCGCCGCTCTCGAAGAAGAGCATGCCTCGGGGCATGGCCGAAGTCAAGAGCAGTGCTCTCTCTTTTGATTGCTGCTCTCATTCATGGCACAGTGGGGGCATGGTCGCTCCCTCGCTGCGTGCCCGCGTCCGCGCCGGCATGATCGAAGAGATCAAGGCGGTCGCCCGTCGCCACCTGGCCACCGACGGCGCGGACCTGTCCCTACGCGCCGTCGCCCGGGACCTCGGCATGGTCTCCTCGGCGATCTACCGCTACTTCCCCAGCCGGGACGACCTGCTCACCACGCTGATCCTGGAGGCGTACGACGCGCTCGGCGACGCGGTGGAAGCGGCGGACGCCGCCGCCGACCCCGACGACCCGCGCGGGCGGTGGCTCGCCGCCTGCCGGGCCGCGCGCACCTGGGCGACGGCTCACCCCGCCGAGTACGCGCTGCTCTACGGCAGCCCGATCCCCGGATACGCGGCCCCGGACGACACGATCGCGCCGGCCCAGCGCCCCCCGATGACCTTGCTCGGCATCCTGCGCGACGGGGTGTCCACCGGCCGGCTCGTCCCGCCGGACGCGGACCTGCCCGAGCCGCTGCGCGGCGACGTGGCCGAGCTGGTCGACCAGACCGGCGTGGCCCTGCCGCCCGCGCTGATGGCCCGGGGCATGGCCGGCTGGACCCAGCTCTTCGGGCTGATCAGCTTCGAGCTGTTCGGCCGGATCAACCGGGCGATACCGCACCGGGACGAATACTTCGACCACCAGGTCGGCCTGATGGCCGACCTCATCGGCCTGCCCTGACACCGGTCACCGCCCCGCCGCAAGTGTTAAAAGGGGGCCCCGCCTCTACCGGAGGCGTTAAGCGGGGGCCCCGCCTTACGTGCCATCGGAGGAGTGGCCGGGGAAGAGGTGCGCGGAGGGGTCGATGGCTACCGCGGCGTTGTTGACCGCGGTCGCCGCCTCGCCGAAGCCGGTGGCGATCAGGCGGACCTTGCCCGGATATTCGGTGATGTCGCCGGCCGCGAACACCCGCGGCAGGTTGGTGGCCATGGCACTGTCCACCACGATGTGTCGCCGGTCGAGGGTGAGCCCCCACTCGGCGAGCGGACCCAGGTCGGCGGTGAAGCCGAGCGCGGCCACCACCGTGTCCACCGGCAGCGCCTCCACGTCGCCGTCGCGTACGGTCAGCTCGGCGCCGGTGACGCGCTCCTCCCCGTACAGCCGGCTCACCTCGGCGTTGACCACGACCCGCACCGGCAGCGCGCGGACCCGCTCGACGGTGGCGGCGTGTGCGCGGAAGCGCTCCCGCCGATGGACCAGGGTCACCGACCGGGCCAGCGGGGCGAGCGTGGCCGCCCAGTCGAAGGCCGAGTCGCCGCCGCCCACGATGAGCACGTGCCGGTCGGTCAGCTCGGTCGGCTGCGGCACGAAGTAGACGATCCCGGCGCCGGTGAAGCTCTCCGCGACCGGCAGCGACCGGGGCGTGAAGCTGCCCAGTCCCCCGGTCACCACCACCGCGCCGCAGCACAGTTGCTCACCGCCGGCCAGCCCGAGCACCGGTCGCCCGTCGACGTACGACAGCTTCTCCGCGCGGACGCCGAGCAGGTATTCCGGGTGGAACGGCGCGGCCTGGGCGACCAGGTTCGCGACCAGTTCCCGGCCCTTGACGGCGGGGAAGCCGGCGACGTCGAGGATCAGCTTCTCCGGGTACATCGCGGTGACCTGACCACCCGGCTCGGGCAGCGCGTCGACCACGGCCACGGAGAGCCCACGGAAGCCGGCGTAGTAGGCGGCGAAGAGCCCGGCCGGGCCGGCCCCGATCACGGCGACATCGACCTCGCGCATGGCGTACCGTCACTTTCCGCCCGGGATGGATCAACGCGTGCTGATGCCGACGGTAGGCGGACGGTTGGCCGTGGGCAAGCACGTCCCGCCGTTGGACGAACGCGTCGTCAGGGGAGGGTGACCGGCGGTGACCCGAGCCGGTCCGGCACGTCGGCGTCGGAGCGGCGACGGAACAGGATCGCCGCGACCACGCCGCCGAGCAGCCCGAACAGGTGCCCCTGCCAGGAGATCCGCTCGTCGGTGGGGAGGATGCCCAACAACTGCCAGCCGTAGAGCAGGCCGACAAGCAGCACCACGGCGAAGTTCCACCAGCTCCGCTCCACCACGCCCCGGGTGAGCAGGATGCCGAGATAGCCGAAGATCACCCCGCTCGCGCCGACCACCACCGAGCTGGGCGAGCCGGTGAACCAGACGCCCAGCCCGCTGACCAGGATGATCACGGCGGTGGACCAGAGGAACCGGCGGGTGCCGGCGGCGAGCACGAACGTGCCGAGCAGGATCAGCGGGATGCTGTTGCTGTAGAGGTGGTTCCAGCCGGCGTGCAGGAACGGCGAGAAGAAGACGCCGTCCAGGCCCTGGATCCGGTGCGGGATGATGCCGGCGGTGACGTCCAGGTTGAGGCGCAACCCGACGTCGAGCGCCTCGATGAGGAACAGCACCGGCACGACCGCGCACATGGCGACGAAGGCCCGGCCGAGCGCCGCGTAGAACGCGTCCGTGCCGAACCGGTTGGGGTCTCCGCCGCGAGGGCTGTCAGGCCAGGTCACCCACCAACAGGTATCAGTAAATGAGCCCGGCCGCCAGTCGAGCGGGGAGACGACGGCGGCGGGACACGCGCATCTCCGCATATCCCGCCGCCGGTCGGTCGGTCAGCCGGGTCAGTACCAGCCCTCGCTCTGCGACTGCTGCCAGGCGCCGCAGGGGGTGTCGTACTTGCCCTTGATGTAGTTCAGGCCCCACGTGATCTGGGTGGCCGGGTTGGTCTTCCAGTCGTCGGCCACCGAGCTCATCTTGCTGCCCGGCACGGCCTGCGGGATCCCGTACGCGCCGGAGCTGCTGTTGGAAGCCTTCGGGTTCCAGCCGCTCTCCTTCTTCCAGAGCTTGTCCAGACAGGGAAACTGGTCGATGCCGAAGCCCTTGTCGAGCATGAGGGCGCAGCCGATCTTCCGGTTGCCGCTGTATTCCGCGCAGGAGGAGGGGATCTTCCCCTCGTACGGCTTGATCTCGGCGTCGGCCTCCGCCTTCGCCGCGTCCCGCTCCTTCTTGCGGTTCGCGGCGGCCTTCTCGGCCGCCTTGGCCCGCTCGGCGGCCTCCTTGGCCGCCGCCGCGGCGCGCAGCTTGGCCTGGTATTCCGCGGCCCGTTGCCGGGACGACTGCACGCGGTGTTGGGACTGCTGCTCGCGCTGGTAGGTGTATTCGGCTCGGTCGACCTCGCGGCCGACCTGCGCGGTCAGGCCCTGCTGTTGGGTCTGACGATCTTCGCCCAGGTAGAAACCGCCGGCAACGCCCACGGAGAGCAGTGCGACAGCGGCCGTACGGGCGCCGAACCGGCTCCACAGCCGACTCACGAAGTTTCCCTTCGTCGGAGGCAGGGACACGGCACCACGCGTGGCCGGAGTTCGGCCGCGCCCGGGTGCCGCGAGCGCCCCGACCCGCCGGTCTCAGCCGACGCACCGGCCCTCGTGGCTCCCGCCACCGTGGCGGAGAATGCTCGACGAGTTTCAGGTGTGAATGGGACTCCAGGGACTGGAGTTGTCGGTGACGCTCGATGGACACCATCGCGCACGGTGAGGCCGCTGGGAAACCGCAGGGGCCAAAAGTGATCTGCGCCACACTAATAATGCGGACAAATACGCTCAGCCCGGGATGTCCTCCAGCAGGTCGGTAACCATCGCGGCGATCGGAGAACGCTCCGATCGGCTGAGCGTGACGTGCGCGAAGAGGGGATGCCCCTTCAGCGCCTCGATCACCGCGGTGACGCCGTCATGGCGGCCGACCCGGAGGTTGTCGCGCTGCGCCACGTCGTGGGTGAGCACCACCCGCGACCCCTGGCCGATCCGGGAGAGCACGGTGAGCAGCACACCCCGCTCCAGCGACTGGGCCTCGTCGACGATGACGAACGCGTCGTGCAGGCTCCGGCCCCGGATGTGGGTGAGCGGCAGCACCTCAAGCAGCCCGCGTGAGGTGACCTCCTCCATCACGTTCTCGTGCACCACCGCGCCGAGCGTGTCGAAGACGGCCTGGGCCCAGGGCGACATCTTCTCCGACTCCGAACCGGGCAGGTAACCGAGCTCCTGGCCGCCGACGGCGTACAACGGGCGGAAGACGATCACCTTCTTGTGCCGGCGGCGCTCCATCACCGCCTCCAGGCCGGCGCAGAGGGCCAGCGCCGACTTGCCGGTGCCGGCCCGGCCGCCCATCGACACGATCCCGATCGACTCGTCCAACAACAGGTCGAGCGCGATCCGCTGCTCCGCCGAACGTCCGTGCAGGCCGAACGCCTCCCGGTCGCCCCGGACCAGCCGCACGGTCTTGTCCGGCAGCACCCGGCCGAGCGCCGAGCCGCGCGCCGAGTGCAGCACCAGCCCGGTGTGGCAGGGCAGGCCCGCGGCGGCGTCCGCGTCAAGCGTCTCGCCCGCGTAGAGCCGGGCGATCTCCTCCTCGGCCAGCTCCACCTCGGCCATCCCGGTCCAGGTCGGGTCGCTGGCCTGGCCGTGCCGGTACTCGTCGGCGCGCAGGCCCACCGAGGCGGCCTTCACCCGCAGCGGCATGTCCTTGCTGACCAGGGTCACCTCGCGCCCCTCGGCGGCGAGGTTGAGCGCCACCGAGAGGATCCGGGCGTCGTTCGACTCGTTGCGGAAGCCGGGCGGCAGCACCCCGTCGTCGGTGTGGTTCAGCTCCACCCGGAGCGTGCCGCCCTGGTCGTTGGCGGGCACCGGCCGGTCCAGCCGGCCGTGCCGCACCCGCAGCTCGTCAAGCATGCGCAGCGACTGCCGGGCGAACCAGCCCAACTCGGGGTGGTGCCGCTTGCCCTCCAGCTCGGAGATGACCACCAGGGGCAGCACCACCTCGTGCTCGGCGAAGCGGTGGAACGCCGCCGGGTCGGAGAGCAGGACCGAGGTGTCCAGCACGAAGGCCGGGCCCGCTGGTCGAGGCTCCTCGGGGGCGGCGGCAGCGGCGGCGGTGCGGCGGCTGCGGGTGGTCCGACGGGTGGTGGCGGGCGCGGCCGGGGTCTGGTCGGCACCGGCGGGGGTACGGCGAGTGGTCACAGGCCTGCTCCGCGGATGGGCACCCGGCCACCCGAGTTCCGCCTCTTCCGGTGCCCGGCGGGCACGGGGTCGGATGCGGGCCCCGTGCGCGAGGTTCGCAGGTCCGGGCTGTCCGGCTGGCCCGGGAAAACCCCGCGCCATGCCTAGACGCTAATCGCCGTCGGCCCGCGCGGCTAGAGGTCCGGGTGGATCATCGGTGAACACGCCGGAACCGGCCGGGACGCGATGCCCCCTGGGCGCGTCCCGGCCGGCCCGGCGGGCCTCAGCCCGACCGACGGACAAGCGTCCCGGCGGCCGTCGCGCCGAACGAGGATCCGGTGTACGTGGTTCCCGCGCGGGCCGCCGTCCCGCCCGGCGCGGCGGGCGCGGTGACCCGTACCGCCGGGGCGCCGGGGCGGGCGGTCACCGCGGCGGGCGCGGCGGTGCCGGCGAACGGTGTGGCCGGACGGCCGACCGACGTCACCACCGCCGGGGTCGGGCCGGCCAGCGCCGACGCGATGACGGCCTGGGCCTCGCGCCGCCTGCGGTTCCACGCGCCCCGGTCGCCGTCGAAGTAGCCCTGCCGGTAGCCGAACCGGTAGCCGATCCGATAGCTGAGCTGGCCGTGCAGTCGTCCGGCGGCGTAGCAGGTGGCGCCGAGCACAAGCGCGAGGACGACGGCGAGGAAGGGGCTCACCGTTCGTCCGCCCCGGGCAGCGGGTCGACCACCAGCAGCCGTTCCAGGTCGGCGGTGCTGACCTCCTCGACCAGCTCGACGCTGATCCGGCATCCGTCGAGGATCACCTCGGCCACGGACGCCCGGCGGATCTCACCGCCGGAGTCGTAGACCCGCACGCTCAACTCGGGACAGCCGAGATGGGTACGCCAGGCGTCCCACTCCGCCCGGTCCCCGACGCTGAGCGAGAGATACCGGCAGCCCCGGGCGAGGTAGAGGCGCCACGGGGCGCTCAACCCGGCGGAGACTCCGTCCGCGATCAGCCCGAATGCCTGGGCTCGGGTCGCGAGCTCGGTCACGAGACTCTCTCCGCAACCGCGGAGTGACGCATGTGAGCACTCGTAGCCTCAAGCACGTGACACACCGTAAGTTGTCTCATGAGCGTGACAGTATCAGCTTTTCGGCCGTTTGCCGTCGCACTCATGCCTATCTATTCTAGCCGGGTGACACCCCTCAGGAGCAGTTCTGGATCGTTTACCGGAAACCTCGGATCAGCGTCACGTCGGCGTGACATCAGCGTGCCGGGTCGCCCCGGCGCGACGGACTGGCCGTACCGTCACGGGGTGACCGAGACGGCCAACGCACGGAAGATCGCCTTCGCCACCTTCGTCCGCCGGGCGCTCGACGACGCCCGCGCCATGCGGGCCTGGAGCGGCACCGAGGTCTCCCGTCGCACAGGCGTCTCCCGACAGACCATCAACCGCTGGGTACGCGGCGACTGGGCCAGCGACCCCGAGGCCGAGCGGGTGGTCGCGTTCTGCGAGGGGCTCGGCCTCGATCCGGCCGCCGCGTTCGCCGCGCTCGGCTGGGACCGCGCGACCGGCCCCCGCGCCACCCCCACCCCACCCCCGATGGACCCGGACGTGGAGGCGCTGCTGCGCCGGCTGGTCGACCCGAGCGTCTCCGACGCGGAGAAGTTCCACATTCGAGAAACCATTCGCTACCTCGCATATCGCCCAACTCTCCCGGCGAATGTCCGAAATAGGGGGAAACAGGCGGGGTAGTTCCTCAGATGGCGAAAGAACGGAAGGTCAGGACCGATCAATTCGCCTCGGGGGCAGATCGGACCCGCTAGCGTCCACGTTTGTACTGCTAAGGGCTCGTCATCGGCGGGGGACGGGACACAGCCGAACCCAGCCCTGCGGGACAGAAGGAGGGGTCTGTCCATGACCCTGAAATGGTTGGCAGTCGTGGTCGCGGTGGTGTCGGTGACATCGTGCGTGACCGGCAACGTGGTGGTCGGCGTGCTGAACGGCGGGCAGCTTCCGCTCGTCGTCAATCTCCTCGCGCTCACCACGGCCGGCACGGCGGTGATCCTCGCCGTCGTCGCCGAACTGCACGATCGGCTCAACGACCGGGTCAGCGCGCTCACCGAGTTCCTGGTGGCGCGACTCAACGAGATCGAGGCACACACCGGCGACCGGAACACCGGCTTCGTGGAGGGCTACCTGCTCAGCCACGGGCAGGAAGCGGCAGTCGTGCCGTTCGGGCGCCGGGGACGAGGAGCCGCCGAACGCTGACCAGCCGGTCGTCCCACAGTCACATCTCGGCCACGAATACGCCGCCCCGCGCGGGGTACGCTGACGCGCGTGCCGCCGTTGAATCTGGGCAACCAGCAGCCGAAGACTCCGTTGGACGCCGAGAACGCGTGGCGTGCCACCGCCGCCCGTGCCAGTGACGTGGTGCTCTTCTTCGACTTCGACGGCACACTCGCGCCTGTCGACGACGACCCCACCGCCGTCCGGCCCGCGCCGAAGGTGCTCGCCGCGCTGGAGGCGCTCGCCGCCCGCGTACGCCGGATCGCCATCGTCTCCGCACGCCCGGTGGAGTTCCTCCGCAACCACCTCGGTGGCCTGGCCGGCATCGACCTGTACGGGCTCTACGGCCTGGAGCACAGCCACTCCGGCGGCGAGACGGTCACCGAGCCGGCCGCCCTGCCCTGGGTGCCGACCATGGCCGAGCTGGCCGAACAGGCCGAGGCCGAGCTGCCGCCCGGCGCCCTGGTCGAGTTCAAGCGGCTCTCCGTCGCGCTGCACTGGCGCACCGCCCCGCAGCTCGGCGACCTGGTGCAGGAGTGGGGCCGGGCCCGGGCCGAGCGGCTGGGCCTACGCTGCCAGGCCGGCCGCATGGTGCTGGAGCTGAAGCCCCCGGTCGACCGGGACAAGGGCATGGTCATCGGCGAGACGGTCCGGGACGCCGGCGGCGCGTGGTATTTCGGCGACGACGTCTCCGACATCAAGGCGTTCGCCGCGCTCCGCGCCCGCGCCGCCACCGACCCGGACTTCCTCGGCGTCTGCGTGGCCGTGGCGAACCCGGAGACCGGCCACGAGGTGGCCGACGCCGCCGACCTCACGCTCGACTCCCCGGCCGCCCTCGGCGACTTCCTCACCGCCGCCCTGCCCCACCTGCGCTGACCGGCTCTGGCGGCGGAGGTCAGACCCCGTAGCGGCGTTGCCGGGTGGCGTAGGAGCGCAGGGCGCGAAGGAAGTCGACCTTGCGGAAGTCGGGCCAGTTCAGCTCGCAGAAATAGAACTCCGAGTGCGCGCTCTGCCAGAGCATGAAACCGGAGAGCCGCTGCTCGCCGCTGGTCCGGATGATCAGGTCCGGGTCGGGCAGCCCCTTGGTGTAGAGGTGCTCCGAGATGTGGTCGACGTCGATCGTGGTGGCCAGCTCCTCGATCGTGCCGCCCTGGGCCGCGTGCTCCAGCAGCAGCGAGCGGACCGCGTCGGCGATCTCGCGCCGGCCGCCGTACCCGACGGCGATGTTGACCTGAGCCCCGCCGTCGCGGTCCCGGGTGCGCTCCGCGGCGCCCTTCAGCGCCGCCGCGTGCTGCGCCGGCAGCACGTCGAGCGCGCCCACCATGCGCAGCCGCCAGGGGTTGCCCTCCTCGGCCAGCTCGGTGGTGAGATCCTCGATGATCTGGAGCAGCGGGTCCAGCTCGGCGGCCGGCCGGGACAGGTTGTCGGTGGAGAGCAGCCAGAGCGTCACGTGCCCGACGCCCGCCGCGTCGCACCAGCGGAGCAGTTCCTTGATCCGTTCGGCGCCCATCCGGTGGCCGTCGTTCGGGTCGACGAGACCCATTTCCCGCGCCCACCGACGGTTGCCGTCGCACATCACGCCGACGTGCGCGGGCACGGGCTTGCCCGCGAGCTTCGCCGTCAGCCGGCGCTCGTACACGGAGTAGAGGAGTTTCCGCAGAGTCATCACCTTGCAGGGTAGCGACCCACGGGAAAGATCAGTGCCGCGGTGGCGCATCGCGGGACGGCGCGTCCCTGCGCTCTCGGTCAACATGGCCTCGACCCGGCCGCCTCAGCTCGGCGTCGACCCCGGTCACCTGGCCCGGCGCGGGCGCGGCACGGCGGCGGCGATCGCGGCCAACGTGCGGGCGTCCAGCCGGCCGTCGCCGAGCCCCAACTCCACCACCGTCCGGTAGACCCGATCGTCCCGGCCGGCCGCGCCGACCGCCGCGTCCACCACCCACCGACGCCGGGCCAGCCAGGCCGCCGCCGAGCTGTGCCGCAGGTGGGTGCCGAGCCGGGCGCGCAGCATGGACGCGTACCGGTGGGCCGCGTCGGCGTGCGCGTCGGCGGGCGCGCCGGCCGCGTCGGCGGGCGCGCCGGCCGCCGCCGTCCCGGCCAGCGCGCCGGACCGCAGCGCGTAGAAGATGCCCTCGCCGGTGAACGGGTTGATCAACGACAGCGCGTCGCCGGCCAGCAGCACCCGGCCCCGGCCCGGCACCGGCCGGTGGGTGGAGAGCGGCAGGTGGTGCGCCCGCAGGTCGGTCACCGTGCCCGGATCGACGCCGGGCAGCAGCACGGCCATCCCGTCCAGCAGGTGCGCACGGGTCAGCGGCTCGCCGCGCAGCACCTCCCCGTACCCGACGTTCGCGCGCCCGTCGCCGATCGGAAAGGCCCAGGCGTACGCGGGCCAGCGCGCCGCCGAGGTGACGATGAGCTGCTCGGGCGGGCCGGGCGGCGCAGGCGCGTAGCCCCGGATGGCGAGCGCGAGATGCCGGTCCGGGTTCACCTGATGCCCGAGCGCCCGGCGCAGCACCGAACCGGCGCCGTCCGCCCCGACCACCACCCGCGCGGCCAGCTCCCCGTCGAGCACCACCCGGTCGGCGCCCACCTCCACCCGGCGGACGGTGTGCCGCCGCAGCTCCGCCCCGGCCTCGACCGCCGCCCGGACCAGGCGCGCGTCGAACACCCGCCGGGGCACCGTGTACGCGGGGCGGGGCAGCGCCCGGGCCACCGTGCCGCCGCCCGGGCCGACCAGGCGCAGCGCCGGCAGGGGCGCGTACCCGTCGACCGCGCCGGTCACGCCCAGCTCGGCGAGGACGTCCAGCGCGTGCGCGGCGATCCCGTCCCCGCACGCCTTGTCCCGGGGAAAGTCGTACCGGTCGAGCAGCAGCACCCGCCCCGCCCCACCCCGCCGCGCCGCGATCGCCGCGGCGGCACCCGCAGGCCCCGCCCCCACCACCACCACGTCCCACACCGCACCACCCCCCGCACCACCCCCCGCACCCCGCACCCCCACATCCTCCCCCGCTTCCCCCCGCCCTCCCCACCCACCGCGCCCGCCCACTTCACTCCACCTACCACACTCCCGCCCACCTCGCCCCGCCCCGCTCGCCTAGGTGATCATGGAGTTAACGGCATCCACAGAGATCAACACCGCCGTCAACCTCATGATCACCCGCTTGCCCCTTCTCGGAAGTGCGGGCGGGTTTGGATCAGGGGTTTCGTCGATCTTGGACTTGCGGTGCCACGACATGTCGGTTTCGGGCCGATATCGGAGGTGCCACAAGTCCAAGATCGACGTCGGGCGAGGGGTTGCCCGCCGCATGGGAGCGGTGCGGTGGATAGCCACGGCGGATCGGCCCGGCGCGGCGCGGCGCTGGTGGCGCAGGGCATCCGCTTGTCGCCGCCGACGTGATGAACTTCTGACAGCCCCCCACGCACAGATCACCACCCCAACCCGGGCGGCGTCCGGACCGGAGGCTGCCGTCGGTGATCAAGGAGTTTTGTCCTGAGGCGATGTCGTGGTGACACGAACTCCTTGATCGACGGGACTGGGGTGAGCGGGGTGCGGTGGGTGGGTCAGGGGGTGGAGCGGTGTAGGGAGTAGAGGCATAGGGTGGCCGCGGTCAGCAGGGGGGCGCCGTCGCGGATCAGGCCGTCGGAGCCGAGCAGCCACCAGCAGAGCGGAAGGTCGAGCGCGAGCACGCCGAGCGTGACCACCACGAGTGCGCGGCGGGCCCAGCCCTTTCCGCGCAACAGGAACGCGGTGCAGAAGAGCACCGCGTAACTGGCCGCGATGCCGGCGCCGAACCAGAACACCAGCGCCGGCACGGCCGCGACGCCTCCGTCCAGCACGGATCCGGTCGCCACAAGCGCCGGCACAAGCATCAGCGGGCTGTAGGTGAACGCCGCGACCCGGGCGGTGAGCAGCCAGCCGTTCGCCTGCGGACGCTTCGGCACCATCTCACGCCAGGCGATCGTCCCGCCCTCGACGACCAGGCCCTTGCGGTGCCGGACCAGGTGTGCCCGGACCGCGTCGGAGCGGTAGAGCAACACCACCACTGCCACGCAGAGCGCGGTGAGCGCCGCGAAGCCCAGCAGGCCGGGCAGCGCGGGTACGCCGGCCCGCGGCACGATCAATCGGCCCACCGCGAAGACAGTGGTCACGGCCAGGATCAGCCCGAACGGCCGGGCCGCCACCCGACCCCGGTTGACGTGCCCGATCAGGATCAGGAAGCCCAACGACCGGAGCATCGCCCAGCCGGTGCGTACCGCGAGACCGAACTCCTGCTCCGGGGCGTACCAGTAATTGAGCAGTTCGACCACGACGGTGGCCGCCGCCGTCACGGCGAGCAGCGTGGTAAGCGCCCGGACGGCGGACGGCCGCCGGACCTCGACAGGTTCGACGGCCGTCCTCATGGCATCCGATGTTGCCCGGCAGGGGCAACCTGCACACCTGCTACTTCTGCGGCTCCGCGTCCAGCCGCGCGCGAAGCGCGTCCAACTCGGCCCAGAGCACGCCGGGGAGCTTGTCGCCGAACTTCTCGAACCACTCGGTGACCAGCGGCAACTCCCGCCGCCACTCCTCCGGGTCGACCTTCAGGGCGATCCGGACGTCCTCCGGCGTCATGTCGAGGCCGTCGACATCGAGCGCGTCCTGCGCCGGCACCATGCCGATCGGGGTCTCCACGGCCTCGCCCCGGCCCTCCAGCCGCTCGATGATCCACTTGAGCACGCGGGAGTTCTCGCCGAAGCCCGGCCAGAGGAAGCTGCCCTCGGCGTCCTTGCGGAACCAGTTGACGTAGTAGATCTTGGGCAGCTTGGCCTCGTCGCCGTCGGTGCCCTTGCCCATCTCGATCCAGTGCCGGAAGTAGTCACCGGCGTGGTAGCCGATGAACGGCAGCATGGCCATCGGGTCGCGACGCACCACGCCGACCGCGCCGGAGGCGGCGGCCGTGGTCTCCGAGGAGAGCGTGGCGCCCATGTAGACCCCGTGCACCCAGTCCCGCGCCTCGGTGACCAGCGGGACGGTGTCGCGCCGCCGGCCGCCGAACAGGATCGCGTCGATCGGCACGCCGTTCGGGTCGTAGTAGTCCTCGGCCAGGATCGGGCACTGGGTGATCGGGGTGCAGAACCGGCTGTTCGCGTGCGAGGAGAGGTTCTCGCTCTCCGGCGTCCAGTCGTTGCCCTTCCAGTCGATCAGGTGCGCCGGCGGCTCACCCATGCCCTCCCACCAGATGTCACCGTCGTCGGTGAGGGCCACGTTCGTGAAGACCGAGTTGCCCCGGTCCAGCGTCCGCATGGCGTTGGCGTTCGTCTTCCAGTCGGTGCCGGGCGCGACGCCGAACAGGCCGTACTCCGGGTTGATCGCGTAGAGGCGGCCGTCCGGGCCGAACCGCATCCAGGCGATGTCGTCACCGATGGTCTCGACCTTCCAGCCCGGGATGGTCGGCTCCAGCATGGCGAGGTTGGTCTTGCCGCACGCGGACGGGAAGGCGCCGGCGATGTGGTAGACCTTGCCCTCGGGCGAGGTGATCTTGAGGATCAGCATGTGCTCGGCCAGCCAGCCCTCGTCGCGCCCCATCACGCTGGCGATCCGCAGCGAGTAGCACTTCTTGCCGAGCAGCGAGTTGCCGCCGTAGCCCGAGCCGTAGGACCAGATCTCCCGGGTCTCCGGGAAGTGCGAGATGTACTTGGTCTCGTTGCACGGCCAGGCCACGTCCTGCTGGCCGGGGGCCAGCGGGGCGCCGATGGAGTGCAGCGCGTGCACGAAGTCGGCGTCGTCGCCCATCGCCGACAGGACCGACGACCCCATCCGGGTCATGATCCGCATCGAGGCGACCACGTACGGGCTGTCGGTGATCTCGACGCCGAACATGGGGTTCTCCGCCTCGACCGGGCCCATGCAGAACGGGATGACGTACATGGTGCGCCCGCGCATGCTGCCGCGGTACAGCTCCGTCATCGTCCGCTTCATCTCGGGCGGCGCCATCCAGTTGTTGGTTGGGCCGGCGTCCGCCTCGTCGACGGAGCAGATGAACGTGCGTTCCTCGACCCGGGCGACGTCCGTCGGGTCCGTCCGCGCGTAGAAGGAGTTGGGCTTCTTCTCGGGATTCAGCCGGATCAGGGTGCCGCTGGAGACGAGCTCGTCGGTGAGGCGACGCCACTCCTCGTCGGACCCGTCCACCCAGACCACCCGCTCCGGGGTGGTCAGTTCCGCGACCTCGCGAACCCAGGCGAGCAGCTTCGGGTGGGACGTCGGGGCCTGATCGATACCCCGCACAACAGCCGGAGCAACCATGTCACATCTCCTTGTGGTCGACGCTGACCGATCTATGGGATGCACGAGTTCTGGCGAGCGAGAGCGCCGCCGTCGTGGAAACCTGGGATTGGACTCAGCGTAAACCGGGCTGCGTCCCCAGTCAGTGGGACTGGTTGTGAAGAACTGCACAAGGTACGCCCACGCTGCGGCTTCACGATCTGATACCCGCTTTCGCGCGCAGTTTCACGCAAATCCTGCGGTGAACCTTCCCGGCGCCGGCCCGGAACACGTTCTCCGCATTCGTACCGTCCGTTACGCTCCGTTCACGGACCGGCGAATCGCGCGAACCGCGCCAGGGGCAGCGGCGGCCGGCGGCGGTGATCCGCCAGGCGGTCGGCGAGGTTCCCGCCGGGCGACTCGCCGTTGCAGTCGGCCCCGTTCAGGGGCAACCGGTACTCTCTGCGAGTGGCCACGACGATGACCGGGGATCAACCGGGGGCTCCACCGACCCGCCGGGGTCCGATCGGAGCCCTGCTCCACCGTTTCGGTCACCTCATCCACGAGCTGAGCAAGTTCGCCACCGTCGGCGGTTTCGCCTTCTTCGTCGACTTCGCGCTCTTCAACTACATGGCGAGCGGTCGCGGCATGCCCCCGCTGGCCGCCAAGACCATCTCCACCGTGATCGCCGCGACCGTCGCGTTCGTCGGCAACCGGTTCTGGACCTGGCGGCACCGGCAGCGCTCCCACCCCGCCCGCGAGTACGCGCTGTTCTTCTTCTTCAACGCCGTGGGCCTCGGCATCGCGGTGTCCTGCCTGGCGATCAGTCACTACGGCCTGGGAGCGCTCTGGCCGGAGGTGTTCCAGACGCCGCTGGCCGACAACATCGCCAGCTTCATCGTCGGCACCGGCCTGGGCACGCTGTTCCGGTTCTGGTCGTACCGACGGTTCGTCTTCGTCGAGGCGGGAACTCCCCCCGTTCCGGCGACGAGCCACGATCGAGAGTCCGGGGCGTGACCCACCGCCCATCCCGACCCGCCGGGCCCAGCCGGCCCTGCCCACTGCCCTAAGGTGTTCCGCATGCCTGGAGTCCGTCTGCTGCCCGAGCGCTGGCAGAAGTTCATCCGCGAGGCGGCCAAATTCGGCATCGTCGGCGGCATCAACACCGTCATCAATTACGCGGTGTTCAATGCGCTGGCGCTCACGATTTTCCGGGACGGTCAGCTCAAGGCGACGGTGATCGCGACCATCGTGGCGACGATCACGTCGTATCTGATGAATCGGCACTGGACGTACCGGGATCGACCGAAATCCGCGCTCCGGCGCGAATACGCCCTTTTCTTCGTTTTCAACGGCGCCGGCCTGATCATCGAACTGGGCGTCCTGGCCCTGGCCAAGTACGGCTTCGGCGTGCACGGTCTGCTGGCGTTGAACCTCGCGAAGACGGTCGGCGTCCTGCTTGCCACCCTGTTCCGCTTCTGGTCCTACCGGACGTTCGTGTTCCAGCCGGTGCCCAAGCACGCCGAGGAGACCTGGCACGCGGTGCCCCGGGACGAGTGGGACAACGTCGCCGAGATGGACCCGGTGGCCGAGCTGGCCGAGTCCGTCAGCGAACTGGAGGAGGAAGAGCCGCCCCTGGGCACGGGCCGCCCGGCGGGCGACTACACCCCGCCGCAGGGCCGGGCCGCACCGGCCGACGCCCTCGGCGGCGCGATCGGCGCCAACCTGGACGCCGAACTCGCCGCCGAGCTCCAACCCCGCCGCGCCCGCCGCTGACAATTCTCGCCCGGTCCGGCGGCCCTCGCGCCGCTCCGGCGCTACGGGAACGTCAGGACGGGTCGCGCAGGGACTTCCCCTCGGCCATGTCGGCCAGGATGTCGCGCATCTCGCCGTCACCCAGGCTGTGCTTGTCGTGGTGGGCCTCGACCAGCTCGTAGAGCTTCGTCTGCACCCGGTCCACGTGCGGCACGTCGGCGAGCACCGACTGGCCCCGCTCACCTGCCGACTCGATCGTCAACGTGCCGCAACCGAGCATCCGCTCCACGAAACGCTGACTCATGGCGTGGTCGTTGATCCGGGTCAGCGGCAGGTCCCGCCGGTGCCGGGAGAACACCCCCTCCTGGAGCAGCACCCGCTCGTTGGTGAAGAGGTAGTGCGTGGTGCGCCAAACCAGGAACGGCCACAGGCCCAGCCACAGGGCCAGCACCAGACCGAGCCCGGCGATGGTGTAGAGCGCGATGGTGCCGCCGTCGCCACCTGGTAGCAGGATCCAGGCGACGACCACCGCCGCGACGGTCAGGGCCAACACCAGGATCGGCCGGATGAGGGCCTTCCAGTGCGGGTGCAGGTGCAACACGACGTGCTCGTCCTCGGTGAGCACGTCTTCGGGAAATGCCACTTCCGACCTCCTCGCAGAACCAGACGCGCTGACCGTAACCGGTCAGCGCACCCGGGCGGCATCGGCCGCGCGGGCGGCTGCCGAGGGCGGGTGTTAAGAAGGGGCCCCGCCTCTACCGAAGGCGTTAAGAAGGGCCCCCGCCTTTCACCTCAGGTGGAGGACGTCGCCGGCGGCCAGGTGGAGGGTTTCGGCGGCGGTCTCCACCAGGAGCTGGCCGTCGGGGTCCACGCCGGTGGCGGTGCCGTGCACCGCACGGCCGTCCGGCAGCAGCACCCGCACCTGGCGGCCGATCGTGGCGCAGCCGGCCAGGTACGCCTCACGCAACCCGCTGGCCACCGCGTCGCCCCCGGCGTCGCGCCAGCGTTCGTACCAGTCGGCGAGCGCGCGCAGCAGCGCCCGCAGCAGCGGATCCCGGTCGGTGGCGGTGGCGCCGGCGAGTTGGAGCGAGGTGGCCGGCAGGCCGGTCGGGTTCTCCGGCAGCTCACCGGCGCGCAGGGTCACGTTCAGGCCGACGCCGACCACGATCGCGGGTGGCTGGGCGGCCCCGTCGCCGGGCACCGCCTCGGCCAGCACCCCGGCGCACTTCGCGCCGTCGACGAGCAGGTCGTTGGGCCACTTCAACCGGGCGTCCAGCTCGGCCAGCAGCCGTACCGCCTCGGCCAGCGCGACGCCTGCGAGCAGCGGCAGCCAGCCGTACCCGGTGGCGGGCACCGGCGCCCAGCCGCGTTCGGCGACCGCCTCACCCGGCCGGAGCAGCACGCTCGCGGCGATGCCGGCGCGCGGCGGCGACTGCCAGATCCGGCCGCGGCGGCCCCGGCCGGCGGTCTGCCGTTCGGCGACCACCACCAGGCCCTCCGGCTCGCCGGCCCGCGCCGCGGCCACCACGTCGGCGTTCGTCGAGCCGGTCTCCGCCACCAGTTCCAGCCGGCGCCAGGGCCCGTGCGGGGCGACGAGCGCGCGCCGCAGCCGGGCCGCCGACAGCGGCGGGCGGTCCAGATCGGTGTACGGCGAGCCGGGCATCCCGCCAGCCTACGGCCCCGGGTGAGGCGCACTGCACAGCATCACTCACCTGAACCATCGTTATATTCCACGGGTGACTACCGAGACCGGGACCAACATCCACACAACCGCCGTCAAGCTGGCGGACCTGGAGCGACGGGTCGACGAGGCGGTGCACGCCGGGTCGGCACGCGCGGTCGAGAAGCAGCACGCGCGGGGCAAAAAGACGGCCCGGGAGCGGATCGACATGCTCCTCGACGAGGGCTCCTTCGTCGAGCTGGACGGGTTCGCCCGGCACCGCTCCACCAACTTCGGCCTGGAGCGGACCCGACCGTACGGCGACGGCGTGGTGACCGGTTACGGCACCGTGGACGGCCGGCAGGTCTGCGTCTTCGCGCAGGACTTCACCGTCTTCGGCGGCTCCCTCGGCGAGGTCTTCGGCGAGAAGATCGTCAAGCTGATGGACCTGGCCATGAAGATCGGCTGCCCGGTGGTCGGCATCAACGACTCCGGCGGCGCGCGGATCCAGGAGGGCGTCGCCTCGCTCGGCCTCTACGGCGAGATCTTCTTCCGCAACGTGCGGGCCAGCGGCGTCATCCCGCAGATCTCCCTGATCATGGGCCCGTGCGCGGGTGGCGCGGTCTACTCCCCGGCGGTCACCGACTTCACCGTGATGGTCGACCAGACCTCGCACATGTTCATCACCGGCCCGGACGTCATCAAGACGGTCACCGGCGAGGACGTCGGCATGGAGGAGCTGGGCGGGGCCCGCACCCACAACTCCCGCAGCGGCAACGCGCACTACCTCGGCACCGACGAGGAGGACGCGGTCGACTACGTGAAGGCGCTCCTGTCGTACCTGCCGTCGAACAACCTGGACGAGCCGGTGGTGTTCGACGCCCCGGCGGACCTGGCGGTCACCGACGACGACCGGGAGTTGGACACGCTGATCCCGGACTCGGCCAACCAGCCGTACGACATGCACCGGGTGATCGAGCACGTGCTCGACGACGGCGAGTTCCTCGAGGTCCAGCCGTTGTACGCGCAGAACATGGTGGTCGGCTTCGGCCGGGTCGAGGGACGCCCGGTAGGCGTGGTGGCCAACCAGCCGATGCAGTTCGCCGGCACGCTCGACATCGCCGCCTCGGAGAAGGCGGCCCGGTTCGTCCGCACCTGCGACGCGTTCAACGTGCCGGTGCTGACGTTCGTGGACGTGCCAGGCTTCCTTCCCGGCACCGGGCAGGAGTGGGACGGCATCATCCGCCGGGGCGCCAAGCTCATCTACGCGTACGCCGAGGCCACCGTCCCGAAGGTCACCGTCATCACCCGCAAGGCGTACGGCGGCGCGTACGACGTGATGGGTTCCAAGCACCTCGGCGCGGACCTCAACTTCGCCTGGCCGACCGCGCAGATCGCGGTGATGGGCGCGCAGGGCGCGGTGAACATCCTCTACCGCTCGGATCTGGCGAACGCGGACGACCCGGCGGCGGTGCGGGCCGAGAAGATCGCCGAGTACGAGGACACGCTCGCCAACCCGTACATCGCGGCTGAGCGCGGTTACATCGACGGGGTGATCCCACCGCACGAGACGCGCACCCAGATCGTCCGGGCGTTGCGGGTGCTGCGCACCAAGCGCGAGACGCTGCCGCCGAAGAAACACGGCAACATCCCCCTGTAGGTGTAAGGAGGGGCCCCCGCTTAACGCCTCCGGTAGAGCAGGGGGCCCCTCTTAACACGCGGCCCGGTTCAGCAGCCGGGGTTGGCGGCGACGCACATCCGGTCGGCCGCGGCACGCGCCAGATCGAACAGCTTCGCCTGCGTCATCGTGGCCCCCGGGACGTCCGGTTGCAGGGGTCCCTCCGGGACCACGACCGTGACCAGGTCGCCGACCTGGACGACCAGCCGGTCCTCGGGCCGAGCCGGGATCATCACCGGCTCGGCGACTGTCGGGTACACCGCCTCGGACACGGTGTGCCGGAGCAGGATCGCCTGATCACCGGCGAAGGCCCGGGCAAGCACCGTCCACCGGTGCCCGACCGTCATGTCGACCACCCCTTGATCGCCCTGAGCCCGGATCGACTGCCGCCAATCCGCACAGGCCGTGACGGACTGGTCGAGATCGGCGAAGAGCCGTTCCGCGCCCCCGGTCTCCAACCGGTAGACGTCCTGGCTGACGAACGGCGTCCGGTAGGGGGCGGCGCCCGAAACCTCGACGGTCCCGATCAGGGTCTGCGAGCGGGAGTAACGCGACGTGAGCTCATCCGCCGGCAGACCCTGTTTCTGTGCGCACGCCTGAAGGATGTCGTCCACCCGGACCCGCTCGCCGAGGCCGGTGTCGCCGAGGCGCTCGTCCGTCTCCGCCGGCACGTCGGTCGCGGCCAGCATCGCCTCCACGCTGATCTCCGCGCTTCCCGCCGGGCCAGCGGCGGGGGCCGGTGCCGGTGCGCGGGTCCGGTCCACGAATGTCGCGCCGAGCGCGGCCACCAGCACCAGCGACACGGCGGCCAACGCGGCGGTCCGCCGGCTGCGCCGCCCGCCGGCGGCTCGGATCTCCGCCGGCTCCGCCCACCGGACGTCCCGCAGGTCCTGGTGCAGCACCTCCACGAGCGTGGCATCGTCAGGCATCTGCCGCCTCCTCCTCCAGATCCACCACGGCGAGCAGCCCGGCGAGCGCGGTCCGCCCCCGGGACAGCCGGGCCTTGACAGTGCCGACCGGCGCCTCTGTCTCCCGGGCCACCTCGGCGACCGGCATGCAGAGCAGGTAGTGCATCGCGATTGCGGTGCGTTGGGCCTCGGGCAACCGGCGCAGCGCGGCGACCACGTCCATCGTCTCGGTGCTCGGCGCCGGCGCGTGCTCCACCGCACCGTGCCGCAGGTAGGCGCGGGCGCGGCTACGCAGGTTGCGCCACCGGCTCACCGCGACCCGGCTGGCCACCACCCGCACCCAGGACTCCGGGTCGTCGTAGGAGCGCACCGTCGACCACCGCTGCCAGGCCCGGATGTACGCCTCCTGCACGGCGTCCTGCGCCTCGGCCAGGTCACCGGTGAGCACGTAGACGAAGCCGAGCAGCCGTTGTCGGCTGCCGCGGTAGAACTCGTCGAACCCGTCGCTGTCGGGCACTGCCACCTCCCCGTCTCCGCCAGGGACACGCCTGGCGGCGCGGTTCGGGTTGCGCGGTCAGCCGAGCAATTTCTCCAGCTCGCTCAGCGGGAACTCGCCGGCCGGGATCCGCTCCCGGACCGCCCGGCGCACCGCGACCTGCACCGCCGCGTTGACCGGGGTGGGCACCCCGTGCAGGCGGCCGAGCAGCACGATCTCGCCGTTGAGGTGGTCGGCCTCGGCGGAGCCGGCGCCCCGGGCCAGGCTCTGCCAGGTGGAGCCGCCGGCTCTCGACTCGCCGTCGACCGGCTGGTATGACACCAGGTCGCCGCGTTCGGCGGCCTCCTCCTCGCGTGTGGTGTGCGGGATGCCGGCGGCGGCAAGCGCCGCCTCGCCCTCGGCGCGTACCCGCTGCGACAGGTCCTCGGGCATGTCCCGGCCGAGCAGCGCCTGGAGGCCGTTGCCGAGGTTCACCAGGAGTTTGCCGTACTTCCAGCGCATCACGTCGTCGCGGACCGGGGCGACGAAACCGGCGGCGGTCAGGTCGGCGGCGACCGCCCGGCTGGTGTCGTCCGCGCCGGTCGGGTAGCGCCCGAGGTGCAGCATGCCCGGATGCGGATGCCCGTTGGCGATCACCACGCCCGGCTCCAGGTGGGTGCAGGGCAGCCACACGCAGACCGGGTGCACGCGGGCGAAGAGGCGCAACGCGGCCGTTTCGTTCGCCACGCCGTTCTGGGCGAGCACGACCGGCAGCCGCTCCCCCGCCGTCCCGCCGCCCTCGACCGGGACGTCCGCCCAGGTCGCCAGCGCGGCGGCGGTGTCCTGCGACTTCACGGTGAGCACCAGCACGGTGTCCGCCGGCAGCGGCGGACCGTCCGGGCCGGCCACCGCTGGCGGCCGGGCGGTCACCGCGCCGTCGGGCCGCCGCAGCGTCAACCCTCGCTCACGCACCGCGTCCAGGTGCGCGCCGCGGGCCACGAGCGTCACGTCCCGGCCGGCCTCGGCCAGGAGTACGCCGATGGTGCCGCCGACCGCGCCCGCTCCGATGATCACGTATCGCATCGTCCGATTCTGCCCCACGGGGGTGACATCAATCGACGGGTGGAGCGGGCGCTCAGTCCTAGCTTTCGGGCAGGGGCGGCTCGTCCGCTCCGCGCGCCTTCCACGGCTGGTGTGCTGCGATCCACCGCTCCACGTCTTCCGCCCACCAGACCGAGCCACCGGCCAGGCGTTCGAACGGCTCGGGGAAGTCGGGTCGGCTCGTGAGCTGGACGACCCGGACGCGCGACACGCCCAGACGTTCCTGTAGCTCAGCGGAGCCGTACAACTTCCGGACCATGAACAGAGGATCCCGAGCTCACCCCCTTACGGATTCGCAAGCCCATGAGCGTCACCTGTTTGAGCTGCTAGTGCCGTGGCATGGGCAATCCTTATTCCCTGTCACACTTGACAGGGGGTCGACTCTCGGGCGACGGTTACCTGGTCACAACCGGTAGCGGTTCGGGCACTTGAACGGGGTTCGGTGCTCGGACCTGCCTGTCTGGGAAGGTCTGACCGTGCCGATCGATGAAGGGGCCATGACGCCGGCCCTTGTGATTTGGACAGCGCAGCGCGTGGTGACGCAGCACCACGTCACAGGCCGCTGCGCTCACTGCCGGGAGAACGGGTGCGGGATGCTGAAGTGGGCGCGCGTGGTACTGAACGCGGGAAGGGTCAGCCGGTGAGGCCGGAGTCGGCGAGGAGCGGGCCGGTCAGCAGCAGCGCGCCGGCGAGCAACGCGCCGACGCTGGTCAGCAGGAACAGCCCCACCCAGAACAGCGGCGGGAACGGCGTGAGCCGGGCGAGCTGGTCGGCGTCCGACTCCGGCATCCGGCCCCGGCTGCGCTGGCGGCGCAGCTCGAACACCGGCCGCACGCCGCCGAACAGCAGGAACCAGATCGAGGTCCAGGCGAAAACGGCCTGCACCTGGGGCGAGGTGTACCAGGAGACGGCGAGCACGACACCGCCCGTGACGAGCACCAACAGCGCGCCGAAGAGGTTGCGGATCAGCAGCAGCATGGCCAGCAGCAGCGCCACCGCCAGCCAGAGCAGCAGGGTGATCCGGTTACCGGCCAGCAGCCACGCGCCACCGAGACCGAGCAGCGACGGGGCGACGTACCCGGCGACAAGCGTGAGGATCATGCCCGGCCCGGTGGGTCGGCCGGCGGAGAGGGTCAGCCCGGAGGTGTCCGAGTGCAGCCGGATGCCGTGCAGCCGGCGGCCGGTGAGCAGCGCCACAAGCGCGTGGCCGCCCTCGTGCGCGATGGTCACCGCGTTGCGGGCGATCCGCCAGGGCACCCGGGCGGCGACCACGGCGAGCGCGACCACGGCGGTGAGCACCACAAGCAGCGGCGGCGGGTCCGGCTGGGCGCTCAGCAGCGTGTCCCAGAGCGTGGTGAGGCCGTCGAACAGGGGCATGGGCGGGGAGCCTACCGGCCCGAGCCGTGTCGTTCGACCGGCCGCGTCTCATAGAGTGTGAGACTGATCGGACGAGGCGCCGGAACGGAGGTGAGGTCGATGAGCGCAGCTCCGTGGGAGCCCCCGAGGTCACACGTTGAGCCGTTGACCGAGGCCGACTATTTCGCGCTGGGTGACAACCACGACCGCATCGAACTGCTCGACGGGAGCCTGATCGTGAGCCCTGCTCCGAGCAAGAGGCATCAGCTGGTCTCCTGGAATCTCGTGGACAGCCTGCGCCGGGCCGCCCGGCCACTCGGGCTGCTGGTGTTCGAGGCGGTCAATGTCCGGCTCGGCGCCGACCGCATAGTCATCCCCGACGTCGTTGTCGCCGACACCGACGACGAAGGCGCGGTGGTCGAAGCGGGCGAGGTGAAACTCGTCTGTGAGATCGTCTCGCCCGGTAACGCCGGTGCCGACCGGGTGGTCAAGATGCAGCTCTACGCGGTGGCCCGGATTCCGTGGTATCTGCTGGTCGAGCAGGACGGCGACAGCCACTCGCTGCGGCTGTACCGGCTCGACGGGGGGCACTACGTCGAGGACCGCGTGGCGAAGGCCGGTGAGACGCTGAGCGTTACCGAGCCGTTTCGTTGGGCGATGGACCCTGGCGACCTCCGGTGACTGAATGAAAATTTCTTTGCGCCCTATTGCGATCTAGGGCACTAACCTCCAAAGATGGGCGTCAATCAGTTGACGTCCTCTGGAGGCAAACCATGGCCCGTACCAGACTCTCCGTACGCCGGCTGCTCGCGACCGGCCTGACCGTGGCCGCCACCGCGGCCGCGGCCCTCGTGGCGACCGGCGGACCGGCCGCCGCCGCGACCACGCCCGGCGTCGACGTCTCCCACTACCAGGGCAGCATCAACTGGACAAGCGTGCGCAACGCCGGCATCCAGTTCGCCTACATCAAGGCCACCGAGGGCACCAGCTACAAGGACAGCAGCTTCAACGCGAACTACGTGAACGCCTACAACGCCGGGGTGATCCGGGGCGCCTACCACTTCGCCCGGCCGAACATCTCCGCCGGCTCCACCCAGGCCAACTACCTGGCCAGCAACGGCGGCGCCTGGTCCGCGGACAGCCGTACGCTGCCCGCCGCGCTCGACGTCGAGGCCAACCCGTACAGCGGCGGCACCTGCTACGGCCTGAGCACCACAGGCATGCGCAACTGGATCCAGGACTTCCTCAACACCTACCGCTCCCGCACCGGCCGGTACGCGGTCATCTACACCACGGCGAGCTGGTGGAACCAGTGCACCGGAAGCTGGACCGGCCCGTGGGCCAACCACCCGCTGTGGCTCGCCCGCTGGGCCAGCGCGCCCGGCACCCTGCCGGCCGGCGCGCCGGTGTGGAGCTTCTGGCAGTACACGAGCACCGGCAGCGTCTCCGGGATCAGCGGCAACGTCGACCGCAACTACTGGAACGGTGACCGCAGCCGGCTGATCGCCCTGGCCAACAACACCTGACGGACACGGCTCCGCAGCGGGATCGCCTCGGGTCGAGGCGGTCCCGCTGTCGTCGTACCGTCTGGTCCTGGCTCAGGCGCGGCGGCGGGTGGCGGTCGGGACGGGAACCGTGGCGGGTCGGCGCGTCCAGCGCCACACCGCGACCCCCGCGATGGTGAGGGTGAAAACACCGAGGACCGCGACCGGCGCGGACATGCCGGCGGAAATCAGGAGCAGGACGGCGTCGCCGAGCGCGACGAGCATCCACAGCGCCAGCCGGGGGCCGGTGTCCCTGCGTCGGTAACCCATGTCGCACCTCCTTCCGTCGTCAGGGGTATCCATACCCCCCGCTACGGAAAGTCATGCCAGTGAGTTGGACGACGGTGGGATTACCGGGCGTCAGTTCTCCCGGTCCGGCACGAAGCCCCTGGTGATGACGTCGAAGGCGCCCAGGTTGGCTTCCCAGTCCTTCGCCGGCACCTCCCAGCGCAGCGCGTACCCCCGGTTGCTTGCCGTCGCCACGCCCCGGTTACGCACGTGGAAGCGGGTGCCGCCGTCGCGCGTCTCCAGCCAGTCCCAGTCCGCGCAGGTGCGGTAGTAGCCGTTGCACCGGGTGATGTCGACCAACTTGTAGCCGCTGACGCGCGAGCCCCGGTACGGCTCCTGTTCACGCCAGTCGGCCAACGCGTCCTTCTTCGGCGAGTTGGTCCACTGCATGAACAGGACCCGCTTGGCGCCGCCGACCTCGTAGAGCACGACCTGGTTGTTGCCGGGCCGGGCCTGCCAGCCGTTCGGGATCGGCACCTTGAAGCCGTTCGAGCCGGTGTAATAGCGCCAACCGGTCGGCAGGGTGAACGCCGACGCCGACGGGCTCGCCGACGGCGTCGGGCTGGGCGACGAACTGCTCGGGGACGCGCTGGCGCTGGCGCTCGGCGAGGCGCTGTCGCTTGCTGCGGGCGGGACCGCCGACGCCACCGAGGAACCGGCCGACGGCTGATCGCCGTCGTCGTCGCCGTTGTTGAGCAGCGGCACGGCCACCGCCAGGCCAACGAGCAGCAGCAGGGCCAGCGCGCCGATCAGCAGGTTCCGCCGGTTCGGCGCCTTGACCCCCGGCAGCACCGTCGCCCGGCCGGTCGTCGGCGCCGGGCTGACCGGGGCCGGGCTGACCGGAACGGAGTCACCCGAGGCCGGACTGACCGGGGCCGGGCTGACCGGGGCCGAGCGCTGGGCGGGAGCGGCGGCCACCGGCTCACCGTCGAGCCGGGTCTCGTCGAGCGCCGGATCGACGTCATCCACCCGCACCTCGTCGACCTGCGGGCCGGCGTCGAGCTTCGTCGTCGGCTCGGTGACCGGCGGGCTCACCTTCGCGGTCGGGCCGGCGTCGGAGGTAGGCGTCGGCACCTTCGCCGTCGGGTCGGCGGCGGCCACAGCACCGGCCGCGGCGACCCCGGACGCCGAGGTGGCCGCGCGCTCGACCTGGTCGTCGGCCGGGCGCGGCGCCGGCACCAGCGGCGGGCGCGGCACGCGCGGACCGTTCGGCCCCGGCCGGCGTACGCCGTCAAGCAGCGAGATGCCCTTGACCCCCCGCCGACCACCGACCTTGCGCAGCATGCGCTCCGCCACCTCGGCGGTGATCCGCTCGTCCGGGTCCTTGCGCAGCAGGCCTTGAAGCACCGGCTTGAGCGGCCCCGCGTTGCGTGGCGGCGGCATCGGCTCGGTGGCGAGCGCGGCAAGCGTGGCGATCGCCGACGGGCGGGCGTACGGCGACTTGCCCTCCACGGCGGCGTAGAGCGTCGCGCCGAGCGACCACAGGTCGGCCTCCGGCCCGGCCGTGCCGTCCCGCGCCCGCTCGGGCGAGATGTAGGCCGGCGAACCGAGCACCATGCCGGTGCGGGTCACGTTCGGGTCGCCCGGGATGGTCGCCAGGCCGAAGTCGGTGAGCACCACCCGACCGTCCTCGCCGAGCAGCACGTTGCCCGGCTTGACGTCGCGGTGCATGATGCCGGCCTTGTGCGCGGCCTTCAACGCGCCGAGCACGCCGAGCCCGACCTCGACCGCCTTGGCCACCGACACCGGGCCGTCCTCGGCGATCGTGTCCTGCAACGACTTCGACGCGACGTACTCCATGACGATCCACGGGTCGCCGTCGGTGCGCAGCACGTCGAAGATGCGGACCACGTTGACGTTGTTGAGCCGGGCGATGGCCCGCGCCTCACGCAGCGAGCGCTCCCGCATCTCGCGGCGCTCGTCCGGGGTCAGACCCGGTGGCGGGACCAACTCCTTGATCGCGACATCCCGGTGCAGCACCTCGTCCCGCGCCTTCCAGACGCGGCCCATGCCGCCCTGACCGAGCGGCGTGAGAAGCCGATACCGGTCAGCGACGAGTTGGGGAAGTGCGTTCGACATCGCAGAAACGGTACCCGGCCACCCCGACGCGCACACCGCCGGCACGCCACTGTCTGACGAAGGTCGACTTCACGACGCGTACTCTCGGGTCCATGTCTGCCGAAGAGCCGATGTTCCGGATCGTCCGTGGGGTGCCCACCGCCGAGGAGCTGGCCGCTCTGGTCGGCGCGATCATGGTGCGGACCCGGCCGGTCGCGGTCGCCGCCCCCACCGCGGTGTCGCACTGGACGCGCAGCGCCCGCCCGGTCGGCGCGACGCCCGCCGCCGGTCCCGGCGCGTGGCGCGCCTCCGGCCTTCCCCGCTGAAACCTTCCCCGCGTACGGGAGCCACGTCGGGGCTGCCGGGATTCGAGTGGAGCCATTAACCTCACTCAGGGAAACCGTGTGGTGACGGGCAGGGAGGTCCGATGATCCCGGAGGACAACCGGCCAGGCGGCTGGCTGCGTGACTACGGCGGCATCGAGGCCGACATCCGCCAGATGAGGGAGTTCGCCGACCGGCTACAGGACGAGGTCACCCGCAACTACGCGCCCCACCTGTCCTACATCGCCGACGACATGAAAGCTCCCGTGCCCAACCCGGCCGACGCCTTCATCGAGCTGGTCCAGTTCATGCAGGCCCACCACGAGACCCAGAAAGCCGCGGTCAGCGCCGTGTGGGACCTCGCCCCCGCCACCGGCCGGCTGGCCGACGCCGCCGGGCGGATCGCCGCCCACTACGACGACTCGGACGCCTTCTCCTCCGCCCGCGTCGCCGACGTCGAACGGGCGCTCGCCGCACCCCCCACCACCGTCGCGCGCCCCACCCCACCACTTGCCGACCCCACCGGACCCGACCAGGGGCGGGTGGTCCTGCCGTGATCGAACGGGGCGGCGGACGCACCTCCGGGCTCACCGACTGGCGGCTGATGGACGTGCTGAGCATGTGGGCGTGCCTGCACGACCAGGACACCACCGGCCAGTGGAAGCAGGTCGCCGGCTGGCGCAAGGTCTGCGACCTCGCGCTTGCCCACCTCGGCCGGCTGCGGGAATACCGACGCGGGCTCGCCGAAGCGTGGCCACCCGAGACCAACGCCGCCGCCAGGGCGTACGTCGGCGAACTCGACCAGCTCATCGAGCGCGTCCAACACACACACGACGCCGCCGCCGCGAACTACGACGCGCTGGCCGCCGCATCCCGCGCCATCGGAAGCGCCCGCACCCAACTGCAACCGCTCTACGACGAGTACGCGACCAAGCTGGGTCAGAAGCGGGCGTACGAGGCGATCATCGCCGACCCGAAGGCGGTGGCGGGCAGCCGGCTGCCGGAACGGCCCCCGGTGACGGACGACGACCTGGAGCAGTTGAACGTACGGGCGCGCGGGTTGATGACGGGGTTGAGCGGAGAACTCCAGCAGGCCCAGGTCATGCTCCGCCAGCCTCCTCCGAGGGCCAAGCTCCCGAGACAAACCGAAGACGCAGATGCGTATGGGAACGCTGTCCCGATAATTCCACCCGTCGTCCCGGTGCCCGCCAGCTCCCCTGGTGCGCAGCCACGGGCGACGCCCAGGGCAGACCAGCCGCCAGTGTCGTCCCACCCAGGCGGCGGACCCATTCTGGGTGCCGCCAGCAGTGCGGTTACATCGCCGGGACCCGCTACGCCTTCGGGTCTGTCCGTCCCAAGCCCCGCAACGGCTACAGGCGGGGCCATAAACCCTCCACTTCCTCCAATCACTAATTCGCAGAGCCCCGCTAGACCTGAGGCGATCGGACCAAATCGCACAATCGGGGGAGGCTCAACCTTTCCTTCCCCACCCCGGCCGTTGCCAACCGGAGGCATAATTGGCGGAAACCCAACTATAGGTGTTCCGAACACGAATGGGGGCGCGTCACCCCGCAGAGCCAACCCGGTGGGCGGAGTGATCGGCGGAGGCGGGGCAGGAACTGCGCCTACGGGCGGCGCCGGTTCACGGCCTGGAACCGGGAAGTTAACGCCACCGATTGGCATTAATGGGCTGTCACCCCTGGGCGGAAGCCCGGGCTCCACAACCACCGGAGGCAGCTTCCCGAATGGCCATGCCACACCACCTAGACTCAGAGGTGGAATCGAAAATAAGAGCCATTGGGATGCCGACAACCCTTGGCAAGTGGAAGAGGGAGTAGAGCCAGTAATGCGGCCACCGAAGGATCATGGTCCCCCCGATCCGGGCCCAGCAATTGGTCTCGACCGGCAATGATTTCAGTCCTAGCAGTTGGACTTGCTCTCTCAGCTCTCACCGGCTCTCTGATCGCACCTCTCAATGGACCACCTCCAGCTCAGAGAGAAATCCGCAAGGATCAATGGCACCTCGGCTTCCTCAAAGTGGGGGAAGCTCAGCACCTTAGCCAAGGCGGCGGCGTCACGGTCGCGGTTCCAGACACTGGCATCGATCTCCATCCAGATTTGGCGGGCAACATTCTTCCTGGAACCGACGCGACCGGCGAAGGTGACGGTCGCCAAGATCAAAATGGCCATGGCACGTCGATGGCAGGCTTAATTGCGGCTCACGGCAATGGAGGAAATGGCGGAGCAATGGGGGTGGCGCCCAAGGCGAAGCTACTACCCATACGAACCGGCATCACAGAAAAGAAGGGAAATTCGGACGAGCTTGCGGCGAGCATCGAGTGGGCAGTCACTCAACATGTGGATATAGTAAGCGTTTCCGCGGTCACAGGTGCCAGCATTCGCCTTCAGAGGGCCATTAAGCTAGCCCTAGATGCAAACATTGTCATAGTCGCTTCAGCCGGGAACCTACCTGAAGACGTAATTGTGGGTTACCCTGCGTCCGAGCCAGGTGTCATCGCTGTAAGTGGGATCGATCGGGACGGCCTGCACGCGGCAATATCTGCAAGCGGGCCCGAAGTTGATGTCGCGGCTCCGGCGGTCGACATCTACAGCACAAGCATTGGCGGCAAGTACTCAAAGGGCACTGGAACCTCCAGCGCCACTGCGATCGTGGCCGGGGCCGCCGCCCTTATCCGCTCCAAATATCCCGACCTCCCCGCCGAAGAAGTCGCTCACCGGCTCACTGCGACCGCCATCGACAAGGGACCGCCCGGCCGCGACGACCAGTACGGCTACGGGGTCATCGACCTGGTCGCCGCGCTCACTGCCGACGTACCCCCGCTTGGTTTTGAATCGACCGGGGTCACGGCCCCCGCCTCGACCTCGCCCGGGACCGGCAGTGACAACAGCACGGTCCGGGGCGTCGCGACTCTCGGGGTGCTGCTGGCCGCGGGCGGCGGCTATCTGTTCTGGCGGCGGCGTCGACGTGCCGGGGACCCGCCGCCGAGGATCAGCCGGTAGCGTCGGCGGGGTGTCGACCTCCGTGCCGTTGCGCCTCGTGCTCGCCTCGCAGAGCCCCGCCCGCCGCAAGCTCCTCCAGGCCGCCGGGATCGAACCCGACGTGCTGGTCAGCGGCGTGGACGAGTCGCAGGTGGTCAGCGACCGGGCCGAGGATCTGTGTCTCGATCTGGCCCGGCTGAAGGCGCAGGCGGTGCTCGGTCGGCTGCGTCCGGGTCCGGACGAGCGCACGCTGGTGCTCGGCTGCGACTCGGTGCTCGCGTTCGACGGCGAGATTCTGGGCAAGCCGGACGACGCGGCGGACGCGACCCGGCGGTGGCAGCGGATGCGTGGGCGCAGCGGCGTGCTGCACACCGGGCACTGCCTGATCGATGTGGCGCGCGAGTCACGTGCGGAGGCCGTCGCCTCGACCACTGTGCACTTCGCCGACATCAGTGACGAGGAGATCGCCGCATACGTGGCGACAGGTGAGCCGCTCGCGGTGGCCGGGGCGTTCACCATCGACGGGTTGGGTGGCGCGTTCCTCACCGGCATCGAGGGTGATCCGGGCACGGTGGTGGGGCTCTCGCTGCCGTTGCTGCGGAGGCTTCTCGGCGAGTTGGAGCTGCGCCTGGTCGATCTGTGGACGAAGGTCGCGCCAGGGGGCCAGGAAATCGAACATCTCGGCTAACGTCCGGGCATGACCACGAAGCCGTTGCCGCTGACCCCGGAACTGCACGCCTACCTGGTGGCCCACGGGTCCACCCCCGACGAGATCGTCCGGGATCTGGTTGAGGAGACCCGGGCAGCCCTACCGGCCGAGGCGGGCATGCAGGTGGCGCCGGAACAGGCGGCGTTCCTGACGTTCCTGACCCGGCTGCTCGGGGCGCGGCAGGCGGTGGAGGTGGGCACGTTCACCGGGCTGTCCTCGCTGGCGATCGCCCGCGGGTTGGCCGAGGGCGGCCGGCTCACCTGTTTCGACATCTCCGAGGACTACACGGGGGTGGCCCGGCGATACTGGGCCCGGGCGGGTGTCCAGGACCGGATCGAGCTGCGCATCGGGCCGGCCGCGGACACGCTGCGTGAGCTGCCGAGGGAACGTCACCTCGATTTCGCGTTCATCGACGCGGACAAGGCCGGATATCCGGTCTACTGGGATGAGCTGGTGCCCCGGATGCGTTCGGGCGCGGTGATCGCGGTCGACAACACGCTCCGTGGCGGGCGGGTGCTCGCCCCGGGCAACGCGGACGACCGGGCGATCGCCGCCTTCAACGACGCGGTCATCGCGGACACCCGCGTCGAGGCCGTGATGCTGCCGATCGCCGACGGGGTCACCCTCGCCCGCGTGCGTTGAACCAGTTCGCCGAGGTGGCGGTATGCCAGCCAGTCTGATCCCGCGACCTCGCCGAGATGGGTGGGTCAAGCGGGGACGGGAGAGGACGGGGGTAGGGCGCGGCCGAGGCGCACGGCCAGCAGCGCGGCCACCGCGATGAAGGCGGGCAGCAGCAGGAAGGCCAGATGCGGTCCGACGCCGTCCGCCACCCGGCCGAGCACGACCGGCGCGATTCCGAAACCCACCGCCATCGAGTACGACGACCAGCCCGCCGCCCGATCGGCTGCGGGCCCGGCGACGGTGAGCGCGATGGAGATGGCCAGGGGATAGTGCAGCGCGTTGCCCAGGCCGAGCACGACCAGGCCGGTGACCGCGAGCCAGCCGACCGGGCTGGCCCAGAACAGCGTGAACCCGGCGAGCGAGACGGTGAGCGCGCCGAGCAGCAGCGGCACCGGCGGCCAGCGCAACGCGGCCCGGCCGCCGAGGGCCCGGCCGACGAACATGCCGCAGACGATCGCCGCGACCGCCGCCGACGCCCGGCCGGCATTCAGCCCGGCGTGGGTCCGCAGCACGTCGGCGGTCCAGAGCGACAGGCAGACCTCGATCGATCCGGTGAACGACATCAACACCCAGGCGATCCAGTACGCCCGCGGCAGCCGCCCCGCGTCACGTCCCGCGCCGGGGTCGAGATCGGTTTCTGCGGCGTCGACCGCCCCCACGGTGGTGGTGCCGGCCCCAACGGGCACAGGGACGACGCCGGGCCCGGTGGGCAGGGGAACGGCGGCCGGGGCCCCGACGGGGACGGCGGCAGCCGCGGCAGCGGGGGCGCGCTTCGGTAGGCGTACCCGGAAGGTCACGGCGACGAGCGCGACAAGCGTGATCAGCCCGACCTCGACGGCCATCATCGGCCGCCAGCCGAGGCCGGCGTCGACGGTGACGCCGATGGTCAGCGGAGCGAGGATGCCCATGCCGGCGCAGACGGCGTTGGCCTCGGTGAGCGCGGCGGGGGCGGCGGGGCCGTGCCGGGCGGTGAGCACCACGTTGACGCCGCTGATGACCATCATGCCGAAGGTGGCGACGGCGGCGACGGCGGCGATGGTGGCGGGCAGCGGGCGGAGCAGGCCGAGCGCGGTGACGCCGGCGGCCACGCCGGCGAGGCCGAACCAGACGGCCGGGCCGCGACCGAAGCGGCGGGCGACCGGGGCGAAGAGCGCGCCGCCGGCCAGGGCGCCGACCGCGATGCCGGTGCTGTGCAGGCTGGCCACCGCGGCGCTGGTGCCCTGTTCGTCGCGGAGCAGGGGTACGACGGGACCGAACCCGTAGAGGAAGAAGCCCCACAGGCCCAGTTGGGCGTAGGTCAGCCAGGTGGTCCGGTCACGGGTGAGGCGGGGCACCGGCCCGACGCTACTTGCGCCGGCCGGCGTCCCGCCGCGAGTGAGAGGCAGCTCTCGTGGGGTGTTAAGCGGGGCCCCTTCCTCTACCAAAGGCGTTAAGCGGGGGCCCCTCCTTCTATCTCACGCTGCGGGCGAACTGGCGGGCGGCCCAGAAGACGCCGGCGACGGCGAGCACCGCGATGATGCCGAGCCCCTGCCATACGTTGTCGTTGCCGAGGTCGCCGTCGAAGAGCGCGCGGGTGCCGTCGACCGCCCAGGAGAACGGGTTCCATTTGGCCACGCCCTGGAGCCAGCCGGGGGCGAAGGTGAGCGGCAGCAGGATGCCGGAGAGCAGCAGTACCGGCTGCGCGACGGTGTTCATCAGCGGGGCGAGCGCGTCCTCGCTCTTGACCTTGAGGGCGACGCCGTAGGAGACGGCCGAGGTCATGAGCGCGATGAGGGCGAGCATCAGATAGGCCAGGAGCAGGTAGCCGATGAAGACACGCAGGTCGAACAGGAGCGCCAGCAAGGTGATGATGACGGCCTGGGCGACAAGTGAGACCACGTCGCGCAGGGATCGGCCGAGCAGCAGCGCGAGCCGGCTGACCGGGGTGACCCGGGAGCGTTCGATCACGCCGGCACGCAGCTCGGCGATCAGGCCGAAGCCCTGGAACAGGCCGCCGAAGATGGCCAGCAGCACCAACAGGCCGGGTACGAAGATCTTGTACGCGGCGGCCTGCGTGGGCGCGTTCAGTGCCGGCTTGAGCAGCGGCGCGAAGAGCAGCAGGTACATCACCGGCTGGAAGACGCCGACGAAGAGCCATACCGGGTTGCGCAGCAGCAACTGGGCTTGGCGCTGGAAGATCAGCCAGGTGTCGCGGGCGAATTTCATGACAGTTTCTCCGGAGGTCAGGACTCGCGCAGCGAGCGGCCGGTCTTGGTGAGGAAGACGTCGTCGAGGCTGGGGCGGTGCAGCTCGATCGAGCGCAGTTCCAGCCCGGCGTGGTCGAGGCGACGCAGCACCAGCGGGATGGCGACGGCACCCTCGTCGACGTAGAGGCGCAGCCCGCCCTCGTCGACGGTTTCCAGCTTGGTCACGTACGCCTCGGTGTCGAGCAGTTCGGCGGCTCGGGGGGTGGTCGCGGTGTCCAGGCCGACGACCACCACCTCGCCGGAGATCTCGCGTTTCAGCTCGGTCGGGGTGCCCTCCGCGACCACCTCGCCATGGTCCATGATCGCGATCCGGTCGCAGAGCGCGTCGGCCTCGTCAAGGTAGTGCGTGGTGATGAAAACGGTCATGCCCTCGGTGCGGAGCCGGCGGATCTCGTCCCACATGTGCGCGCGGCTCTGCGGGTCGAGGCCGGTGGTCGGCTCGTCGAGGAAGACGATCTTCGGCTCGTGGATGATGCCGAGCGCGATCTCGACCCGCCGGCGCTGACCGCCCGAGTAGGTCTTGCACTTGCGGTCGGCGTACTCGCTGAGCTGGAAGGCGTCGAGCGCGCGGGTGGCGCGCCGGTTCGCGTCGGCCTTGGAGATGCCGTAGAGGCGGGCCTGGAGCACCAGCTCATCGCGGGCGCTCGACTCGTCCCAGGTGCTGCCACCCTGGGGCACGTAGCCGATCCGGCGGCGCACCCCCGCCGGGTCGCTGAGCAGGTCGGCGCCGGCGATGGTGGCCTGGCCGCCGTCCGGCTCGATGAGGGTGGCGAGCATCCGCAGGGTGGTGGTCTTGCCGGCGCCGTTGGGCCCGAGGAAGCCGAAGATCTCCCCCTCGGCGACGTCGAGGTTGACGCCGCGGACCGCGTCGACGGTTTTCGTCTCGCGACCCGCGCGGGAGCGGAACGACTTCCGCAGCCCCCTGGTCTCGATCATCTCTGCTCCTGGTCGTTCCGGGCCGGCGTTGCGCGGCCACCGATCAGCGATTCGCGTCGAGGCTAACGCGATATAGCTCTTCTGGTCAACGTTGATTATTTCGTGTCGTCGTCGGTCCAGCCCGACCAGCCCTCGGCCCGCTCCATCCCAGCGGGCGCGTACGACACTCCCGACTCGATCCGCTCCGCGATCCGCTCGCACCAGGCCATCTCCGCCTCCGCCCGGGCCAGCCACAGCTCGAACATCCAGCCCACGTGCGCCGGCTTGCGGGCGCGTACCCAGTCGGAGTCAAGTGACGCACGCATCGACTCGACGCTGGCCCGCAGCAGGTTGGCCCGGTTGCGCAGCGCCGCCGCGGCCTCCTCGCGCGGCATCGCCGGCAGGAACGAGAACGCCGCCACGAACGGGTCCGGTGACTCGTGGACCTGCCACCACTGGGCCCGCAGCAGCGTCTCGAACTCGTCCTCGCCCTTCGGCGTCACCTCGTACGTGGTGCGGGCCGGACGGGCGCCCACCTGCTCGACCGAGACCGTCCGCAGCAACCCCTCGTCAGCGAGCTTGCGCAGCGCGTGATAGATCGAACCGGGCTGCACGTTCGCCCACTTGTCCGCGCTCCAACTCAGCAGCTCACGGCGCACGTCGTAGCCGTGCACCGGCTGCATCCACCGGACCAGCCCCAGGATCATCATCCGCGTCGCCGACATCGGGCAAGCGTAATAACCAAACTTGACTACAGTGCGGCATCCCACACTGAGCGATCGTTAGGCCGCCCTGGCCCGGGGCTAGACTCCCGAAATCGACCTCCCGGGAGGAGCCCACAAGGTGCGCAAGGTTCTCATCGCCAACCGCGGCGAGATCGCCGTCCGCGTCATCCGCGCCTGCCGTGACGCCGGGCTCGCAAGCGTCGCCGTCTACGCGGACTCCGACCGGGACGCCCTGCACGCCACGCTCGCCGACGAGGCGTACGCCCTCGGTGGTGACACCGCCGCGGACAGCTACCTGCGCATCGACAAGCTGATCGACGTCGCCGCACGGGCCGGCGCGGACGCGGTGCACCCCGGCTACGGCTTCCTCTCCGAGAACGCCGACTTCGCGCAGGCCGTCCTCGACGCCGGCCTGACCTGGATCGGCCCCACCCCGCAGGCGATCCGCGACCTCGGCGACAAGGTGACCGCCCGGCACATCGCCCAGCGCGCCGGCGCGCCGCTGGTGCCCGGCACGTCCGACCCGGTGGCCGGGGCCGACGAGGTGACCGCGTTCGCCACCGAGCACGGCCTGCCGGTCGCCATCAAGGCGGCGTTCGGCGGTGGCGGTCGGGGCCTCAAGGTGGCCCGCACCATGGAGGAGATCCCCCACCTGTTCGAGTCGGCCACCCGCGAGGCGGTCGCCGCGTTCGGCCGGGGCGAGTGCTTCGTCGAGCGCTACCTGGACCAGCCCCGCCACGTCGAGGCGCAGGTGCTTGCCGACCAGCACGGCAACGTGATCGTCGTCGGCACCCGGGACTGCTCGCTCCAGCGCCGGCACCAGAAGCTCGTCGAGGAGGCGCCCGCGCCGTTCCTCACCGAGGCCCAGCGCGCCCAGATCCACGACAGCGCCAAGGCGATCTGCCGGGAGGCCGGCTACCACGGCGCCGGCACGGTGGAATACCTGGTCGGCCGGGACGGCACCATCTCCTTCCTGGAGGTCAACACCCGGCTCCAGGTCGAGCACCCGGTGACCGAGGAAACCGCCGGCATCGACCTGGTCCGCGAGCAGTTCCGCATCGCCGACGGCGAGAAGCTGCGCCGCACCGAGGACCCGACGCCGCGCGGGCACGCCATCGAGTTCCGCATCAACGGCGAGGACCCGGGCCGCAACTTCCTGCCCGCCCCCGGCACCGTCACCGCGCTGCGGCTGCCCACCGGCCCCGGGGTCCGGGTGGACGCCGGCATCTCGGCCGGCGACGTCATCGGCGGCAACTTCGACTCGCTGCTGGCCAAGGTGATCATCGTCGGCGAAACCCGCACCGAGGCGTTGGAGCGGGCCCGCCGGGCGCTCGACGAGATGGTGGTCGAGGGCATGGCCACCGCGCTGCCCTTCCACCGCCTGGTGGTCCGCGACGAGGCGTTCACAGGCGAGCCGTTCACCGTGCACACCAGGTGGATCGAGACCGGCTGGGAGAACACCGTCCCGGCCTTCACGGCG
Organism: Micromonospora marincola; assembly: GCF_056150385.1. Taxonomy (NCBI): domain Bacteria; kingdom Bacillati; phylum Actinomycetota; class Actinomycetes; order Micromonosporales; family Micromonosporaceae; genus Micromonospora; species Micromonospora marincola. Next base: position 250,039 of record NZ_JAXCFT010000001.1, on the reverse strand, counting down.
GTCGCCGACGCCGCCGAGGGCCCGGCCGACCGCGAGACCGTCGTGGTCGAGGTGGGCGGCAAGCGGCTGGAGGTCGTCCTTCCCGCCGGCCTCGGCGCGGGTACGACGACCGCCGCGCCCGCCGGGAAGAAGCCGGCCCGCCGCGGTGGCGGAGGCAAGGCGGGCGCCGCGGTGAGCGGGGACACGCTCGCCTCCCCGATGCAGGGCACCATCGTGAAGATCGCCGTGGCCGACGGTGACACGGTCGCCGAGGGCGACCTGGTCGTGGTGCTGGAGGCGATGAAGATGGAGCAGCCGCTGCACGCGCACAAGGCCGGCACGGTGAGCGGGCTGGCCGCCGAGGTGGGTGCCGTCATCACCGCCGGCGCCCCCATCTGCACCATCGAGGGTTAAGGAGGGGGCCCCGTTTAACGCCTCCGGTATAGGCGGGGCCCCTTCTTAACACCTCGCGCGACGGGTGGTCTGGGCCACCAGCGGCGGCGGGGAGCGCCGGGAGCAGGAATGATGGCCGGGTGCGGTTCCTTCATGGCGCGGTCCCCGCGCACGATCTGACCTACAACGACGTCTTCATGGCGCCCAACCGTTCGGAGGTGGGCTCCCGGCTCGACGTCGACCTGTCCTCCGGTGACGGCACCGGCACCACCGTTCCCCTGGTGGTGGCGAACATGACCGCCGTCGCCGGCCGGCGGATGGCCGAGACCGTCGCCCGTCGCGGCGCCGTCGCGGTGATCCCGCAGGACATCCCGATCGAGGTCGTCGCGAACGTCGTCGGGTGGGTCAAGCAGCGGCACCTGGTGCACGACACGGCGATCACGCTCGGCCCGACCGACACCGTCGGCGACGCCATCCACCTGCTGCCCAAGCGCGCGCACGGCGCGGTGATCGTGGTCGACGAGGGCGGCCGGCCGATGGGCGTGGTGACCGAGGCCGACACCGTGGGGGTGGACCGCTTCGCCCAGCTCCGGCACGTGATGTCGACCGAGCTGCACACGGTGCCGGCGGACGCGGACCCGCGTACCGGATTCGAGCGGCTCTCGGCGGGCCGGCGGCGGCTCGCCCCGGTGGTGGACGCCGACGGCCGCCTGGTCGGCGTGCTGACCCGCGCGGGCGCGCTGCGCGCGACGCTCTACACGCCGGCGGTGGACGACCGGGGCCGGCTGCGCATCGCGGCGGCGGTGGGCATCAACGGCGACGTCACAGGCAAGGCCGCCGCGCTGCTGGAGGCCGGCGTGGACACGCTCGTCGTGGACACCGCGCACGGGCACCAGGAGCGGATGATGCAGGCGCTGCGGACCGTCCGCAAGCTCGACCCGGGCGTCCCGGTCGCGGCCGGCAACGTGGTCACCGCAGACGGGGTACGCGACCTGGTCGAGGCCGGCGCCGACATCGTCAAGGTGGGTGTGGGTCCGGGCGCGATGTGCACCACCCGGATGATGACCGGGGTGGGCCGCCCGCAGTTCTCCGCGGTGCTCGACTGCGCGGCGGCGGCCCGCTCGCTGGGCCGGCACGTCTGGGCCGACGGCGGCGTACGCCACCCGCGGGACGTGGCGCTGGCACTTGCGGCCGGCGCCTCGAACGTGATGATCGGCTCCTGGTTCGCCGGCACCTACGAGTCCCCCGGGGACCTCTACACCGACGCCGACGGCCGGCGCTACAAGGAGAGCTTCGGGATGGCCTCGTCCCGGGCGGTGAGCGCGCGGACCGCCGAGGACAGCATGTTCGACCGGGCCCGGAAGGCGATCTTCGAGGAGGGCATCTCGACCGCCCGGATGTATCTCGACCCGAACCGGCCGGGTGTGGAGGACCTGATCGACGAGATCGTGTCCGGGGTGCGCAGCGCGTTCACCTACGCGGGGGCGCGCAGCCTGGACGAGTTCCACGAGCGGGCGCTCGTCGGCGTGCAGAGCACGGCGGGCTACACCGAGGGCATGCCGCTGCCGACGAGCTGGTGAGCGTCAGGCGTTAATAGGGGCCCCCTCCTCTACCGGAGGCGTTAACAGGGGGCCCCTCCTTAAAATTAGTTTGGGGCCTGATGATTCGGGCGCTAACCTGACTCCCGTGAACATGGGTCCGCTCGTCCGCTTCCCCGATGCGCTGCAACACGCGCCGCTCGGCCGGCTCGTCTCCATCGCCGGCCACGTCGTCGAGCAGCACTGGGGGCGCTACCTGGCCGAGCACCACGGCCTCACCTCCGCCGGCATGCGCGTGCTGATGATCCTGCTGCGCTCCGGCGACATCACCCACCGCGACATGGCGGAGCTGTGCTTCGTCCGACCGGCCACCCTCACCGGCATCGTCGACACCCTGGAACGCGACGGATTCGTCACCCGACGGCGCGGTCCCGAGGACCGCCGCACCGTCCAGCTCACGCTCACCGACAAGGGGCACGAGCACGCCCGCGCGATCATCGACATGATCCACAGCGACCGCCCGCTGACGTCTGTCGACGCCGACCCGGCCAAGCGGGCGATCATCCGCGAGTTCCTGACCGAAATCGTCACCGGCATGTCCGACGGGGACCTCCGTCGGTTGAACCGGGACAACGAGTCCGACAGCGAGTCCGACACCGAGTCGCCAACGGGGAGACATCCGTGCTGATCCGCCTGCTCCGCACCTACCTACGCCCATATCGTCGACCACTGGCCGCCGTGGTGGCGTTCCAGTTCGTCGGCACCATGGCGTCGCTCTACCTACCAAGCCTGAACGCCGACATCATCGACCGCGGCGTCGCCCGTGGCGACACCGACGAGATCCTGCGTACGGGCGGGTGGATGCTGCTTGTCAGCCTGGTCCAGATCGCCTGCTCGATCGCCGCGGTCTACCTCGGCGCCCGGACCGCGATGGGCTTCGGCCGGGACGTCCGGGGCGCCATCTTCGGGCACGTCAACCGCTTCTCCGCCCGCGAGGTCGCCCGGTTCGGCGCCCCGTCGCTGATCACCCGCAACACCAACGACGTCCAGCAGGTGCAGATGCTTGTGCTGCTGAGCTGCACCATGCTGGTGGCCGCGCCGATCATGAGCATCGGCGGCGTGGTGATGGCGCTGCGCGAGGACATCGGACTCTCCTGGCTGATGCTCGTCTGCGTACCGGTGCTGGCCGTCGCGTTGGGCCTGATCATCCGCCGGATGGTGCCCGGGTTCCGGCTCATGCAGACCCGGATCGACACCGTCAACCGGGTCCTGCGCGAGCAGATCACCGGCATCCGGGTGGTCCGGGCCTTCGTCCGCGAGCCGTACGAGACAGACCGCTTCCGGGTGGCGAACACCGAGCTGACCGCGACCGCGCTGCGCATCGGCCGGCTCCAGGCGCTGATCTTCCCGATCGTGATGCTTGTGCTCAACGTCTCAAGCGTCGCGGTGCTCTGGTTCGGCGCGTCCCGGGTCGACTCCGGTGAGATCCAGATCGGCGCGCTCACCGCGTTCCTGGCCTACCTGATGCAGATCCTGATGGCGGTCATGATGGCCACCTTCATGCTGATGATGGTGCCCCGCGCCGCCGTCTGCGCCGAACGCATCTCCGAGGTGCTGGACACCGACTCGTCGGTGGTGCCGGCGGCGGCCCCGGTGACCGAGGTGTCCGGCCACGGCGAGCTGGAGCTGCGCGGTGCCGGCTTCCAGTACCCGGGCGCGACCGCGCCGGTGCTGCACGACATCTCGTTCCAGGCCCGGCCCGGCCGGACCACGGCGATCATCGGTTCCACAGGCGCCGGCAAGACCACGCTGCTGACGCTGATCCCCCGGCTGGTCGACCCGACCGCCGGCGCGGTCCTGGTCGACGGCGTGGACGTGCGGGAGCTGGCCCCGGACGAGCTGTGGCGGCGGATCGGGCTTGTGCCGCAACGGCCGTACCTGTTCAGCGGCACGGTCGCGAGCAACCTGCGCTACGGCAACCCGGACGCCACCGACGCGGACCTGTGGGCGGCTCTGGAGATCGCCCAGGCGCGCGACTTCGTGACCGAGATGGCCGGCGGGCTGGACGCGCCGATCGCGCAGGGCGGCACGAACGTCTCCGGCGGCCAGCGGCAACGCCTGGCCATCGCCCGCGCGCTGGTACGCAAGCCGGAGATCTATCTCTTCGACGACTCCTTCTCCGCGCTCGACCTCGGCACGGACGCGCGGCTGCGGGCCGCCCTCAAGCCGGTCACCGCGGACGCGGCGGTGGTGATCGTGGCCCAGCGGGTTTCCACGATCATCGACGCCGACCAGATCATCGTGCTCGAGGACGGGGGTGTCGTCGGGATGGGACGACATGACGAACTGCTGGAGAACTGTCCGACATACGCCGAGATCGTGGCGTCCCAGCAGACGGCGGGGGTGGCCGCGTGAGCGCGGAGAAGAGCACGACCGCGGTACCCCAGCAGCAGAAGGCCGAGCCGAAGCGGCTGCCTGAGGCCGGGCGGCGTCCGGGCGGCCCACCGCACATGAACATGGGCATGCCGGCCGAGAAGGCGATGCGCTTCGGGCCGTCCGCGCGCCGGCTGCTGGGGCGGCTGCGACCGCACCGGATCCAGCTCACCGGCGTGCTGGCGCTGGCCCTGGCCGGCGTCGGTCTCAGCGTGATCGGGCCGAAGGTGCTCGGCCATGCCACCGACCTGATCTTCAACGGGGTGATCGGCCGGCAACTGCCCGCCGGCACCAGCACCGAGGCGGCGGTGGCCGCGGCCCGGGCCTCGGGCAACGGCAGCTTCGCCGACATGCTGGCCCGGATGGACGTGGTGCCCGGCGTCGGCATCGACTTCTCCCGGCTGGGCCGGGTGCTGGCGCTCGCGGTCGCGCTCTACGTCGCCGCCGGCATCCTGACCTGGGGGCAGGGCTGGGTGCTCAACGGCGTGGTGCAGCGCACCGTGCTGCGCCTGCGCGCCGACGTGGAGGACAAGCTCAACCGGCTGCCGTTGCCCTACTTCGACAAGCAGCCGCGCGGTGAGCTGCTGAGCCGGGTCACAAACGACATCGACAACATCGCGCAGACCCTCCAGCAGACGCTGAGCCAGTTGCTCACCTCGCTGCTCACGGTGGTCGGCGTACTCGGGATGATGTTCTGGATCTCGCCGCTGCTGGCGTCCGTGGCCCTGGTGGCGATCCCGCTGTCGGTGATCGTCACCAGTCAGATCGCCAAGCGGTCGCAGCGCAAGTTCATCGCCCAGTGGACGCACACGGGCGAGCTGAACGCCCAGATCGAGGAGGCGTACACCGGGCACGAGCTGGTCAAGGTGTTCGGCCGGCAGAAGGAGGTCGAGGCCGCCTTCCGCGCCAAGAACGACGAGCTGTTCGAAGCTAGCTTCGGCGCCCAGTTCGTCTCCGGGATCATCATGCCGGCGATGTTCTTCATCGGAAACCTGAGCTACGTCGCGATCGCGGTGGTCGGCGGCCTGCGGGTGGCCTCGGGCGCGATCAGCCTCGGCGACGTGCAGGCGTTCATCCAGTATTCCCGGCAGTTCACCCAACCGCTGACCCAGGTCGCGTCGATGGCCAACCTGCTCCAGTCCGGGGTGGCCTCGGCCGAGCGGGTCTTCGACGTGCTCGACGCCGACGAGCAGAGCACCGACCCGACCGAGCCGGCCCGGGTCGCCGACCCGCACGGCCGGGTCGAGTTCGCGCACGTCTCCTTCCGGTACGACCCGGAGAAGCCGCTTATCGACGACCTCTCCCTGGTCGCCGAGCCCGGTCACACGGTGGCCATCGTCGGCCCCACCGGCGCCGGCAAGACCACCCTGGTCAACCTGGTGATGCGGTTCTACGAGCTGGACGCCGGGCGGATCACCCTGGACGGGGTGGACATCAGCACCATGCGCCGGGACGACCTGCGCGGCCGGATCGGCATGGTGCTCCAGGACACCTGGCTCTTCGGCGGCACCATCCGGGACAACATCGCCTACGGGCGGCCGGACGCCACCGAGGAGGAGATCCTGGCCGCTGCCCGGGCCACCTTCGTGGACCGGTTCGTGCGCAGCCTGCCGGACGGCTACGACACCGTGATCGACGAGGAGGGCAGCAACGTCAGCGCCGGCGAGAAGCAGCTCATCACCATCGCCCGGGCGTTCCTGGCCGAGCCGTCGCTGCTGATCCTGGACGAGGCGACCAGCTCGGTGGACACCCGTACCGAGGTGCTGCTCCAGCGCGCCATGGCGGCGCTGCGTTCCGACCGGACCAGCTTCGTCATCGCGCACCGGCTCTCCACCATCCGCGACGCCGACCTGATCCTGATGATGGAGCGGGGCCGGATCGTCGAGCAGGGCACGCACGACCAGCTCGTCGCCGCCGACGGCGCGTACGCCCGGCTCTACCGGGCGCAGTTCACCGGCGCGGTTCTCGCCGACGAGGTGCCGGCGCCGGCGGGCCCGCCGGCCGGGATGCGTCCCACCGGCGCGCCGGTCGGGAACTGACGTGGACCCCGCGACAGCCTCGACACCGGGCCCCGCCCGGGTGACGGTCCGTCACCCGGGCGGGGCCGGGTCAGGCCGGTGGGAGCAGGTCGGCCGAGCGGCTCGCGACCACGGCCCCGACGAGGCCCCACGCCGCGTCCGCGGCCATCGGCGCGAGCCGGCGCCCGTCGCGCAGGCGCAGCGAGACCGCGCCGTCGGCCGCCTCCCGGGCGCCGACCACCCCGACGTACGGGACCCGGCGCCGGGCCGCGTCCCGGATGCGGGCGCCGAGCGAGCCGCCGGAGTCGACCTCGGCCCGCAGCCCGGCCGCCTCCGCCGCACGGCACAGCCGCCGGGCCGCGTCGGCCTGCGCGTCGTCGACCGGGAGCAGCAGCACCTGCACCGGGGCGTACCAGGCGGGGAAGGCGCCCTCGTGCACCTCGATCAGGTACGCGAACAGCCGCTCCATGCTGCCGACCAGGCTCCGGTGCACCATCACCGGCCGCTTCCGGCCCCCGTCGGAGTCGGTGTACGACAGGTCGAACCGCTCCGGTTTGTCGAAGTCGATCTGCACGGTGGAGATGGTCGACTCCCGGCCGGCGGCGTCCACGATCTGGACGTCGATCTTCGGGCCGTAGAACGCGGCCTCGCCTGGCGCCTCGACGGCGTCCACCCCGTCGAGCGCGGCGCGGAGCAGATCCTCGGCCCGCGCCCAGCCGGCGTCGTCGCCGACGTAGCGCTGCCCCGGCCCGCGCAGCGACAGCCGGAACCCGGCCGGCCGGACGCCGAGCGCGGCGTGCGCCTCGCCAATCAACCGCAGGATCTCCCGGACCTCGTCGCCGACCTGCTCAAGCGCGCAGAAGTTGTGGGCGTCGTTGAGCGAGATGGCACGCACCCGGGACAGGCCGCCGAGCACCCCGGAGCGTTCCGCCCGATACATTCCGCCCAGCTCGGCGACGCGCAGCGGCAACTCCCGGTAGGACCGGCCGCGCGCGGCGAACACAAGCGCGTGGTGCGGGCAGAGCGCCGGCCGGAGCACGAACTCGTCGTCGGCGCTCAGCCGCATCGGCGGGAACATGTCGTCGGCGAAGTAGCCGAGATGGCCGGAGCGCTCGAACAGCTCCCGTTTGCCGAGCGGGGGCGAGTAGACGTGCCGGTAGCCGGCCCGGCGTTCCAACTCCCGGACGTACTCCTCGACGGCGTGCCGGGCGGCGGCGCCGGCCGGCAGCCAGATCGGCAGGCCGGCGCCCGCGAGCGGGTCGGAGACGAACAACTCCAGGTCCCGGCCGAGCCTACGGTGGTCGATCATGTCGCTCTCCTTGATCGGGTACGACCCGGAGGCGAGCGGTGCCGGAACGCCGCGAGGCCCCGGAGCGGATCGCCCCGGGGCCTCGTCGACGGAAACGTCAGTGCGGCGCGCCGGGAACACCCGGCGTCGTGGTCCTCTCCGCGCTGCGCATGCGGTGACTGTACGGCCGGCCGGCCGTACCGCGCGACCGCATTTCCGGCCGGCGGGTCAGCGCTTCTCGCAGGCCACGCCGTCCTTGTCGCGGTCGTGCTTCGTGTTCTTCGCGTAGACCGCGTTGGACACCGTGAAGTTGGTGACCGGCTTGGTGCTGCCGCGCACCTTGTCCTTCGCGCCCTTCTTGCCGACGCCGTGCTTGTAGGTCTTGTTGAGCTCGGTGCAGTTCTTGTATGTCTTCGCCGCCGCCTCGGCCGGGCCGACCGCGACGGCCATGCCGCCGCCGATCGTCAGGGTCAGGGCGAGCACACCCCGGAGCAGGGTGGAAACCATGGAGCCTCCTGTGCGCGAGTGCTGCTAGAGCCCAAGATCGTATCTAAGGAGCGCATCCGGGGAGGCGTGCTGTCGCAGGCCCGACAGCGGAGAGTGGGTGCGGGTCGCCGGCACGGGACCTGCCGGCGACCCGCGGCGGCCCGGCCATCGGGAACGGGGGACCCGACGGCGTCGGTGCCGCGTCCCGTCAACGGTACGCCGGTGCGCACGGATCCGCCGCCCCGGTCGATGCCCACATCCGGGAACTCCGGACCGGGTGGCGGTCGTGGCTGAGCTCATCGCCCACGTCACGTCGCCCGCGTGGGCGTACGCGCTGCTGTTGACTCTGCTGATCGCGGACGCCTTCGTCCCGGTCGTGCCGACCCAGGTCATCATGATCACCAGCGGCGCGCTCACCGTCTACGGCGGACTCAGCCTGCCGGTCACCATCGCGGTCGGCGCGGCCGGCGTCTTCGTCGGGGACCTGGCCTGCTACCTGCTCGGCCGCACCACGCCGACCCGCAAGGCGACCCGGCACGCGACGCCCGGACGGGCCCGGCGTGCGGTCGCCCGGGCCACCCGCCGGCTGCGGGAGCCCGGTCCGCTGGTGATCCTGCTCTGCCGGTTCGTGCCCGGCGGCCGGATGGCGGCCTGCTTCTCCGCCGGCCGCAGCCGCTACCCGTACCGCCTGTTCCTGGTCTACGAGGCGGCGGCGGCCATCGGCTGGGCCGGCTACGGCGCGCTCGTCGGGCACCTGGGCGGCACCGCGCTCACCCAGTCGGGGTGGCGGTTGCTGCTGGTCGGGGGCGTTGCCGCGGGCGGGTTCGCGGCGGCGGGCTGGGCGATGACCTGGATCGGCACCCGCCAGGCCCAGCCGTCCGTAGCGACGCCACGAGCACCTGACGACATCGAAGGAGAATCGATCATGAACAGTGGAGCGAACTGGCGCGACGTCAAGGTGAAGGCCCAGCGGCTCGATCCCACCTGGAACGATCCCGAGCGGGTGGCCCGACGCCGGCAACTCCGGAAGCAGATGCTGGCGGCGGTGGACGGCGCGCGGCCCGGCCCGGCCGGCGAGGAGCCGGACCAGCCGGTCGGGACCGAGTGATGGACGGCCGGGTCGCCCGGTAGGGGAGGACCCGGGGATCGAAGTGGGTGACCGCCCCGGATCCGTCTCGGGCGGTTCCGGCGGCAGGCTTGGCGTATGCCCGGAACCCGGAGAAGCGGCCTGCTGGCCCTCGGCGGGATCGCCCTGGCGGCGGTGCTCGTCGTGATCGGTCACGTCGAGGTGAACGACGACCTGAGTCCCCTGTCGCTGACCGTCAGCGACTTCGCCGTCTCCGACCGGGGCGGCGTCATCGACACCGCGATGGCGGTCCTCGCGGCGGCCACCGTCGTACTCCTGCCGGCCCTGCGCCGCAGCGGCGCGGACCGGGCGTCCGTCGCGCTGCTGGCGGCCTGGTCGGGCGGGCTGCTGGCCGCCGCCGTGGTGCCCACGAACTCCCCGGGCCTGCCCATGGACACCGCGGCCTACGTGCACCGGTACGCCTCGGTGGTGTCGTTCCTGGCCCTGCCGGTCGCCGGCTGGCTGCTCGCCCGGCGGCCCGGCGGCCCACCCGCCCGGTGGCTGCGCGCCCTGACCCTGACCAGCCTGCTGCTGGCCGTCGCGATGATTTGGTCCGCCTATCCAGGCGACCGCGCCCTGATCGGCCTGGCCGAACGCCTCCTCATCCTCACCGAGACCGCTCTCCTGACCACCGTCGCCCTCCACCTGACGCACGGTTCCGCCGACCGAAGCCCGGCTGACATCTCCGCGAGGCGCATGGGTAGCGTCGGACGCGCCGAGCAGTGCTGAGCGTCGACACAGGAGGATGGAAGCGATGGAGACGGTACGGCCAGCCAACGGCAGCCCGGGGACCCGGACCACCCATCGGTACGCCGTGGTCGACGTCTTCGCCGATGTGCCGCTCACGGGCAACCCGCTCGCCGTCGTCACCGACGCCGACGATCTCACCGACGACCAGATGGCCGCCATCGCCGTCGAGTTCAACCTCTCCGAGACCACGTTCGTCTCCCGGCCCACCATCCCCGGGGCCGACCACGCGCTGCGCTCGTTCACGCCCGGCGGCGACGAGGTGAGCGGCGCCGGCCACAACGCCCTCGGCGCCTGGTGGTGGCTCGTCACCACAGGCGCCGCCCGGGCGCCCGGAGCCGTCCAGCAGCTCGGTGGTCAGACGCTGCCGGTGCACATCGACACCGTCGACGGCGTGGTCACCATCGGCCTCGACCAGGGGCCGGTCGATCTGGCTGAGGCACCGGTGCCGGGGCAGGCGCTGAACGAGGTGCTCACCGGCGGCGAGCCGGTACGGCTGGACCCGGCGCTCCCCCCGGTCATCGGGTCCGTCGGCAGCGCCCACCTGCTCGTCGCCCTGGCTTCCCCGCGGGATGTCGACGCTGTCGATCCGTACCGCCCGGCGCTGGCCCGGCTCCTGGCCGCCGCCGGGGCCGAGGGCTGCTACGTCTACAGCCCGACCGGCGACGGAAGCGTCGGGCACGACGCGTACTGCCGGTTCTTCAACCCGACCGTCGGGATCGACGAGGACCCGGCCACCGGCACCGCGGCCGGTCCGCTCGCCGCCCACCTGCGCCGGCGCGGGCTCGTCGGCGACCGGGTGCGGTTCCTCCAGGGCAACGCGATGGGCCGGCCGTCGATCCTGACCGTCGACGTCGCGCCGGAGGGGACCAGGCTCACCGGTCGCTGCGCCCTGGCGGCGACCGGCGAGCTGCACCTCTGAGGGTGCCTGTCACTCCAGTTCGTGCAGCATGAGCTGGCGGGCGGCCTCGGTGATGGAACCGGACAGGCTCGGGTAGATCGTGATGGTCTGGGCCAGCTCGTTGACGGTGAGGTTGTTCTCCACCGCCATGGTGATCGGCAGGATCAGCTCACTGGCCTTCGGCGCCACCACCACGCCGCCGATCACCTGGCCGCTGGCCGGCCGGCAGAACAGCTTGACGAAGCCGTCGGCCAGGTCGTCCATCTTCGCCCGGGCGTTTCCCGACAGCGGCAGCATGACCTGGCGGGCCGGGGTCTTCCCGGCGGCCACCTCGTCCTGCGACACGCCGACCGTGGCCAGCTCCGGGTCGGTGAAGACGTTCGCCGCGACGGTACGCAGGCGCAGCGGCCGGACCGCCTCGCCGAGCGCGTGCCACATCGCGATCCGGCCCTGCATGGCGGCGACGCTCGCGAGCGGCAGCACACCTGTGCAGTCGCCGGCGGCGTAGACGCCCGGCACGTTGGTCCGGGAGACCCGGTCGACCGTGACGTAACCGCCCCGGGCCAGCTCGACGCCGTATTCCGCCAGGCCCAGGTCGGCGGTGTTCGGGATCGAGCCGACCGCGATCAGCGCGTGCGAGCCGGCGACCTGGCGGCCGTCGGAGAGCACCACCTCCACGCCGTCGCCGACCCGGCGGACGGCCTCGGCCCGGGAGTTGTTGAGGATGCTCATGCCCCTGTTGCGGAAGACCCGCTCGATCGCCATCGCGGCGTCGGCGTCCTCGTGCGGCATCACCCGGTCCCGGCTGGAGACAAGCGTGACCTTGACGCCCATGGCCAGGTAGGCGCTTGCGAACTCGGCGCCGGTGACGCCGGAGCCGACCACGATCAGGTGCTCGGGCAGCTCGGGCAGGTCGTAGACCTGACGCCAGGTCAGGATGCGCTCGCCGTCGGGCAGCGCGGTGGGGAGCTGGCGCGGGGTCGCACCGGTGGCGACAAGCACGGTGGAGGCGCCGATCGGGTACGCGGGCGAGCCGTCGGCCGGGGTGACGATCACCTGGTGGGTGTGACCGAGCGTGTCCTCGCCCAGCCGCGCGGTGCCGGCGACGAACTCCACCCCGGCCTTGACCAGCTTGGTGTGGATGTCGGCGGACTGGGCCAGGGCGAGCCGCTTGACCCGCTCGTGCACCGCCACGGCGTCGACCGTGACCGCCTCCAGGCCGTCGGAGTGCACCCCGAACTCCTCGGTGTCCCGATAGTTGGTGACCACTTCCGAGCTGGCGATGAACGTCTTCGAGGGCACGCAGTCGGAGAGCACGCAGGCACCGCCCGCGCCCTCCGCCTCGACCACTGTGACCTCGGCGTCCAGTTGGGCGGCGACGAGCGCCGCCTCGTACCCGGCCGGCCCGCCGCCGATGATCACGATCTGGCTCACTGAGCCGTCCTTCCGTTCGCGACTGCGGGGCTCCGCTTCGCTGCGCTCCTCGCGCTCACCACAGCCGTCCTCTCGTCAGTGCTCACAGTGACTTTCTTCTCCCCGTCGCGTCCGACACGCACCGTCGTATTCTCCCCCACCGGCAGACCGGGCTATCGTCGTCGCCGTGCGTCTCTACGCCGCTTACGGCTCAAACCTGGACCCCGCTCGAATGCGCGCCTACTGCCCGCATTCGCCGATGGTGGGCACCGGCTGGTTGGAGGGGTGGCGGCTGACCTTCGCGGGCGAGGACGTCATCGGCTGGGAGGGCTCGGTCAGCACCGTGGTCGAGGCCCCGGGTGAGCGGGTCTTCGTGGCGCTCTACGACATCCACCCGTACGACGCCGCCCAGCTCGACGAGATCGAGGGCGTGACCGCCGGGACGTACCGCAAGCTGACCGTCCGCGTCTCGACGCTTGACGGGGACGTGACCGCCTGGGTCTACGTCTTCGACGGGTACGAGGGCGGCCTGCCGACGTCGTGGTATCTGTCGGAGATCGCGAACGCGGCGGAGAAGGCGGGCGCGCCCGACGACTACGTCACCGAGCTGCGGTCCCGTCCGACCGGCACGGCGTCCGCGTAGCGCGTCTCCCACCCCGACAGTGTGCGCCGGTCGGCCGCCCGCCCGCTCGGCGACCCCCGACGCGGGGTCCCGGGTCACACCCGCGGGGCGGGCACGCTCCGCTCGTACATGTCGACCCAGCGCTCCTCCACCAGGCCGACCGAGCGGTAGAGGGTGACCGGCGCGGTCGGGTTGGCCAGATCCACGCCCAGCCCGGCCCGGGCGCGGCCCTTCGCCGCGTAGACCGCGAAGGCCCGGCGCAGCAGCGCCGCGCCCACGCCACGCCGGCGGTGGGCCGGCAGCACGGACAGCGTCCGGACCCAGCCGGCATCCTGCTCCACCGCCTGGTCGGAGGACTGCAGGGCGCCGGCCGGCTCGCCGTCGACCTCGGCCAGGAACCACTCGTCCCAGACCTTGCCGTACGAGGGCAGCAGCTCCCGCCAGCGGTCGAAGCCGAGCGGGTCATGATCGAGCGTGTCCCGGAACGCGGTGTCGTAGATCCGGTGGAACAGCCGCAGGTCGGCCTCGTCGTCGGGGCGCAGCGGCCGGATCGTCACCCCGGCCGGCGGCGCCGGCTCGGCGGGCAGGTCGGCAAGGGAGCGGCTCATCCGGACGTACCGCTTGACCCGGGTGAACCCGGCCTCCACCAGCTCACCCGCCCAGCGGGTCTCCGGCGCGTACACGCCGGCGCGGGCGGTGAGCGCGGGCAGGCCGCGCTCGGCGGCCCGTTCGGCGACCCGGTCGAGCAGCCGGGCCAGCAGCGGGGCGCGGAACCGCGCGCCGCGGTCCGGGTCGACGAGCACGTCCACCCACTCCCGGCCCACCCCGCTCGGGTTGCTCAGGATCGACCAGGCCACAGGCGTTCCGTCCGGATCGGTGACCAGCCAGGAGTCCCGGGCGGGATCGACGAAGGGTGCGGTGAGCGCGTCCCGCACGTCGTCCGCGTCGAAGTCCGGATAGCCCACGGCGAACGTGTCGGCGGCGTGCACCACCGCCAGGATCGCGGGCACGTCGTCGAGAGTGGGACGGCGGGCCGTCCAGCCGGCGGGGAACGTCACGCGGCAGATCCTGGCAGTCGGACCGCCGCCCACGCCTCCCATTTATCCGCGCCGGGCGTGCAGCCGCGCGACCGTGAGCAGGTCGACCAGCTCCGCGCCGCCGGCCTGGCCGAGGGCGTGGAACGCCGGCGACACCAGGCGGTCGGTAACCGCCTCGGCCCAGATCCGCCGCCGCACAAGCGGCCCGACCGGCGGGTACGGCGGCGTCCAGCCGCAGGCGGCGGCGCCCGCCTCCCCCTCCGGGCCGGCCAGCACCGCCTCCAGCGGCGTCAACCCGGACGCCCGCACGGCCAGCAGGTAGGCCCCGGCGAAGTGCTCGCGCAGCAGCAGCAGGCCGACGGCCGCGCGGGCGCCCGGGGACGGGTCGGACATCGGCATGGCCCGCCAGGCGGCGAAGAGCGGCATGGCGCTGCCGTCCGCCGCGTCGACCGCACGGTCGAGCAGACCGGCGAGCCGGGACACCCCGGGGGCCTCGCCCAGCCGGTCCACCCCCCACCGGCAGCACTCGACCAGGTTCGCGCCGGCCACCTCAAGTGGCGGCACCGCCCGCGCCGCGGCGTCCCAGCCGTCCGCCACCGCTTCCGGGGCGATGAAGCCGAGCGCCGCCGCAACCGTCTCGGCGCGTACGTCCCCGAGTGCGCCGGCCCGGCCGGTGATGTAGAAGGCCCAGCCGGAGATGCCGAGCAGCCGGGCCCGGCGCTGCGTCGACGGACAGCGGGAGAATGCCTCCCCGAGCTCCAGCACCAGCGGTTTGCAGGCGGCGGCGACCTGCTCCGGCGTCATCGGTGACCCACCGCCGTCCGTCCACCGTGGGCATCCATCACGGTCAGTCTGCCCGGTCGTCACCGGCTTCGGCATCCCCCTCTTCGGCGTCGAGCGCCTCCAACACGGCCTCCACCTCGCCGGCCCGCCGCCGGGCGGCGGTGAGCGCCCGTTCCGCGCCCCGGCGGGCCAGCTTGGCCCGGCTCAGCTCCTGCTCGGCCACGGCCCGGCGGCGTTCCAGCTCGGCCAGCTCGGTCTCGATCCGGTCCAGCGTCGCGGCGCCGTCCCGCTCGGCCGTGTCCGCGCCGGCCAGCTCCGCCTGGGCCCGGTCCAGGTCCGCGTGGGCCTTCGCCAGCTCGCGTGTCGCGGTCCGCCGCCGCCCGGCCCGTTCGGCCCGCGCCGCCCGCTCGTCGCGGGCCCGGCGCGCCTCGGCCCGCTCGACCGCCCTGTCCGGTACGCCGGACCCGACCGCCTCAGCCGGTACGCCGGACCCGACCGCCCCAGCCGGTACGCCGGACTTCCCGGCCCGATCCGGTACGCCGGCCTTCCCCTCGTGCTCGGTCACCAGCCGGAGCTGGGGGCGGGGCACCTCGCCGAATCCGGCGTAGTGGCTGGACCGCAGCAGCCGGCCGGCGCGTACCTGCTCGGCCACCTCGGTGTCGGAGAGCGCGGCGTTGAGCGTGGCCTCCACCTCGCCCAGCGGCAGCTTCCCGGCCGGCGGCGCGGCGGGCTCGGCGGCGGCCAGCCGGCGGACCTCGGCGACAAGCGCGCCCACGACGGCGCGGCGCTGGGCGGAGAGCTCCCGCAGCTTCCCGCCGCGCAGGTCGCGCTGCGCCGCGCGGAGCGACTCGGCGAGCTGGGTCAGGTCGGCGACCAGCTCGGGTCGCCTGATCGCGAGCAGGTTGACGAGCCAGGCCGCGACGGTGGGCCGGCGTAGCCGGCCGATCTCCCGGGCGGTACGCGGGTCGCCGGCCTGACGCGCCTGCGCCACGGCGGCGTCGCGGGCCTCGACGAACTTCTCCGGCGGGGTGGCGTAGAGCCGCCGGACCACCTCGACCGGTACGTCAGGCATCGATCCGGGTGCCCGGCTCCAGACGGCGGTAGTCGGTCTTCGACAACGCGGTGTACTGCCGGTCGAGCACGCCGAAGCCGTTGGCGTTGAGCAGCCCGTCGTGCAGCGCGTAGGCCCGCCGCGGGGCGACCGCGCGGATGAAGTCGACCACCTCGGAGAACTTCGACCAGGGCGCGTGTATCGGCGCGAACAGCGTGTCCACCTGGACGTCGTCGGGGACGAACAGCGCGTCGCCCGGGTGGTAGACCACGTCGGCGAGGAGATAGCCCAGGTTCTGGATCACCGGGATGTCCGGATGGATGACGGCGTGCTGGCCCCCGTACGCGCGCACCGGCACCCCGGCGGCGGTGAACGACTCTCCCGGCCCGACCGGGACGAGCGTCTCGGCGGCGTCACCGAGCACGCCGGCGAGCGAGGCGGGGCCGTGCACCGGCACCTGTCGCCGCTCCAGCGCGCGGGTCAGCGCGGCGACGTCCAGGTGGTCCTGATGTTCGTGGGTGACAAGCACCGCGTCCACCCCGTCCAGCGCCTCGGACGTCTCGCTGAACACCCCGGGGTCGACGACCAGCACTCCCCCGTCGTGCTCCAGCCGGAGGCAGGAGTGGGTGTACTTGGTGAGTTGCATGGTGGCTCCTCGATCGTCTAATCGTGCCGTCCTCACCGCAGTCTGCCGGACGAGTCGCGACCGCGCGTGACGTCGGACGTTAATGGGAATCCCGCGGACTCCGTGACCTTTCCGGGCCGGGCCGGACGCGCACCACCATGAGATACTTGTCGCACCACTAAGGACTGTGCGTCGTACGGGGATTCCGGCGGAAGGGAGTTCCGTTGAACAACGACGAGACCGGGCAGTCCCGGATCGAGGAACTTGAGTCCAGGCTGATCACGGTCGCGCTCACCGGGGCGCTCGGGGTCAGCCTCGCGGACAACATCTTCCACTTCATGACGAACAAAGACTGGACGATTCCCCTCATTTTCCTGACCATGCTCGTCTTTCTCCGGTGGCTCGACATCACCCGGCGACGGGTCCTCACCATCGCCACCGGGGCGCCGCTGCGCACGTACGATTCCTCGTCTGCCTTCTACGGCGAGGCCCTGCACGCCATTTCCCGCAGTTCGAAATCCGTCTACGCCGTGTTCTCGCACGACACCGCCCCCGGGCAACAGACGGAGGAGTCCCGCCGCTATTACACAGGCACCATCCGCTGGGCGCGGAAGACACCTGGCAAGCGCTCCCTGCACCGGGTGATCCGCCTGCCACACAGCAGTCCCGACATCCAGCAGTGGGTCGACGAGCAGGTCGACCTGGCCAGCAAGATCGAGAATTACCACGTCAAGATCCTGCGTTATCCGCCCGGGATGGAACTGGAGGGCGAGAACTTCGCGGTCATCGACTCCGTGGTGGTCTTTCTCGGCTTCGCCGTGGACGACCGCGGGGAGTTGCGCGGCTTCAGCATCCGCGACGCCGGGGTCGCGGCTGCCTTCGAGCACCACTTCCGCGAGTTGTGGCGGCTCGCCAACGCCAATCCGCAGCCGTCCTAGCCGGTCTGCTCCGTCGGGACGCCAAGCGCCGCCACGTACCGGTCCGGCCGCTCGGCCCAGTCGTTCGTCCACCTGGCGACGATCGCGTCGGCCGGCGGCCGGCCGGTGGCGGCACTGTGGAAGGCCGGCTCCAGCGACGTCACGATGTCCGGATGCTCCAGCCCACGGGAGACCCGCGCGGCGAGGCCCTTCTCGGCCAGATGCACGAGGTGCCCGGCCACCTCGCGAATCTGCGGGCTGATCCCGTCCGGGCCGCCCTGTGCGGCCTTGACCGCGATCAGGTCCAGCGCATCGGTCCGGAACTCCGACACCACGTCGAGCGCCGACCGCCGGACCGTCGGCTCCTCGGCGAGACCGACGAAGAGCGCCGGGACGAGCGCGAGCTGATCCCATGCCTGGCCGTCCGGCAGCCGGGTCTCAAGCGTCCGGCGCGGCCGGATCGAGGGCCACACCTGCCCCAGGTGGGTCCGCCAGTCGGCGATCGTGGGACGGCTTCCGTCCCCGAAGCCGTCCCGCAGCGACTCGCGGAAACTGTGGGCGCCGCCCGGCACGTACCCGTCGTCGGAGCGTCGGTAGATCATCGGCAGGTCGCACAGCACCTCGACCAGCTCCGCCAGATCCGTCACGGCATACAGGCGGGAGGCGAGGTGCTGGCACCGGGCCGGATCGATCCGACGCCAGTAGGCCATCCGCCGGGAGACGAGCCCGTCGTCCAGGTGCGGCCCGGCGAGCGCCGGCGCGTTCGCCAGGAGCGCGGCGAGGAAAGGCGAAACCCCGAGCAGCATCCGGAGCTTCTCCACGTATTCGGCCTCGTCGAGCGCGTCCAGGCTCACCTGGGTCGACAGCGTCAACCCCATGACCTGGTCACCCAGCCGACCGCCGTCGCCCAACTGGGCGAACCAGCGACGCATGATGCGGGTCCGTTCCTTGGGCGTCCAACTGATCCCGGCCGGGTCGTCGAAGGGCAGGTGCGCACCGGTCAGCAGGCGGAGCCGCAACGGCTCGGCGACCCGCGCCACCTCGACCAGGCGCCGGCGGGCCGCGGCCACGCTCTCGCTCACCGACGCCCGGGGCGCCGACGAGTATTCGATCGCGCCGGCCATCTCCAGGGTCAGCGCGGCGCCGTCCGGGAGCGACAGGCCGACGAGCGCGCCACCCTCGTGGATCGGGTCGCCCCCCAACCCGTCGAGGAGCGCCTCCAACAGGGCCCGGGTGCCCTCCGGCTCGTCGTACGAGACGGACCGCCCGGTGTCCGGGCGGACCAGACCGCACTCGACCTCAAGCCCGATCCGGTGGCCGTGCCGGCCGGCCGGCCGGAACCACCCGACGAGGTCGGGAATCTTCAGCTGTGGCTCGTCGTGTGGCACCAAGCCCTGGCTCATGGGTCACTCCCGCTCCCGGTCGCTCTCCCGACGGCGCCGAGCAGGGCTCAGCTGATCTTCGCCGGAGGCGCGTAACCTTCCGCCAACCCTACCGTCGGCCCGGACGAATCCCGGAAACGCCACGGTGCGACGACGACCCAGGAATGAATGTGCTGCTCGGTCGCGAGCAGGTCTTTGCGCAGGTCGTAGACGAGGTGCCGAGGAGCGCCCGGCGGGTCGCCGACCCTGGTCCCGCGGAACGGCAGCACCGGCAGCAGGAGCGGGTAGTCGATCTGTCCGGTGCCGTTGCCGACACCGATCTCCTGTTCCAGGAAGTCGCGGATGGTCGCCTGGACGTCCTCGATGTCCTCGACCGGGGCCAGCCCCGGGTCGGTCTCGGCGGGGTCCACATCCATCGGGCTCAGCGGCGCACGCCGCCAGATGAGCTGGAACGCCGGACGCTTCTCGGTGAAGCCACGGTCCCAGGGCCGGGGGCTCATCGAATAGACGTCGTAGGTGTGGTGGTGGTAGACCTTGCCCGCCCCACCGATCTCGCGCAGCACGTCGTCGACCGCCGCCAACCAGGGCAGAAGGGCCTCGACCCGAAGCCGGCCCCCCTCGCTGAGCAGGTATTCCCGGTAGAGATCCGCCGAGCCGACGTACGGTGCCGGCGGCAGTTGCTCGTCGACGAGGTGCCGGTTCGCGTCAAGCAGCAGGCGCGACAGGTGGAACCCGGCCACCGCCACGCCCCGGGCCCGCCCGGCGACGATGTCGTCGACCAGGTGCCGGTAGATCGCGGCCGTACCCAGGTCGACGTTCTCGTGCACCAACCGGGCCAGCCCCGGGTAGTCGGCCGGGTCGACCGCGGAGAGCAGGTCGGCCGGCAGCTCGGTGCCACCGTGCGGCACGATGTGCAGCTCCCGCAGCGGCTCGTCGGTGTTGGCGACGATCGTCCCACCGCCCACCCGCAACCGCCGGAAGTGCTCCCCCACCGGCCCGAGGTGCGAGTCCAGGTATGAATGGCCGCAGTCCGTGCAGGAGTGCTGGCGCTGGTGACCCAGGAACAGGCTGCTGCGTTCCAGGTCGGCCATCGTCGCGCTGAGGTGCATGGCCATTCCTCCTCGATATGTCGCCCGATCGGCGCGCACCGCTTGTCGGGCACCGGCGGAAGCAGGGTGGGGTGGGTGGTCGATCAGCCCGTGACCACGCCGAGAGGCGCCGGCATCGCCCCGAGATGCCGGACGGGATTGATCCGGGGCGGTCCCGTGGCCTCCGGGCAGAGGTCGGCGAAGAGCGTCAGCAGTTCGTCGGGCAACCAGTGCCCGGCCGCTCCCGGCCGGCTGCCGAGATAGGTGGCGACCTCGGCGACGCCCCAGCCGTGGGCCTCCACCAGACCGGCGGCCAGGTGCCGCAGGTAGATCGCGGCGGGCTTGCGATGCTCGACCTCGTCACTGCACCACGGGGAGGTGAAGGTGAAGGCGGGAACACCGTCGATGTCACCCAGGTGAAGGAGGGTCTGGTAGCAGCCCGGCCCGAGGGTCAGTCGCCCCTGGTCGAGCACGTCGGTGAGGTCGACGTCGTCGCCCGGCTCCAGGTTCATCTCCTGGGCCAGGATGTCGGAGAACTGCGACACGGTGAGCTGGTATCCCCGAGCCGGCGTGTCCCCGGGGCGGCCGTGGTCGTAGAAGGCCATCCCGCCGGTCCAGGCCACCGCCTCCAGGGCGAAGTAGATGGTGCCCGGCAGCCGCAGCGGGCGGCTCCCGCTCGGCGGGGTCTTGTCCCGGCAACCGGGGTACGTCAGCGTGCCCGCGGGCGGGCGACCACCAAGCAGGTAGTAGTTGAGCCGGTTCAGGCTCATGTTCGAGCCGTAGCAGACGTACCAGATGTGGGTGGGGCGGACGGTCGCCGGGCCGGGGGTGAGCTCCGAGACGACGCTCGCCACCTGGTCTTGGAGTTCGCCGCGACCGTCGGGCTCGGTCGACGGCCCGCCGCTCACCGCGGAGTCCCGTTCCCCGGCTCCCGCCCGGAATCGGCGAGCGCGGCAAGCGCGGTGTGCGCCATCACCCGGACACCGCACTCGATCGCCCGTTCGTCGACGTCGAAGCCGGGCTGATGGGTGTCGTGCGGATCGGTGTCGTCCGGCGCGGTGACCCCCAGCCGGATCATCGCGCCCGGCACCTGCTCCAGATAGAAGGAGAAGTCCTCGCCGCCCATGCTCACCGGCGCCTCCAGCACCTGGTCGACGCCGAGGGCGCGGGTGGCGGCCGAGGCGATGAGCGCCGTCGCCTGGTGATCGTTGATCACCGGCGGGAAGCCCTCGACGTAGTCGACCTCGACGTCCGCTCCCGACCCGGCGACCAGGTCCGGCACCAGATTCGTGATCAGCGTGCCGGCCTCGTGCCACGCCTCGCGGCTGAGGCTGCGCACCGTGCCCCGCACCGCCCCCTCCGCGGGGATCGTGTTGGCGGCCGCGCCCGCATTGACCGCGCCCCAGATGAGCGAGACCGGCCGACGCGGATCCATCCGGTGGGCGAGCAGCCCCGGAAGACCCACGATGATCCGTCCCAGGAGGTCGACGACGTGCGTGGTGAGGTGCGGACGAGCGGTGTGCCCGCCGCCGCCGCGCACGCGGATATCGAGGGCGGCCGAGGCAGCGGTCAGCGGACCCGACCGGACCGCCACCGTGCCCACCGGGAACTGCGGCGCGCAGTGCAGCGCGAAGATCGAGGAGACGCCGTCAAGCGCGCCGGCGGCGATGACCTCGGGCGCGCCGGAGGGCACGGTCTCCTCCGCGGGCTGGAAGATCAGGCGGACCCGGCCCGGCAACGCGCCGCGCTCGGCGAGTTGGACGAGCACCGGAGCGAGGCCGAGCAGCACTGTGGTGTGCACGTCGTGGCCGCAGGCGTGGCAGACCCCGGGCACGGTGGACCGGTAGTCCACCGCCTTGCTGTCGGGCAGCGGAAGCGCGTCGAGGTCCGCCCGGAAGGCCACAAGCGGCCCGTCGGCCGCACCGACGATGTCGCAGAACAGGCCGTTCCCCTTCGGCAGCAGCCGTGGGACCAGACCGAGCCCGGTCAGGCGCTCGGCCACAAGCGCGGTGGTCTGGAACTCCTGGCCCGACAGCTCGGGGTGCGCGTGGAGGTGTCGACGGACGGCGACCAGGCCGGGCATGTTCCGGGTCAGCACCTCGTCCGCGCCATGCGGCAGCGGCGTCCTCCCGGGCCGCGCGTCCGGCCGGGACGCCGTCGGGAGGCCGTCCGAAGGCAGCGTCAGCGCACTCGTCACGTCGAATTCTCGATCACTGGAGAGGGTTGGATCATCGGGTAGAACAGCAGACAGCCTAGACCCCCGACGGTAACGCTGCGCAACCTCTTTCCCGTAGCGGTCGGACCGCACAGCGTCACGAATGCCCTGGTGGGAGCGTTCGAATATCTGCGGGACAGCAGGTAGATCGCGGTCAGACGCCGTCATCTGGCCCCCACCTCCTACAACGCGTAACCGACTCGTCGAACATCAAATAGCTGGCCGCCGTTCCGAATTGTCGCATTAGTCGCGGCAGTCAACCATCGCTCGGACAGGTCCCCGACAGCGGTCGGTCACCCACCGACGCCCGACGGTGACATGATCGCCGGCCAGCCGCCCACACAGGCTGTCCGTTCCGCTCACCCGATCGGGTTACCCGCGTTGACAAATCGCACACCCGGCCGCAGACGCGACGGCGGCCCACGCCGGGGCACCCGGAGGGCCGCCGGCGTGGGCCGATGTCGTACGTGTCAGAACCGGTCGCTCGGGCGATGCACGCCCCACACCTCGCGCAGCGTGCCGCACACCTCACCGACGGTGGCCCGGGCCCGCAACGCCTCCTTCATCGGATAGAGCACGTTGGCGTCGCCCTCGGCCGCGGCGCGCAGCTCGGCCAGCGCCCGCTCGACCGCGCCCGCGTCGCGATCGGCGCGCAGCTTGGCCAGCCGCTCCGCCTGGGCCGCCTCGATCGTCGGGTCCACCCGCAGCGGCTCGTACGGCTCCTCCTCGTCGATCCGGAACCGGTTCAGCCCGACCACCACCCGCTCGCCCACGTCGATCTCCTGGGCGATCCGGTACGCGGACTGCTCGATCTCGCGCTTCTGGAAACCGGCCTCGATCGCGTCCACCGCCGAGCCGTGATCGAAGACCCGGTCCATCAGCCCGGTGATCGCCGCCTCCAACTCGTCGGTCATCGCCTCCACCACGTACGAGCCGGCGAACGGGTCGACGGTGGCGGTGAGATCCGTCTCGTACGCAAGCACCTGCTGGGTACGCAACGCCAGCCGGGCCGCCTTCTCGGTGGGCAGCGCGATCGCCTCGTCGAAGCTGTTGGTGTGCAGCGACTGGGTGCCGCCGAGCACCGCGCCCAGCCCCTGCACCGCCACCCGGACCAGGTTGACCTCCGGCTGCTGCGCGGTGAGCTGCACGCCCGCGGTCTGGGTGTGGAACCGCAGCATCATCGACTTCGGGTTCTTCGCGCCGAACTCGTCGCGCATCAGGCGGGCCCAGATGCGGCGGGCGGCGCGGAACTTGGCGACCTCCTCCAGCAGCGTGGTGCGGGCCACGAAGAAGAACGACAACCGGGGCGCGAAGTCGTCCACGGCCAGCCCGGCCGCGAGCGCCGCGCGGACGTACTCCACGCCGTTGGCCAGGGTGAACGCGATCTCCTGCGCGGGCGTGGCACCGGCCTCGGCCATGTGGTAGCCGGAGATCGAGATGGTGTTCCACTTCGGCACCTCGGCCCGGCAGTAGGCGAAGGTGTCGGCGACCAGCCGCAGCGAGGGCTTCGGCGGGAAGATGTACGTCCCCCGGGCGATGTACTCCTTGAGGATGTCGTTCTGGATGGTCCCGTTGAGCGCCTCCCCCGGCACCCCGGTCTCCTCCGCCACGAGCTGGTAGAGCAGCAGCAGCACCGAGCCCGGCGCGTTGATGGTCATCGAGGTGGAGACCTTGTCCAGCGGAATGTCGCCGAACAGCGTGCGCATGTCCTCGATGGAGTCGATCGCGACGCCGACCTTGCCCACCTCGCCGTGCGCGATCGGGTCGTCCGAGTCGTACCCCATCTGGGTGGGCAGGTCGAAGGCGACGGACAGGCCCATGGTGCCGGCGCGGAGCAACTGGTGGTAGCGCGCGTTGCTCTCGGCGGCAGTGCCGAAGCCGGCGTACTGCCGCATGGTCCACGGGCGGGACGTGTACATCGTCGGATAGACCCCGCGGGTGTACGGATAGTCGCCCGGCTCGCCCAGCCGGGGCTCCAGATCCGCCGGAAGGTCGGCCGCCGTGTAGACGCCCCTGATCGGAAAACCCGACTCGCTTGACCGCGCATCGCTCATTACCGGATGGTAGGACGCGGTTGCCGCCGCAGGGGTGAGTGATACCGCACACCGGGAAGCGGCGACCCACCGGAGGTGAGTAGCTGCCCACATACCGTCGAGTAGATAAACGCCCGCCGCGTCGGGTTTCGCATCGGGCGTCGGAACCAGCAAGATAGAGGGGTTGTGTCCCAGCCCCCTCGATATCCCCCGGTGGCTTTTCTGTGACTCAGATTCCGACGTGGAGCGGTGGACCGGCCAGTCCCCCCACTGGACGCGCGGCGCCCGGCACCACCATCGGTGGTCGCTACTCGTTGCGCTCGCCTGTGGGCAACGGCGGCATGGGTACGGTATGGCGGGCCACAGACACCCTGCTGCGCCGTGACGTGGCGGTCAAGGAAGTCGTCCTCCCGCCCGGGCTCGCCCCCAGCGACCGGGACGCGCTCTACGAACGGACGCTCCGCGAGGCCCGCGCCGCCGCCGCCATCCAGCACCCGGCCGTGGTGCAGGTCTACGACGTGGTGACCGAGGGCGGCCGGCCGTGGATCGTGATGGAGCTGCTTGACGCCCGCAGCCTGGCCGACATGGTGATCGAGGACGGGCCGGTCGCGCCCCGCGCGGTCGCCAAGATCGGCATTGCCCTGCTCGGCGCGCTGGAGGTGGCCCACGCGCTCAGCGTGCTGCACCGCGACGTCAAGCCGGCCAACGTGCTGATCTGCGCCGACGGCCGCTGCGTGCTCACCGACTTCGGCGTCGCCCGGATGCCCACCGACGTGCAGCTCACCACGCCCGGGATGGTGCTCGGCTCGCCGCACTTCATCTCCCCCGAGCGGGCCATGGGCCAGGAGTTTGGGCCACCCAGCGACCTGTTCTCACTCGGCGTGACGCTCTACACGGCGGTCGAGGGCCGGCCGCCGTTCGACAAGGGCGACCCGATCGAGACCATGCACGCCGTGGTCGAGGACCCGCCCGCCACGCCGCAGCGCAGCGGCGCCCTCACCGGCGTCCTGATGGGCCTGCTGGAGAAGGACCCGGCCCGCCGCCTCGACGTGCACCGCGCCCGGGCCATGCTGCGTGAGCTGCTCGCCGGGCCGCTGACAAGCACCGCCACCGCGGTCAACTCGGTCACCGACCCGTACGCGGTGGTGCCGGTGCCGCGCCCGACCACCCCGCCGGCGATCGTGGCGGAGCCGAAGCCGGGCGGCCAGATCGGCGGCCGGGCGATGATCGAACCGGGCGAGTCGCTCACCGACCGGCTCGCCGCCCTGCGCCGCGGCGAGCGTCCCGCCGCGAAGCCGGCCACGGGCGCCGCGGCGCTCGACGAGACAAGCGCCGACGCGCTGGCCGGGCCGCTGCACACGCCCACCGGCGCGATGTCCGGGCCGGACGCGGCCGAGGCGACCCAACGCATCTCGCCGGATTCCACAGTCCGGTTCAACCAGGGCGGCGGCGCGGACGCCACGCAGCACGTCCCCACCACCAAACCGGCCACCTACGGCGGTGGCGTCGACGCCACCCAACCGGTGTACGGCGGCGGCAACCAGTGGTCGGTGCCGGGCACCGGCCAGCCGTGGACCACGCCGGCCACCGCGCCGGCCAACGGCGGGGGTGCCCGCGGCCTGCTCGGCAAGGTCAGGGCATTGCCCCGCAAGGTGCAGCTCGCCGCCGCCGGCGGCCTGGCCGTGGTGCTGCTGGTGAGCGTGATCGCACTGACGAGCGGCGGCGACGACGCTCCCCCACCGATCGTCGGCGCGCTGCCGTCGAACTCGGCCGCCGCCCCGCCGGTGGACATGCAGGAGCAGACCACCAAGGGCATCACGGTCCAGGTGCCGAAGGGGTGGGACCGCAAGACCGGTGGCGTCTTCGTCGACTTCGTCGACCCGCAGGACAGCGGCCGTAAGGTGCGCCTGCTCGCCGAGGACTGGGGCGGCACGTCGGTCAGCTGGGCCGAGTTCGCCTCGCGCAACCTGCGCGACAAGAGCAAGTCGTGCGCCAAGCCCTACCAGCAGCTCGCGATGACGGAGACGACGCTTGCCGGCAAGCCGGCGGCCGAGTTCGAATACACCTGCGGCGACGGTGACACCAAGCGGCACGGGGTGTGGCGCGGCGTGGTGCAGGGCGACAAGGTCTACTCGTTCTACCTCACCTCAAGCGAGGCGACCTTCGCCGAGAGCAAGCCGATCTTCGACGCGATGGCCGGTTCGTTCCAGCTCACGGCGGCCAACTGAGTCGAGGCCGACCGGCGGTGATCCGCCGCCGTGCTATCAAGAGGCCATGGCGGCGGACACCACTGACCTTGACGACCTTCGCGCGCGAGCCGAGCGCTGGCTCGCCGACGACCCCGACCCGGCCGACCGGGACGAGCTTCGCGCCGTCCTCGACGGGCTGCCCGGCACGGCCGCCGAGCTGGCCGACCGCTTCGCCGGCCCGCTGACCTTCGGCACCGCCGGGCTGCGCGGCCCGCTGCGCGCCGGGCCCAACGGGATGAACCTCGCCGTGGTCACCCAGGCCGCCGCCGGGCTGGTCGGCTGGCTCGCCGCCCAGGGCGGCGAGGGACCGCTGGTGATCGGGTACGACGCCCGGCGCGGCTCGCAGGCGTTCGCCGCGCGCACCGCGCAGGTGGCCACCGGCGCCGGCCGGCCCGCGCTGCTGCTGCCCCGCCCGCTGCCCACACCGGTGCTGGCGTTCGCGGTGCGGCAACTCGGCGGCGTCGCCGGGGTGATGGTCACCGCCAGCCACAACCCGCCGCAGGACAACGGCTACAAGGTCTACCTGGGCGCGCGGCTCGGCGGTGAGCTGGGCGCGGGCGCACAGATCGTGCCACCTGCCGACGCCGGCATCGAGGCGGCCATCCGGGCGGTCGGCCCGCTGGCGCAGGTGCCGCTCGGCCCGCCCGGCCAGGTGCTCGGCGACGACGTGGTAGCCGCGTACGTGGACCGGGCCGCCGCGGTGGTCGACCCGGCCGGACCGCGGGACCTGCGGGTGGCGTACACCCCGCTGCACGGGGTGGGCGCGGCGGTGCTGACCGCCGCGTTCGCCCGGGCCGGCTTCGGCGTGCCCGGCGTGGTGCCCGAGCAGGCCGAGCCGGACCCGGCGTTCCCGACCGTCGCCTTCCCCAACCCGGAGGAGCCGGGCGCGGTGGACCTGCTTGTCGCGTTGGCCGACCGCACCGGCGCGGACCTGGCGATCGCCAACGACCCGGACGCGGACCGCTGCGCCGTCGTCGTACGCGACGGCGGGTCCTGGCGGATGCTGCGCGGCGACGAGGTGGGCGCGCTGCTCGCCGACCACCTGATGCGGCGCGGGGTGACCGGCCTCTACGCCACCACCATCGTCTCCTCCTCGCTGCTGCGGGCCATGGCCACGGCACGAGGGTTGCCCTACGACGAGACGCTTACCGGGTTCAAGTGGATCGTCCGGGCCGGCGGTGGGCACGAGCCGCTTGTCTACGGCTACGAGGAGGCGCTCGGTTACTGCGTGGCGCCGGAGCACGTCCGGGACAAGGACGGCATCACCGCCGCGCTCACCGTCGCCGAGCTGGCCGCCGGGCTCAAGGCCGAGGGTCGTACGCTCACCGACCGCCTCGACGATCTGGACGCCGAGTTCGGCGTGCACCACACCGACCAGCTCTCGGTGCGGGTGGAGGACCTGCGGGTGATCACGGAAGCGATGGCGCGGATCCGGGCGGTCACGCCGACCACGCTGCTCGGGCATCAGGTCACCGAGGCGTCCGACAGGCTCCCCGACGCCGACGTGGTGACCCTGCGCACCGACGCCGCCCGGGTGGTCATCCGGCCCTCCGGCACCGAGCCGAAGCTCAAGGCGTATCTGGAGGTGGTGGAGCCGGTGACCGGCGGCGACGTCCACGCGGCCCGGCAGCGGGCCCGGGCCGCCGTCACCGAGCTGCGCACCGAGATCGCCGCCGCCCTGGCCCTCTGAGGTGTAAGGCGGGGGCCCTTCTTAACACTCGAGTGTTAAGAAGGGCCCCCGCCTCTACCGAATGCGTTAATAAGGGGCCCCTCCTTACACCTGGCGCTTGCCGAGGGCGGCGTCCACCGCCTGGGCCAGGGCGGCTATCACCAGGCTGACCGAGGGGCGTACCACGCTGTCGTCCAGGCTCACCGTGCCGGAGAAGCCGGCGCCCGTCGCGATCTCCGCCAGGCGCTTGCCGGCGTCGTCCGCGTCGGCCCCGGTGAGCCCGAGCGCCGGCTCCATCCGCAGCACCGCGACAAGCGTGGCGAGCGCGGCGGTCCGCTCGTCCGGGAGCTGCCCGCTCGTGAGCGCCTCGGCCAGCCGCCGCCGGATGTCCGCCTCGACCGAGGCGTCCGTCACCGGGTAGCGGTGCACGTGGATGAAGCCCAGCTCGGTCTCGTCCACGTCCCGGACCACGCCCCGTTCGCAGAGGTCGCCGAGGATCCGGTCGCGCAGGCCGTGCCGCAGCCGCTGCACCCACGACGACGGCGTGTGCGGGGTGTCCGCGGCGATCTTGGCGAGCACCGCGTCCGCGATCGGCTCGCCGGTCGGCGCCGGGTCGACCGCCGTCAGGTTCCCGTCGGCGTACGCGACCCGGCCGGCCAGGGCCAGCTCGACCAGCACCGCGGCGGCCATGCCCAGGTCCAGGCTGATCCGCGGCATGGCGGCCTTGCCGGTTTCGTCGTCATACGCGAGGAGCAGCAGCTCCTCGGCCAGCGCAACACCAGTCATGGCCCGGAACGCTAGCGCCTTCCCGCATCCCGCGCACCGACTTGCCGTGGTCAGAAGCGGGGCATGCCGCCGAACTGGCGGTCGCCGGCGTCGCCCAGGCCGGGGACGATGAACATCTTGTCGTTCAGGCCCTCGTCGATGGACGCGGTGACCAGGCGCAGCGGCAGCCCGCTGCGCTCCAGCCGGGCGATGCCGACCGGGGCGGCCAGCACGCAGAGCACGGTGATGTCGGTGCATCCGCGGTCGGCGAGCAGCCGGCAGCAGTGCTCAAGCGAGCCGCCGGTGGCAAGCATCGGGTCGAGCACCAGCACCGGCAGGCCGGTCAGGTCCCGGGGCAGCGACTCCATGTACGCCCGCGGCTCGTACGTCTCCTCGTCGCGGGCCAGGCCCACGAAGCCCATCGACGACTCGGGCACCAGGCCGAGCGCGGCGTCGGCCATGCCGAGCCCGGCCCGCAGCACCGGCACCAGCAGCGGCGGGTTGGCGAGCCGGGTGCCCTCGGAGGCGGTGACCGGGGTCTGGATCGGGTAGTTCTCGACCGGGAAGGAGCGCGCGGCCTCGTACACCAGCATGGTGGTGAGTTCGCGCAGTGCGGCCCGGAACGACGCGGAGTCGGTCCGGGCGTCCCGCATGGCGGTCAGCCGCGTCTGGGCGAGCGGATGGTCAATGACGTGTACGTCCACGATCGCTCAACCTACCGGTCCCCGGCCCGACGCACGGGGGGTGCGGCCCGGCCAGCGACGCCGCTCACCACAGGTCCGGCGTGACTAAGATCACTCGACTCGCGGGTGCGTACTATTCGGGGCATGACGGCGACAACGACGTCGGCCCGGTCGGACCTCTCCGAGCTGGGACGATCCGAGACCGCTCTGCGGACCTTCCTGCACGGCCTACCGGGCGTGGACCAGGTCGGCGCGGAGCAGCGGGCGGCCCAACTCGGCACCCGTTCCATCAAGACCACGGCCAAGGCCGAGGCGATCGACCTGGCGATCCGGATGGTCGACCTGACCACGCTCGAAGGGGCCGACACCCCGGGCAAGGTGCGGGCCCTCGCCGCGAAGGCACTGCGTCCCGACCCGGCCGACCCGAGCTGCCCGCACGTCGGCGCGGTCTGCGTCTATCCCGCCATGGTCCCGTACGTGGCCGAGGTGCTGGCCGGCTCGGGCGTGCACCTGGCGAGCGTGGCGACCGCCTTCCCGTCCGGCCAGGCGCCGCTGGAGGTCAAGCTCGCCGACACCCGGGCCGCCGTCGCCGCGGGCGCCGACGAGATCGACATGGTGATCAACCGGGGCGCGTTCCTGGCCGGGCGCTACTCGGAGGTGTACGACGAGATCGTGGCCACCAAGGAGGCGTGCGGGGACGCCCACCTCAAGGTCATCCTGGAAACCGGTGAGTTGGCCACCTACGACAACGTGCGGCGTGCCTCCTGGCTCGCCATGCTTGCCGGCGGCGACTTCATCAAGACCTCCACCGGCAAGGTCCCGGTCGCGGCCACGCTCCCGGTGACCCTGGTGATGCTGGAGGCGGTCCGCGACTTCCGCGCCGCCACCGGGCGGCAGGTCGGCGTGAAACCGGCCGGCGGCATCAAGAACACCAAGGACGCGATCAAGTACCTGGTCATGGTCAACGAGACAGTCGGCGCCGACTGGCTCGACCCGGACTGGTTCCGGTTCGGCGCGTCGAGCCTCCTCAACGACCTGCTGATGCAGCGCACCAAGCTGACGACCGGCGTCTACGCCGGCCCCGACTACTTCACCCTGGACTGAACGCGATGTTCGAATACGCACCCGCCCCCGAGTCGCGCTCGGTGGTCGACCTCAAGCCCTCGTACGGGCTCTTCGTCGACGGAGCGTTCGTCGACCCGTCCGACGGCGGCAGCTTCAAGTCGGTCAACCCGGCGTCCGAGGAGGTCCTGGCCGAGATCGCCGAGGCCGGAAGCGAGGACGTGGACCGCGCGGTCCGGGCCGCCCGGACGGCGTACGAGAAGGTCTGGGGTCCGATGCCGGGCCGGGACCGGGCCAAGTACCTGTTCCGGATCGCCCGGATCGTCCAGGAGCGCTCGCGCGAGCTGGCGGTGCTGGAGTCGCTCGACAACGGCAAGCCGATCCGGGAGTCCCGCGACGTCGACCTGCCGCTCGTGGCCGCACACTTCTTCTACTACGCCGGCTGGGCCGACAAGCTGGAGCACGCCGGGTTCGGTGCGAACCCGCGCCCGCTCGGCGTCGCGGCGCAGGTCATCCCGTGGAACTTCCCGCTGCTCATGCTGGCCTGGAAGATCGCCCCAGCGCTCGCCGCCGGCAACACCGTGGTGCTGAAGCCGGCCGAGACCACCCCGCTCACCGCGCTGCTCTTCGCCGAGATCTGCCAGCAGGCCGACCTGCCGCCCGGCGTGGTCAACATCGTCACCGGCGCCGGCGACACCGGCCGGGCGCTCGTCGAGCATCCGGGCGTGGACAAGGTCGCGTTCACCGGCTCCACCGAGGTCGGCAAGGCCATCGCGCGTGCCGTCGCCGGCACCCGCAAGAAGCTCACCCTGGAGTTGGGTGGCAAGGCCGCCAACATCGTCTTCGACGACGCCCCGGTCGACCAGGCGGTCGAGGGGATCGTCAACGGCATCTTCTTCAACCAGGGGCACGTCTGCTGCGCCGGCTCCCGCCTGCTGGTCCAGGAGTCGGTCGCGGACCAGGTGCTGGAGTCGCTCAAGCGGCGGATGGCCCGGCTGCGGCTCGGCGACCCGCTCGACAAGAACACCGACATCGGCGCGATCAACTCGGCCGAGCAACTGAGCCGGATCCGCGAGCTGTCCGAGGCCGGCGCCGCCGAGGGCGCGCAGCGCTGGTCGCCGCCGTGCGAGCTGCCCGACCGCGGTTTCTGGTTCGCGCCGACCATCTTCACCGGCGTCACCCAGGCGCACCGGATCGCCCGCGAGGAGATCTTCGGCCCGGTGCTGTCCGTGCTCACCTTCCGCACCCCGGCGGAGGCGGTGGAGAAGGCCAACAACACGCCGTACGGCCTGTCGGCCGGGATCTGGACCGACAAGGGCTCCCGGATCCTGTGGGTGGCCGACCGGCTGCGCGCCGGCGTGGTCTGGGCCAACACGTTCAACAAGTTCGACCCGACCTCGCCGTTCGGTGGCTACAAGGAGTCGGGCTACGGTCGCGAGGGCGGCCGGCACGGGCTGGAGGCGTACCTCAATGTCTGAGCGGGTCGCGGTACGCAAGACGTACAAGCTCTTCATCGGCGGGAAGTTCCCGCGCAGCGAGTCGGGACGGTCGTATCTGGTGCAATCCGCGAACGTGTCGTTGGCCTCCCGCAAGGACGCGCGGGACGCGGTGGTCGCCGCCCGGGCCGCGGTGAAGGGCTGGGCCGGGGCGACCGCCTACAACCGGGGCCAGATCCTCTACCGGATCGCCGAGATGCTTGAGGGCCGGCGCGAGCAGTTCGTGGCGCTCGGCGTACCGGCCGACGAGGTGGACGCGGCGATCGACCGCTGGGTCTGGTACGCCGGTTGGGCGGACAAGCTGCCGCAGGTCTACGGCGGGGCGAACCCGGTGGCCGGCCCGTACTTCAACCTGTCCGCGCCGGAGCCGACAGGCGTGGTGGCGGTGGTGGCCCCCGAGGCGCCGGCGCTGCTCGGCCTGGTGAGCGTGGTCGCCCCGGCGATCGTCACCGGCAACACCGTCGTGGTGGCCGCCTCCCCGGCGGCGCCGCTGGCGGCGGTGACCCTGGCCGAGGTGCTTGCCACCTCCGACCTGCCCGGCGGCGTGGTCAACATCCTCACCGGCCGGCTGTCCGAGACGGTGCCGACGCTTGCCGCGCACATGGACGTCAACGCGATCGACCTGACCGGCGTCGCCGACGCCGATCTGGCGGCGGAGCTGGAGGTCAAGGCCGCGGAGAACCTCAAGCGGGTCCTCCGGCCGGCCCCGACCGACCACGACTGGCACGCCGACCCGGGCGTCACCCGGATGACCACCCTCCTGGAGACGAAGACCGTATGGCACCCCAAGGGCACCTGACCCCTCTCTACTACGGGGGGTAGGATTGGGGGGTGACTCGGCTGGGGGACCTTGAGCGTGCGGTGATGGACGTGCTGTGGGATTCGGCGCCCGCCACGCCGGACGGCGTGACCGTGCGCGAGGTCGCCGACGCCCTCGACGGGCGGGAGTTGGCGTACACGACCGTGATGACAGTGCTCGACCGGCTCGCCGGCAAGGGCATGGTGCAGCGCGAGCGGGAGGGGCGGGCCTGGCGTTACCGGCCCGCCGCCACCCGGGAGGCGCACATCGCCCAACTCATGCTCGACGCCCTCGACCTGGGCGGCAGCCGGGACGCCGCGCTCGTGCGCTTCGCCCGCTCGGTGACCGGCACGGAGGCGGACGTGCTCCGCGCCGCGCTCGCCGCCGAGGCCGGGGGGACCGGACGGGTCGAGGGTCCGCGGCCCGCCGGGCCGGCGCTCGACGAGGCGACGGACCGGTAGGGCCGCCGCCGTGGCGTACGCCGTGCACTTCGCCGCGACCATCCTGGCCTGCTGGCTGACCGCGCAGGTCCTCGCCGCCGCGCGGTGGACGTGGCGCGCGCCGCGGGTGGCGATCGTCTGTTGGCAGGCGGTCGGGTTGGCGCTCGGGCTCTCCGCCATGGGGCTGCCGATGGCGGTCGGGCTCACCGCCTACGACCGGCCGACCGGGAGCGCGCTTGTGGCGCTCACCGGCGACCTGACCCATGGCACGCTGCCGGCCGGCGTGGGCGTGGCGCACCTCGGCCTGGTCGGGGTCGGCTTCGGCATCGGCGCGGTGCTGCTCACCACCACCGTGCGCGCGGTGCAGGGGGCGGTACGCGCCCAGCGCCGGCACCGGGAGCTGCTCAGTCTGGTGGCCCGGCGCGACCCGACGGTGCCCGGCGCGCTGGTGCTCGACCATCCGAGCGCGGCGGCCTACTGCCTGCCCGGGGTGCGGCCCCGGGTGGTGGTCAGCGCCGGCACTGTCGACCTGCTCGACCCGGCCGAGCTGGCGGCGGTGCTCACCCACGAGCGGGCGCACGCGCAGGAGCGGCACGACCTGGTGCTGCTGCCGTTCACCGCGTTGTGCCGGGCGCTGCCGTGGTTCCGCTGGGTGCGCGACGCGCACGCCCGGGTGGCGCTGCTCGTCGAGATGCGCGCCGACGACAAGGCCCGGGAGCTGCACGCGGAGGAGCCGCTTGCCGGCGCGCTGCGCCGGTTCGCCGCCGCCGGGCACCGGGTCACGCCGGCCGGCACGCTCGGCATCGGCGATCGCGACCTTGACGTACGGGTGCAGCGGCTGCTTGTCGCGGACCGCCCGCCCCGGGTGCTCGGCGCCGCCGCGTTGGCCGTGGCCGCCACCCTGGTCGCGCTGCCGATCTCCCTGTTCCTGAGCTAAGAGCCCGCCCGCCGCGGGTTCGCCCCGCCACCGGCCCGCATAGGTAGTTATTCTACGTGTAGGGTGGCTACGACAAGGGAGCCAACCTGTGGGAGGACGGCCATGGACCCCCTGCTCCTCGCCCGACTTCAGTTCGCCACCACCACCTCGATCCACTTCCTCTTCGTGGTGGTCACACTCGGGTTGGTCACCCTGCTGGTCGGGCTCCAGACCGCCGGCTATCTCACCGGCAAGCCGGTGTACGAGCGGCTGACCAGGTTCTGGGGCCAGCTCTACGTGATCAACTATGTGCTCGGCATCGCCAGCGGGATCGTGATGGAGTTCCAGTTCGGGCTGAACTGGAGCGGCCTGTCGCGCTACGTGGGCAACGTGTTCGGCGCGCCCCTGGCCATCGAGACGCTCGTCGCGTTCTTCCTGGAGTCCACGTTCCTCGGCATGTGGATCTTCGGGTGGCACCGGCTCCGGCGCGGCGTGCACCTGGCGCTGCTCTGGGGCGTCGCGCTCACCGCGTACGCCTCGGCGTTCTGGATCATGGTGGCGAACGCCTGGCTCCAGCACCCGGTCGGCTACGAGGTACGCGACGGCGTCGCCCACCTGACCGACTTCGGCGCGCTCGTCACCAACCCCACGTTCGGCTTCGCGTTCGGTCACGTGCTGTCGGCGAGCCTGGTCACCGGCGGGCTGCTGATGGCCGCCGTCAGCGCCTGGCACCTGCTCCGGCGTACCCCCGATTTCCTGCTCTTCCGCACCTCGCTGCGGCTCGGCCTGGTCACCGCGGCGGTCGCGGTGACCGCGTTGCAGGGCTTCGGCTTCGCCCAGTTCGGCCCGGTCGGGCAGCTCCAGCCGACCAAGTTCGGCGGCGGCCCGGACCGGGACGCGACGGTCGCCGACTGGACCACGCGGTTCGGCCCCGGCGACTGGACCCCGCCGGCGCTGTCCGGCGTCGGTCTCGGCCTCATGATCCTGATCGGCTTCACCCTGGGCTGCCTCTGGCTCCTGCTGCCGCTGCTGTGGCGCGACTGGATCATCCGGCTGAGGTTCCCGCTCCGGCTGGTCCTGGTCGGCCTGCCGCTGCCGTTCGCGGCGGTGCTGCTCGGCTGGATCGCCCGGGAGGTGGGCCGCCAGCCCTGGGCGGCGTACGGGCTGCTGCCCACCTCGCAGGCCGTGTCGCAGGTCTCGCCCGGGCTGATGCTCACCTCGCTCGTCGGGTTCGGCCTGCTGCTCGGCGCGCTCGCGGTCGCCAACTGGGTGCTGCTGGCCCGGCACGCCGCCCGGGGCGCGCTCGACCCCGCCCTGGGCCGCCCGCCCGCGCCCGACACCGACACCGACCGCCAGCCCGTGTTCGCCTGAGGGAGCCCGCCGTGGAACTCGCCTGGTACGCCCTGCTCGGCCTCTTCTTCGCCGCCTACCTGGTGCTCGGCGGCTACGACTACGGCGTCGCCCTGCTGCTGGCCCGACGCGCCACCACCACTCCCGGCGGCGCCACCGCCGCGGGCGGGACGACGGGCCGGCGTGCCGCGCTCACCGCCGTCGGCCCGTTCTTCCTCGGCAACGAGGTGTGGCTGGTGGCCTCGGTCGGCATCCTGTTCGGCGCCTTCCCCGCCCTGGAGGGCGAGCTGCTCTCCGGCTTCTACCCGGTGGTGCTCGGCGCGCTGGCGGGGGTGGTGCTGGTGACCGCCGGCGTGCAACTGCGCGGCCGGGCGGGCGGCGAGGCGCCCCGGGCCGGCTGGGACCGGATCGTCGTGGTCGGCGGCGTGCTTGCCGCGCTGGGTTGGGGCGCGCTGCTCGGCGGGCTGCTCCAGGGGGTGCCGCGCACCGCCGACGGGCACGTGGCAGGCGTCGGCCACGTGGTCACCCCGTTCTCGGCCGCCGCCGGGCTGACGCTGCTCGCGCTTGTCGCGGTGCACGGTGCGACGTTCCTCACGCTCCGGCTGCCGGCCGCCGACGCGCCCGCGTACGCCCGCCTGGCCCGCGGCCTGGTGCCCGCCGCGCTCACCGCGGTCGCCGCGGCCACCGTCCTCGGCCTGCTCTCCGACCGGGTACGCGCTGCCGTGGCGCGGCCGGCCATCGCCGTACTCCTGCCGTTGGCGCTTGTGGCGGCGCTGCTGGTGGCCCGCGCGGCGCTGCGCCGGGGTCGGGCCGGGGTGGCCTTCGTCGCCACCGCGGCGGCGCTGGCGCTGCCCGCGCCGCTTGTCGGCGCCGCGCTCTGGCCCCGGGTCCTGGTCTCCACCACCGACCCGGCGGCCTCACTCACCGTCGCCGGGGCGGCGGCGAGCCGCCCGACGCTGGCGCTGCTGGGCTGGCTCGTGCTGCCGCTCGTGCCGGCCCTACTAGGCTTTCAGGCGATGTGCTGGTGGGTGTTCCGGGGACGGATCGACGGCAGGGCACCGGTGTACTGGTGAACCGCCGTCCGTTCGACCCGCGTCTGCTGCGCCGGGTCCCCGCGGCCCGGCGCGACCTCGCCGTGCTCGCGCTGCTGGGCGGCGCGACCGCGCTGCTCGTGGTCGCCCAGGCCACCGCGCTTGCCACGCTGCTCGCCACCGCGATCGACGGGCGGCTGCACCGGCCGGCGCTCGCCGGTCTCCTGGCGGCGGTCGCGGCCCGGGCGCTCGTCGGCTGGGCGCAGGGCACGGTGGCGGCGCGGGCCGCCGCGACGGTCAAGGCGGCGCTGCGGGCGGATCTGCTCCGCGCGGTCGGCCGGCACGGTCCCACCTGGGTCGTCGGCCAGCGGGCCGGGCAGCTCGCCACGCTTGCCGGTCGCGGGCTGGACGCGCTCGACCCCTACTTCACCGGCTACCTGCCGCAGCTCGTGCTGAGCGTGACCGTGCCGGTGGCGGTGCTGGCCCGGATCGTGTTCGCCGACTGGAGCTCGGCGCTGACCATCGCGTTCACCATCCCGCTCATCCCGATCTTCGGGGCGCTGCTCGGCTGGCAGGCGCAGGCCGCCACGGAACGGCAGTGGCGGCGACTGTCGCTGCTCGGCGGGCACTTCCTCGACATGGTCGCCGGGTTGCCCACGCTGCGCGCGTTCGGCCGGGCCCGGGCCCAGGTCGACGTGGTGCGCCGGATGGCCGACGGGCACCGCGAGGCCACCATGCGGACGCTCCGGATCGCGTTCCTGTCCGCGCTGGTCCTGGAACTGGTCGCCACGCTCTCCGTGGCGCTTGTGGCGGTGCCGGTCGGGCTCCGCCTGCTGGGCGGCGGCATCACGCTCTCCACCGCGCTGTTGGTACTGCTGCTCACCCCGGAGGCGTACCTGCCGCTGCGGGCCGCCGGCAGCCGGTTCCACGCCAGCATGGAGGGGCTCGCCGCGCTTGACGAGGCGCTCACCCTGTCCGCGACCGACCCCGCCGCCGGGCCCCGCGGCGATCGCCGTCCGGCCCCGGACGGCCGCGGCGAGATCCGCTTCGAGGGCGTGACGGTCGCGTACGACCGGACGACCGCGCTGCGCGACGTCA
The DNA here is from genome assembly GCF_056150385.1 of Micromonospora marincola. NCBI lineage: Bacteria > Bacillati > Actinomycetota > Actinomycetes > Micromonosporales > Micromonosporaceae > Micromonospora > Micromonospora marincola. The sequence continues at coordinate 212,406 of NZ_JAXCFT010000001.1, read as the reverse complement.
CGCTCACCATCCGGCCCGGCGACCGGGTGGCGATCATCGGGCCGAGCGGCGCGGGCAAGAGCACGCTGCTCAACCTGCTTCTCGGCTTCGTCACCCCGACCGCCGGCCGGATCACCGTGGACGGCGTCGACCTGACCGGGGTGGATCACGACGCCTGGCGTCGCGAGCTGGCCTGGGTGCCGCAGCGGGCGCACCTGTTCGCCGGGTCGCTCGCCGACAACATCCGCCTCGGCGCCCCGGACACGGCCGACGACGCGCTTGCCGCCGCCGTCGCCGACGCGGCGCTCGACGAGGTGGTCGCCGCGCTGCCCGACGGGCTCGACACCCGGCTCGGCGAGCGCGGTCACGGCCTGTCCAGCGGGCAGCGGCAGCGCGTCGCGCTGGCCCGGGCGTTTCTCCGGAACGCCCCGGTGGTGCTCCTGGACGAGCCGACCGCCCGCCTGGACAGCGCCAGCGAGGCGGTGGTCCTGGACGCCACCCGGCGGCTGGTCGCCGGGCGGACCGCGCTGCTTGTCGCGCACCGGCCCGCGCTGCTTGCCGACGCCGACCGGATCCTGCGCGTCTCCGACGGCCGGGTCACCGAGCTGCACCCGACGGCCACAGGTGCGGCGGTGACCCGATGACGCCCGAGCGGGCCGTGCTGCGCCTGGCCCGGCCGTACCTGGGCCGGCTGCTGGGCGCCGGCCTGCTCGCCGCGGCGACCGAGTTCGCCGGGCTGGCGCTGATGGCCACCGCCACCTGGCTGTTGATGAGCGCCGCCGGCCGGCCACCGCTGGACCGGCTGACCGTGGCGATCGTCGCGGTACGGGCGCTCGCGGTCGGCCGGGGCGTGTTCCGCTACACCGAACGGCTCGCCGGGCACGACGCCGTGCTCCGCATGATCACCGACGTCCGGGCCCGGGTCTTCGCCACGCTCGCCGCCCGGCGCGACGCCGCCGACCGGCGCACCGGGGACGCGCTGAGCCGGCTGGTCTCCGACGTGGAGGCGGCTCAGGACCTGCTGCTGCGGGTGCTCGTGCCCGGGGCCGCGGCGGCCCTGGTCAGCCTGCTCGCCGTCGGTGGCGCCGCGCTGATCTCGCCGCCGGCCGCCGGCGTGCTCGCGATCGGCCTGCTGGTGGCCGGGGTGGCGCTGCCGGCGTTTGCCACCCGGTTCACCCGCCGGGCCGCCGACGAGGTGGCGCCGTTGCGCGGCGCGCTCGCCGTGGACGCGGTCGACCTCACCCACGGCGCCGCCGACCTGGCCGCCTTCGGCGCGACAGGCGCCGCGCTTGCCGCCGTGCAGGGGCGGGCCGGCCGGCTGGCCCGGCTGGAGCGCCGGCTCGCCGCCACCGGCTTCGCGGTGGACGCGGCAGGCGTGCTTGTGGGCGGCCTCACCGCCGCCGCGGTGGTGGTCGTGGCGCTGCGCGCCGGGGTGGGCGGGGTGCTCGTGGGCGTGCTCGCGGTGGGCACGCTCGCCACCGTCGAGGTGGCCCTCGCCCTGGTCGCGGCGGCCCGGCAGCGCACCCAGCTCCGGGCCGGGCTGGCCCGGGTGGCCGACCTGCTCGCCGAACCCGCCGCACCGTCACCGGCCGCCGGTGCGGAACCGGTGCCGGCCGCCGACGCGGAACCGGGGCCGGGCGGCCACGACGTGCGGTTCGACGGCGTGACCGTCCGCTACCGGGCCGGTGCCGCGCCCGCCCTGGCCGGTGTCGACCTCGACCTGCCGGCCGGCCGCCGGGTCGCCGTGGTGGGGCCGAGCGGCGCGGGCAAGAGCACGCTTGCCGCGGCGCTCACCGGCGCGGTACGCCCGGACGCCGGCCGGGTCACCGTCGGCGGCCGGCCGGTGTCCGACCACCCGGCGGACCATCTGCCCCGGGTGGTCGGCGGCCTGCTCGCCGAAGCGTACGTCTTCCACGCCACGGTGCGGGAGAATCTGCTGCTCGGCCGCCCGGACGCCGGTGCGGCGGAACTGGCCGCCGCCACCCGGGCGGCGGGGCTGCTGGACTGGGTGCTCGACCAGCCCGACGGTTGGGAGACGGTGGTCGGCGAGCAGGGCGGGCAGTTGTCCGGCGGGCAACGGCAGCGGCTGGCGCTGGCCCGGGCGTTGCTTGCCGCACCGCCGGTGCTGGTGCTCGACGAGCCGACCGAAGGGCTCGACCCGGCGGCGGCCGACGCGGTGCTCGCCTCCGCCCTGGCCGCCGTCCCGGCCGGGCACTCGGTGCTGCTGATCAGCCACCGGCTCAGCGGCCTGGCCGGGCTGGACGAGATCGTGGTGCTGGAGGAGGGCCGGGTGGCGCAGCGCGGCCGGCATGACGAGCTGGTGGCGCGCACCGGCTGGTACCGGGAGCAGTGGCTGCGCCAGGAGACCGCCGAGCGCGGCTACCTCGCGCTGTCCCCCTGAGTCCTCCGGGGATTTCCCCGAAGCGGGCACTCGGCCGCGGTGGCAGGCTGGTGCCATGCGGGTGGATCAGGGGGCACGGGTCGAGGACCGGCTGCGGGAGCTGTCCGGGGGACTGCACGGGCCGTCCCGGCTCAAGGCCGATCTGCTGACCGAGGCGCGGCACGCGCTCGAGGACGCCGCCGAGGCGTACCGGGAGGGCGGTCTGCCGCGGGCGGAGGCCGAGCGGCGGGCGGTGGCCGAGTTCGGCAGCGTCGCCCAGCTCGCGCCGGGCTTCCAGGCCGAGCTGGCCGCCGGCGCGCTGCGCGGGTTGGCGCTGCGCACGCTCGCGGTGGCGGTGGTGCTGATGGCCGCCGGGGACCTGACCTGGCACGGGTCGAGCTGGAGCGCCGGGCCACGACCGCCGGCGGCCTACCTGCTGCTCTCCACGTCGATGCACGGCATCTGGGGGGTGATCGCCGGGCTGGCGCTGGCCGGGCTGCTGCTCGGCGCGCTCGCCGCCCGGCGGGATTCGCCCCGACTCGTCCGGTCGGCCCGGGCGGTCGGGTTCGGGTTGACAGGTGGGCTGCTTGTCGGCGCGCTCGCTGGCGGCGCCCTGTTCGGCTGGTCGGTCCGGCTGTGGGACGCTGCGCTGACCTGGCCACCGATGATCATCGGTGCGGTGGTGGCGTCGGCGGCCTGGTTCTCCCTGGCCCGCTCGGCCCGCTGGTGGTTGCTCAGCGCACGTCGGCCACGGGTGGCCGGATAGCTCGTGGCCCGCGAGCCGGTTGGATCAGGCCGGCGCGACAGGCGGTTCGTCCGCGCCGAGGAAGCGGCCGACCGTGGCGCTGAACTCCCGCCAGCCGGCCCGTTCCCCGGCGAGCGCCCGGCTGCCCGCGTCGGTGAGCTGATAGGTGCGGCGTTCCCGGCCGTTGACCGTGCTCCACGTGCTTGCGACCAGGCCGGCCCGTTCCAGCCGGCGCAGCGCCGGATAGATGGTGCCGGTCGGCAGGTCGAGCGTGCCGCCGCTGCGCGCCCGCAGCGCCTCGATGATCGCGTAGCCGTGCTGCGCGCCCTGCTCCAGCACGGCCAGCAGCAGCGCGTCGAGATGTCCGTGCAGCGCCTGCGCCTTCATGCGTAGAAAGCCTACTTGTCAGGGCTTCGGGACGCCACCAGGGTGGGGGTTCCCCTCCACGCCCGGTCGACCACTAGGGTATGTGCGCAGAGTCACTCGGCGGCGCGACGCCGCCGGGTGGGCACCCGAACGCACCCGGAGGTCAGCGTGGCCCGCCAGTCGCCCCAACGGCCCGACGCCGACGAGCCCGAGCTCGACGACACCGCGCCGGTCGCAGCAGACGAGGTCGAGGCCGACCGCCCGGCCGCGGATCGCGCCCTCTGGGACGAGGTGCGGATCGACCCGGTGGAGATCGCCCTGCCCGCCGGCACCGGCTTCACGCTGCGGGCCTACCGGTCGGCGCGCGAACTGACCCCGACCGACGTCGCCGAGCGCGACCTGGACGATCCCTTCCTGGCCCGTCGCCAGGTCGCCGAGACCGAGGACGACGAAGAGGTGGTGATCCTCGACGAGGAGTTCGCCGCCCTCTCCGCCGAGGAGGACGACGAGGACGGGAAGACGGACGGGGAGCGCCGCCGCGGAAAGGCCGCCGCCGCCGACACCGCCGCCTCCGACGCCGACGCCGACCCGGCCGAGGATGACGGCGACGAGAAGGACGAGGCGGACGAGGACGAGGACGCCGCGGGCGACGAGGAGGTGCCGGTCTTCCTCACCCACAAGGGCCGGCTGCTGCTGTTCAAGACCCCCGAGTCACTTGTGACTTTCATCCGTTCCGGTGCGCCCAACGACCTGTCCCAACTGGACAGCTGGAATGAACTGTCCGAACGGCTGGAACCGGCCGACGTCGCCCCGCTGGACGAGGACACCTACGAGCTCGACCTGGTCGTGGAGAACCTGCGCGGCGGCCACGACGCGTGGGATCCCGCGCTGCTGATCGAGGCCGGCGAGATCGCCCGTGACCTGGCGTACGCCCTGCGGTTACCAGCCGTGCTCGACATGCTCTCCGCCGGCTCCAGCCTGGACGATCTGGACGAGGCGCTGCGCGCTTCCGTCAACGGCGGAGTCGGTGGTTTCCTGGGCCGTAGGCGGCTGAAGAAAATCGGGGCACAAACCGCAAGTTTGGGTTGGCGCACCATTGTCGGCAAGATCTCTGCTGTTGTGGACTGGCGCGACTGACCCGGAGCGGGGAGCATCAGTCTCTGGCAGAACAAGACCTGTGTCCCGGGAGGAGGACGACGCCGTGGCGCTCGTGCGCGTGTACTGCGGTTTGGCCTCGGCAGATCCGGCCGACCGAACGGCTTCGGCCGAAACGACGCTGACGTCCGCTGTGGTCGACGACGCAGGCCGTCTGCTGCACGTCTGTGAGATCGGCGACGAGCCCGCCGGCTATGCCCGGCTGGTCGCGCTGCTGGTGGAGCGTTCCGGTGGGCCGAGCGGCGCGGCCATCGCCGCGGACAGCGACGACCACACCGTCACCTCGCTGCTCAGCGCCGCCGGCCGGCCCCTGGCGATCGCGGACGACGACTCGGTCGACGACTTCGCCGAGCGCTTCGCCGACGACGACTCGCTTGAGGAGATGCAGTCCTCGCCGGCCGAGCGCCGGGCGGTCGGGCTGGCCCGCGCCCTCCAGGCCGGCGCGCTGTCCGCGGTGACCCTCCCGGCGCCGCGCGACCTCGCCGGCTACAAGCAGGTCCTGTCCGCGCACGCGGCACTCGCCAGCGGGCGGCACTCGGCCGCGGTGACGCTGCGCGAGGTGCTCCGCGAGCTCTACCCGGCCGCGCTGCGCGCGTACCTCGATCCCGCCGAGCCGGTCGCCCTGGCCGTGCTCGACGCGCTGCCCGAGCCGAGCATGCTTACCGGCGCCGCCGGTCGCGGCCGTGACCTGGGCGCGGCCGTCGACGCGGTGGCCGCGCAACTCTCCGCCGAGGGCCTGGCGGACACCGACACCGTGACCGAGGCGGTGACCGCGCTGCGGGTCGCCGTCTCCGAGACGCCCCGACGGGCCACCGTCAACCGGGTGCTCACCGCCGCCGTCGCCGAGACCGTGCGGCAGGCCGTCGCCTCCGTCCGGGCCTGCGACGCCGGCTGCGACGCGCTTGTGGGTGCGCTTGCCGAACGCGCCACCCCGGCGCCGGCCGCCGGCCGTCGGGCCGCCGCCCGCCGTGGTGAGCAGGTCGACGAGCTGACTCCCACGGCGCCCGCCGGGCTGCGCCCGGTGCGGGCGTCCGAGCCCGCCCCGGCCGCCGAGCTGGCCGGCCGGCGCAGCCGCCCCGAGCCGGACCTCGACGCCACCGATCCGGGCCGCCGGCGCAGCCGCCCCCAACCGAACCTCGACGCCACCGATCCGGGCGGCCGACGCAGCCGCCCCGAGCCGGTCCCCGGTGGCCGACGCAGCCGCCCGGAGCCGGTCTCCGGCCCGGCCGCCTCGACCACCCCCCGTCCACTCGGCCCCCCGCCGGTCGCGCCCGCACCTGTCGCGCCACCGCCGGTCGCCCCGGCCCCGGTCACCCCCGTCGCCCCGGCGGCGGCGCTGGGCCGGCCCCCCGCCGCATCCCCGAGCCGACCCGAGCCGACCGGCGCGCCGCTGCCGTCGCGGGTGGACGGGCCGACCAACCGGCCGGTCTCCGCGCCTCCCCCGCCGCCGCCCGGGATCACCCCGATCCCACCGTCCCAGCGCGGCCTCGTGCCGCCGGCCGAGGCAGGCGAGCCGTTCCGTCCGACGCTCACCACCGCGGCGATCAACAAGGCCCGGGCCGAGCGGCAGCGCACGGTCATCCCGCCGCGCCCGAAGACCACGCCGGAGCCGCCGACCGGTGGGTTCAGCGCCACCGATCTGAGCATCCCGGTGCCGACCACGCGCCCCCCGGCGCCGGAATCCGCCCCGCCGGGATCCCGCGCCAACTGGCCGCTCGTCAACACCGGCGACGACCAGGCCGACCGGGAGCGCGAGGCACCCGCCTACCCCTACGGGCGGAGCGTGGACGCGCCGAGCGACCCGGGACGGGTCACCCCGCCGTGGCTCGCCGACGACCTGCCGCAGGAGCCGCCGATGCTGCGGCTTGTGGAACCGCCGCCGCTCGCCGACCGGGCCCTGCGCAGCGAGCTCGACCGGCCGACCGAGCCGGGCCTGGACACGCCGCCACTGCGGCTGGTCGACCGCGGCAACGCCGGCCGGCAGGTCGCCCGCGCCGAGCTGCCCCCGCCGCTGGAACGGCGTCCCGCGCCGAAGGAGCACCGGCCCCCGCCGGTTTCCGACGAGGGCGACGGCGACCTGTTGATCTTCGCGCAGGCCAGGTCCGCCTGGTTCGTCGGGCACGGCGACGAGGCCGACCTGGAGTGGAAGTCCACCGCGGACACCGGCTGGCAGGCCGCCGAGCAGGCAGCCCGCCCGGCGGTCGGCTCGGAGACCAAGGCCGGCCTGCCCAAGCGGGTTCCACAGGCCAACCTGGTGCCGGGCTCGCCGCTGCGCGAGGAGCGCCCACTGCGGATCGTCCGCAACGCGGCCAGCCTCGCCGAGAACACCACCGGTTACTTCCGGGGGTGGCGGCGCGGGCAGGAGATCGGCGGTTTCGCCGTCGGCGGTCGCCCGGGCCGGGAGGCAGCCGGCGGCTGGGACTTCAGCCGGGACACCGGCGACCGCGATGACGAGCGGGAATTCGAATACCGCTCCGCGGGCTACCGGTCCTGACCCGAGCCGCCTCTCGGGGTGTTCCTGCCCACACCCGGACAATTTGACGCCGAGTCCGGTCGGCCGGGAGCATACCCGGCGGACCAGCGGCGGCACGTGTTCGCCGTGGTGGAAAGGCGACTCCATTGGCGACACCGGCATTCGACTCCACCGTGCTCACCCGTCGGGGCGCCCTCGCGGCGGCGGTCGGCAGCCTGCTGCTCGCGGGTTGCGGCCCGCAGGGGCAGCGGCCGGACGAGGGCGCGACCAGCAGCGCACCCGGCGACCAGGACATGGTCGTCGGTGCCAGCCTTGAGCTGAGCGGTCGCGGCGCGGCGCTCGGTCTGGTGCAGCAGCGGGCCCTGGAGATCACCGCGGAGTCACTGAACCGGTCCGGGATCCCGGTCGGCAACCTGCGCCGGTCGATCCGGCTGGAGATCCGGGACAACGGCAGCGACCCTCGGGTGGCCGCCCGGCACGCCGCCGATCTGACCCACGCCGGGTCACACGCCCTGGTCGGTGGCGTCCTCGGGGAGACCGCCGCCGCCCTCGCGTCGGCCGCCCAGCGGCTCAAGACGCCGTTCCTGGCGCTTGGCTACTCCGACCGCATCGTGCTGCCCCTGGAAGACCGCACGTTCAGCTTCAAGCTCACCCCCGACGGCGGCGACGTGGCCCGCCGGATAGTGGACCTGCTCGAGTCACAGCGGGTCCGGCGGGTGGTCCTGGTGGCCGCGGACGGTCCGCACGGCGACTCGGGCGTACGGGCGGTGCGGGAGGCCCTCGGCACCAGCACCATCGGCCTGGTGCGCACGCTCCGCCTGCCGGAGACCGGTCGGAGCTTCCGTGCCGCCGCCGAGCGGGCGATCGCCGGCAACCCGGACGGCGTCATCGTCTGGAGCACCGCGCCCGACTCCGGCGAGGCGGCCCGGGAACTGCGGCGGGCCGGTCACCGTGGCCCGATCTTCTTCGACCCCGGCGCGGTCGTGGACGACACACTGAGCCGCGCCAACGCGAAGGCGGTCGAGGGGGCGTACGCCGTGCACCCGGCCTGCCTGGGTGGTTCCGCGCTGACCGCCACAAGCGGCGCGCAGGTGGCCCGTCGGGACTTCGACTACCGCTACACCCAGCGCCACGGCACCTCGGTCGGCTTCGCCCCGTACGCCGCGGACGCCCTCCACCTCCTCGCCGCGTCGGCGCGCAAGGCGACGAGCCTCGACCGGGGCCGGTTGCGGGCGTTCCTGCAGACACAGATGGTCGAGGGCATCGCCGGCGGGTACGCGTTCACCGCCGACCACCACGGGGGCATGGAGGCCGACTCGCTCGGTGTCTACCGGGTGTCCCAGGGCAGTTGGACCCGGTACGCCTGACGGACAGCCGGAAACGCCCGGTGGCCCAGGGCCATCGGGCGCTTTCCGCGCGTCGGTCAGGCGGGCGCGACGGCCCGCGAGCGCCGCATGGTGAGCACGTACTCGACAAGCGAGATCAGCACGTGCTTCGTCGACTCCCGGTTACGGGCGTCGCAGGGCACCACCGGCACGTCACGGGAGATCGCCAGCGCGTCCCGGACGTCCTGCGGGTCGTGGTACTGCATGCCGTCGAAGCAGTTGATGGCCACCAGGTACGGCAGCCGCCGGTGCTCGAAGAAGTCGATGGCGGCGAAGCAGTCGGCGAGCCGGCGGGTGTCGACCATCACCACCGCGCCGATGGCTCCCCGGACCAGTTCGTCCCACATGAACCAGAACCGCGTCTGACCCGGCGTACCGAAGAGGTACAGGATCAGGTCACGGTCGATCGAGATACGACCGAAGTCCATCGCCACCGTGGTCGTCGTCTTGCCCGGCACCTGCCGGGTGTCGTCGACGCCGACGCCCGCGGAGGTCATGATCGCCTCCGTGGTCAGCGGCGTGATCTCGGACACCGAGCCGACCAGCGTCGTCTTGCCGACGCCGAACCCACCGGCGATAACAATCTTCGCTGACGTCACGCGCCCGCTCGGCACCGGCGGCCGGTGCGACATGTCAGAGCCTGCGAAGTCCACTCAGCACCCTCTCCAGCAATTCAGTGCCCACCGCGTCGTCGGAGTCGTCCAAAATGGTCGGCTCGTGCACCGCGACCAGGCCATCCGTCGCCATGTCGGCGATGAGCACCCGGGCCACGCCGAGCGGAAGCTGCATCCGCGCCGCGATCTCGGCGAGCGACTGCACACGTCCGTCACACAACGCGGCGATGTACTGGTGTTCACGACCTTGACCCCCGTTGCCGGTGGCCACTGCTCGGCCGCGCACCGTCGTCTCGACGAGCGCCTCCAGGGCGATATCGAGCCGGGGACGGGTACGACCACGGGTCACGGCGTATGGCCGGACCAACGCTCCCGTTGGTTCGTCACGATCCGCCATGTAGCCGCTCACCTCCCTCGTACCCGGCACCGGCTCGCCCCGGTGGCATCCGTCGCTGTCCTCGTTGTTCCCGCTCCTGACCCACCGGCCAGCGCGTCATTCAGCCCATCATCCCCACAGCCGCGCGCGGCTGTGGCGTCAGGGCGTCACCCACCCGGTCGACGAGCAGGGCCATCTCGTACCCGACCTGACCCACGTCGCAGCTCCGCGCCGCGAGCACCGCGAACGACGAGCCGTCGGAGATGGACATCAGGAACAGGAAACCGTTGTCCATCTCGACGACTGTCTGCAGCACCGCCCCGCCCTCGAAGCACCGCGCCGCGCCCTGGGTCAGGCTGACCAGACCCGAGGAGATGGCCGCGAGCTGGTCGGCACGGTCCCGCGGAAGGTCACGGGACGAGGCCAGAAGCAGGCCGTCGGCCGAGACCGCGACCGCGTGCGCCACCCCGGGCACCCGGTCGGCGAAGTTGGCGAGCAGCCATCCGAGATCCTGAGTAGTAGTCATCCTTGTTGCTCCTTCTGCCCGCTCCCGGCCACCGGGCCTGAGTCAGACTGCGAGGACTGCTGCCCGCCCGGAGTGCCCTCCGGGCCGGTCGTGTTGCTGTCGGTGGGGTGGTTGCGGCCCCGCTGGACACCTCGATGGTAGGCCGAGAGCAGACCCCGTACGGCCTCCGGCGTCCGCCGCTGCGCCGCCGGTGCCGGCTTGTCGATGCTGCCCGGCACGAGCTGCGCCATCGGCGTCCGCTTCGGCAGGCCCTTCTGGGTGGTCTCCGCGACCGGGACCTCGGTGGCCGCCGAGGCCGCCCGCCAGCCGTCGTCGGCCGCGGTCTGCCATGGCGAGGACTGCTGCGGTGAGGGCTGCTGCGGCGACGTCGGCTGCCGGGTGGGCAGCCCTCCGGCGTACGCGGGACGGCCGGTCCCGTTCGCCGCCCGGTTGTCACGCGGCGCTCCGCCGGCTGTCGGAGTCTGCGCCATCGGTGTGTTACCTGTCGTCGCGGATGCCTGTGGCACGGGCCGGCCGGCGGTGTCCACCTTGGCGAACTGCTGGGTGGGGGCGCCGTTCGACGGCGTGGCAGGGGCCGGCGCCGCCGCTTCCTCGCTCGGCCCCGGTCGGCGGGTGCGGAACCAGGCGGACTCGAGCTCCCGGAAGATCGGCAGCTCCATCGTCTCGTCCGCGTACCGCTGACGGTTGCCGGCCGGCTGCGGCGCGGCGGGCCGCGCCGCGGGGGCCGGCGTCGACGGCGCGGCGGCCGGCTGGGCGGTCGGCTGCGGGGCCGCCGGCTGGGTCTCGGTGCGCGGGACCCGGGGCAGCTCGGTGGTCATGTCCAGGCTGGCGGACTGCCGTTCCGGCGCCGCGGGAGCCGGGGCCGGCTCGGCCGGGGCGACCGGCGGCCATACCGGCGGGGCGCCCACGTGCGGCGCGGGAGCCGGACGCGACGGCAACTGGCCGGCGGGCGGCGCGGACACCGGGTAGCCACCGGCGGACTGGCCGGAGGTCGGCGCGGCCGACACCGGTCGGGTCGGAAGCGGGTTGCCCGAGACCGGCGCGGCCGAGACGGGGCGGCCCGAGTACGGGTCGCCGGAGACCGGGCGGCCCGAGTAGGGGTCGCCGGAGACCGGGTGGCCGGAGACCGGCGCGGCGGAGACCGGACGGCCGGAGAAGCCCGGGAACGGAGTGCCGGAGACCGGCGGCAGCGGCGGGGCCGACACCGGCGGGACCGGCGGCGCGGACACCGGCGGCGGATTGTACGGCCGGGCCTCGGGGCTACTTGGTAGCTGCCGTGGGATCACCGGCTGCTGGCCACTGGTGCCCGGATCGCCGTCGGCCGGGTGACGCCGCTGGGGCAGCGGGTCGATCGGCTGGCCGTTCGCCGACCGCGGCGGGTAGCCGTCACCGGCGCTCGCGGTAGCGCCGGTCAGGTCGGACCAGGCTGGCATGGCGCGACCGGCGTTGGCCGGGGTGCCGGCGCCGTTGCGGTGGCCCGGGTCGAAGGACCGGCCGCCGAGCGTGACCTGGTTGCCGGAGCCGCCGGGGTGCGACGGCGGCGGGGTGTGCGGCCCGTTGCCGAGCGCGGCCAGGGCACCGAAGGCAGGTGCCGGTCCGGCGCCGAAGGCAGGCGCCGGGCCACCCTGCTGCGGGCCGGCGGCCGGGAGGGCCGGCGCCGGCATCCCGCGACCGGCCAGGGCACGGGGCACCAGGACCGTGGTGGGCAGCGTGACGTCGGCGACGGTGCCCCGGTCGGCGGCCGGCCGCAGCTCGACCTTGACGGCGTGCCGGGCCGCCAGCCGGGCGACCACGACGAGGCCCATCATCCGGGAGACCGCCACGTCCACCTGCGGCGGCGTGGCCAGTCGCTCGTTCAGGTCGTGCAGTTGGTCGGCGCTGATGCCGATGCCCCGGTCCTCGACGTAGAGCGAGGCGCGGTCGCCGACCCGGCGGGCCTCGACCATGACGTGCGAGTCCGGCGGCGAGAAGGCGGTGGCGTTGTCGAACAGCTCGGCGACCAGGTGCACCAGGTCGTTGACCGCGTGCGCGGCGACCTCGATGTCGCGGTCGATCACGCCGAACTCGATCCGGGTGTAGTGCTCGACCTCGGACTGGGCGGCCCGGAGCACGTCGATAAGTGCGGCCGGCTCACGCTGCACGCGGGTGGAGTCCGCGCCGGCGAGGACCAGCAGGTTCTCGTCGTTGCGGCGCATCCGGGTGGCCAGGTGGTCGAGTTGGAACAGCTCGGCCAGCCGGTCCGGGTCCTCCTCGCCGCGCTCCAGCCGGTCGAGGTGGCCGATCAGCCGGTCGACCAGGATCTGCGAGCGGCGGGCCAGGTTGACGAACATGGTCGCGACGGACGCACGCAGGGCGGCCTGCTCGGCCGCGGTCCGGACCGCCTCCAGGTGGACGGCGTTGAACGCCTCGGTCACCTGGCCGAACTCGTCCTTGCTGCGCACCGGCAGCGGCTCGGCGATCTGGTTCGCGAGCTGCACCGGGGAGAGCTGACCGGTCACCTGCGGGTCACGCAGCCGGGCCACCGCCTGCGGCAGGCCGTACTGGGCCACCGAGAGGGCGCCCTGGCGCAGGTCGCGCAGCGAGCGGGCCATCGAGCGGGCGACCAGGTAGGCGAAGAGGATGGCGAGCAGCAGCATGGTGAGCAGCAGGCCGGTCTCGAGGAACACCTGGCGCTGCGTGTCCGAGCGGAGCGTGTCGGCCTGCCGGACCACGTTGCTGTCGAGTCGGGACTCGACCGCGCGGATCAGCTTGGCGTTGCCGACCATGGCCTGGTCCCACTGGTCCGGCCCGAACGGCGCGTTCGCCATCGAACCGCTGTTGTTCGCCGACATGAACCCGGTGAGGTTGTCCGCCTTGCGCAGGTCGGGGCCCTCGACGGTCTGGTCGAAGAACTCGGAGTCGGCCGGGGTGGCGACGGACCGGAAGGTCGCGAGCGCCTGGGCCTGGGCGGTGCCGCTGGCGATGAACTGCTCGCGCAGCGCCGGACTGTACTGGTTCTGGGTGAGCGCCTGGTGCACGACCACCCGGCGCTGGGCCAGGTATTCCTTCTGCCGGGCCACCGCGGCGGCGGCGCGCATCCGGTCGCTGAGGTCGTTGTCGCCGGCGAGCTGGGTGGCCGAGTCACGGATCGACAGCAGGTCGTTGATCAGGCGCTCGTACGCCTTCTCCGCCTCGTCGATCTTGAGCTTGCCGTTCAGCACCTGGCTGCGGGTCGCCGGCAGGTCCTTGAGCTGGTCGTCGATCTCGTCCAGCCGGACCGCGAAGTTGCGCGGCAGGTCGCTGAGCTCGCCACGCTGCCGCGAGTAGGGGCCCTTCGCCTGGTCCACCCGCTGGTTGGCCCGGTTGTAGGCCTCCTGGTACTGCGCCCGGGTCTGGTTCTCCCTCGCACCGAGGAAGAGCACCGAGCCGACCCGCTCGTCCTGCATCGTGTCGGCCAGGTCGCCCGAGTATCCGATCAGGCTGGCCAGGTCACCGGCACGGTTGGCGCTGTTGAGCGTCTCCAGGTGGTCGACCAGACCGCTTGTGCCCACCACGACCGTGGCGATGGTCGGCACGATCATGATCAGACCGAGCTTGGACCAGATCGGCATGTCGCGCAGCCGGCTCGCCGGCCGGTTCAGCCGCGACAGGAAAGAGCCCGCCGTCGTTGGCCGTTTGCTCACGTCACCGCCCTCGCAAAACCGCGTCCGACGTCACCTGAGGGCAACGCCGAGCGTCCGACCCGGCGGGTCGGACCTCCGAGATTCCATCACGCCGCCCGGTAAAGAGAAAGCCCAGGTTGTCCCTCGCCGGAGGTGTGATGAGATGTTGATGCAATTTGATAGCAATCTGTCCGGCCGGAGTCACTGAAGGTTATGGATCATCCGCACCGCGTCGTTCTCCTCGCCGGGCCGTCCGGCTCCGGAAAGTCGTACATAGCGCACCGAACCGGACTTCCGGTCCTGTGCCTGGACGACTTCTACAAGGACGGCGACGACCCTACGTGCCCGCGCCGAAACGGACAGGTCGACTGGGAGTCTCCCTTGTCCTGGGACGCGGACACGGCGGTGGAAACCATTGCCCGATTGGCCCGGGAGGGCAAGGCCGAAGTGCCGGTTTATGCGATCGGCGCGGACCGGAGGGTAGCCACCCGGCCATTCGACGTCGACGGATCGCCAATCTTCGTCGCCGAAGGGATCTTCGCGGCCGAGATCGTCGCCGAGTGCCGGCGGCGGGGACTGCTCGCCGGGGCGTACGCGCTGCGCCGCCCACGCGGCGCGACGTTCCTGCGCCGGCTCGCCCGGGACCTCGCCGAGCAGCGCAAGGCGCCCCGGGTGCTGGTCCGGCGCGGGATCACCCTGCTGCGGGCCGAACCGGCCGTGCTGCGCCGACAGACCGGGCTCGGCGCGGAGGCGGCCCGGTCCCGGGAGGTGCTGCGCGGAGTGGCCGCCCTGCTCGCCGGCCACCCGCACCGGTCGTGATCAGCCGATCAGCTCGGCGTACGCCGGTTTGATCACCTCATCGATGATCCGCAGGCGCTCGTCGAACGGGATGAAGGCGCTCTTCATCGCGTTGATGGTGAACCACTGGAGTTCCTTCCAGCCATAGCCGAAGGCGTCCACGAGTAGCGCCATCTCGCGGGACATCGAGGTGCCGCTCATCAGCCGGTTGTCGGTGTTCACCGTCGCCCGGAAGCGCAGATCGCGCAGCAGCCCGATCGGGTGGTCGGCGATCGACGCCGCCGCGCCGGTCTGCACGTTCGACGACGGGCACAGCTCCAGCGGGATGCGCTTGTCCCGCACGTACGCGGCCAGCCGGCCCAGCGCGGGCGGGTTGCCCGGGGTGATGTCGTCGACGATGCGGACGCCGTGGCCGAGCCGGTCCGCGCCGCACCACTGGATCGCCTGCCAGATCGAGGGCAGCCCGAACGCCTCGCCGGCGTGGATGGTGAAGTGGAAGTTCTCCCGCTGGAGGTATTCGAACGCGTCCAGGTGCCGGGTGGGCGGGAAGCCGGCCTCGGCGCCGGCGATGTCGAAGCCGACCACACCGGTGTCCCGGTGCCGCACGGACAGCTCGGCGATCTCCTGCGAGCGGGCCGCGTGCCGCATCGCGGTGAGCAGGGTGCCGATCCGGATGGGCGTGCCCGCCTCGCCGGCCAACGCGCTGCCCTCCCGGAACCCGGTGACCACCGCCTCGACCACCTCGTCCAGGTTCAGGTTCCGCTCCAGGTGCTGCTCGGGCGCGAACCGGACCTCGGCGTAGACGACACCGTCGGCGGCCAGGTCCAGCGCGCACTCCCGGGCCACCCGGCGCAACGCGGGCGCGGTCTGCATCACGGCCACGGTGTGCGCGAACGTCTCCAGGTAGCGCTCCAGCGAGCCGGAGTTCGCCGCCTCGGCGAACCAGCGACCGAGGGCTTCCGCGTCGGTCGTGGGCAGTTCGTGGTCGGCCTCGGCGGCCAGCTCGACGATCGTCGCGGGCCGCAGGCCGCCGTCGAGATGATCGTGCAGCAGCGCCTTCGGGACCTTGACGATGTCCTCGTACGAGATTGCGACCATGCCCAGACCCTAGTCACCGGCGGTCGCCGGACGGATCAGGGTCGCCAGCCGTACACCCGCTCGACCGCCAAACGCAGCACCAGTCGGCCGTCGGCGACCATGACGGCCCGGTAGTCCGCCCAGTCCGGATGCTCGCCGCGGATCCGGCGGTAGACCTCGACCAGCTCCTCGACCGTCGCGTCGTCGGTCGCGGCGGCGGGCGGGGTGAGCGTCACCGTGCCCTCGGCTACCGCGTACGCCCCGCCGTCTGCGGTGGTCACGTGGAAGCTGGCCCGGGGGTCGCGGCGCAGGTTGCGTACCTTCGCCCGGTCGGCGGTGGTCGAGCAGCGGATGAGCCCCGGCTCGGCCAGGTAGTCGACGTTGGAGAGCTGGGGACGGCCGTCGCGGCGCAGGGTGACAAGCACCCCCCGCCCGTGCTCCCCGAACAGCTCCCACAGGCGCTCACTTGTTGACATGCCATCAATCTAGATCCGTCGTCGGGCCGCAGGAATAGGATCCCCCGGTGGTTGATCCCGCTCCCGCCGCGCTCGCCCCGGTGCTGGCCCGACTGCGCTGCCCGGTCTGCGGCGAGCCACTGGCCGGGACCACCGCCGGCACCACCCGCGCGCTGCGCTGCCCACGCCGGCACAGCTTCGACACCGCCCGGCAGGGGTACGTCAACCTGCTCGCCGGCCGCGCCCCGCACAGCGGGGACAGCGCGGAGATGGTCGCCGCGCGGGCCGACTTCCTCGCCGCCGGCCACTACGACACCGTGGCCGCCGCGCTGGCCGCCACCGCGACGGCGGTCGCGCCCGACGACCCGTATCCCCTGGTGGTGGAGCCCGGCGCCGGGACCGGGCACTACCTCGCCGCGGTGCTTGCGGCGCTGCCGGACGCCGCCGGCCTGGCCCTGGACGTCTCCAAGCCGGCGCTGCGTCGCGCGGCCCGGGCGCACCCGCGAGCCGCCGCCGCGCTCGCCGACACCTGGCAGCGGCTGCCCCTGGCCGACCGGTCCACCGCCGTGCTGCTGAACGTCTTCGCGCCGCGCAACGGCCCGGAGTTCCACCGGGTGCTCGACCCGGACGGCGCGCTGCTTGTGGTCACCCCGACCCCCGACCATCTCGGCGAACTGGTCGAGGCGCTCGACCTGCTGCGGGTGGACCCGGCCAAGGCCGACCGGGTCGCCGGCAGTCTGGGCGGGCACTTCGTCGAGGAGTCCGCCACCGAGCACCGGGCCCGGCTGGCGCTGACCCGCACCGAGGTCACCACGCTTGTCGGAATGGGTCCCAGCGCCTGGCACGCCGACCCGGAACGGCTCGCCGCGCGGATCGCCGCGCTGCCCGAGCCGACGCCTGTCACGCTCGCCGTCCGGCTCGGCACGCACCGCCCCGTCAGCTAGGTGGAGAGGTCGACCTCTTCCCAGCCCGGCGGCTCGTCGTGGTACGGCCCACGCAGCACCACCGCCCACTCCAGCGCCCACCGGCGCTGCCCGATCGCGTTCGCGTCCACGAGCCCGGGCAGCGCCTGGCCGGCCCGCTCGGTCTCCAGGTAGGCCCAGTCCAGGCAGTAGTGCAGGTCGAGCAGGGCGGCGGCGTCGGCGGGATGCTGCGGAGCGGCCAGGATGCGGGCCCGCCACTGCGGGAACGTCTCGCCCGTGACCAGGTTCGGCATCCGCTCGACCAGGCGCTCGTCCACCGGCACGGTCGGGTCCAGTTGCTTCGCCAGGCCGAGCACCCAGGCAAGCGAGAAGAGCGCGTCGTGGTGCAGCACGAACGAGCGGTGATCGCCCCGGCCGCCCATCACGAACTGCCACTCCGGCGGCGTCACCATCTCCACCAGGTGCGACTCCAGCAGCCAGCCCATCGCCGCCCGCGCGGGCATCCCGAAGCAGCGGGCCAGGATCACGTGCAGCACCGCGATCCGGGCCTCGATATCCGGCGTCGGGCGTAGCTCGATCTCGTCGCCCGGCTCCCAGACCAGCGGGAACTGCGGCGGCGGCAGCGGAAGACCCAGCCGGGACAGCTCGTCGAGGCTCGCCTCACGGACGGCCCGGGGGTCGGGAGCGGATACGCGCAAGGTCAGTCCTTGTCTGCTCGCCTCGGCTCGTTGCCGGTCGGTCCCCCTGGCCTGCGAGGATAGCGGCTCCGACCGGGCCGGCACCATGGCCGGCCGGTCACCCGATCCGTTCGATGACAAGCGGCGTGCCGGCCGGGGCCGTCGGCGCCACCCGGACCGCCAGGCGTGCCTCGTCGAGCGCGGCCGGAATCCGCTCGGCGTGCTCGGCGCGCAGCTCGAACAGCGGGTCACCCACGCGCACCTGGTCGCCGGGGCGTTTGTGCAGCACCACGCCGGCCGGGATGCTCACCGGGTCCTCCTTGCGGGCGCGCCCGGCGCCGAGCCGCCAGGCGGCCACCCCGATCGCGTACGCGTCGACCTCGGTCACCCAGCCGTCCTCCGCCGCGGTGACCAGCTCGATCTCGTTCGCGGTCGGCATCGGGGCGTCCGGGTCGCCGCCCTGCGCCCGGATCATCGCGCGCCACGCGTCCATGGCTCGGCCGTCGCGCAGCGCGGCGGCCGGATCGGCGTCCGGCAGGCCGGCGGCGTCGAGCATCTCCCGAGCCAGGGCCAGCGTCAGCTCCACCACGTCGGCCGGGCCGCCACCGGCAAGCACCTCCACCGACTCGGTCACCTCGACCGCGTTGCCGACGGCCCGGCCCAGCGGGGTGGACATCTCGGTGAGCAGGGCGACCGTGCGCACCCCGTGCGCGCCGCCCAGCTCGACCATGGTGCGGGCCAGTTCGCGGGCGTCGTCGGCGTTCTTCATGAAGGCGCCGGAGCCGACCTTCACGTCCAGCACCAGCGCGCCGGTCCCCTCGGCGATCTTCTTGCTCATGATCGAGCTGGCGATCAGCGGGATCGCCTCGACGGTGCCTGTGACGTCGCGCAGCGCGTACAGCTTGCGGTCGGCCGGGGCGAGCCCGTCACCTGCCGCGCAGATCACCGCGCCGACGTCGCCGAGCTGGGCGATGAACTCGTCGTTGCTCAGCGCCGCCCGCCAGCCCGGGATCGACTCCAGCTTGTCGAGCGTGCCGCCGGTGTGGCCCAGTCCCCGGCCGGAGAGCTGCGGTACCGCCGCGCCGCACGCCGCGACGAGCGGGGTCAGCGGCAGGGTGATCTTGTCGCCGACGCCACCTGTGGAGTGCTTGTCCACGGTCGGCCGGGCCACCGACGACAGGTCCAGCCGCTCGCCGCTGGCGATCATGGCGGCGGTCCACCTGGCGATCTCCGGAACAGTCATGCCGCGCAGCAGGATCGCCATCGCCAGCGCCGACATCTGCTCGTCGGCCACCAGCCCCCGGGTGTACGCGTCCACCACCCAGTCGATCTGCCCGTCGCTCAGCTCACCCCCGTCCCGCTTCGTCCGAATGACATCAACCGCCGTAAAAGCACTCACCACAAGATCCAATCAGTAACTCGCGCGTGGTCGCACCGACCCCGCGAACGGCGACCAACGTCAGGCCTGGGCCCCCACCTCAGCCACCCCACCGCACCGGAATCTCCGACGGCGGCTCACCCTCACCCGCCCAGAAGATCGCGCCCGAGGCGTCCACCACGACCACGCGCGGCGTCCGCGCCAGCCCCCACTCGATCGCCCCGGTCGGATCGTCCCAGGTCGGGGCCTCCTCCAGCACGCCGGTCTCGGCGTCCTCCGAGTCCCCCGCCGACCGCTCCCAGTACGCCGTCCAGACCTGCTGGCCGTCCGACAGGTCGGGGTGCACGAACACGGTGCCCCGACCCCGCCAGGCGGCCAACCGGTCCGGCACCACGGGCACCGGGTGCTCGCCTGTCACCGCCTCGATGTCTGTCACGTCGAAGGCGTGCGGCAGCAGCTCGGCCATCCGCAGCGGGCCGCCCTTCGCCTCGACCAGGCACTCCGGGCCGCCCTGCTCCCAGAGCAACTGCCGGCACCTGCCGCACGGCATCAGCGGCTCGCCTGTCGCATCCACGCAGGACAACGCCACGATCCGGCCGCCGCCGGTGGCGTGCAGCGAGGAGACCACGCCGCACTCGGCGCAGAGCACCACGCCGTACGCGGCGTTCTCCACGTTGCAGCCGACCACCACCCGGCCGTCGTCGACCAGGGCGGCGGCCCCGACCGGGAACTTCGAGTACGGCACGTACGCGTGCCGCATCACCTCGGTGGCGGCGGCCCGCAGCCGCTCCCAGTCGATCTCCATCACGACTCCCATTCTGCCCAATTCACGCCGATCGGTCGCGAGCCCGGCCGGAGACGACGGTGCCCGGCGGGTCTCCCCCGCCGGGCACTGTGCGTCGCGGGCGGTCAGCCCTTGACGTACGGCTTGCCGTCGGCGGCCGGCGCCCGGACCTTGCCGACCAACCCGGCCACCGCCAGGATCGTCGCCAGGTAGGGCAGCATCGCCAGGAACTGGCTCGGGATGCTGCTGCCGATCGCGCCCAGGTAGGTCGCGAGCTGGTCGGCGAAGCCGAAGAAGAGCGCCGCGAGGAGCGCGCCGGTCGGGCTCCACCGACCGAAGATCAGCGCGGCCAGGGCGATGAAGCCCTTACCGCCGATCATGTTCTTGGTGAACGAGTAGAGCGCAAGCGTGTAAGACGCCCCACCGATGCCGGCCACCAGACCGGCCATGATGACGTTGCGGTAGCGCAGCCCCAGCACCTTCACGCCGAGCGTGTCGGCGGCGGTGGGGTGCTCGCCGACCGAGCGGGTCCGCAGGCCCCACCGGGTCCGGAACAGCGCCAGGTGGATGACCAGCACCAGCAGCAGGCCGAGGTAGAGGAAGATGTTGCCCCGGAACAGCGCCGGGCCGAGCAGCGGGATGTCCTTCAGCAGCGGGATCTCCCAGTTGCCGAACCGGGGCGCGCTGTTGTATTTCGCCGTGTCGGTCTGCATCAGCCGCTCGTAGAGGAAGCCGGTGACGCCGACCGCCAGCAGGTTGAGCACGATGCCCATGACCACCTGGTCGACCAGGTAACGGATGGCGAACACGGCAAGCAGCAGCGAGATGAACGCGCCGCCGATCGCGGCGGCCACCAAGCCCACCCAGACGCTGCCGGAGATGCTGCCGAACAGCGCGCCGGAGAACGCGCCCATCAGCAGTTGGCCCTCGATCGCCACGTTGACCACGCCGGAGCGCTCACAGAGCACCCCGGCAAGCGCGCCGAAGATCAACGGCAGCGCGAGGATGAACGTCCCCCGCACCACGTTGACAAGCGGCATGAAGTTGCGCCCCTCGGGCGCGGCGGAGACCTGCCAGCACAGGAAGCTCAGCACGAAGGCGACCAGCCCGGCGCCGAGCAGCAGCGTGAACCAGCGCTTGGGCACGCCCGCGAGCAGGGCGGCCCCGGCCGCAGTGGCGATGACCCCGAACAGGATCGCGCCGACCGTGCCGTTGATCTCCAGGGCGGCGCCGCCCTCGGTCTCGCTGAGCGTGAAGCGGGCCTGCTGGTCGGTGGCGAGCGCGCCGAACAGCACCGCCGCGAGCACACCCAGCGCCAGCAGGACGGCGCCGGCCTTGCGGGCGCGCGTCCAGAAACCCTCGTCGACCGCGGTGACCGCGACGTCGGGGACAGCGGTGGTGGACATGCTCACCAGCCCTTCGCGAGGCTCGTCTGCAGCCGGGCGGCGCGGGCCGCCCGGAGCTGGAAGATCGCCTTCACCAGGGCGGGCGCGGCGATGAAGATGACGATGACGGCCTGGAGCACGGTGACCAGCTCCAGCGAGATCCCGGAGTACGACTGCATCCGGTTGCCGCCGGCCTGGAGCGCGCCGAACAGCAACGCCGCCAGCAGCACGCCCCACGGCTTCACCCGGCCCAGCAACGCGACCAGGATGCCGTCGAAGCCGATCTGCGCGATCACCAGCGGGGTCAGCGCGGTGGCGGTGGAGCCGAGCACCATGTTCGAGCCGCCGAGGCCGGCCAGCAGACCGGCGACGACCATCACCAGCACGTACGTCTTCGTCACGCTGATGCCCGCGGTCCGGGCCGCGTCCGGGTTCGCGCCCACCGCGCGCAGCTCGAAGCCGAGCGTGGAGCGGTTGAGCAGCCAGGCGATGAACCAGGTGGCAAGCACCGCGAGCAGGATGCCGGCGTGCACCCGCAGGTTGTCGCCGAGCAGCCGGGGAAGCTGCGCGGAGGACTCGACCGGCTTGCTGATCGCGTCCGACCGGTTCGGGTTCTGCACCCCGTTCTGGACGATGATCCAGGACAGGAAGTAGACCGCCACGTAGTTGAGCATGATCGTGTTGATCACCTCGTGGGCGCCGGTGCGCGCCTTGAGGATGCCCGGGATGAAGCCCCAGAGCGCGCCGCCGAGCGCGCCGGCGATCAGCGCCACGAGCAGGTGCACGCCGGGCGGCAGCGGCAGCGCGAAGCCGGCCACGGCGGCCAGGATGACGCCGATGGTCGCCTGGCCCTGGGCGCCGATGTTGAACAGGCCGCCGCGGAACGCGAGCGCCACCGACAGGCCGGTGAAGACCAGCGGCGCGGTGTAGGTGAGCGTCTCCGAGATCGGACCCATCGCGGCGGTGAAGCCGACCGCGTCCGGGTCGAAGATCGCGCCCTTGAACAGGTTCGCGTACGCCTCGCTGACCACGGTCCAGCTCGCGTTCAGCGCGTCCGCCGGACGCGCGGTGATGTAGCCGTAGGTGGCAAGCACGTCCGGGTCGGAGACGACGATCAGCACGGCGCCGACAAGCATGGCGAGCACCACCGCGAGCACGGTCACGGTGACCGTGTTGGCGGCCCAGAGGTTGTCCAGGAAGAGCCGGCCCAGGGTGGGGCGGGGCTCGCCGGCCGGGGCCGGCTTCGTCGCGGTGGTGGTGGTCGCCGCTCGCGCGGTGTCGCCGGACGGCGCGGTTGGCGTCGCCCGGGCCTCGGCGCGCGCCTCCTGCGCCTCGGCCGCCGGCTCCTTGTCCGGGGAGCCCGGCACGTCCGGGGAGTCCGGCGCCGGGTTTGGTTCAGTCATGACTCGTCCTCGTCGACGGTGCCGTCAGCGGTCGTGGCCGCGGTGTCGGTGTCCGGGGTGATGCCGGCCATCAGCAGGCCGATCTCCTCGCGCGGGGTGTCCGGGCCGACGATGCCGATGACCCGGCCGCGGTACATCACCGCGATCCGGTCGGCCAGGCCGATCACCTCGTCCAGTTCGCTGGAGACCACCATGACCGCGGTGCCGACGTCCCGTTCCCGGATCACCTGGCTGTGGATGAACTCGATCGAGCCGACGTCCACGCCCCGGGTGGGTTGGGCGGCGATGAGGAGCTTCAGCGGCCGGGACAGCTCCCGGGCCACGATCACCTTCTGCTGGTTGCCGCCGGAGAGCGTGCCTACCGAC
Source organism: Micromonospora marincola (assembly GCF_056150385.1). NCBI lineage: Bacteria > Bacillati > Actinomycetota > Actinomycetes > Micromonosporales > Micromonosporaceae > Micromonospora > Micromonospora marincola. The sequence goes on along the minus strand of NZ_JAXCFT010000001.1, from coordinate 189,520 downwards.
GCCTCCGCCGACGAGGTACGGACGTCGAACTGCTCGATCCGCTCCTTCGCCGACTTCGCGATCGCGTCCGGCTTCAGCGACAGGCCCCGGCCGAACGGCGGCCGATCATAGATGTCGAGCACCAGGTTCTCCGCGACGGAGAACTCCTTGACCAGACCGTCGACGCTGCGGTCCTCGGGAACGTAGCCGACGCCGGCACGGAGCACCTTCTTGGTGGACCAGCCCTTCGTCGACTCGCCGTCGAGACGGACCGTGCCGCCGAGCGCCGGGCGCAGGCCCATGATCGCTTCGATCAGCTCGGTCTGTCCGTTGCCCTGCACGCCCGCGACGCCGAGCACCTCACCGGCGTGCACGGTCAGGTCGACGCCGTCGACGGCGCGTACCTGCCGGTCGTCGTCGACGACCAGGCCGGCCACCTCCAGGACCGGCTCGCCCGGCTGGGCGGGCTGCTTGTCCACGGTCAGCCGGACGTTGCGGCCGACCATCAGCGCGGCCAGCTCGTCCCGGCTGGCGCTCGGTTCGGCGGTGCCGACCGTCCGCCCGCGCCGGATCACGGTGATCCGGTCCGCGATCGCCTTCACCTCGCCCAGTTTGTGGGTGATGAACACGATCGACTTGCCGGCGGCCTTCAGCGACCGCATGACGGTGAGCAGCTCGTCCGTCTCCTGCGGGGTGAGCACGGCCGTCGGCTCGTCGAGGATGAGCAGGTCGACGTCGCGGGTGAGGGCCTTGACGATCTCCACCCGCTGCTGGATGCCGACCGGCAGGTCCTCGATCACCGCGTCCGGGTCGACCCGGAGGTTGTACCGCTCGGAGACCTCGGCGACCTCGCGCCGGGCCCGCCTGCGGTCCAGGAGGCCGGCGAAGGGCACCGTGACCTGCTCGGCGCCGAGCATCACGTTCTCGGCCACGGTGAAGACCGGCACCAGCATGAAGTGCTGGTGCACCATGCCGATCCCGGCGGCGATGGCGTCCGACGGGCCCCTCAGCTTCAGCGGCTTCCCGTCGACCAGGATCTCGCCCTCGTCCGGCTGGTAGAGCCCGTAGAGCACGTTCATCAGGGTCGACTTGCCGGCGCCGTTCTCGCCGAGCAGGGCGTGGATCTCTCCAGGCTCCACCGTGAGGTCGATGTGGTCGTTGGCGACCAGATCACCGAACCGTTTGGTGATGCCGCGCAGTTCGAGTCTCAGCGCAACCTCCTGGAGTGCGAGCGATGGTGCAGCGTAGCGACTGCCGCGCGGCCACCACGCCGGGTGGGGGATCAAGGTGACCGGCCGCCCCGGGGCGCGGGGTGCGGACCCCGTACGCCCGGGACGGCCGGATCGTGCTACCTGGTGCCCGCCGGCCCCGCTGCCGATGATCTCACCGCGGCGGCCGGCGGAGCGGTCACTTGGTCGGCTGGGCCTTCGAGGTGACCGTGATGGTGCCGGCGGCGATGTCCGCCTTGATCTTGTCGACCTCGGCCTTCAGGTCCGCCGGGACCTTGCTGTCGAAGTCGTGGTACGGCGCGATGGAGACACCGCTGTTGGCCAGGGTGCCCACGAAGCCCGGCGTGGACTGGAGCTTCTCGCCACCGGCGGCCTTGACGACGGCCTCCTTGACGGCCTCCGGGATGTTCTTGACGACCGTGGTCACGATCGCGGAGCAGTCCGGGGTGCTCTCGCAGCCGTCGACGTCCACCCAGACGACCGAGTACTTGCCGCCGGACGCCTTGGCGGCGGCGGTGGTGCCGAGGCCGGAGCCGCCAGCGACCGGCATGATGATGTCCGCGCCCTGGGCGACAAGCGCGTCCGAGACCTTCTTGCCCTCGTCCTGCTTGACGAAGTCGTTGGTGAAGGAGCCCTTCTGGGTGGCCTTGTCCCAGCCCAGCACCTGGACGTTCTTGTCCTTGGCCTTGTTGTAGTAGGCCACGCCGTCGGCGAAACCGTCCATGAAGATGGTGACCGGCGGGATCGGCATGCCACCGTAGGTGCCCACCTTGCCGCTCTTGCTCATCCCGGCGGCCAGGTAGCCGGCCTGGAACGCGGCCTGCGCGGTGTCGAACTGCATCGGGTAGACGTTCGCCACGCCCGGGTTGGCGTCCACGATCCCGAACTGCTGGTTCGGGTTCGCGGCGGCGGCCTTCTTGGTGGCGTCCTGCATCAGGCCACCGACGGCCAGGATGAAGTCGCACTTCTGGTTGACGAACCCGGTCAGGTTGACCTCGTAGTCCGCCTCAGCCTTCGACTGGACGTTCTTGATCTCAATGTTGTCGTTCTCCTTCTGCGCCTCCTGAAGGCCCTTCCAGGCGGAGGTGTTGAAGGACTTGTCGTCGATGCCGCCGACGTCGGTCACCATGCAGGCGCTGTACTTCTTGCCGCCGGTGTCACCGGCGTCGTTGTTGTCGTCGGGGGCCTCACCACAAGCGGCGGCGCCCAGCACGAGGCCACCCGCTACGAAAGCGGAGGCGATCCGCATCCCACGCACAGAGCGCAAGACGTCTCCTTCCCATTGCCGACCGCGTCGTGCGCGGTGGCAGCCCTTGCGCCGGCCTGCGGTGTGCCGCCGGCGTCCCACGTTACGGACGGGAGCGTACGCCCGCGCCCACCCACCGGCCGACAATCGTGCACGACTGTTGAGCGTCCGTTACCCCGGTGTAACCCTTGCGTGGGGCAGATCACTTATCGGGCCCGTAGGCGTGCGCGCACGTGTCCCGAACGTCCGCTTTTCGGGTGCTCGGCGGCCTATCGCCAGAACACCGCGACCGCGGCGTTGAGCAGCGTCAACCCGATGATCGCGAGGAAATGGCCACGGTTCACGGACTCCCGCTTACGGGAGAAGAAAACCATGACGAAGATGAGCAGCGCGAGCACCAACTTGGTAACAAGCTTCGCCGGGGCCGGCTCGTCGCCGTCGCGCAACGGAGCGGACAGTCCGAGACCGGTCAGGATCTGGATCACCGCCCCCCACAGCATGGCCGCGTTGATCCGCAGGCGACCCGTGACGTACTGGGCGATCCCGCCGCCGAGCAGCAGCGCGAAGCCGATCAGATGGACGTAGAGAAGGATCAGTCGAAGAGCTTCCACGCCGCCCATCCTCCCTCATCAACGACGCCGCGTAGTAGTCGGCCCGCGGAGGTGCCGTCATACCGTGACCTCGGCCCGCGCCGGCCTGGCCGCCGGGTCCGCGCCGACTCCGGCCCGCCGGCCGGCCAGCACCAGGACCAGCCCGACCAGCGCGTACCCGGTCAGCACGGCAAGGGGCCGGCCGGCGCCCGCGCCGTCGAAGAAGGCCGCCGAGCGCAGCAGCGTGCCGCCGGCGCCGACCGGCAGGAACTGCCCCACCGTCCCCCACGGCTGCGGCAGCAGTTCGGGCGCGGCGGCGACCGCCGAGAGCGGGTTGCCGACCAGGAAGACAAGCAGCGCGCCGAGCCCGAGACCGGCCCGGCCGAGCAGCGCGCCCAGGCCGGCGACGGTGCCGGCGGCGGCGAGCGAGAACAGGCCGATCACGGCCGCCTCCCGCCACGGGTCGCCGCCGAGCAGGCCGAGCCAGCCGTGCAGCATCGCGACGCCGGCCGGGCCGGCGAGCACCGCGTACCCGATCAGGCCGGCCAGTCGCGCGCGGCGGCCGGCGACAAGCAGGGTGAGCAGCGCGCCGGCCAGCATGCCGGTGAGCGCGAGCGGCAGGAAGCCGGCGGCGAACCCGGCTCCGCGCGGGTCGTCCGGGTCGGCCGGCACGACAGGCGTCACCGGCACCGGGCGGCCGTTCGCGAGTTGACCGGCGGCCTCGGTGAGCAGGGCCGCCACGGTCGGGCTGGCGGCCGGCGCGGTGTGCAGGGCGACGCCGTCCGGACCGGCCACGAACGCGGCGTAGACCTCCCGGTCGCGCAGCGCCCGGTCGGCCGCCGCCGCGTCCGGCAGCGTGGTGATCGCGAAGCCGCCGGGTCGGGCGGCGGCGAGCCGGGCGGTCAGTTCGGCGACGGCGGGCGGCGGGCCGGCCACGGCCACCGGCAGGTCGCGCGGCGCGAGGTGCGCGGCGGGCGCCGCGAACAGGGGTACGAGCAGAGCCTGCGCCACCACCGCCACGCCGACGAGCAGCGCGGCGAGGGTCCAGGACGAGCGGGAGCGGAGCATCGCGTCTCCTTAAAACGAATGTTCGTTCTCTTGGATTGAGAGTGCGCCGCCTCGTCGCGTTCGTCAAGAACGAACGTTCGCTTTAGAATGTGGGGCGTGCCACGTGTCTCCGAGCAGCACCTCGCCGCCCGCCGCCAGCAGATCCTCGACGCGGCCCGGCGCTGCTTCGTGCGCGACGGGTTCCACCACACCTCGATGCAGGACGTGATCAAGGAGGCGGGGCTCTCGGTCGGCGCGGTCTACCGCTATTTCCCGAGCAAGAACGACCTGATCACGGCCATCGCCCAGGCGGTGATCGGCACCGCCGACGCGACCTTCGCCGACCTGTCCACCGCCGAGCCGCCGCTGCCGCTGACCGGGGTGCTGGAACGCGCCCTGACCTTCGTCGACACTCAGCTCGGCCCGGACGGCGTGCTGCCGCTGGCGCTCCAGGTGTGGAGCGAGGCGCAGCGAGACCCGGTGCTTGCCGAGTTCGTCGCCGCCACGTACACCCGGTTGCGCGGCCATTTCGTGGCGGCGGCCGAGCGGGCGCGGGATGCCGGGGAGCTGCCCACGGACGCCGACCCGGCCGCCGTGGGCGCGGCGCTGTTCGGCCTGGTCCCCGGCTACTTCACCCAGCGCATCCTCACCGGTTCCCCGGACCGCGCCACCTACCTCGCGGGCGCTCGCGCGCTCCTGCGCTGAGGTGTTAGGCGGGGCCCCCTCCTATACAGAATGCGTTAAGAAGGGGCCCCTCCTTTCAGCCCTTCACCGCTCCGGAGGTCAGGCCGGAGACGATGTAGCGCTGGAGCAACTGGAACACCAGCACCGTGGGGATCGCGGTGAGCAGCGTGCCCGCCGCGAAGATGCCGAAGTTCGTGTTCCGCTCGGCGCCCTGCAGCATGGTGCGCATGCCGACCGCGAGGGTCTTGGCGTCGGTGTCGGTGAGGAAGACGCTCGCCATCAGGAACTCGTTGATGGTGTTGATGAAGGCGAGCAGTCCGGTGACCGCGAGGATCGGCGCCACAAGCGGCAGCATGATCTTGAAGAAGATCTGGGCGTGCGAGGCGCCGTCCATGGTGGCAGACTCGTCCAGTTCCCTGGGCAGCGTGTCGAAGAAGCCCTTCATCAGCCAGGTGTTCACGCCCAGCGCGCCGCCCATGTAGAGCAGCAGGAGGCCCCACGGTGTGTTGAACCCGATGGCCGGCCACAGGTCGGTGATCGTGCCGAAGATGAGGAAGATCGCCACGATCGCCAGGAACTGCGGGAACATCTGGATCAGCAGCAGCGAGAGCAACCCCACCCGCCGCCCCCGGAACCGCATCCGGGAGAAGGCGTACGCCGCGAGCGCGGAGAGGAAGACGGAGGCGAACGAGGCCCCGCCGGCGACGAGCAGCGAGTTCAGGAACCAGTGGGCGAACCCGGTGCGGGCGAACAGCTCGGAGAAGTTGCCGAACGACACCCCGCCGGTCGGCACCAGCGCGGTGGAGGAGAGGGTGCCGAGCGGATTGAGCGCCGCCGAGACGACGAAGACCAGCGGGAAGAGACTGAACAGCACGCCGAGCAGGCCGACCAGGTGCCGCCAGCCGACCTGGGCGAACCAGCGGTTCCTCCGCCGGCCCGTGTGGTGGCCGACAGCCGCCGGACCGCTCGCGCCCCCCGTGACTGTGCCGCCGGTGAGCGTGGTCATGAGTAGACCTCCTCCTGCTGGCGGGTCCGCCGGAAGCTGAGCGCCGACACGACCGCGACGATGGCGAAGATGAAGAGCGAGATCGCCGCCGCGAAGCCGAACTGCGCTGCCTGTCCGCCGAACGCCAGTCGGTAGGTGTAGGTGATCAGCAGGTCGGTGGCGCCGTTGCTGGGGTTGTCCGCCGGGAACGGCGCCCCCTCGGTGGTCAGGTAGATGGCGTTGAAGTTGTTGAAGTTGAACGCGAACGACGAGATCAGCAGGGGCGAGAGCGCGACAAGCAGCAGCGGCAGGGTGACCGCCCGGAACGACTGCCAGGGCGATGCCCCGTCGACCGAGGTGGCCTCGGTCAACTCACGCGGGATGGCCTGCAGGGCGCCGGTGGCCACCAGGAACATGTACGGGTAGCCGAGCCAGAGCTGCACCAGGATGACCGCGGCACGGGCCGACCACGCCTGACCGAACCAGTCGACGCCCAGGCCGAACATGTTGTTGATCAGACCGAAGTCGGTGTTGAACATGTCCCGCCACACCAGCAGCATCGCGAACGACGGCATGGCGTAGGGCAGGATCAGCAGCACCCGGTAGATGTTTGTGCCACGGACCCGGGGCGAGTGCAGGGCGAGCGCGATCAGCATGCCGAGGATGAACGTGCCGCCTGTGGAACCGATCGCGAAGGCGAAGTTCCAGATCAGCGTGCTGAGGAACGGCCCGGAGATCCGCTCGTCGGTGAGCACCCGGGTGAAGTTGGACAGGCCGACGTTCACCTTCCAGCCCTGGGCCAGCCGGTCGCCGTCGGCGGCGACGAACGCGCCGGCCTCCGCGTCGGCCGTCCAGGTCCGGCCGCTGTCGCTGTCCCGGACACAGTCACAAGCCGCGTCGTACGCCCGGACGGCCTTGCCCTCGTACGCCCGGGACAGGCCGGACGATCGCAGCGCGCCACCGGCGGTCGGCACCACCAGGTCGGTGATGTCCTTACTGCGGGCGCCGGCCTGGCCGAACCTCAGCACGGTGTAGCCGTCGGCCGCGGTGACCTTCCCACCGGGGGCGACAGTGGCCGCGCCGGGGTCGAGCGACCGCAGGCCCTCGGCGTCACCGACGGAGACCGTCCCGGTCTTCGGATCGGTGATCAGGAAGACAAGCGGGCCGGTGGCCGGGTCGCCCTTGGTGGCGACCGACAGCGGATACTGGGTGGAGCCGGGGACCTGCTTCACCGAGGAGCTCTGAATGGCGACGACCGCGTCGTCCTTGCTGCCGCGGTGACCGTCGCCGAAGTTGGTGAAGGCCGTGCTCGCGGTGTAGAGCACCGGGACGATCTGGAACGCGATCAGGAAGAGCGTGCCCGGGACGAGGTACTTCGCCGGGACGTGCCGGCGGCCCAGGTAGAGATAGAACAGCGCGGCGGTGCTCGCCACGAGCACGGCGAGGCCGACCCACTGCTCGGCCGCCACGAGCGGGAAGGCCGCCCAGATCGCGATCCCGGCCACCAGGCCGAGCAGGATCACCTTCGCGGCGAGGCCGGCCGCGGTGATCGGCGCGTGGTTCCGCGCGGTACGGGACGAGCGGGGGGACCCGGTGTGTGCGGGCCCCCGGCCCGGGGTCTGCCGGACAGGCCCCGGGCCGGAAAGCGGCGTGCTCATTACTTGATCGAACCGGCGATCGTCTTGCCGGCCGCGGTGACCGTGCCTGTCGGGTCGGCACCGCCGATGACGGCCGCCTCGGCCTTGCCGAACGGGTCCCAGATCGCGGCCATGGCCGGGATGGCCGGGAGCACCTGGCCGTTCCTGCCGGCCTCGACGAACTTGGCCAGATCCGGGTCGGTGGCCTTGACCTGGTCCAACGCGGCGGTCAGCGCCGGCGGACGCGGGTCGGCCTGGTACAGCGCCACGGCCAGCTCCGGCTTGGTGACGTAGTTGGCGACGAACTCCTGGGCGAGTGCCTTGTTCTTGCCCTTGGCGGCCACGTAGAAGGACTGGACGCCCACGAACGGCGCGGCCGGCTTGCCACCGGCGAAGCCCGGAACGGCGGAGACGTCGTACTTGATGCCGGCCTTCTTCACGTCGGCGGTGGCCCACGGCCCGGAGACCAGGAAGGCGCACTTCTTGCCGGTGAACGTGGCGGTCGAGTTGGTGTCGGCGATGGAACGCTTCAGCACGCCTTCGCCCTTCTCGCCGAGCGCGGCGATCTTCTTGAACGCGGCGATCGACTCCGGCTTGCCGACGCCCAGGTCCTTCGGGTCGTAGTCGCCGTTGGCGGTGGTGCCGAAGAGGTAGCCACCGGCCGAGGTGTACAGCGGGTAGATGTGGTAGGCGTCGCCCTTCTGGCCGACCTGGAGGCACAGCGTCTCGGTGACCTTCTTCTGCGCCTTGAGCCGCTTGCCGGTGGCGACCAGATCCTCGATCGTCTTGGGCGCCTCGGGGGCCAGGTCGGTGTTGCGGATCAGCGCCAGGTTCTCCTGCGCGTAGGGCACGCCGTAGAGCTGGCCGTTGAACGTGACCGCCTTGACGGCGGTCTCGTTGAAGGCGGCCTTCTGCTCGTCGGGGAGCTGCACCGGGTCGATGGCGCCGTTCTGGACCAGGTTGCCGATCCAGTCGTGCGCGCCGATCACCACGTCCGGCCCGCCGCCCTGGCTGGACACGGTCACGAAGTTGTTCTGGAGGTCCTCGTTCGGGACGGCCTGCACCTCGACGGTCACGCCGTTCTCCTGGCCGAACTTGTCCGTGAACGGCTTGAGGGCTGCGGTGCGCTTGTCGTCGGCCCAGATGACCAGCTTGCCGCCGGTCGCCTTGCCTGCGGACTGCTCGGCGGCCGGCTTGTCGCTGCCGCTGTCACCACAGCCGGACGCGGCGAGCGCCAGGCCGAGGACGGCGACCACACCCGCGGTACGGATGCGCATCGGTACTCCTGTCGTCATGGCGGCACGCCCGGGGGAAGGGCGACCGCCAGCGGGAACCTGAAATTTCTTGCTAACCGGTGCGGGGATGCCGCGCCGCCGGTCTCGCATGTTGCGGGGACGTTAGCAAGAGGTTGCAGGGAATGGAAGGGCTTGCAGGAGCGTACGCAAGACTTTGCCGTTGAGCTACAGTGCGGCCATGCGCGCTCGACTGTCCGACATCGCCCAACAGGCCGAAGTCAGCGAGGCCACGGTGTCGCGGGTGCTCAACGACCGCCCCGGAGTGGCCCCGGAGACCCGGCAGGCCGTCCTCACCGCCCTCGACGTGCTCGGCTACGAGCGCCCGGCCCGGCTGCGCAAGCGCAGCGCCGGACTTGTCGGCCTGGTCGTGCCCGAGTTGGACAACCCGATCTTCCCGGCGTTCGCCCAGATCATCGAGTCCGCCCTCGCCCCCACCGGCTACACGCCGGTGCTGTGCACGCAGACCCCCGGCGGCGTCCGCGAGGACGAGTACGTGGAGATGCTGCTGGACCGTCAGGTCTCCGGCATCGTCTTCGTCTCGGGACTGCACGCCGACACCGCCGCGGACCACGACCGGTACCGCACGCTGCTCGCCCGGCCGCTGCCGATCGTCATGATCAACGGATACGCGCCGGGCATCCCCGCGCCGTTCGTCTCCTGCGACGACCGCGAGTCCGCCGAGCTGGCCGTCGCCCACCTGGTCGCGCTCGGGCACCGGCGGATCGGCCTGATCACCGGGCCGGACCGGTTCGTTCCGGTGCAGCGCAAGGTCGCCGGCTACAAGGCCGCGATGCGGCGCCTCACCGACATCCCCGACGACGACCTGACCGAGCTGACCGAGCTGTCCCTGTTCGGTGTGGAGGGCGGCGAGGCCGCCGCCGGCCGGCTCCTCGAACGCGGCGTGACCGGCCTGGTCTGCGGCTCGGACCTGATGGCGCTCGGCGCGATCCGGGCGGCCCACCAGCGAGACCTCTCCGTCCCCGGCGACATCTCGGTGGTCGGGTACGACGACTCGCCGCTGATGGCCTTCACCGACCCGCCGCTGACCACCGTGCGCCAGCCGGTCGCGGCGATGGCGGTGGCGGCCGTGCGGGCCCTGGTCGACGAGATCAACGGCCACCCGGCCCCGAACTCGGAATACCTGTTCCGCCCGGAGCTGGTGGTTCGCGGCTCCACCGCGGTGGCCACGTCGACCACCCGCCAGCGCCCCACCCCCACCTCCCTGGCCGTCCCCGCCTGACCCGCCCCCGCCCCGGGGTTCTCGGGATGCGGGACGGGTTGGGTGTGGGTTCGACCCTGGTCGAGGCAAGGTCGATGGCCTTTCTTGCGCAAGGAATGCTTGACTCTTGCAGCCCCGACGCGGCATTCTGCTCAGACACGCTGCGCCGCCACAGAAACGGGAACCCGCCGCCGATGACCTCCGCCCCCGCCCCCACGCCGCCTGCCACCGACGACGACTGGTGGCGCACCGCGGTCGTCTACCAGGTCTACGTCCGCAGCTTCGCCGACGCGAACTCCGACGGCGTCGGTGACCTCCAGGGCATCCGGCGACGCCTGCCCTACCTGCGGGACCTGGGAGTGGACGCGCTCTGGCTCACCCCCTTCTACACCTCGCCGCAGGTCGACGCCGGCTACGACGTGGCCGACTACCGCGACGTGGACCCGCTCTTCGGCAACCTGACCGACTTCGACGAGATGATCGCCGACGCCCACGCCCTGGGCCTGCGGATCATCGCCGACCTGGTGCCCAACCACACCTCGAGCGCGCACCCGTGGTTCACCGCGGCGCTTGCCGCCGGCCCGGGCTCGCCGGAACGCGAGCGCTACCTGTTCGCCGACGGCAAGGGCGAGCGGGGTGAGCTTCCCCCCAACGACTGGGAGAGCATCTTCGGCGGCCCGGCCTGGACCCGGGTGGTCGACGGGCAGTGGTACCTGCACCTGTTCGACCCGGCCCAGCCCGACCTGAACTGGCGTCACCCCGAGGTGCGGGCCGAGTTCGAAGACATCCTGCGGTTCTGGCTGGACCGTGGGGTGGACGGTTTCCGGATCGACGTGGCACACGGGATGATCAAGGCCGAGGGCCTGCCGGACGTCGGCTTCAACTCGATGACCACCGGCCGGCGCCAGTCGGAGCTGCTCGGCAAGGGCCGGCTCCCCTACTTCGACCAGGACGAGGTGCACGACATCTACCGCGCCTGGCGGCCGATCCTGGACAGCTACCCGGGCGGCCGGATGGCCGTCGCCGAGGCGTGGGCCGAGACGCCGCAGCGGCTGGCCCGCTACATCGGCCCGGACGAGCTGCACCAGGCGTTCAGCTTCGACTTCCTCGACGCCACCTGGTCCGCCGACTCGTTCCGCAAGGTGATCGACACGGCGCTCGCCGAGTCGACGATCGTCGGCGCGCCGACCACCTGGGTGCTCTCCAACCACGACCGGCAGCGCCACGTCACCAGGTACGGCGACGGCGAGGTCGGCCTGCGCCGCGCCCGGGCCGCCGCGCTGCTGATGTTCGCGCTGCCCGGCTGCGCCTACGTCTACCAGGGCGAGGAACTGGGCCTGCCGGAGGTGCTTGACATCCCCGACGAGCTGCGTCAGGACCCGGCGTTCCGGCGCACCGGCGAGAGCCGGGACGGCTGCCGGGTGCCGATGCCGTGGAGCGGCGAGCTGGCCCCGTACGGCTTCGGGCCGGACGGCAGCGAGCTGAGCTGGCTGCCGGCGCCGGCGACGTGGCGGGCCCTCTCGGTGGCCGCACAGACCCACGTGGCCGGCTCGACGCTTGAGCTCTACCGGGCGGCGTTGCGGATCCGGGGTGAGCATCCGGCGCTCGCCGACCTGGGCGGCATCGCCTGGCTGGAGACGGAGCCCGGCGTGCTGGCGTTCCGCCGCTCGGCCGGCGGCACCGACCTGACCTGCGTGGTCAACCTCAGCGGCGCCGACGTGACGGTCGCCGGCCACGGCCGGCCGCTCGTCGCCAGCGCCGACCTCACCGAGCGGGGCGACGGGCTCGTCCTGCCGGTGGACGCGGCTGCGTGGTTCGAACGGCGTTGAGCCGGGTAACCCGCCAACGACCTGGCCGTCCGTTGTGCCCCGTGCCGACGGGCGGCTGGGCTGCCGACCCCTTGTGGTGGGGGGTGAGGTGACAGCGGCCCCCGGGAGGAAAACTCCCGGGGGCCGCTGTCCGCATCTCAGCCGCCCTTCGCGGTGAGCAGCGCGGCGATCCGGGCAAGCCCGGCGCGGATCTCGTCGGCGTCGGGCGGGTTCGCCGGCTGCGGCTCCGGCTCGCGCTCGGCGGCCAGCTCCAACTCATCGTCGATGACGTCCTCGAAGTCGCCGTAGAGATCCGCCTGGTCGATCTCGGCGGCCTCGTCCTCGGCGGCGATCTGGGCGGCGGCGATCTCGCCGCGGATCTCCTCCGGCGTCAGCGCCGGCAGCAGCGGCTCCACGACCGCCATCAGCTGTTCCTCGGCCACCACCGCCTCGGCCAGCGCCAGCGCGTGCGGCCGTTCGTACGGCCCGCAGACCACCGGCTCCCACTCGTCCTCGGCGCCGAGCGGGCCGAACGTGATGATCCACGGCAGGCCCAGCATCGGCGAGTCGTCCGGCAGGTCCAGTGTCACGAGTGCGCCCACGCGCCCATCATCGTCGTTCCACGTTCGGGCGGGGAGCGCAATCCCCCGACTCTCCCCGCTCAGGCGACCGCGCTCAGCCGCGGGTACCGGCGTCCAACGCCGCACGGACCAGGGCGACGGCCCGCTCCGGCGGTATGCCCAGGCGGCGCGCCTCGGCGGCGTAGTCGGCCGCGGCCCGGTGCAGCCGGTCGGTGGCGTCGTCGCGCCCCGGGGCCACCACGGTGCCGTGCCGGCCCCGGGTCTGCACAAGCCCGGCGGCCTCCAGCTCCCGGTACGCCCGGGCCACCGTGTTCACCGCCAGCCCCAGGTCGGCGGCGAGCTGCCGGACCGCGGGCAGCCGGGTGCCCACCGCCAGCCGACCGTCGGAGATCGCGCTCGCGAGCTGCGCCCGCACCTGCTCGTACGGGGGCGCCGCCGCCCCGGCGTCGACCCGTATCCGCGGGCTCATCCCCCGCCCCCGGGGGTACCCGGATCGGTCTCCTCGTCGAGCACGTCCGCCTCCACGTCCACCTCCCGCGCGCCGCCCTCGGCCAGGTCGACCACCCGGCCGTACCGGCTGGTGGCGGCGAGCGCGGCGCCGAAGAGCACCAGTTGGTTGAGCAGGTAGAGGTAGAGCAGCAGGCCCACGGCGGTCGCCACCACCGTGTAGGCCGGGTTCCGCTCGGTGCGCACCACGTAGTAACGGCCCACGGTGTTGAGCAGGGTGATCCCGACCGCGACCATCAGCACCGCCGGGCGTAACCGACGGCGGCTCATCCGCAGCCGGGGCACGGCCAGCAGCAGCGCGGCGGCGAGCACCGCGTTGACAAGCACGCTCAGCACCGCGCTGACCGTGGTCAGGCCGACCGAGCCGGTGCTGCGCAGCAGGAAACGCAGCAGCGACTCCAGCGCGTCGACGGCGGCGACCGAGACGAAGAGCAGCACGAAGACCGCGACCAGCACGCCCAGGTCGACCAGGCGGCGCACCACGATGTTGCCTGGCTGCTGGTTGAAGCCGTACATCAGCCGCTGCGAGGAGCGGATCGCCTCCACCCAGCCGATCCCGGTGAAGACCAGGATGACCAGGCCGACCACGCCGACGGTGTTGCTGCTCTCGGAGATCTGCGCCGGGTCGAGGAAGGGCAGGTTCTCCCGCAGGAAGTCGGCCGCCGCGCGGCTGACGTCCTCGTTGTCCCGCAACACCGCACCGAAGATCCAGTACGCGACGAGCGCGAGCGCGAACACGGCGAAGAAGCCGTAGTAGGCGATGGCGGCGGCGAGCCGCCCCGCGAGCAGGTCACCGTAGAGCGTCCCGGCCTGCCAGAGGTGGTCGAAGACCGGTGAGCGACCGCGGGCCGCGTCGATCCGGCGTCCCGCCGCCGCCTCGATCCGGCCGAAGACGTTCACCCCGTCATCCTCGCCGATCGCCGTCCCCGGCGGAGGAGGCCCGGCCGGTCGGGTGTTCAGCGCCCGCCGCCGAGCCGGAAGTCGCGGCGGGGCTGCCACCGGGCCGCCCCGCTGTGCGAGAAGAGCGTGAACGCCTCCACCTCGAACAGCGCGGAGAAGTCGGCCAGGTCCTCGTACGCCTTGTCGAGCACCTCGGGTGGCACGTCCTGGGCCACGGTGACGTGCGGGTGGTAGGGAAAGCGCGCCTCGCGACGCAGCTCGGGGGTCGAGTTGATGGCGGAGGCGAGCAGTTCGCACTCGCTGATCCCGGCGGCCACCGTCACGAAGACCACCTGGGTGACCGGGCGGAACGTGCCGGTGCCGCGCAGGTGCAGGGTGAACGGCAGGTGCGCGCCGGCCACCCGGGCCAGGTGCTGCTCGACCGCGGGCAACGCGCGCACCGGGATCTCGGTGGGCCCGAGCAGGGTGACGTGGGCCGGGACGGCCTGCGGGTCCCCGGCCTCCACCCGGCGGCGGGTGAGCAGCCCGCCCCACGGCTCGGGGATGTCGACCGCGATCCCGATCTGGATCGTGTCCTCGCTGTCGGGTGCCGCGTCACTGCCCGCCACGTCGCGTGCCATCCCTCCGGCCACCGCCTGCGTCACCGTCTCCGCTCCACCCGGGCCGCTACTCGAACCGCACCGGGGGGAAGAAGCCGACCCGCTCGTACACGGTGCGCAGCGTGTCGGCCGCCACCGCCCGGGCCTTCTCCGCGCCCTGCGCGAGCAGCTTGTCGAGCTGGGCCGGGTCGTCCAGATAAGCGTTGGTGCGCTCCTGGACCGGGGTGACGAACTCCCGCACCACCTCGGCGAGGTCCTTCTTGAGGTCGCCGTAGCCCTTGCCGTCGTACGCCGCGACCAGGTCGTCCATGCTCCGGCCGGAGAGCGCGGAGTAGATGGTGAGCAGGTTGGAGACGCCGGGCTTCCCCACCGCGTCGAAGACGATCTCGCGACCGGTGTCGGTGACCGCCGAGCGGATCTTCTTGGCCGAACGCGCCGGGTCCTCCAGCAGGTCGATGATGCCGGCCGGGGAGGAGGACGACTTCGACATCTTGGCCGTCGGGTCCTGCAGATCGGTGATCTTGGCAGTGTCCTTCACGATGTGCGGCGCCGGCACCGTGAACGTCTGACCGAACAGCGAGTTGAACCGCTGCGCCAGGTCACGGGAGAGCTCCAGGTGCTGCCGCTGGTCCTCGCCGACCGGCACCGCGTGCGCCTGGTAGAGCAGGATGTCGGCGGCCTGGAGGATCGGGTAGGTGAACAGGCCGACACTGGCCCGCTCGCTGCCCTGCTTCTGCGACTTGTCCTTGAACTGGGTCATCCGGCCGGCCTCGCCGAACCCGGTGATGCAACCGAGCACCCAGGTCAACTGCGGATGTTCGGGCACCTGCGACTGGACGAACAGCGTGCTGCGCTCCGGGTCGAGGCCCAGCGCGAAGAGCTGCGCGGCGGCCACCCGGCTGCGCCGCTTCAGCACCTGCGGGTCGTGCCCCGCGGTGATCGCGTGCAGGTCCACCACGCAGTAGAACGCGTCGTGACTGTCCTGCAGGGCCACCCAGTGCCGCAGCGCGCCCAGATAGTTGCCGAGATGGAACGAATCGGCGGTCGGCTGGATGCCGGAGAAGACGCGCGGGCGGACGGGTACGTCGGACATGGCGGCAATTCTGTCAGCAAGCCCCGGGATCCGTCATGACGGGCCGGCGGGTCGGACGGGTACGGGCGGGAGCGGGGCGCTGACCTCGCGCCGGGGCTCGGGCAGCCGCAGCACGGAGACCGCCAGGCGGGACACCCGCCGGCCGTCGAGCGTCAGCACCCGCAGCAGCCAGCCCTCCGGATCGGTGACGTCCGATCCGTCCCCGACCGCCACCGGCACCTCGTCGCCGGCCACCGGCAGCCGGCCCAGCGCGGCCATCACGTAACCGCCCACCGTCTCGTACGGGCC
Organism: Micromonospora marincola; assembly: GCF_056150385.1. Classification (NCBI taxonomy): domain Bacteria; kingdom Bacillati; phylum Actinomycetota; class Actinomycetes; order Micromonosporales; family Micromonosporaceae; genus Micromonospora; species Micromonospora marincola. Next base: position 173,833 of record NZ_JAXCFT010000001.1, on the reverse strand, counting down.
GGCGGGCAGCGGCACGCCGGTGCGCTCGGCGAAGTCGGCCAGGTTGAGCCGGCCGTCGACCACGGCGGGCAGACCGGCGGGCTCCGTCCCGGGCGGGGCATGGCCCTCGTCGTAGATCTCCCCGACCAGCTCCTCGACCAGGTCCTCGCAGGTGACGATGCCGGCGGTGCCGCCGTACTCGTCGACCACCACGGCCAGGTGGTGCCCCTCCCGGCGCATCTCGGTGAGCGCGGCGAGGACCCGCTTGCTGCCCGGCAGCCGTTTCACCTCGCGGGTCAGCTCACCGACGGCGACCGGGCCGGCCGGCTCCGGGCACAGCAGCACGTCCCGCAGGTGCACCAGACCGACCACGTCGTCGTGGGTGCCGTCCACCACCGGGTAGCGGGTGTGCGGGTCGTCCCGGACCAGCCGCTGCGCCTGCGCCACGGAGTGCCCGGCGGAGAGGAAGACGACCTCGGTGCGGGGCACCATCACCTCGCGTACCAGCCGCGCGCCGGCCGCCAGCACCTCGTCGATGATCCGCCGCTCGTCCGGGTCGAGCAGTGTGTTCGCCGCGACCAGGTCGCGCAGCTCGGCCTCGCTGATCCGCTCCCGCCCGGCGGTGGGACTCGCCCCGAGCAGGCCGGTCACCATCCGGGTGGCGCCGTCGGCGGCCCGCACCACCAGGCGGGCCACGGCCCGGGCGAGCGGGCCGGGTTCGCGTCGGGGCCGCCCCGGCGGTCGTCGCCGGGGCCCGGGACCACCCGCTTCCCGCATGACAAGCATGGTAGACATCGGCCGCTGCCGGTCCGGGTCCGATGTTCGGATCTGTTCAATCGTGAGCGATTGTGATGGAATGAAGTGACGCTCACTCGACCGCCGTGCCGGCGGCGCCGGCCGTAGGGTGATCACGGACGGCCGACACCGACGCGGCCAGGCAGGAGGACCCGACGTGAAACTGCTCGTCACCGGCGGCGCCGGCTACATCGGCAGCGTGGTGACCCGGATGCTGCTCGACCACGGCCACCAGGTGACGGTGCTGGACGACCTGCGCACCGGTCACCGCGAGGCGCTCGCCCCCGAGGCGACCCACGTCGACCTGCCCGTGCACGAGGCCGCCCGGGTGCTCACCCCCGACGCCGGTTTCGACGGCGTGCTGCACTTCGCCGCCCTGATCGCCGCCGGTGAGTCGATGATCCGCCCGGAGCTCTACTGGGACACCAACACCGTCGGCTCACTCGCCCTGCTCGACGCGGTCCGCGCCGCCCGGGTCCCGCGGATGGTCTTCTCCTCCACCGCCGCCGTCTACGGCAACCCCACCGAGCTGCCCATCTCGGAAACCGCCGTCAAGGCCCCCACCAACACCTACGGGGCGACGAAGCTGGCCGTCGACATGGCGCTCACCTCCGAGGCGATCGCGCACGAGCTGGGCGCCGTCTCGTTGCGCTACTTCAACGTCGCCGGGGCCTACCTGCGCGACGGGTCGGCCATCGGCGAGCGGCACGACCCGGAGACGCACCTCATCCCGATCGCGCTCGACGTCGCCGCCGGCCGGCGCGAGAAGCTCCAACTCTTCGGCGACGACTACCCCACCGTCGACGGCACCTGCGTCCGCGACTACATCCACGTCGAGGACCTGGCCCGCGCCCACCTGCTCGCGCTCGACGCGGCCACGCCGGGCCGACACCGGATCTACAACCTGGGCAACGGCAACGGCTTCACCAACCGGCAGGTCGTCGACGTGGTCCGCGAGATCACCGGGCACCCGCTGCCGGTCGAGGTGGCGCCGCGCCGCGAGGGCGACCCCGCCGAACTGGTCGCCTCCTCCGCGCTGGCCCGCGACGAGCTGGGCTGGACGCCGGCGAAGCCAACCCTCCAGGACATGGTCGGCGACGCCTGGGCGTTCTACCGCGAACACATCGCGGGCGCACGCCCGTGAGCGCGAGGAGTGAGCCGGGGTTGCGAGCCCCGCAGTCGCGAACGAAAGGCGGCACAGCATGAGCGGCGACGTCGCCGACCGCGCCACCGCCGGCTTCCGGCAGCGGTACGCCGCCGAGCCGGCCGGCCGCTGGGCGGCTCCCGGGCGGGTAAACCTGATCGGCGAGCACACCGACTACAACGACGGCTTCGTGCTGCCCTTCGCGCTTCCCCTGCGTACCGTCGTCGCCGCGGCGCCCGGCCCGGACGGGCACTGGACGGTCTGGTCGGAGCTTGACGACGAGCCGGTGGAGTTCGGGGCCACGGAGGCCGACCAGCCCGGCCGGGTCGGGGGCTGGGCCGCCTACGTGGCCGGCGTGGTCTGGGCCCTGCGCGCCGCCGGCCTCGACGTCCCGGGCGCGCGGCTCGCCGTCGCCTCCGACGTCCCGGTCGGCTCCGGGCTCTCCTCGTCGGCCGCCATCGAGTCGGCGGTGCTGGCCGCCCTGGTCGACCTCGGCGGGCTGGACCTGCCCGCCGAGCGGTGGCCCCGGCTCGCCCAGCGCGCCGAGAACGACTACGTCGGCGCGCCGACCGGGATCATGGACCAGTCCGCGGTCATCCGGGGCCGGGAGGGGCACGCCCTCTTCCTCGACTGCCGCACCGAGGAGATCGAGCAGATCCCGTTCGACCTGGACGCCGCCGGGCTGGCCGTGCTTGTCATCGACTCGCGCGCGCCGCACCGCCACGCCGACGGGGAGTACGCCGCCCGGCGGAAGAGCTGCGAACGGGCCGCCGCGACGCTCGGGGTGACCGCCCTGCGCGACGTGCCCACCGCCGACCTGGACGCGGCGCTGGCCCGCCTCGACGACGACGAGACCCGCCGCCGGGTCCGGCACGTGGTCACCGAGAACCAACGCGTGCTCGACACCGTCGCGCTGCTCCGCGCCGATCGGGTCCGCGAGGCGGGGCCGCTGCTGACCGCCTCACACGCCTCGATGCGCGACGACTTCGAGATCACCGTGCCGGAGGTCGACACCGCGGTCGAGGCGGCGCTCCACGCCGGGGCGTACGGCGCGCGGATGACCGGCGGTGGGTTCGGCGGCTGCGTGCTCGCCCTGGTCGACGCGGACGCCGCCGACACGGTGGCCACCGCCGTCAGGGCCGCGTACGCCGCCCGCGGCTTCCCCGCCCCCGACACCCGCACTGTCCGCCCGTCCGCGGGAGCCCACCGCCTCCCCTGACCGTCGCGCCCAGTTACACGGAAAGAGTGGCTATCCACGCTCGGATAGCCACTCTTTCCGTGAATCTGGCGCGCGTCGGGGACGGGGCTCAGAGGCCTTCGACGATCATGCCGGCGCCTACGGTGCGGTTGGTGGTTTCGTCGATGATGACGAAGCCGCCTGTGGTGCGGTTGCGTCGGTACTCGTCGGCGAGCAACGGAACGGTGGTCCGCAGCCGGATCCGGCCGATCTCGTTGAGCTTCAACTCGCCGGCCGCCTCGTCCCGGTGCAACGAGTTGATGTCCAGCCGGTAGTGCAGCTCGCGCACGATCGCCCGCGCCGAGCGGGTGGTGTGTTTGATCGCGTACCTGCCGCCGACCTGGAGCGGCCGGCTCTCGTCCATCCAGCAGACCATCGCCTCAATGTCCTGCGCGACCATCGGGGCGTTGTTCGGCCGGCAGATCAGGTCGCCGCGGGAGATGTCGATCTCGTCGGTCAGCCGGACCGTGACCGACATCGGGGGGAACGCCTCGTCCACCGGGCCGTCGGCCGTCTCCACCGCCGCGATGCGGCTGGTGAACCCGGACGGCAGCACCATCACCTCGTCACCCGGCTTGAGCACGCCCGAGGCCACCTGGCCCGCATAGCCCCGGTAGTCGGTGACGGTGGTGGACTGCGGCCGGATCACGTACTGCACCGGGAAGCGGACGTCGACCAGGTTACGGTCCGAGGCGATGTGCACCCGCTCCAGGTGGTGCAGCAGCGACGGGCCCTCGTACCAGGGCATGTTCTCCGAGCGGGAGACGATGTTGTCGCCCCGCAGCGCGGAGATCGGCACCACGGTCAGGTCCGGCGCGTCGAGCTTCGCGGCGAACGCGGTGAACTCGTCCGCGATCCGCTCGAAGACCTCCTGCGACCAGTCGACCAGGTCCATCTTGTTGACACACAACACCAGGTGCGGCACCCGCAGCAGCGAACACAGGAACGCGTGCCGCCGCGACTGCTCCACCAGACCCTTGCGCGCGTCCACCAGGATCAACGCCAGGTCGGCCGTGGAGGCGCCGGTGACCATGTTCCGGGTGTACTGAATGTGCCCCGGCGTGTCGGCGATGATGAACTTCCGCCGCGGCGTCGCGAAGTAGCGGTACGCCACGTCGATGGTGATGCCCTGCTCCCGTTCGGCGCGCAGGCCATCGGTGAGCAGCGCCAGGTTGGTGTATTCGTCGCCCCGCGCCGCGCTGACCGCCTCGACGGCGGCGAGCTGGTCGCTGAAGAGCGACTTCGTGTCGTACAACAACCGACCGATCAGGGTCGACTTGCCGTCGTCGACGCTGCCGGCGGTAGCGAACCGCAACAAATCCATCGGCCGCGCCTCAGACAGCACATCGGCCGGTGTCAGCATCTCGGTGCCCATCAGAAGTAGCCCTCCCGCTTGCGGTCCTCCATGGCGGCCTCGCTGACCCGGTCGTCGCCGCGGGTCGCGCCGCGCTCGGTGATCCGGGTGGCGGCCACCTCCTCGATCACCTTCTCCACCGTATCGGCGTCCGAGCGGACCGCCGCGGTGCAGGAGGCGTCACCCACGGTCCGGTACCGCACCTGGGCCTTGAACGGCTGCTCACCGGCGCGGGCCCGGAAGAACTCGTTGACCGCGTAGAACATGCCGTCGCGCTCGATCACCTCCCGCTCGTGCGCGTAGTAGATCGCCGGCAGCGGGATCCGCTCCCGCGCGATGTAGTGCCATACGTCCAGCTCGGTCCAGTTGGACAGCGGGAACACCCGGATCGACTCGCCGGGGTGGTGCCGGCCGTTGTAGAGCGACCACAGCTCCGGGCGCTGGTTCTTCGGGTCCCACTGGCCGAACTCGTCGCGGAAACTGAACACCCGCTCCTTGGCCCGGGCCTTCTCCTCGTCCCGCCGGGCGCCGCCGAAGAGCGCGTCGAAGCGGTGCTTCTCCACAGCGTCGAGCAGCACCGGCGTCTGGATCCGGTTGCGCATGCCGTCCGCCGACTCGCGGACCAGGCCCTTGTTCATGGCCTCCGGCACGCTGGCCACGATGAGTTGCAGGCCCAGCTCGGCCACCCGCTGGTCACGGTAGTCGAGCACCTCGGGGAAGTTGTGCCCCGTGTCCACGTGCATCACCGGGAACGGGATGTTGGCCGGCGCGAACGCCTTCTGCGCCAACCGGAGCATCACGATCGAGTCCTTGCCGCCGGAGAAGAGCAGCACCGGCCGCTCCATCTCGGCGACGACCTCGCGCATCACGAAGATGCTCTCCGCCTCGAGCGCGTCGAGGTGCGACACCTGGTACGCGGCGGGGGACGTCATGACACGAACTCGATTCGCTCGGAACCGTACATCGGGATTCCAGACCTTTCCGGTCGGAGTCGTGAAGAAGAACGCTCAGGTTACCCGGAATGCCGCTGCAACGCTGCAAGCAACCGACTCGCGAGATCCTTGCGGCAGACCAGCAGATCCGGTAGGCGCGGGTCGGCCTCGTTGTATTTCAGCGCAGAACCGTCGATCCGGGAAGCATGCAGTCCGGTGGCCATCGCCACAGCGACCGGAGCGGCGGAGTCCCACTCGTACTGGCCGCCGGCATGGATGTACGCGTCGACCTCACCGGTGACCACGGCGGCGATCTTCGCACCCGCCGAGCCCATCGGAACCAGATGAGCGCCGACGTCCGCTGCCAGATCGGTCAGGAAAACCGGCGGACGGCTACGACTGGCCGCCAACCGGACGGTCCGCGCGCCGGCCGCCGACCCCGACTCCACGGGCATCGGCGGGTACGCCGGCGGGTAGTCCGTGCCCAACACCCGGTGCTGCGCCGGCAGGCCCACCGCGCCCGCGACCAGACCGTGCGGCGTGGGCGCCCGCCGCGACCAGAGCGCCACGTGCACCGCCCAGTCCGCGCGCCCCTCCTCGGCGTACTCCCGGGTGCCGTCCAACGGATCGACGATCCACACCCGGTCCGCGGTCAGACGGGTCATCGCCTCGCCGCCCGCCCCGGCCGTCCGGGCCACCCGCGAGCCCGCGTCCTCCTCCGACAGCACCGCGTCCGCCGGGCGCCACTTCGCCAGCTCGGTCCGGATCAGGTCGTGCGAGACCTTGTCCCCGGCCGACCGCAACGCCTCCGCGTCCCCGAAGCCAATCTCCGCGCGCAGATCCACAAGCGCCTGCCCGGCCCGCGACGCCAGCCAGCGGGCGAACGCGCCGTCGATCACCGGAGGACTGCCCATGGTGTCACCGCTCCCGTCGCCGGCCTTCGCTCACCTCGCGCAGGCGCAGACTACCGGCCCGCTCCGGAGGCGCCGGTCAGGCCCCGTGGTACAGGTTCTGCGTCGGCTCCACACCCTTGGCGACCACCGACTCCACCACGTCCGCCGCGCGATCCACCAGGAACTCCAGCTCCTTGCGCTCGGCCGCGGAGAAATCCGAGAGTACGAAGTCCGCCGGGTCCTGCCGACCCGGCGGACGGCCGACGCCGAACCGCACCCGCACGTAGTCCTTCGTGCCGAGCGACTTCGACATCGACCGCAGGCCGTTGTGACCGCCCTCGCCCCCACCGCACTTCACCCGCACCTGCCCGTACGGAATGTCCAACTCGTCGTGCACCGCGATCACCCGCGCCGGCGGGATCTTGTGGAACTGGGCCAGGCCGGCCACCGGGCCACCGGAGAGGTTCATGTAGGTGAGCGGCTTCAGCAACACCAGCTTCGGGCCGCCGAACCCCAGCCGCCCCTCGGCCGCCTCGGCCACCGCCCGCCGGTGCCGGCCGAACTTCGCGCCCACCCGGGCGGCCAGCAGGTCGGCCACCATGAACCCGACGTTGTGCCGATTGTTCGCGTACTCCCGACCGGGGTTGCCCAGGCCGACCACCAGCCACGGCCCCGCCTCGTCCGTCACCCGACGCCCCTTCCCGCTCGCATCCCCGCCGACCCGCCCCGATACGCCGACAGGCGCCCCCGGGACCCCGGGGACGCCTGTCGCACAGCCTGCGGACCGGTCAGGCCTCGGTCTTCGCCTCGGCCGGAGTCTCTCCGCCCTCGGCGGCCGGAGCGCCCTCCGGAGCCTCGGCGGTCTCCTCGCCGGCGCCGGCCTCGGCCTCCTCGGTGGCCTCCTCGACCTCGGGGAGGGTGGCCTCGAGCTGCTCGGCGGTCGGAGCGGCGGTCACCGAGGCGACCGGCAGCTCCTCGTCCACGGCCAGCTCGACGCCGGACGGCAGCTCCACGTCGCCGGCGGTGACCACGGTGCCCGCCTCGGCGCCGTCGATCGACGCCTCCAGGTGGTCCGGCACCTTCGTCGCGTCGGCGGTCACCGACAGGGTGTCGTGGTCGTGCACGATCAGGGTGTCCTTCGCGGCCTCACCGGTCAGCTGGACCGGAACCTCGACGGTGACCTTCTCGCCCCGGCGGACCAGGAGCAGGTCCACGTGCTCGAAGGAATCCCGGATCGGGTCACGCTGGATCGCCTTCGGCAGCGCCAGCACCTGGGTGCCGTCGCTGACCTCGATCGCGAAGAGCTGGTTCGCGCCGCCCTTACGGATCGCCGCGGCGAACTCCCGCGCCGGCAACGCGATGTGCTTGGGCTTCTCGCCGTGGCCGTACAGCACGGCGGGCACCTTGCCGGCCCGGCGGGTACGACGGGCACCACCCTTGCCGAACTCGGTGCGGGGCTCGGCGCTGATCTTTACCTCGGACACGGGGAAACTCCTGATGCTTCGCTGCGGCGGCTTGTCGTCTTGCGGTGCTGGGCGAGGGGCTCGCTGGGGCTCAAGGTCATGAACGACCGCCCGGAGCACCGCGTCGATGACGGCGCCTCCGTGCGGTGCTATTCAGCAGCCCGCCGGGCACCCTCGCCGTGGCAACCGCACCAGTCTACCCGAGCGGAATCCGGGCTCTCCGGCAGTCCCCATATCACCGCCCCGGCCGGCGCGCAGGGCAACGGCCCGGCCGCCGGACGACACCGGCGGCCGGGCCCCACGATCAGCTCAGGCCACCGAAGAGGGTGGTCACCGAACCGTCGTCGAAGACTTCCCGGATCGCCCGGGCCAGCAGCGGCGCGATCGACAGCACGGTCAGCTTGTCGAGCTGCTTCTCCGGCGGCAACGGCAGCGTGTTCGTCACCACGACCTCGCTGATCGGGCTGTTCTTCAGCCGTTCGGTCGCCGGATCCGACAGCAGCGCGTGGGTCGACGCGACCACGATCTCCGCCGCCCCCGACTCCTTCAGGATGTCGGCCGCCTTGGAGATCGTGCCACCGGTGTCGATCATGTCGTCCACGATCAGGCACACCCGGCCCTCGACCTCACCCACCACGCGGTTCGCCACCACCTGGTTCGGCTTCATCGGGTCCCGCGTCTTGTGGATGAACGCCAGCGGGCAGCCACCCAGCCGGTCCGTCCAACGCTCGGCCACCCGCACCCGGCCCGAGTCCGGCGCCACCACCGTCATCGGGCGGCCCGCGTAGCGGTGCTCGACGTACTCGGCCAGGATGTCCATCGCGAACAGGTGGTCCACCGGCCCGTCGAAGAAGCCCTGGATCTGCGCGGTGTGCAGGTCGACGGTGAGGATCCGGTTCGCGCCCGCGGTCTTCAGCAGATCGGCCACCAGCCGCGCCGAGATCGGCTCCCGACCCCGGTGCTTCTTGTCCTGCCGGGAGTAGGGATAGAACGGAAGCACCACGGTGATCCGCTTGGCCGAACCGCGCTTCAGCGCGTCGACCATGATCAGGGTCTCCATGACCCAGGTGTTCACCCCGTGCGTCACGGACTGCACCACGAAGGCGTCCGACCCACGCACCGAGTCCTTGAACCGAACGAAGATCTCACCGTTGGCGAAGTCGTACGCGTCGGTAGGCGTCGGCGCGACGCCGAGCACCTCACCGATCTCCTTGGCCAGCTCCGGAAAACCCCTCCCGGAGAAGAGCATCAGGCTCTTGCGGTTCTCGGCGACGATGCTGCCCATGGGCCCGTCTGCTCCCGTGTGTCGGTGGTGCCCGGCGGCGGTGGGGCCGGGGACTGTTCGGTTGCAGTATCCCCCGGGTTCACCGGTCCACCCACGGCCCGGCCGTCCCCGTGGATTCAGTCACCTTCGCTTGCCGCGCCGCCCGGCTCCGACGCACCCTCACCGGACCGACGCGCCGCCTCCGCCGCCGCCGTTTCGGGCCGCTTGCGCAGCACCCAGCCCTCCACGTTGCGCTGCTGGCCCCGCGCCACCGCCATCGCGCCCGCCGGCACGTCCGCGACGATCACCGAGCCGGCCGCGGTGTACGCGCCGTCGCCCACCCGCACCGGCGCCACGAACATGTTGTCCGCCCCGGTGCGCGCGTGGCTGCCGATCGTGGTGTGGTGCTTGCGCACCCCGTCGTAGTTGACGAAGACCGTCGCGGCGCCGATGTTGCTGTGCGCACCGATCGTGGCGTCCCCCACGTACGACAGGTGGGGCACCTTCGAGCCCTCCCCGATCGACGCCTTCTTGGTCTCCACGAACGTGCCGACCTTCGCCTTGCGGGCCAGCCGCGACTCCGGCCGCAGGTACGCGTACGGCCCGACGCTCGCCTGCGGGCCGACCTCCGCGCCCACCGCGTGGCTGCGTACCACCCTCGCGTCCTCGCCCACCACGGTGTCGACGAGCGTGGTGTCCGGGCCCACGAGCGCGCCCGCCCCGACCACCGTGGCGCCCTGCAACTGGGTGTTCTGGTCGATCACGGCGTCCCGCTCCACGGTGACCGTCACGTCGATCCAGGTGGTGTGCGGGTCGAGGATGCTCACCCCGGTGCGCATCCAGCCCTCGTTGACCCGGTCGCGCAACAGCCGGCGCAGCCCGGCCAACTCCACCCGGTCGTTGCAACCGAGCGTCTCCACGTGGTCGGCCGCGCAGTGCACCACCACCGGCTCACCCGCGTCACGCAGCAGGGCGAACACGTCGGTCAGGTATTCCTCGCCCTGGTCGTTGTCGGTGGAGAGCTTGCCCAGCGCCTCCCGCAACCGGGCCACGTCGAACGCGTAGATGCCCGCGTTGATCTCCCGCAGCGTGCGCTGCGCGGGCGTGGCGTCGCGCTCCTCGACGATCTGCTCCAACCGCCCCTGCGCGTCCCGCACGATCCGGCCCAGACCGGTCGGGTCCGGCACCTCGGCGGCCAGCACGGTGGCCGCCGCGGCAGCCTCCTCGTGCGCCTCGACCAGGGCCGCGACCGTCTCCGGTCGCAACAGCGGCACGTCTCCGTTGATCACCACGACGGTGCCTGTCGCGTCCGGCGCCGCGTCCAACGCGATCCGGACCGCGTGCCCGGTGCCGAGCTGGCGCTCCTGGAGCACCGGGACGGCCGTCGGGGCGACCTCGGCGAGGTGCGCCCGCACCTGGTCGGCGCCGTGGCCGACCACCACCATCGTGTGATCCGCGCCCAACGGCCCGGCCGCGGCCAGGACGTGACCGAGCAGGGTGCGGCCGAGAAGAGGGTGCAGCACCTTGGGCACGGACGACTTCATCCGCTTGCCCTCACCGGCGGCGAGCACGACAACGGTGCGGAGGTGGGGCTGGGGCACGACGTGGCTCCCGTCGGGACGGCGACAGTCTCGCGGTCATGCTAACCACGCGACGGAAGGCAAAGAGCAGGAAGCTCCCGGGAGAGGATTCGAACCCCTATAATCAGGACCAAAACCTGACGTCCTGCCATTAGACGACCCGGGATGGTCGAAAACGGGCAAATGTCTCCTGCCCGGCGGCTGCCTACACCTTACCGGTCACACGGTGGATCTTCATTGCCCATTCCCTCCATGATCCCTTCGATCCGCCAATAGAGCCGGCTGCCGCCCACGACATGAACGGTCAGGCAACCGTGATAGTCGGCGCCGACGTTCTTGCGCGTGGTCGATGGGCGGTGCCTCTTGATCGTGGTGCGCTGGAAGCATTCCGCCGGCACGCCCACCCGCGCCGCCCACCACCGCACGGCGGCGACGTCGTCCGCCGTCTCGTGAATGCTGACCCGGAATCTTCGATCCCCGGGCGGCACCTCGACGGCGTCCAGGAAGCGCAGGAAGAGTGCGACAAGCATCGGATCGCTGTTGACGAACTTGATCCGACAGTCGTGGGGGCGCCACGGCTTGGCCTTGCCGCCCTCGCACCAGTAGATCGCCGCTCCGACCAACAGCAACTCGCGCCGCTCCAGACGCCGCACCCATCCGGCGGATGCCGCGACCTCCTCGGCTCGGGCCGCGTCGCGAGACGCGCGGTGCGCGCCCCACTGAGCGTCGGAACGCGCCCGCTGGGCGGCCTGACGTCGCACCCGCACCAGGTACGGATCGAGGGGCAGATGTCGGGTCCAGAGGTAGGCCGTCGATTTCGACACCCCGAGTCGCCCCGCGATCTCCCCCACCGGGCAACCCGACCGCCGCAACGCGAGCGCCCTGGCGTGCAATTCGGGCTTGCTAACGCGGTATCCGTGCGAGTTGGACGAACCATCACCGACAGCCACGGGAAGAAACTAGAACAGATGTACGACAACGAGAGGACAGGTCGGCCCGAGCGGTCCACGCCTGGCAGGATGGGGCGGGTGACCGACGTTCCCGGCAGCGACCGCAGTCGTCGGCGGGCTGTCCCGGCGACCAAGCCCTCCCGGGTACGCATGTCCGCGACGCAGCGCCGCGAGCAGTTGATCTCGATCGCCCGGCAGATCTTCGCCGAGCGCGGGTTCGACGCCACCTCGATCGAGGAGGTCGCGGCGCGGGCCAAGGTCTCCAAGCCGGTGGTCTACGAGCACTTCGGCGGCAAGGAGGGGCTCTACGCGGTGGTGGTGGACCGGGAGGTCCGCTCACTGTTGGAGCGGATCACCACGGCGTTGACCGCTGGCCATCCACGAGAGCTGCTGGAGCAGGCCGCGCTGACCCTGCTCACCTACATCGAGGAGGAGACCAGCGGGTTCCGGGTGCTGGTCCGCGAGTCGCCGCTGATGTCCGCGACGGGCAACTTCAGCAGCGTGATGAACGACGTCGCGCACCAGGTGGAGCACATCCTCGGCGCGGAGTTCAACAGCCGGGGGTACGACCCGAAGCTGGCGGAGCTCTATTCGCAGGCGCTCGTGGGCATGGTGGCGCTGGCCGGGCGCTGGTGGCTGGAGGTGCGCAAGCCGCGCAAGGAGACGGTGGCGGCGCACCTGGTGAACCTGGCCTGGAACGGCCTGTCGCACCTGGAGTCGAAGCCGGGCCCGATCAGGAGTTAGGGCCCTCGGCGACCGGGTGGTAGCGACGGCGACGCTCCTCCTCGGCGTGTTCGGGCGGCCCGACCTTGTCGTAGAGGCCGGTGGCGAGCAGGATCAGCCCGAACAGCATGGACACGACGACTGTGGACATCGAGAAGTTCAGGAAGTTCGCCGAGGTCTGCAGCACGGACATCATCAGGATGCCGGTGACCAGGAAGACCACGCCGGCGGTGAGGTTCATGTAGTGCCCGAGGTTGTCGCGGCGGGACGCGCCCACGATCAGGACCGCTCCGAAGGCCACCGAGACCAGCGAGAAGGCCAGGTTGGTACGCAGCCCGAGGGCGGTGCTGCCATCCCGCCCGAACAGCCCGTCGCCCCAGGTCTGGAACACACCCCAGACGCCGAAGACCAGGATGTAGAGGCCGACGAGCCCGGACAGCACCCGGTAGAGCGGTCGCGCGGGGTGGTTCACCGGGAAGTGCGCCATGGTGCCCTCCAGCCGTGGAGACCGATTCGGGGCAATTGTCACCCGAGCCACCCGTCTCCGTCCCGAAAAGACACCGACGGCCCGGCGCGCTGCGCCGGGCCGTCGGGTGGATCCGGGGATCAGAGCACCAGGCGGGCCTTCTGCCAGGCCTCGTGCTCGTCGTTGCTGCCGACCTTGCCGTACATGCCGACCACCAGGAGCACCAGGGACAGGGTCAGGAGCACGATCACGGTCATGATCGAGAAGTTGAGGATGTTGGCGTCGGTCTGAAGGAACGCCAGCTCGGCCAGGCCGATGACCATCAGGGTGTACGCCAGCCACTGGTTGACCGCCACGTCGAGGTTGCGCCCGATCGCCACGCCGACCAGGATCACCACGCCGAGCAGCACCGACAGCAGCGAGAAGCCCATGTTGGTGCCCTGGCCGAGCACCTTGGTGTCGTCCTGGGCGAGGAAGTCGTTGCCGGCGCTGGCGATGACGCCGAGGGCGCCGAAGACGACGAAGTAAAGACCAACGAGCCCGCCGATCGCCCGGAAGATCGGCCGCGCGGGGTGGTTGACGGGGGTGTGGGCCATCTCTGCGTCTCCAAAGACCGAACGGGTGAGGGTTCCTCCGCTGATTCTCCCGTACGGCGGTCAGTGACGCCGCACACCCCCCACTCCTCAGCCGCCGGGCAGTTCCTCGGCCAGCGCCAGCCAGGTCTCCTCGGTGCGCTCCCGCTCGGCCCGCACCTCCTTGAGCTGGGCGTCCAGCTCGGCGACCCGGGCGTAGTCGGTGGCGTTCGCGGCGAGTTGCTCGTGCAGGCCCGCCTCCTTCTGGTCGAGCTTGGCGATCTGCCGTTCCAGCCGGTTGAGCTCCTTCTTCGCGGTGCGTACCTCGGCGGCGGACAAGCCGTCGCGGGCCGGCGCGGCCGTGCCCGGGGTGAGGTCGGCGGGCGCCGGGCCACCGGCCGCGGCGGCGCGGGCGAGGTATTCGTCGACGCCGCCGGGCAGGTGCACGAGCCGCCCGTCGCCGAACATGCCGTACGCGACCTCGGTGACCCGCTCGATCAGGTACCTGTCGTGGCTGGCCACCACGATCGTGCCGGGCCAGGAGTCGAGCAGGTCCTCAAGCGCGGCGAGGGTGTCCGTGTCCAGGTCGTTCGTGGGCTCGTCGAGCAGCAGCACGTTGGGCTCGCCGGCGAGCAGCCGCAGCATCTGGAGCCGGCGACGCTCCCCGCCGGAGAGGTCGCTCACCGGGGTCCAGAGCCGCCGGTCGTCGAAACCGAAGATCTCCGCGAGCTGGGCGGCGCTGATCTCCCGGTCACCGAACTGCACCCGGCGGGCCACCTCCTCGACGGCCTCCAGCACGCGCAGGTGGCCGGGCAGCTCGGCGAGTTCCTGGGAGAGGAACGCCGCCCGCACGGTCTGCCCGGCGGCGAACCGCCCACCGTCGGCGCGTGTCACCCCGGCGAGCAGCCGCAGCAGGGTGGTCTTGCCGGCGCCGTTGCGGCCGAGGACGGCGATCCGGTCGCCGGGCCCGACCTGCCAGGTGGTGTCGTGCAGGATCTCCTTCGGGCCGGCGTGCAGGGTGACGTGTTCGAGGTCGTACACCTGCTTGCCGAGCCGGGCGGTGGCGAGCCGTTGCAGCGACATGGTGTCGCGCGGTTCCGGCACGTCCGCGATGAGCGCGTTCGCGGCGTCGATGCGGAACTTCGGCTTGGAGGTACGCGCCGGCGGGCCCCGCCGCAGCCAGGCGATCTCCTTGCGGAGCAGGTTCTGCCGGCGGGCCTCGGTGGCCGCGGCGATCCGTTGCCGCTCGACACGGGCCAGCGTCCACGCGGCGAAGCCGCCCTCGTACGCCCGGACGGTCTGGTCGGCCACCTCCCAGGTGGCGGTGCAGACGGCGTCGAGGAACCAGCGGTCGTGGGTGACCACGACGAGCGCGCCCTTGCGGGTGACCAGGTGCCGGGCCAGCCAGTCGACGCCGCCGACGTCGAGGTGGTTGGTGGGCTCGTCGAGGACGAGCAGGTCGGAGTCGCGGACCAGCAGGGCGGCGAGCGCCACCCGGCGGCGTTCCCCGCCGGACATCGGGCCGATCGGGGTGTCGAGGCCGAGGTGGGGCATGCCGAGGCCGTCGAGGATGGCCCGGACGCCGGCGTCGCCGGCCCACTCGTGCTCGGCGCCCATGCTCTCGCCGAGCCACGCGGTGCCGAGCACGACATCCCGCATGGTGAGTTCTCCGGCCAGGTCCAGGCGCTGCGGCAACCAGGACACGCGCAGGTCCCGGCGATGGGTCACCCGGCCGTCGTCGGGTTCCTCGACGCGGGTGAGCAGCCGCAGCAGCGTCGACTTGCCGGCGCCGTTGAGACCGACCACACCGACCCGGTCGGCGTCGTCGAGGCCGAGCGAGACGTCGGTGAGCAGCGGCCCGGCGGCGCCGTACCCCTTGGACACCCGGTCCAGGTTGACGATGTTGGCCACTGGTTCACCTTTCACACGACTCAGGCGCCCCGGGGTCCGGGACGCCTGAGTCAAGGGTACGGGGCCTCAGACGATGCGGGCGCCGTGCACGGGCCCGTGCGCGACCCGCGCCTCCCGGCACACCCCGGCGGCGGTCAGCTCGTCGGCGATGCGCCCGGCGTCGGCCGCGTCGGCGGCGAGGAACACGCAGGTGGGCCCGGAGCCGGAGACGATGCCGGCAAGCGCGCCGGCGGCCTCGCCGGCCTTGAGCGTGCCGGCAAGCGCCGGGCGCATGGTCAGCGCCGCGTCCTGGAGGTCGTTGCCGAGCGTGGCGGCGAGCACCCGCGGGTCCCGCTGCCGGAGCGCGCCGAGCAGCGCGTCGGTGCTGCCCAGCGGCGTTCCGGCGGCGCCGGTGTCGCGCAGCCGGTCGAGTTCGCGGTAGGCGGCCGGGGTGGAGAGGCCGCCGTCGGCGATGGCCACCACCCAGTGCCAGGAGGTGGGGCGGGCCAGCACCGGGCTGACCGCCTCGCCCCGGCCGGTGCCGAGCGCGGTGCCGCCGTGGATCAGGAACGGCACGTCGGAGCCGAGGTCGGCGGCGATGCCGGCCAGTTCGTCGCGGGACAGGCCGGTGCCCCAGAGCGCGTCGCAGGCCACGAGCGCGGCGGCGGCGTCGGCGCTGCCGCCGGCCAGCCCGCCGGAGAGCGGGATGTGCTTGCGCAGGTGCAGCCGGGCGTGCGGGGCGACACCGGCGTAGCCGGCGAGGGCGTGCGCGGCGCGCAGCGCCAGGTTCGTGTCGTCGAGGGCCAGTTCGCCGGCGCCCTCACCCTCCATGGTGAGGGTGAGCGTGTCGCCGCGGCGGGCGGTCAGCTCGTCGTAGATGGAGATCGCGTGGTAGACGGTGTTCAGCTCGTGGTAGCCGTCCCGGCGCAGCGGCCCCACCCCGAGGTGCAGGTTGACCTTGGCGGGCACCCGCACCTTGACCGGGCCGCTGGCTCCGCGCCGCTGCCCG
Organism: Micromonospora marincola; assembly: GCF_056150385.1. NCBI lineage: Bacteria > Bacillati > Actinomycetota > Actinomycetes > Micromonosporales > Micromonosporaceae > Micromonospora > Micromonospora marincola. The sequence continues at coordinate 157,582 of NZ_JAXCFT010000001.1, read as the reverse complement.
TCCTCGTCCTCCGGTCGCCAGGCCTCGGTCACCGGGAGAACTCCCGCGGACGCAGGCGGATGTCGAACGGCTTCTGCACGGTCAGCTCCTCGGCGGGGTCGGGCAACGGCGCCAGCCTACTGGGCGCTGGCGGAGCCGTCCGGGGCCGACGCGGCGATGGCGGCGAACTGGTCGACGGTGAGTGACTCGCCGCGTGCGCCCGGGTCCACGCCCGCGGCGGTGAGCGCGGCGGCGGCCCGGTCCGCGCCGCCGGCCCAGCCGGCCAGGGCGGCGCGCAGCGTCTTGCGGCGCTGGGCGAACGCGGCGTCGACCACCGCGAAGACCGCCGTGCGGGGTACGTCCGGTCGGGGCGGCTCGCGGCGGGTGAACGCGACCAGGCCGGAGTCGACGTTGGGTACCGGCCAGAACACGTTCGGCGGGACCTTGCCGGCGGCCCGGGAGCGGGCATACCAGGCGAGCTTGACCGAGGGGATGCCGTACACCTTGGAGCCGGGACCGGCGACGAGCCGGTCGGCGACCTCCTTCTGCACCATCACCAGCCCGTGCCGCAGGGTGGGCAGCTCGGCGAGCAGGTGCAGCACCACCGGCACGGCCACGTTGTAGGGCAGGTTCGCCACAAGCGCGGTGGGGGCCGGGTCGGCCAGGTCGGCGGCGGTGATCCGCAGCGCGTCGGCGGGGTGCACGGTGAGCCGGGCGGCGTCCGGGCCGGCGAACCGGGCGGCGGTCTCCGGGAGCGCGGCGGCGAGCGCCGGGTCGAGTTCCACGGCGTGCACGTGCGCGGCGACCGGCAGCAGGGCCAGGGTGAGCGAGCCGAGGCCGGGGCCGACCTCAAGCGCCACGTCGTCGGGGGCGAGGCCGGCGGTGGTGACGATCCGGCGCACGGTGTTCGGGTCGTGCACGAAGTTCTGGCCGAGCTTCTTGGTCGGCGTGACGCCGAGCCGCGCGGCGAGTTCCCGGATCTCCGCCGGGCCGAGGAGTCCGGTCACGCCCCGTAGCGTAAGCGGCGGGGTGTCGCGGTTAGGCGGGGGCCCTTCTTATCGCCTGGCGTTGTGGCGGGGCCCCCGCCTAACACCACGGGCCGAACGCGCGCTCACCGTTGGTGGAGATGTGGGCGCACAGGGTGTCCAGGTCGACGCCTGTGGTGTCGGCGAGGAACCGGACGGTCAGCGGGATCAGGTACGACGCGTTCGGCCGTCCCCGGTGCGGCATCGGCGTCAGGTACGGCGCGTCGGTCTCCACGAGCATCTGGTCCGGCGGGGTGACGGCGGCGGCCTCCCGCAGCGCGACGGCGCTGCCGAAGGTGACCGTGCCGGCGAAGCTCAGCAGGTGCCCGCGGCGGACGCACTCGCGGGCGAAGTCGGCGTCGCCGGAGAAGCAGTGCATCACCACCGTGTCCGGCGCGCCCTCGTCGTCGAGGATCCGCAGCACGTCGGCGTGTGCGTCGCGGTCGTGGATGACAAGCGCCTTGCCGTACCGCTTGGCGATGGCGATGTGCGCCCGGAAGCTCGCCTCCTGCGCCGCCCGCCCCTCGGCGCCGGTGCGGAAGAAGTCCATGCCGGTCTCGCCGATGCCGCGCACCCGGTCCCGCCCGGCCAGCGCCTCGATCTCACGCAGCGCCTCGTCCAGGTTGGCCAGGCGGGGCGCCTCGTTGGGGTGCAACGCCACGGTGGCCAGCACCGGCGCGTACCGGTCGGCGACGTCGGCGCCCCACCGGGACGAGTCGACGTCCACGCCGACCTGGACCAGGCGGTCCACGCCGACCCCGGTGGCGACGGTGATCGCGGCGGCCACCGGGTCGCCGTCGTCGCCGCCCGGCGGCGTGCCGTACTCGCCGACGGTGATGTCGAGGTGGGTGTGGCTGTCCAGCACGGGCACGGGAAGCGGCTCGGGGGCGGGCGGGAACTCCCCGGCCCGGCGTGCGGCGCGCTGCTTGCGGGTCTCGGTCTGCTCGGTCATCGCGGCCAGCATCACACACCCGCCACCGTCCGTTCACACACTCCACATCTCGCCGGCTTAGCGTCCCCGGGTGACCGTCACTGACCAGGCCGGCGGGGCCGCCTCCGAGCGGACCGGGCTGCGCGTGACGTACGACGGCCAGGTGTACCCGGCCGAGGAGATCGCCCGGGGCGCGGCGTACGAGCTGTTCAGCGCCGACGAGACGCCGGGCTTCGAGTGGTGTCCCCGGCCGGGGGTCGGCCACCGGTGGCGGAAGTTCGTGCACGCGACCGAGGTGGACGCGGTGCGGGGCGCGGTGGAGCCGACCGAGGAGACCGACGCGCCGCTGCTGATGCCTGTGCACCGGGAGCGGGGCTGGGCGTACGTGCACCAGCTCAGCCAGCGCCCGGCGGCGGGCGACCCAACGTTGGCGGCGGTGCGGGCGTCGGCGGTGATCCGGCCGGGCACCCGGATGGTGAAGGTGCTCTCCGCCCGGCAGCTCGCCGGTTACGTGCGGGGCTGGTTGCCGCACGGCTTCTGCTACCGGGAGCACGACGTGGCGCACCTGCGCACGCCGACGGGGATGGCGGTGCTGCGCGGTGATCCGGAGGGCGGCGACGTGGCGTACGCGTTGCGGTGGCGGGCCGCCGACCCGGCCGACTACGACGTCCCGGTCGGCGCGGCGCACCGTGGGCTGACCGCCATGCCGCCCCGAGACCGGCTCGGTCCGCCGGTGCTGGGCACCGGTTTCGTGCCGAGCGACGCCCAGCTCGTCCCGGAGTTCGTCACCCGGGACTTCGCGGACCTGCCGATGCCGGCGAACGCCACCCTGCTCGCCTACCCGGCCGAGGGGATGGAGGTGGTGCTCTACACCTATCAGGCGGAGCAGCGCGGCTGGCTGCGCCTGGCCGGCCCGCAGTGGCGGCACCTGCTGGCGGCGGTGCCCGGCCTCGCCGCCGACCAGGAGTACGTGCCGACCGGTGACGCGCCGCGCTCCACCCGGCTCGTCGGCGCGTACGCCGGGGCGGAGTACGAGGCGGTGGCCGACCAGCCCGGCGGGTTCCGGGTGCTGGCGATGACCCGGGCGGCCCGCTATCCGGTGGAGGCGGCGGCCCGCCGGTTGCGGATCGCGGCCTGGCGCGGTGTGCCCTGCCTGGTGCTGCGGGAGGAGGGCGGCTGGTTGCGGTTGCGGCTGCGCCGCCCGGATCCGGACGCGGTGGCGGTGACCGGGGCACAGTGTCACGAACGGGGTGTGTACGAGGTCTGGGCGCCCGGCGCCGAGTTGACCGACGACCGGGTGGTGGACCTGCCGTACCCGCGGCGGCACGAATAGACGGCGGCCGGGAGGGAAGGCGTGGGCGTCCGAGACCAACGCGCGCGTAGGGGGAATCCCGAGATGCCTTTCGTCACCGTCGGTACGGAAAATTCCGCGCCCATCGACCTCTACTACGAGGACCACGGTTCCGGCCAGCCGATCGTGCTGATCCACGGTTTCCCGTTCAACGGGGCCACCTGGGAGAAGATGAGCGGTCCGCTGCTCGCCGCCGGATATCGGGTGATCACGTACGACCGGCGGGGATTCGGCAGTTCCGCCCAGCCGGCGTTCGGCTACGACTACGACACGTTCGCCGCCGACCTCGACGTGTTGATGACCGAGCTGGACCTGCGCAACGCGATCCTGGTCGGGCACTCGATGGGCACCGGTGAGGTCACCCGCTACCTGGGGGCGTACGGGTCGGGTCGGGTGGAGCGGGCGGTCATGATGGCCCCGTTGGCGCCGTACCTGCTGAAGGCCCCGGACGATCCGGAAGGCGTCGACAAGAGCATGTTCGACGGGTTCCAGCAGGCGATCATCCAGGATCGGTTCGCCTACCTGACCCAGTTCTGCGACGTCTTCTTCAACGCCAGCGAGAACAAGGGGAAGCTGGTAAGCGACGAGGCGTACCACGCGCACTGGCAGATCGGCGCGCAGGCGTCGGCGAAGGGCACCCACGACTCGGTGGACGCCTGGCAGACCGACTTCCGCGGCGACCTGCCGAACATCGACGTGCCGGTGCTGATCATCCAGGGCGACAAGGACAACGTGCTGCCGTACCCGGTCACGGGTCAGCGGCTGGTGAACATGCTGCCCAACGCCAAGCTGGTCACGCTCAAGGGCGCGCCGCACGGCACCCCGTGGACGCACCCGACCGAGGTCAACAAGGCGATCATGGAGTTCATCGGCAAGCCGAGCATGGCCCGGGCCTGACCCGGAGGAACGACGCGGCGGCCCCGGAACGAACCCGGGGCCGCCGTCGTCGGGTGGTCACCCGCCGAGGCGGGCCAGCTCCTCGTCGACGATGGACGGGTCGAGCTTGCGGAACACCGGCTTGGGCGCCGCGAGCGGCCGACCCACCTCCAGGGGTACGGACTCCCAGCGCGCGCCGACCGTGTAGTCACCGGTCAGCACCGGGTACGCCGGCCCGCCGTCGAGGTCGTCGACCTCCTCGATCACCGGCATCGGCGCGTGCGTGCCGATGCCGCCGAGCAGCTCGTGGATCTTCTGGGCGGAGTGCGGAAGGTACGGGGTGAGCAGCGTGTTGGCGTCGCTCACCACCTGGAGGGCGACGTGCAGGATGGTGCCCATCCGCGGCTTCTCGTCGTCGCCCTTGAGCTTCCAGGGCGCCTGCTCGGAGAGGTACTTGTTGGCCTCGGCGACCACCTTCATGGCCTCGCCGATGGCCTGCTTCTGCCGGTGCCTGGCGATCAGGTCGCCGACGACCGTGAAGCCGGCCCGCGCGACGTCAAGCAGCGCCCGGTCGGCCTCGGTGAGCCCGGCCGGGTCGACCGGCGGGATCGCGCCGAAGTTCTTCGCCGCCATGGACACGGACCGGTTGACCAGGTTGCCCCAGCCGGCGACCAGCTCGTCGTTGTTGCGGCGGAGGAACTCCGCCCAGGTGAAGTCGGTGTCGTTGCTCTCCGGGCCGGCGACCGCGATGAAGTAGCGCAGCGCGTCGGCGTCGTAGCGCTCCAGGAAGTCCCGGACGTAGATGACCACCTTGCGGGAGGAGGAGAACTTCCGCCCCTCCATGGTCAGGTATTCGCTTGAGACGACCTCGGTGGGCAGGTTGAGCCGGCCCAGGTCGCCGGGCTCGCCGTCGTGCGCGCCCGCGCCGGAGTAGCCGCCGAGCAGCGCCGGCCAGATCACCGAGTGGAAGACGATGTTGTCCTTGCCCATGAAGTAGTAGCCGCGGGCGTCCTTCCCCTCGCCGTCCGCCGACCACCACTTGCGCCACGCCTCCGGGTCGCCGGAGCGGCGGGCCCACTCGATCGACGCGGACAGGTAGCCGATCACCGCGTCGAACCAGACGTAGATCCGCTTGTCGGACCGGTCCTGCCAGCCTTCCAGGGGGATCGGCACGCCCCATTCCAGGTCGCGGGTGATGGCCCGGGGCTGGAGGTCGTCGAGCAAATTGCGGGAGAACCGCAGCACGTTTGGACGCCAGCCCTCCCGGGTGTCCAGCCACTGGCGCAGCGCGTCGGCCAGGGCCGGCAGGTCGAGGAAGAAGTGCTCGGTCTCCACGAACTCCGGCGTCTCGCCGTTGATCTTCGACTTGGGGTCGATCAGGTCGATCGGGTCGAGCTGGTTGCCGCAGTTGTCGCACTGGTCGCCGCGCGCGCTGTCGTAGCCGCAGATCGGGCACGTGCCCTCGATGTAGCGGTCGGGCAGGGTGCGGCCGGTGGACGGGGAGATCGCCCCGGTGGTCACCTTCGGGACGATGTAGCCGTTGCGGTGCAGCCCGGTGAACAGCTCCTGCACCACCGCGTAGTGGTTGCGGGTGGTGGTGCGGGTGAACAGGTCGTACGACAGGCCCAGCGCCCGCAGGTCCTCGGCGATCACCCGGTTGTACCTGTCGGCCAGCTCGCGCGGGGTGACCCCCTCGGCGTCGGCCTGCACCTGGATCGGGGTGCCGTGCTCGTCGGTGCCGGACACCATGAGCACGTCGTGACCGGCCATCCGCATGTACCGGGCGAAGACGTCGGAGGGAACGCCGAATCCGGAAACGTGGCCGATGTGGCGCGGGCCGTTGGCGTAGGGCCAGGCGACCGCGGCGAGAACGTGACTCATGAGCGTCAAGCCTAGTGAGTGCCGGGGGCGACCCGCGAACCTATAGGGTCCGCGCCGCCGGCGTACGCCCGATTTGTCGCCGACACGCGCTCTGAGCTGCCCGGCGAGCCGGCGGCGCAGGTGTGGAATGAACGTCGTGACCAGCAGACCAGCGGCACCCGAACCGTCGGCCGCCGCTCAGGCCGCACGGGCCGCGCGGGCCGCGGCCGGCGTTCCGGTCGCCCCGCAGCCCCGGGTCGACCCGGCCGACCCGACGGTGGAGGTGGAACCGACCACCGGGGCGCCGGTGGACGCCGTGCCGCGCCGGGTGCCGGTACGGCAGCCGCGCTGGCAGCGGCGCCTGGCCCCGGCGGGCGACGACGCGGCCGGCTGGGCGCCGATCGAGGAGGTGCACTGGGACGGCACGCCGCTGCGTGACGAGCCGCGCCGCCGGACCGGCCGCGCCCGGCCCCCGCGGCAGCCGGCCCGCCCGGTCCACCCGCCGGACCCGCCCGCCGGCCTCACCGTGCTTGTGTCGTTGAGCCTGCTCGCGGCGTTCTTCGCCTGGGTGAGCGCCGGCCCGCTCTGGCTTGCGGTGGGACACTCGACGAGCGGCACCGTGATGATCACCGAGTGTGTGGGCGCCGGGCTCACCCAGCGTTGCCGGGGCATCTTCCTGGCCGACCGCGACCGCTTCGAGGCCCAGGGCGTACGGGTAAGCGGCGTGCCGGCCGGGCACACCGCCACCGGCAGCACGCTGCCGGCGCGGATGACCGGACCGGACGGCGCCACCGCGTACGCGGACCGGGGCGTCGGCGGGCACCTGCGCTGGCTGCTCGGGCTGGCCCTGGTGGCGGGCTGCGCGGCCGGGATCGCCAGGTGGACCGGCGCGACCCGGCTGGCGGACCCGCGGCAGCGGCGCTGGGCGGTGGGGCTGGCGCTTGGCGGCCCGCTGCTGATCACCGTCGGCTTCCTGCTCACCGCCTGGTAAGGAGGGGCCCCCGCTTAACACGTCGTTGTTAAGCGGGGGCCCCGCCTCTACCGAAAGCGTTAAGCGGGGCCCCCGCCTTACCCCCTCAGCGGTGCACCACCGCGTAGACCTCGCGGCGGCGCAGCCCGTACGCGGTGGCGACCTCGGTGATCGCGTCCCGCCGGGACGACCCGGCCGCCTCCCGTTCGGCCACCGCGGCGCGCAGCGCGTCGTCGTCGGGGCGGATCGCCGGTGCCGCCGGCGCGCCGGCGACGACAAGCGTGATCTCGCCGCGCACGTCGCCGACGGCGGCCCACTCGGCCAGTTCGCCGAGCGGCCGGCGGACCACTTCCTCGTAGGTCTTGGTCAGCTCACGGCAGAGCGCGGCGGGCCGGTCCGGGCCGAACGCCTCGGCCAGGTCGGCGAGCGCGGCGGTGATCCGGTGGGTCGCCTCGAAGAGCACCAGGGTGCGTTCCTCGGCGGCGAGGGCGCGCAGGCGGGAGCGGCGGGCGCCGGGGGTGCGGGGCAGGAAGCCCTCGAAGCAGAACCTGTCGCAGGGCAGCCCGGACAACGCCAGCGCGGTGGTGACCGCGCTGGGTCCGGGGGCGGCGGTGACCGGGACGCCGGCTTCCAGTGCGGCCCGGACCAGGCGGTAGCCGGGGTCGGAGACGCTCGGCATGCCGCCGTCGGTGACCAGGGCGACGGTGTAGCCGGCGGTGAGCACCTCGGCCAGTTCCGGGGTGCGCCGTTCCTCGTTGCCCTCGAAGTAGGAGACGATCCGGCCGGGCACTGTGACGTCGAGGTCGCGGGCCAGCCGGGTGAGCCGGCGGGTGTCCTCGGCGGCGACCACGTCGGCGGTGGCGAGCACCTCGCGGAACCGGGCGGACGCGTCGGCCGGGTTTCCCAACGGCGCGCCGAGCAGCACCAACCGCCCTACGTCGGACATTTCCCCCACGACGTGCGCTCCTTCATCGACGGTCGTACCAATTTCGGGGACGACTGACGCCACCGGGCACTCCGGCAGCCTACGATCGCCGGGTGACGAGTGCGTCGACAGCACAGGAGCCCTCCCCCACCACCGACCGGGCCGTCGGCTCGCCGGGCGACGACGACGGCGGGGGTGGCGGAGGCGGGATCCCGGCCGCGGTCCGACGCCGGCTCGCCACCGTCGACGACCATCTCGGCCGGGGGCAGGCGTGGCTGGCCACCGCCGTGGTGGTGGCGATCGCCGCGATCCTGCGCTTCGTCGGGCTCAGCCAGCCGCCCGGCAAGATCTTCGACGAGACCTACTACGCGAAGGACGCGTACGGGCTGATCGACCGCGGCGTCGAGTGGAACTACAAGGACAACGGCCCGTCGTACGTGGTCCACCCGCCGCTGGGCAAGTGGCTGATCGGGATCGGCGAGTGGGCCTTCGGCTACCAGGACGCCGACAGCAACGTCTCGGTGCCGGGGCACCTCACGACCACCGCGCCGGAGTTCGGTTGGCGGTTCGCCGCGGCGGTCTGCGGCACGCTCTCGGTGCTGCTGCTGGTGCGCATCGGCCGACGGATGTTCCGGTCCACCACGCTCGGCTGCGCGGCGGGCCTGCTGCTCGCGCTTGACGGCTTCCACCTGGTGCTGTCCCGCACGTCGATCCTCGACATCTTCGTGCTGCTGTTCGTGCTTGCCGCGTTCGGCGCGCTGGTGCTCGACCGGGACGCCCGGCGGCGGCGCTGGGCCCGGGCGCTGGCGGACGGGCTCGACCCGACGGTGCCCGGGCGGGCCGGGCGACCGCCGTCGGGCTGGCGGAACTGGCCGTGGTGGCGGCTGGCCGGCGGGGTGCTGCTCGGGTGCGCCTGCGCGGTGAAGTGGAACGGGCTCTACTTCGTGCCGGCGTTCGCGCTGCTTGTGCTGTTCTGGGAGGTCGGGGTCCGCCGCTCGGCCGGGGTCCGCCGGCCCTGGCGCGACGCCGTGCTCGACGAGCTGCCCTGGCTGCTCGTGGCCGGCGTGCTGATGGTGGTCACCTACGTGGCCACCTGGTCGGGCTGGCTGCTCAGCGACGAGGGCTACTACCGGGTGGCGAGCCGGTACCCGAACGTGCCCGGGATGAGCGACACGCCGTTCATCGGCCCGCTCATCAACCTGTGGGAATACCACAAGGCCGCGTACGGCTTCCACGCCCAGCTCGACGACCCGCACAAATACCAGTCCTGGCCGTGGCAGTGGCTGCTGCTGGGCCGGCCGGTGGCGTTCCACTGGTCCGGCACCGGCAACTGCGGCGCGCCGACCTGCGCCTCGGAGGTGCTGCTGCTGGGCACCCCGCTGCTCTGGTGGTCGTTCCTGCCGGCGCTGGCCGCGACCGCCTGGCTGGGCCTGGCCCGGCGGGACTGGCGGGCCGGGGCGATCCTGCTGACCGTGGCCGCCGGTCTGCTGCCCTGGTTCTGGCTCGCCTTCGACGGCCGGACGATGTTCTCCTTCTACGCCGCGCCGGCGGTGCCGTTCATGGTGCTCGCGGTGGTCTACGTGCTCGGCGCGATCGTCACACCCGCGCCGGTCACCGGGACGGCGGCGCCGCCGACCGTCGAGCAGGTGAACGACCGCAGGCTGGTCGGCGGCATCATCGCGGGCGCGTACGTGCTGCTTGTGGCGCTCTGTTTCGCGTACTTCTATCCGATCTTCGTGGGCTCGGTCATGCCGTACGCGGACTGGTCGGCCCGGATGTGGCTGGACGGCCGCTGGATCTGAGCGCGGGCGAGCGTACGACGGCCCGGTGGGACATCCCACCGGGCCGTCGTCTTGGGTCGCGTTCACCTTGCGGGCCGCCGGAGCGGACCGGGGTACGAAAAAACGCGCGCCCCGATCGCCTGCCACGGGGGAAGCGGGCGATTGGGGCGCGCAAGACAGAGCTTAACCACAGTGCGCCGGGCGCACAACGGGTGCAGCAAAGTCAGATTTCCGACCGATACCACCCCCGTGGGGTTTACGTCGAGTAGTTAACGGTCGGGCCCCACCCGGATGATCTTCCAAAGTGGATCTCACTACACTTCGCCCGGTGATCAACAAGAGACGATCGACGGCCGTCCTGTTCGGACTGCTGGCGGCGACCGCGCTGATCGGTCCGAGCCCCGCCGGGGCCGATGACGAGACCACCGAACCCGCCGCCGAACCCCCCAAGGTCGAGCTGGTCCTGGACGTCAGCGGCTCGATGCGGGCCCGCGACATCGACGGACGCAGCCGAATCTCCGTGGCGCAGCAGGCGTTCAACGAGGTGGTCGACGGCCTGCCGGACGAGACACAGCTCGGCATCCGGGTGCTCGGCGCCACCTACCGGGGCAAGGACAAGAAGCAGGGCTGCCGGGACACCCAGCAGATCGTGCCGGTCGGCCCGGTGGACCGCACACAGGCCAAGGCCGCCGTCGCCGGGCTCCGCCCGACCGGCTTCACCCCGGTCGGGCTGGCGCTGCGCTCCGCCGCGCAGGACCTGGGCACCGGCAGCACCACCCGCCGGATCGTGCTGATCACCGACGGCGAGGACACGTGCGCCCCACCCGACCCGTGCGAGGTGGCCCGCGAGCTGGCCGCCCAGGGCACCCGGCTGGTGGTCGACACGCTCGGCCTCGCCCCGGACGAGAAGGTACGCCGGCAGTTGCTCTGCATCGCCGGCGCCACGGGTGGCACCTACACCGCGGCGGAGAGCGCCGAGGAGTTGACCGGCCGGATCAAGCAGCTCGTCGACCGCGCCCGGGACACGTACACGGCCGCGCCGACGGTGGTCGGCGGCGCGGCGGCCTGCGCGGGCGCGCCGCTGCTCGCCGCCGGCGTCTACACCGACCGGGAGGCGTTCTCCGAGCACCGCTGGTACCGGGTGCCGGTACGCCCCGGGCAGGAGCTGCGCGCCTCGGTAAGCGTCGCGCTCGACCGGCCGGTCAACCCGGACTACGGCGTGCTGCTGCGCGCGACCGCGCCGGACGGGCGGGAACTGGTCCGCGGCGTCGACGCCGGCAGCGGGCGTACCGACGTGGTCTCGGCCGGCCTGCGCTGGTCGGCCGCCGAGGAGGAGGACGCGGCGAGCCCGGAGCCGACCCCGAGCGGGACGCGGGCCGCCCGGACCGTCTGCCTGGTGGTCAGCAACTCGTTCGCGGCCCGCTCCGGCACCCGGGCCGAACCGGGCATGCCGGTGGAGCTGACCGTGGACGTGGTCGCCGCCTCCCCCGCCCCGGACGGGCCGGACCTCGGCCGCGGCTGGGCGCTGCTGCTCCTGCTCACCCTGGCCGGCCTCGTCACCGGGCTGGTCGCCGGGCTGCTCACCCGCTGGTGGGTCGCCACCTGGAGGGAGAACTGAGGATGCGTACCCTGATCGGCGCCGCGACGGCCGCCCTGACCCTCGCCCTCGCCCCGGCCGCGGCCCTCGCCGCGCCGAGCCCGTCCCCGGGCGCGACCACCGTGACCAAGGCCGGCACCTCGTTCCTCACCGCCACGACCATCACCGCCGGCCAGCCGGTACGGGTGGGCGCCTCGACCGGCGACCACCTGTACTGGTCGTTTCGCGCCGACGCCGGCCAGGTGCACCAACTCGACGTCACGGTCACCTTCCCGAAGCCGCGCACCGGCGCGTCCACCTGGACGGTGGACGTCTTCGACGGGTTGCGCCGCCGGCAGGCGTGCACGGCCGGCGCGCAGACCCCCACCGTGGACGCCGCGGCCACCGGCGTGACGCTCGGATGCACGCTGCGCCGGGTGCGGCCGTGGGCCGAGCCGTGGTCGGGCGACCCGCTGCCGGGCACCTACTACGTCCGGCTCTCCGTCACCGAGCTGCCCGAACCCGACCTGGGCCTGCCGATCGAGGTGGACCTGCTGGTCGGCGCCGCCGACTCCGGCGGCGCCTCCGGCGACGACGGTGAGCTGGCGGCGCCGCTGGCGCCGAACACCCGGGCCGGCACCGTGCTTGCGGCCGAGCCGACGCCCGAACCGGTCGCCGACGAGGAGACCGATCTGACCGGCTGGCTCCCCGAGGCCGGCTCGCGCTGGGTGTGGACGAGCGTGGGCGGGGTGCTGGCCGCCGTGGCCGGCGTGTTCGGCTTCGCCCTCACCCGGCGGCCCCGCCGCCGCTGAGCCCGCTTCCGGTGGCCGCCGGGAACCTGACGCGGCGGCCACCGGAAGCGCTCAGACGGTACGCGGGCGGCGCGGCACCCAGCCGATGAACCGGTCCTGCAACGCGGTGACCGGCGCGCTCCGCAGGTCCTGCGCGGCAGCCGCCAGGCAGGAACCGAGATAGACACTCAGCGATGCCCGGTCCACCTGGTACTCGATCAGCAGGTTCTCGCGTTTCGTGGCACAGGGCCAGTCGTCGCCGCACGAGCCGCAGGTCCAGCCGGGCGTCACCGGGACGTGCTCGGCGGACCTTGGTTCCGACGCCTCCACACCGGGGGTCATCGGCCACTCCTTCCATCGATGTCGACGCTGCCACCCCCCGCAACGTTCTTACAGCGCCCCATCGCGCTCCGGCGTTACGGTACGGTCACCGCGTGTTTCCGTCACCCACCGACGCTCGTGCGTGATCTGTTGCCGCCCGCCGTCGCCGTGGCGGTGGCCGGCCCGGCCGACTGGTCCGGCGCGCTGCTGCCGGTCGAGCGGGCCGCGCTCGGCGACCGGGCGGTGCCCAGCCGCCGCCGCGACTTCACCGCCGGCCGGGTGTGCGCGCGCCGGGCGCTCGCCGCGCTCGGCCTGCCGGCGACGCCGGTGCCCGCCGGTGCCGACCGGGCCCCGATCTGGCCGGCCGGCGTCGTCGGGACGATCACCCACACCGAGGGCTACTGCGCGGCAGCCGCCGCGCACGCCACCGACCTCCGCGCGGTCGGCATCGACGCCGAGCGACGCCGCCCGCTCTCCCCCGGGGTACGCCGGAAGGTGTGCCGCCCCGACGAGGAGGCGGACCTGGCCCGGCTGCCGTCCGGGCCGCCCTGGCCGACGGTGCTGTTCAGCGTCAAGGAGACCGTCTACAAGGTCTGGTACCCGCTCGTCGGCACCTGGCTGGGCTTCCCCGACGCCCGGGTCACGCTCGACCCCGACGCGGGCACGTTCCACGCCGAGATCGCGCCGGCCCGACTCGCCGACGCGCCGGTGTCCGATCCTCCGTCATCGATGTCCGGACGGTTCGCGGTAGACGACGATCTGGTTCGTACCGCCGCCGTTCTGACACGCCGGTGAGGGGCCGGACGGCTTTGTCGCCGCCTGCTTGTACCGTCGTTCCGACTGAAAATCCCGAAGGTGCCCAAGGAGTACGGTGAGCCACCCTCAGCCTCCGTCCGGGTCACAGGACCCGAACCAGCCGCAGGAACCGCCGACAGAGGCGTTCCCCACCGCGCCGATGCCGCCGGTGTCCGGCAGCCCCTGGGCGCCCCCCGCCCCCGACGCGCCGCAGGCGCCCACCTCCGGCGCGCCGCAGGCGCCCACCTCGGGCGCGCCGCAGGCGCCCACCTCGGGCGCTCCGCAGCCGCCGACCTCCGGCGCGCCCTACCCGTCGCAGCCCGAGCCGGTCCCGCCGGCGCCGCCGACGGAGGCGTTCCCGCCCGCACCGCCGACCGAGGCGTTCCCGCCCGCACCGCCGACGCAGGCGTTCCCGCCGGCACCGCCGACCGAGGCGTTCCCGTCAGCGCCGTCGACCGAGGCGTTCCCGTCTGCGCCGTCGACGCAGGCGTTCCCGCCGGCACCGCCGACTTCCGGCGCGCCGTATCCACCCCCGGGTGGCGGCGGATACCCGCAGGCAGCCGGCGGATACCCGCCGCCGGGTGGCGCCTACCCTCCGCCGGGTGGCGCGTACCCGCCGCCGGGTGGCGGATATCCGCCGCCGGGTGGGGCGTACCCGCCGCCGGGTGGGGCGCAGCCGCCCTATCCGCCCGCCTCGGGCGCGCCGTATCCGCCGCCGCCCGGGCAGGGGCAGTACGCGCCGGGTGAGGCGTACCCGAGCGGGCCGTACCCGCCCCCGCCGGGGCAACCGTTCGGGCCGCCGGCCAAGAAGTCCAACAAGAACGTCTGGATCACGATCGGCATCGTGGCGGTCGTCCTGCTGCTGCTCTGCTGCGGCGGGGGCATCTTCGCCATCTACAGCGGGGCGAAGAAGACGCAGGAGGCGATCGACGACCTGCCCACCCCGGGCATCACCTACAGCAACCCGATCGACGACCCGCCGACCGGCGACCCGACCGCCACGCCGGAGCCGGGCAAGACCGACGACAAGACGTTCAACATGCCGGCCGGCGACAAGCTGATCATCAACGACGACTACGGCACCCTCGAAATCACGGTCGGCAACTTCCGGACCAAGGACGCCGCCTGCCGGGAGTTCATGCCCGGCCCGAAGAACGGCACGTTCCTGATCGCCGACGTGACCGCCGAGGTCACCAAGGGCACCGGAGCGATCAACCCGTTCTTCTTCACCTGGCGGGCCGCGGACGGCACCGAGGAGAACGGCATCGGCGGCGCCTTCTCCGGCTGCGGCAAGCTGATGACCTCGGGCAACAACCTGCCGGTCGGCTCAAAGCGCAGCGGCCAGCTCATCTTCGACGTGAAGGACAAGAACGGCGTCGTCGAGTACGAGCACCACCTGCGTACCGCCGGCTCCTGGAAGCCCTGACGCCCGCGCGACCCCGCACCGGGGGCCGGTCCCGCCCGGGACCGGCCCCCGCGGCCGTTCCGGCGGTCCCACCCAGCCGTTCGGCCATTTCCATGTGCGCGTGCCGGCCGCCGGCCGCCAGGCTCGAACGATGACGAACGAGACCACCATCCCGCTGCTGCCCTGCCGGTCCCTGGACGATGTGGCGCCGTTCTACCAGGCTCTCGGCTTCCAGGTGACCTACCGGCAGATCCGCCCCAACCCCTACCTGGCCCTGCTGCGGGAGGACCTGAACCTGCACTTCTTCGGCATGCCGGAGTTCGACCCGGCCACCTCGTACGGCACCTGCCTGGTCGTGGTGGACGACCTGGTCGGCCTGCACCGCGCCTTCACGGCCGGCCTGCGCGCCGCGTACGGCAAGGTGCTCGTCGCCGGCGTGCCCCGGATGACCCGGCCCCGGGTCCGCCGCAACCAGGACGGACACACCGGTTTCAGCATCGTCGACCCCGGCGGCAACTGGATCCGGTTCGTGGCCCGGGCCGCCACGCCGGACGTCGACGACAGCTCGGCCGGTCTGTCCCGGGCGCTGGGGAACGCGGTGGTGCAGGCCGACTCCCGCGGTAACCCCCGGCAGGCCGCGAAGATCCTCGATGGCGCGCTGACCCGACCGGACGCCGCCGACGATCCCGCCGCCCTCGTGGAGGCGCTCGTCTACCGGGCGGAGCTGGCACTGCTGCTTGACGAGCCGGAAGCCGCGCGGGAACTGCTGCGTCGGGCCGGGGCGGTGCCGCTCGACGAGGAGCCGCGCGCCCGGCTGACCGACACCCTCCAGCACGCCGCCGACCTGACCGCCACCCTGCCGCCCGGCTGAACCCGGCGACTGCCCGAGATGGCCGGACGCCAGCTCGGCGAATTGGCGGTATCCAGCCGGCGGTGATGCCACCACGTCACCGAGCTGGTGTCGATCATTGAGCGAACTCGCCACCCGAACTGCCGCGCCGACCGATCGGCCTGTCCAGCGCCGGACGGCCGGTCGGACCGGTGTCGGCGACCAGTCTTCCCTGGCCGGCCTGGGGCCGGCCGAACTCGCCGCTCGGTCCGTTTCCCGCGACCTTCGGCATGACCGATCGTCAGAGCGTCGATACGGACCGCACCGGTTGACCGCTGGAAAACGTTGCGGACGCAAGCAGACTGAGCTGCGTGACGCACCCATCACCGCAGAACCCGTCAACCGTCCCCTTCGGCGCCGGCCGGGCGCACTCCGTTGCCGAGCGGTCCCGCTGGCGTCGGTTCTCCGGCGGCGCCCAGATCGCGGCCGTCTCGGCAGTACTGCTGCTGCTCGGCGGCTGCGGCGGAGTGGCGACCGGCGCGAGCGCCGACGCTCCGACGCAACCGGATAGGACAGACACCGCACCGGCCACGCCCTTGACGACGGGTGTCGAGGCTACGGCACCGGCGATCGTGGACCTGGCGACCTCCGCCCCGTCGCCGACCGAGGCGAGCCCGAGCGCGTCCGCATCGCCCCTGGTCCGGATCACGACCGTCACCTCGACCGCGAAGATCGCCTACGCCACCCGGACGGTCAAGGACTCCTCCCTGTCGCGGGGGACGAAGAAGGTTCGCACTCGCGGCGTCGCCGGCGTCCGCACCCTCACCTACCAGGTGACGGTCACCGACGGGGTGCAGACCGCCAAGAAGCTGGTCCGCTCGGTGGTCACCAGGAAGCCGGTCACGCAGGTGGTCGCCGTGGGCACCAAGCAGGCGCGTAGCTGCGACCCGAACTACAGCGGCGCCTGCGTGCCGATCGCGAGCGACGTCGACTGCGCCGGCGGCAGCGGCAACGGTCCCGCGTACGTCACCGGCCCGGTCCGTGTCATCGGCAGCGACATCTACGACCTGGACCGGGACGGCGACGGTGTCGGCTGCGACTGATGTCGCCTGAGGACGGTCGGGTCCCTATGCTGGGCCGGTGATTCTCGCTGACGCCACCGGTTCCTGGGCCGGCACCAACGGCTTCCGGATGCTGCCCGCCGACCCGTTCGCCGAGTCGCCGGCCACGATGACCGTCGCGACCGCCGCCGGCGGTCACCTGACCACCGTGGCGTACTCCTGGGCACACCCGGACGACGGCCCGCAGGACGGCCTGCTGGTGATCGGGGTCGGGGAGCAGCCGGGCTCGGTTGTCGCCTGGTGGGGTGACTCGTGGCACCAGCAGCCGGGGCCGATGACGCTGACCGGCGACGCGGGCCCGGGCGACACGGTCGCGCTCGCCGCCGAGTACGGCGGCGGGTGGGGGTGGCGGATCACCCTCGACGGCACCGACCCGGCAACGCTGCGGCTGCGGATGGAGAACGTGGTCCCGGCGGACCAGGCCGGCCCGAAGGCGCCGGCCGGCCCGTACCCGGTCATGGTCACCGACGTGCGGCGCGCCTGAGCGGTCAGACGGCGTCGAGGATCTCCCGCAGCCGGCGGGCGAACGCCTCCGGCTGCCCGGCGTAGCCGCCCTCATCCCCGAGGAAGCCACCGTGATGGCTCGGGAAGACCGCCGGCCGTCCGCCGAGCAGTTCGGCCGTCGCCACCGAGGTACGTCCGGTGAGGGTGTCCGCCGACTCCTCGCCCACCCCGATGACGACCCGGGTACGCGTCACGTGGAGCGCGTCGACGTCCGGCCGGTAGCTGGTGACCGCCGCGGACCGGCCGGAGAACAGCGGGTCGTCCCGTGAGCCGTCGTCGGAGACAGGCATGCCGAACGCCGCCGGGTCGGGCGCGGGCTGGGCGAAGTAGTCGTCGGTGAACTCGCCCTGCCAGGACGTCATGGCGATGAACGCCGCCATGCCGGCACCCCAGCCGTGCTTCTGGTACGCCTCCTGGCAGGCGGCGTTCGCACGCGCGGCGGCCTCGGCGTCGGGGAGCAGCGGCAGCAGCGGCGGCTCGTGCGCCACGAGCGTGGCCACCGTGTCCGGGTACGCCGCCACAAGCGCGAGCGCGGTCACCGCCCCGCCGCTGCTGGCGAACATGTCGACCGGACCCGCGCCGAGGGCGTCGACGACGGCGCGTACGTCGGCGGCCTGCACCTCGGGCACGGCGTCCGTGCGGCCGTCCCGGCGCACGCTGCGTCCGAGCCCGCGCGGGTCGTACGTGATGACGGTCCGCTCCGGGAAGTACGAGGCGAGCGTGGTGAAGCCGTCGGCGCACATCGGCTGGCCGATCATGAACAGGGGCCGGTGTGCGCCGGCCGCCGCGCTCGGGGCGTGAACGTCGTAGACGAGGTCCACCTCGGGCAGCTGGAGCGTCTGGGTTGTGGTCATGCTCCTGTCGACAGTCGCCGGGCCGGAAAGTCATCGGTCCGGGTGCGGCCCGCGTCAGCTCACCGTGCCGGTGACGCTGCTGCCAGGCGTCGTCGATGGTGTAGTTCGGCGCGCCGCCGTGGTGGTTGCTCCAGGTGATCGGGATCCGGACGCTGTTGAAGCCCTGCGCCCGCACGTTGTCCAGCAGCGCCTGGGTGACCCGCGGGTTGCCCCACGCGGTCTCGTCCGCGCCGACCGCGTCGAACGAGTTGCCGAGGTTCCAGCCGGGCTGCATGGCGGCGACCGCCGCCATGGCGTTGCCGGCCGGCGGCGGCGTGGTGGGTGGCGGAGTGTGACGGGGCGACCTCGGCGGTCAGTCCGCTCGTGGGCCGGCAACCTGCCACAGGGCACTGACCGGCAATGCGCGGAGCCTGTCGCCGAACGGCAGTGTCGAGGTCCCGGTGTAGAGGACGATGCCGGCGATGAAGTCGTCACCGAGGCGGTCGGCGAGTCGACGCAATCCGCGGAAATCCTCGGATCTGACGGTTGTGGCTGCCTTGACCTCAATCCCGACCACGTGGCCGGATCTGTTTTCGAGCACCGCGTCGACCTCGTACCTACTCTGGTCGCGGTAGTGGGAGAGGTCGGCAGACCGCGGCCCGGTCCTGCGCCCGGTCGAGATCGCGGCGCTCGGCGAGCCGGTCGCCCGCGACGATGCGAACCAGGGTGCTCTTACCTGCTTGGCGCGCTCCGCTGATCAGCACGACGCGGGTGTCAAGGAGTGCTGCGTCGACCTGCGCGGCGGCGTGGCGGGGGATCAAGTGCGGTGTGGGCACGAGCCATGATAACCGGCGGGGTTACGATCTGCGGGTAGGTGAGCTTTCGATATGCGGCACGGATGATGTTCGGTACGCGGGTCCCGGGGGAACGCTCTCTCATGCGATGAGCGGCTGTTCGCGGGATCCCTCGCGTCGGGCTCCGGATTACCTATTCTCCTACCCATGACCGTCATCTCCGTCATGCTCGCGGTCCCGGACGCCGCAGCAGCCTCTGCCTGGTACCAGAAAGCCCTTGGTGCCACTGAGCTGTGGAACCTGGGATCAGTTGTTGGACTCCAGCTCGACGGGGCGCCGTTCTTCGTCGCCGAGCCCGCGAACAACGGCTGGGAGAGCCCGACGGCGCTCGGCAGCACTTCGGCGCGGATCGAGGTCTTCGTTGACGATCCCGACGCCGTCGTCGGTGGTGCGGCCGAGGCAGGAGCCGACTACCACGATCCGGTGCGCGACCACGCCGCGCCCTGGGGCACGCACCGCCAGGGCGGCTTCTTCGATCCGTGGGGCCATCTCTGGCTCGTGGGAGACAAGTCGCCGCTACAACGTCATCGATAGTCGATGTGGCGTGAAGGGCGCCCCCCGAAGACCCCGGAGCAACGCTGATGTGTACCGGAAATGTATTTTGCTGGCAGCGCTTCCGCTGCTCAACGGCATTTATGGTGGAGCTGAGGGGATTTGAACCCCTGACCCCCTCGATGCGAACGAGGTGCGCTACCAGTCTGCGCCACAGCCCCTCCGCCGGCGAACCAGCGTCGGTCCCACCCGGCTTTCACCGGGCGGGCCGGCACCAAGGCTAACAGGCCCCACCCCCACCACGCGAACCGCCCCGCCCACACCGCCCAGCCCGTCGATCTTGGAGTTGTGGCACCTCCGATAAGCCACCCAAGGGGCAAATCCTGGCACCACAACTCCAAGATCGACGAAGGTGGTCGGCGCGAACCACGCCGGGGGCAGCGCGGGTCAGGCGCCTCGGCCGGACTGGTAGGGGCGTCCGCGCAGGCCACCGGCCCGACGGTAGGACACCGAGCCGCCGCTCGCGGCCGGTGGCAGGTCCGCCGGGCGGTCCAGGCCCATCGCCGTACGCCGGACCGCCTCCCGCTGGGCGGCCAGCCGGCGCTGCGCCTCCCGCCGGGCCGCGGCGCGCCGGGCCTGCTCGCGGCGCACCTCGGCCTGGCGGGCGGCCAGCCAGGCCGACTCGCGGGCGTCCGCGCGCCGCCGCCGGCGCTCGGCCAGGGCCCGCTGCCGCAGGTGTACGACGTACGCGACGAGCAGCGTGCCGGTGACCGAGACGCTGATCCAGAACCCGGGTCCGACAAGCACCACGCCGACCAGTTCGACGAAGTTGAGCAGCAGCAGCGCGGCGAGCACCCGGCGTCGGCGGTAGACCGCGGGAGTGTGCCGTCGGCGGGGCGGGTGCCGTCGGCGGGACTGTGCGGGGATCGCGGAAACGGGCCGGAGCCGGCCGGAGCGCCGCCGCGCGGGCGGGGCGGAGACCGGCCGGGCAAGACCACCCGTGTCCGAATCTTCACTCAAGGTGACAACAAGGGAGCGCGGGGGGTGCAGCGGTCGCCGTCCGGGCACGGTGCGCCGACGACGCTGGCGCTGGAGCACCCGCGCCGTCGACTGCGCCCGCTCCGCCACCAGCCGCTCGGTGGCGTCGTACCGGCGGACCAGCGCCGGAGCGAGGGCGAGCAGACCGGCGGCGGCGAGGACGGCGAGGAGCACCGACGTCGGCACCCTCACCCCTCCCGTCACCAAGTTCGGGGCGAGCGCCGCATGGCCGCAACTTCTTCCGTCGCCGCTCGTTAACGGCGCAGATCATGCGGGTGGGCAGCGCTTGCCACAGCTTGCAGTTACTTGAGGTTACGGGCCACAGACCTGGTTCACCGTGCGCCGCGCCGGGCGGTCACGCCCCGAACGGCTCAGCGCCGGGTGTCACGTACGCGGTGCCATCGGGCCAGCAGCCCGCCCTCGGCGGCCACTTCCTCGCCGGTCATCGCGTATCCGATGTGGTCCCGCCAGGCGCCGTCGATGTGCATGTACCGCACGTGGTAAGCCTCCTCGCGGAAGCCCAGCTTCTCCACCACCCGCCGGGACGGGACGTTCTCCGGCCGGATGTTCACCTCGATCCGGTGCAGCCCACCGGGGCCGAACGCGTGGTCCACGGCGAGCGCGACAGCGGTCGGGATCACACCCTGACCGGCCACCCGCGAGTCCACCCAGTACCCGACGTACCCGGAGCAGAACGCCCGCCGCACGATGCTGCCCACGTTGACGTGGCCGACCAGCCGCTCCTGCCCGTCGACGCGCAGGCACACCGCGAACGGCATGCCGTCGCCGGTCCGCGCGGACTTCCGCTGGTCGGCGTGGACCAGGCGGAACGCGGCAGGCGAGTTCGTCGCGTCCCAACCGCCCGGCACGTGCGACTCCCACGGGGCGAGCCAGTCCCGGTTCGCGCGCCGGATCGCCGACCACGCCGGCGCGTCGGAACGCCGGTAGGGACGCAACACCACCGAACCGTCCACAAGCACCGCCGGCCACCCGGGCGCCCGCCGAAACCTCACCGGCGCCGGTCCAACAACAGCACATCCACTGTGGAGCCCGCCGCGGCGGTGGTGACCCGCTCGCCGAGCACCAGCAGGCCGTTCGCCTCGGCCAGGCCGGAGAGCGTGTACGGGCCGCCGGCCAGCGGCTGCACGGTGTAGCCGCCGCCGCGCCGCTCGGCCACGTGCGCGGGGCGGAACTCGCGCAGCCCGACCGGCGACGACACGGTCTCCAGCAGGTGCGCGCGCACGCTGGGCCGGAACACCGGCTCGGCGCCGGCCAGCAGTTGGACGGCCGGGCGGGCAAGCACCTCGAAGCCGATCAGCGCCGCGCCGGGCTCACCGGGAAGACACACCACCGGCACCTCCTCGGCGCCGACCGTACCGAACCCGAGCGCGGTTCCGGGATAGAGGGCCACCTCGGTGAAGGTGACCGGCCCGGCCCGGCCACCGTCGCGTCGGGACAGGATCCGGCGGACCATGTCGCCCGGCCCGGTGCCGGTGCCGCCGGTGGTGATGATCAGGTCGGCCCGCAGCGTCTGGTCCTCAAGCAGGCCGCGGAGCGCCTCCGGGTCGTCGTCGCAGATCCCGACCCGGTACGCGAGCGCGCCCGCCTCGGCCGCCGCCGCGGTCAACGCGTGCGAGTTGGTGTCCACCACCTGACCGGGCTGGCTGCCCCGGCCCACGTCGACAAGCTCGTCGCCGGTGGCCACGATCACCACCCGGGGGCTGGGCCGCACCACCACGTGCCCGATGCCGGTGGCGGCGAACACCGCGACCAGGGCCGGTGAGACGTACGCCCCGGCGCGCGCGAGCAGCGTGCCGGCGACCAGTTCATCCCCGGCGCGGCGCAGGCCGTACCCGCGTCGGGGGGCGCGGAAGATCTCCACGGCGGCCATACCCTGGTCGGTCCACTCCACCGGGACCACCACGTCCGCGCCGAGCGGCAGTGGCGCGCCCGCCGCCACCGAGAAGCAGGCGCCGGGGGTGAGCCGGACCGGTCGCCAGCTCGCCGCGCCCAGGTCACCGACGACGTTGAGCCGGATGCTGCGCCCGCCCGGCATACCGGAGGGGGCCGGGACGTATCCCGGCCCCCGGCTCCCTCCGGAGATGTCCTCCCAGCGCGCGGCGTACCCGTCCACCGCCGCCTGGTCGAAGGCGGGGAACGAGTGCGGGGCGACCACGTCCTCGGCGAGCACGTTGCCGTACGCCTGGGTCAGGTCGAGGTCGAGCGGAGGCAGCGCCCGTAACCTGCGCAGCACGCTGCCCAGGTAGTCGGCGAGCGGCGTCAACTCGTTCGCGGCCGCCTCGGCGTCGGCCGTCGCGGTCATGTATCGGCACCGCCGGACGCGTCGCGCAGGCCGTTCAGGACCGCGTCGGTGACTGTCTCGTCGCCCTTGTTGACGAACTCGGCCAGCCACTTGCGGAACTCGGCGCCCAGGTCCTCCCGCTCGGACGCGATCTGGACCACGGTCTGGAGGTAACCGAGCGGCATGCCGGTGTCGTAGCGGGTGCCCCGGTAGACGATCGCGTGCACCGGCACCCCCTCGGTACGCAGCAGCTCCATCGCGTCGGTGAGCTGGATCTCGCCGCCGCTGCCCGGCTCGGTGCGCCGGATCGCGTCGAAGATCCGCCCCGGGAGCACGTACCGGCCGAGGACGGCCAGGTTACTCGGAGCCTCGTCCGGGCTGGGCTTCTCCACCATGCCGGTGACCTTGACGACCTCGGCGAAGTCGGCGTACTCCGACTCGGCCGGCTCCACCGAGGCGATGCCGTAGCGGCTGGTCTCGGCCGGGTCGACCTCGAAGAACGCGAGCACCACACCGCCGGTGCGGGCCTGCAACTCCAGCATGGCCGGCAGCAGCGGCTCGGACGGCTTGACGAACTCGTCGCCGAGCAGCACCGCGAACGGCGCGTCGCCGACGTGCGACTCGGCGAACCCGACGGCGTGGCCGAGGCCGAGCTGCTCCGGCTGGCGGCAGGTGTAGATCGCGGCCAGTTCCTCGGTGCGCTTGACCGCGGCCAGCAGCTCGGGCTTCTTGGCGAGCCGTTCCTCCAGGTCGGGCCGCCGGTCGAAGTGGTCCACCATCGAGGTCTTGCCCCGCCCGGTGATCAGCAGCACGTCGGTGATGCCGGCCTGGGTGGCCTCCTCGACGATGTACTGGAGGACCGGCCGGTCGACGACCGGCAGCAGCTCCTTGGGGACCGCCTTGGTGGCCGGCAGGAACCGGGTGGCCAGGCCGGCGGCCGGGATGACGGCCTTGACCGCGCGGGAGCGACCAGAGGCCGCTGAGGGGTTCGCTGAGTGCTCCGACATGCCGCGAGACTATCGGCCACGGCTCTGCCGCGGCGGGTGAGGACCGGAAGACGCGCCGCCCGGCGCGGTGCCCGCCTGCTCCGCCGTGCCGGCCCGGGGCAGCCCGTCGGGCGGACTGACCGTGGTGGCGGACACCGGAATCTCCTGCGTGGGCACCGGATCTCCGACGGGCGCCAGCCGGTAGCCGTCCCGCCCGGCGGCCTTGGCGGCGTAGAGCGCGTCGTCGGCCGCGTCGAGCACCTGCTGCCCGCCGCCGGCGTGGTCCGGATAGACGGCGATACCGATGGACACCGTCACCGGCACCCGCAACGGCTCGCCGCCGTGCCCGTCGACGGGCACCGGCTGGTCCCGCACCACCGCGCCGATCCGCTCGGCGACGACCGTCGCGCCCCGCGCGTCGGTCTCCGGCAACAGCACCACGAACTCCTCGCCGCCGTGCCGGAACGCCAGGTCCACCTCGCGGATCACGCCGCGGATCCGGCGGGCGAACTCGACGAGCACGGCGTCCCCGGCGGCGTGCCCCCAGGTGTCGTTGACGTCCTTGAACCGGTCCAGGTCGAGGGCGAGCACGCTGAGCATCCGGCCGAACCGGTTCGCCCGCTCCACCTCACGCCGGATCGACTCGCGCAGGTAGCGGTAGTTCCACAGCCCGGTGAGCGGGTCGGTGAGCGAGAGCCGCTGCGCCTCCTCGTGCACCCGGACGTTCTCCACCGCCACCGCCGCGTGGCCGGCGAAGGTCCTCAGCGTGACCAGGTCGTCGTCGTCGAACTCGTGCCCGCCGAGCCGGTCGTAGAGGGCCAGCACGCCGAGCGCCGCGCTGGACGGGCCGGCCGCGGGGTCGCTGTCGGCAGGCGGGTGGCCGGGACGGTCCGCGCCACGCGGGTCGGCCGCGCCGGGCGCGGCGAACGGCACCGCCACGTACGTCTCGCAGGACGGCTCCCCGGTCGGCGCGTCCGGCGGCGCCCAGCGGCCACGCAGTGGCTCCCCGGTGGCGGCCACCGCGCCTACCACCCCGGCGCCGACCGGCACCCGCAGCGTCGCCGGGTCGGCCGGGTCCTCGGTCGGCCAGCGCCCGGTCAGCCCCTCCACGCACTGGCCGACAAGCACCCCGTGGCCGTCGAGCAGCAGCACCGCGCCGGCCCGGGCGCCGGTACCGGCGATCGCGCTGTCCAGGATCACCCGCAGGATGCGTTGCAGGTCGTGCGTACTCGCGAGCGTGTCGCCGAGCACCACCAGATGGTTGCGGAGCTGGTCCCGGCTGCTTGTCAACGCCGCCACGTAACTGCCGGTCTCCCGGGTCATCCGGTTGAACGCGCCGGCCAGCCGGCCGATCTCGTCGCGGCTGCGCACCGGCACCCGCGCGGTCAGGTCACCGTGCGCCACCCGGTCCACCGCGCCGGCCAGCTCGACAAGCGGCCGGGTGGTCACCCGGGCCAGCCGCCACGCCGCCAGCACGGCCAGCAATGCGGCCAACGCGACGGCGGCCACCAGCGCGCCGTACAGGCCGGGCGGGCGGTCGCCGCGCACCGAGAGCACAAGCGGCAGCGGCTGCCCCGTGGACGGCCCGACCCGGCGCACGTACCGCCCGTCGTCGGTCCCGGCCACCCGATCCCCGGCGACCTCGCGGGCGGCGGCCAGCACCGCTCCGCGTACCCCCTGGTTTTCGGTCGTGGCTCGCCCGGGGTCGTCGAGGAGGGTGACCTCGACGCCTGTCACGGCCGCGAGCCGCGCCACGAAGGCCGGGTCGACGGGCTGCGCAGCGGCGACCGCGCCGAGGTCGGCGCCGGCCGGGTCGCGGAGCCGGACCTGGACGGCGAGCGCGCCCACCGGGCCGGCCGGGACGCCGGCGCAGTCCTGCCAGGGGCCGGCCGGGCCGCCGGCGGTGGCATAGCTGGTCCGGCCGGCCGCGTCGGCGACCCGGACGGCGGCGGCCAGGCCGCGGCCGACCACCTGGTCGGCGGCGCGCGACCGGGCGGCCGGGTCCGCGACGAGCGCCACCGCGTCCGCCGCCGCGCGCAGTTGCTGGCAGAGCGCGTCGACCGAGGTACGCACGCCGGCCGCGGCCAGCCCCAGCCGCTCGGTGGCGCGGCTGCGTTCGACCGCGCTCAGCGTGGTGCCGACGAAGAACGCGCCGAGCAGGACAGGGCCGAGGACCACCACGAGGAAGGCCATCGTCAACCGCCCGCGTAGCGTCAAGCTTCCCCCCGGAAGTTCCGCGCCCCTTGGTGCGATGCTGACACAGAGCGACCGGTAGGCAAGCGTTGCGTCAGGAGTGTTGCGTGCCGGATTTTTCGGATGAGGTGCACGAGGCGAAACGGGACCTGCGCGTCGCGCTGCTCGCCGCCCGCCGGTCGCTGTCCGCGACGCGCCGGGCCGAAGCCGCGGCGTCCGTGCAGGCCGAGCTGATTTCCCTGGTACGCCGGATGCGCCCGACCCGGATGACCGCGTACGTGCCGGTCGCCTCCGAGCCCGGCGGACACGACCTGCCCGAGATGCTGCGGGCGGCGCTGCCGGCCGAAGCCGAGCTGCTGCTGCCGGTGCTCCGGGACGACCTCGACCTGGACTGGGCCGCCTACACCGACCGGGAGTCGCTGCGCGCCGCCGGCCGGGGGCTGCGCGAGCCGACCGGCCCGCCACGGGGCCGGGCCGCCGTGGCCGGGGCGGACCTGGTGGTGGTGCCGGCGCTTGCGGTGGACCACCGGGGCGTCCGGCTGGGCCGGGGCGGCGGCTCCTACGACCGGGCGCTGGCCCGGGTGCCCGCCACCGTGCCGACGGTGGCGCTCCTGCACGACGGCGAGCTGGTCCCGACGGTTCCGGCCGGCCCGCACGACCGGCCGGTGCACTGCGTGATCACGCCCCGGGGCGGGCTGGTGGCGGTGCCGGGTGTGGGACCGGGCGCTTCCGCTGGACGAATCCGGGTGCCATGACGCACCATTGGCACTCGAAGACCACGAGTGCCAGTACGGCTGTGCCAAGATCCGGAGGAGAACGTGCCCACGTACCAGTACGCCTGCACCGCGTGCGGCCACCAGCTCGAGGCGGTGCAGTCCTTCTCGGACGCGCCGCTGACCGAGTGCCCGGCGTGTGAGGGGCGGCTGCGCAAGCTCTTCAACTCGGTAGGCATCGTGTTCAAGGGCTCCGGCTTCTACCGTACGGACTCCCGTTCGTCCGGTTCCGAGAACGCCGCCAGCGCCGGCGGCAAGCCGGGGAAGTCCGAGTCGTCCTCGTCCGACTCCTCGTCGTCCTCTGGGTCGTCGGGCTCTGGGTCCTCCGGCTCTGGGTCCTCCGGCTCTGGGTCCTCCGGGGCCGCGTCGTCGGGCCCGGGTTCGGGTTCGGGGTCCTCGGGGTCGGGCTCGGGCTCGGGTTCTGGCTCGGCGAGCAAGTCGCCGGCGGCGTCCAGCTCCTCCTGACCGCACGCTTTACGAAAGTGGCCGTCCCGCTCCGGGGCGGCCACTTTCTCATGCCGCACCCCTCCCCCCGGACCACACGCGCCACTCCGGCGAGGTCGCGGCATCAGCTCCCCGCTCCGGGCTCCCGGCTCCCGGCTCCGGGCTCCCGGCTCCCGGCTCCGGGCTCCGGGCTCCCGGCTCCCGGCTCCGGGCTCCGGGCTCCGGGCTCCGGGCTCCGGGCTCCGGGCTCCGGTGATCATGAAGTTGGCGGCCCGACCGGTCCGTTTTGTCCCAGCCAACTTCATGGTCATCCCCATCCGTGCCCTCGGGCGGTCGCAGGAGCGCCCTCCCGGGCTGATCAAGGAGGTTGCGTCGGATTCCCTCCGCGACTACCCAAACTCCTTGATCACCCGCTCAACCCGCGCCCAGAGCGCCACCGATTTCGTGAGCCCTTGGACAACCGCCTCTCGCAGACCGCCGGCTGGCGACCTTGGAGTGGAACGGCATGGGTGGGCGGTGCGCATGAGCACGCCGATCAGCACCGGCACGCCCCGCCGGGCCGCAGCACGGCGTCGTCGTCCAGCCGTCGCTGTGGCATTCCACCCGAGCGATTGGCCGGAAGCGCCGCCCGGAGCGCCTTGGACCAGGCAGTTATCCACAGGACGGCGGGTTATCCACAGGGGCGAGCGATGGGCGACGCGGAGGGGCGGTATGCGCCTAACCTCCTGACGGAACGACGGTCTGCTGACGGCCGTCAGCGACGGCGGACGGCGGACGGCGGCGAAGACGGCGGACGGCGGCGACGGCGGACGGGGAGGCAGTGGTGGAGGGTGGAGAGGCGACGTTGCGGCCGGTGCGCCGGCGTGGGCTGCCCCGGCGCCGCACGCTGCTGCGGCTGACGCTTGTTGCGGTGCTGCTGGGGCTCGCCGTTGCGGTGCTGCACACGCCGGCCGGCTGCCCGCCCGGGCCGCCCTCGGTCGCCGACCCCACGCCGACTGCCGACCGCGCGACGACCGCCGAGCCACGGTCGGGTGGTGCTCCGGCGCTGCCCGCCGGGGCGGTCGGCGTGCCGATCCGGTTGGCGGAGCCGGCCGCCCTCGCGGTGCTACGCCCGGGGGCCCGGGTCGACCTGCTGGTCGTGCCGGCCGGTGGATCGCGCGATCCCACCCTGCTCGCACCGCGCGCGTTGGTGCTCGATGTGGTGGGGGCCACCGGGGCGGTCGACGGCTCCTCGGCGCTCTATCTGGCGCTCCCACCGGAGCAGGCCCGGCGCGCGGTCGGCCTGCCTGAGGGCAGTCGCTTCGCCGTGGTGGTTCGCGGCTGACCCCGCCCCCGGCCGTTCGTCCTCAGTCCCAGTGCGGCGGGCGCTCGCCGAGCAGCCAGTCGTCGTTGCCGCCCGGGCGCTCACCCCAGCCGCGGTCGGTGTCGTCGGTGGTCTGCTCGGGCAACACGACGAAGTCTTCGCTGAGGTCGACCACGCGGTCGTCGTCGTCGCGCGGGACCTGGATGCCGGGGTCGGTCACGAGGAGCAACGATACCGCTGCCGACCGACCGCCTCGACCCGCTGCGGTGCACGATCCGGGACGCCGGCTGGCGCATTACCTGGTCCGGCAGCAGCGGCGGTCCACCCCAGGACCGGCACCGGGCGGCCGGCGTCGGAGAACGTGCCATGGGCGAATCGCCGCTCGCCGCGTCGGGCAGCCGACCGGGCGAGCCGTTGGTAGCGTCGGTCGGCGTGACGACGCCGAGCGGTGGCAACCCCGACGACGAGACCTGGCGACGCCCCGAGCAGCCGGACGGGGCATCGGCCGTGGACCGGCCCGGTGACAACCGGCCCGCCGCACCGAGCCAGCCCGAGGACGACGCGCCCACGCCGGGGACGCCCCTCACCGCCGACGCGTCGCCGGCCGAAGGTGACCACCGCGAGCAGAACGCCCCGGACGGCACCCCCGACCGGCCCGCGCTCCGGCAACCTGACACAGACACGCCCGGATCTCCCTCAACCGGCACGCCCAAACCGTCCACCCTCAGCCCCGGCAGACCCAAACCCCACATCACCGACACCGACGCGAGCGGCCACGGCGAGCCCGAACCCCACCAACTCGGCACGGGCACGGGCACCGGAGAGCAGGGCGCGGCCGGCCATCAGGTTCCCGACCCCGGCACACCCGACCCCCACACGGTTGAGGCAGGCGCGAGCGGGGCCGCCAGCCCGTGGTCGCGCGAGGGATCCATGGAGAGCCCCTGGGCCAGGCCGGACGCGGCGACCCCTGCCGGCGGCTGGACCGCCACCGGCGGCCAGTGGCCCGGTCCAGCCGGACACACCGGCCCACCCTGGCCGCCAACACCCGCAGGCCCGCCCGGACACCCCGGCCCACCCTGGCCGCCGGGACACACAGGCCCGCCCGGGCCTCCCGCACACAACGTCCCGCCCGGACACACCGGCGGGTACACCGGGCCGCCGCCGAGCACGCCGCCGCCACCCGGCTGGCGACCGCCGGTGCACGTGCGGGTGCCACCGCCCCGGCGGCTCCCGGCGCAGGACATGGCCGCCATGGACCGCTCGGAGCAGCGCGCCCAGCAGCTCACCTACGGCATCGGCGCGGTCGTCGGCGTGGTGCTGGTGCTGCTTACGTGCCTGTTGTGCTCGCGGTTGCTGTTCTAGAGCCCACCCGGCCGAAAGCTGGGAGGCAGAAGGATCAGACGATGCCGTCCCACACCATCTTGGCCCCGCTGTCGCCGGTCAGGTAGACGTAGACCACCGCGAACACGGCGAGCACGGCCGCCACGACGGTGAGCGCCAGGGGCACCCAGCGGGGCAGGCTCTGGAGGCGGGCGAAGCCCTTGGTGCTCAGCACCAGCAGCAGCGCCACGACCGCGAGCCCGAGCGTGAACCAGAGCAGGGTCTCTCCGTACTCGGAATGCTCGTGGATCTTCGCCAGGCCCTCCGGCGGGTAGCCCCGCGATTCGAGCGCCTCCTCCAGCTCCTCGCCGGACTCGGTCGCCACCCAGGCGAGGATCGGCGTGACCACGGCGAGCGCCACCACCGCCCAGTCCAGCCGGGGTCGCCAGCGGGGCAACGCACCGTACGCGACGGTGAGCAGCGCCAACAGCGGCACCAGCACCACCACCGCGTGAATGACCAGGACGTGGCCCGGGAGACCGTTGACTTCCCTGAACACCGACACCTCCGGCGAGTGGACGGATTCGCGCGGCCAGCGTACGACGTGGCGTGGTCGCACATCGAGACACACGCACGGATCGGCACACCGGTTCATCCCGGCGGCCCCGGGCCACCCGGGCGGGTACGCCCGGCGTGGCACTCTTGACCTGTGGACACCGACGACCTCGGCCTGTTCGGACCGGGATCGGTCACGTGGAAGGTGCACGAGGAACCGATCCTGATCGTTGCCGGCCTGCGCTCGCTCTACCTGCAGGCGTTGCACCCACGCGCGATGGCGGGGGTGGCGCAGAACAGCAACTACCGGGCCGACGCCTGGGGCCGGCTCGTGCGGACGTCGACCTACGTGGCGACGACGATCTACGGCACCACCGCCGAGGCGGAGGCGGCCGGCCGGCGGCTGCGTACGCTGCACGCCCGGTTGCGCGCCACCGACCCGAACACCGGCGAGGTGTTCCGGGTCGACGAGCCGGACCTGCTGCGCTGGGTGCACGTCACCGAGGTCGAGTCGTTCGTGAGCACCGCGCGGCGGGCCGGGCTGGCGTTGACCGACGACGAGGTGGACGGCTACTACACCGAGCAGCGCCGGGCCGCTGCCCTGGTCGGGTTGGACCCGGGCGACGTGCCGGGCACCGCCGCCGAGGTCGAGGCGTACTACCGGGGCGTGCGTCCGGAGCTACGGATGACCCGCGAGGCGGCCGAGACCGCGGTGTTCCTGACCGCGCCGCCGATCCCGTGGAGGCTCAGCCGGCCGGTGAAGCTCGGCCTGAGTCTCGGCCCGCCGCGCTGGGCGTACCTGGGGATCGCCGGCACCGCGTTGGGGTTGCTGCCCTCTTGGGCGTTGCGGCTCTACGGCGGGCTCGGGCTGCCCACCACGGCGTTGTCGGCAGAGGTGGGTGTGCGGGCGTTGCGGCTGGCCCTGGCGGCGGTGCCGCGGCGCTACCTCGGGGCGCCGGTGCAGCAGGTCGCGAAGGACCGGGCGGCCCGGCTCGCGGCTGCCTGAGGAATCCTCAGTCGGCCGGCTCGGCGAGGCGCTCGACGGCCGACCAGGGGTCCTTTCCGGGGGCCTGCGCGCCGGTCGGGCAGGTGCGCCGGTAGTCGCACCAGCCGCAGCGCGGCCCCGGCTCGGTGGGGAACGCCTCGTCGGGATCGGCGCCGCCGGACACCGCCCGCTCGGCGGCCATGATGTCGCGGGCGGTGTCCTCCGCGCGAGTGAGCTGCCGGTGCAGCGACTCCGGGGTGTGCTCGTGCGCGGCGACCGTGCCGGTGGGCAGGTGGTGCAGTTCGACCCGGCGGCACGGCCGCCGGAACACCCGCTCCGCCGCGTACGCGTAGAGCGCGAGCGCCTGCGAGCCGCGGGCGTCGTCGGCGTCGAGCCCGGTGCGGCCGGTCTTGTAGTCGACGATGACCAGCTCGGGCCGGCCGTCCGGGCCGGGTCGGGAGTCGATCCGGTCGGTGCGGCCGTTGAAGGCCAGCACTGCGGTCTTCACGGCGACCACCCGCTCCACGCCGATCGGCTCGTCGGCCGGGTCGAGCCCCGCCACGTAGGACTCCAGCCAGGCCAGCGCCCGCCGGAAGGCGATGCGCTCCTGCTCGTCGTCGCGGTAGCCCTCGCGGACCCAGGTGCCCTTGAGCAGGGCGGGGAGCGCCTCGGGGCGGCGACGGTCGGGGGCGAGCGCATACCAGTTCTTGAGCGCCGTGTGGACACTGGCGCCGAGGGAGTTGTGCGCCCACGGCGGCCCCTTCGGCGGGGCGGGGCGGTCCACGTAGGCGTAGCGGTAGCGCCGGGGGCAGTCGGCGTAGGCGCCGAGCTTGCTGGGCGTGCAGACGAAGAGCCGTTCCGGCATGCCCTCGAAGCCGAGCTGCTCGGCCTGCTCGGCGCGGGGCCGGGGCGCGCGGCCACCGGTGGGTCGTCCGGTCGGTGAGGATCGTCGCACCCGTGTGATCCTGCCACCCGGATACGACACCTGGCGCGAGGGACTCAGGCGTTGAGGTATTCGGTCACGAACGCGGCGATCGCGTCCGCGATGAGCTGCACCGCGATGGCGGCCAGCAGCAGGCCGGCGATCCGGGTCAGCACCTCGATGCCGCCCGGCCGGAGCACCTTGACGATTCCGCCGGAGAAGCGCAGCACCACCCAGACGGCGACCATCACCGCGACGATGGCGAGCGCGATGGCCACGTAGTCGGTGATGCCGCCGGCCCGCTGCACGAACAGCATGGTGGCCACGATGGCGCCCGGTCCGGCCAGCAGCGGGGTGCCGAGCGGCACCAGCGCGATGTTGGAGGTGACCTGCTGGCTCGGGTCGTCCGCCTTGCCGGTCAGCAGTTCCAGCGCGACGAGCACCAGCAGCAGGCCGCCGGCGGCCTGTAGGGCGGGCAGGTCGACGTGCAGGTAGGCCAGGATCGTCTGCCCCGCCACCGCGAAGATCACGATGACCCCGAGCGCCAGCGCCACGGCCTGCCAGGCGGCCCGGTTCCGGTCGCGGGCGGGCAGCGGCCCGGTGAGCGCGAGGAAGATGGGCATCATTCCGGGCGGGTCGACGATCACCAGCAGGGTCACGAAGACCTCGCCGAAGAGCTTGAGATCCACGCGGACACGGTAGCCGCGCCGCCGGCACGCTTCAGCTTGAAGCGACGGGGGTCACCCCGCGGCCCAGCCCGACGATCCGCTCGTACGCCTCCGGGGCCGTGGTGTGCGCGCCCAGACGGACGGTCTTGTGCGTGCCGTGGAAGTCCGACGAGCCGGTGACCAGCAGACCCAGCTCGGCGGCGAGCCGGCGGACGTGTTCCCGCTCGGCCGGGCTGTGGTCCTCGTGGTCGGCCTCCAGGCCGGCCAGGCCGGCCGACGCCAGGTCCACGATCAACTCGTCGGGCACGATCCGGCCGCGCCGGCTGGCCCTCGGATGGGCGAAGACCGGCACGCCACCGGCCGCCCGCACCAGCGCGACCGCGCGGAACACGTCGATGTCGTCCTTGGGCAGCCGGTACCGCTCACCCAGCCAGTCCGGTCCGAATGCCTCGGTGGTGGTGGCGACCAGGCCGGCCCGGATCAGCGCCTGCGCGATGTGCGGGCGGCCGACCGTCCCGCCTGCGGCCCCGGCCAGGATCTCCGACCAGCTCACCGGAACGCCGTCGGCCTGGAGCAGCCGGACGATCCGCTCGCCGCGTACCTCGCGGGCCCGCCGGACCCGGGCCAGCTCCGCGACCAGCTCCGGGTCGTCCGGGTCGAAGAGGTACGCCAGCAGGTGCAGCGGGATCGCCGGGTCGACGCCGAACCAGCGGCAGGACAGCTCGGCGCCGCGGATCAGGGTGAGCCCGGGTGGCCGGGCGGCGACGGCGTCCGCCCAGCCCGCCGTCGTGTCGTGGTCGGTGAGCGCCACCACGTCGAGCCCGGCGTCGGCGGCGGCCCGGACCAGTTCGGCCGGACCGAGCGTACCGTCGCTCGCGGTGGAGTGGGTGTGCAGGTCGATGCGGGCGGGAACGCTCACCTGAGCGACGCTACGCCCCGTCCGGCGTGGCGGGGGTGTCGGCCACCACCACCGGACGCTGCCCGGGCGGCACCCCTTCGAGCGCCGACGCGGTCGGTCGCTGTCCGGCGAGCACCCGACCGGGCTCGACCCGGACCAGCCCGCCGGCGGCGTCCACGTGCAGCGCGGCGCCGGCGCGGGTCCAGGCGACCGCGCCGGCAAGCACCGGGCCGGCCGGGTGGGCCGCCGAGGTGGCTGCCAGGTCGACGAGCAGGGCGGTGCGAGCGGCGCTGTTGGCAAGCAGCCACCGCCCGTCCGGCGAGACCGCGCCGAGCCCGTCGGCGGCCAGCTTCGGACCGCAGTCGGTGCGGGTCGGGGCGAGGTCGCGGGCCGGGTCGAGCAACGCCAGGCAGGTCTGCCCCGCCGACCCGTCGGTGACCAGGCCGACCACCCGCCCGTCCGGTCGCATGCCGTAGACGGCGCGTACGTCCGGGTTCGCGGCGCCGGGCACGCCGCCCATCGCCCGCTGCCACACGCTCGTGCCGCCCCGGCCGGGCCGGGCGATAAGCACGTCGTCGCCGGTGAAGCCGACCGGCACGACGCCTGGCGACGCGGCCACCCGGCTGGGCGCGATGAGCTGGCCGGCGACCACCCCGGCGGCGACCAGGTCCGGGCCGTCCCGCCAGGCGACCTGCCGGCCGTCCGGGGAGACCGCGACGGCGTCCGCGGCGGCGAGCATGACCTGCGGCGCGCCGTCGCCCGCCGGCACCCACCAGAGGGTACGGCCGGCAGCGGTGGCCGCCGAGGTGAGCAGCCAGCCCTCCCCGTCGTGGATCCGCTGCGCCCGTTCGACGTTGCCCACGCCGGTCAGCTCGCGCCGTTCGCCGCCGCTGGTGTCCAGCACGTCGCCGACGAGCAGGTCGAGCTCGGCGCGGACCGGCGCCGGCCGGGACATCGGGGAGGGCGCGGTGGGCAGCGGGGAGGCGGAGAACCCGTGCGGGTCGCCGAGCACCACTGTCGATGTGCCGCCCCGCCCGCCCGACCCGCTGAACTGCGCCATCCCGGTGGTGACGAGCACCGTGGCCACGCTTGCCAGGGCCAGCCCGGTGAGCGCCCGGCGGCGCCCCGCACGGCGGGCGCGGCGCAGCACGTCCCCCGCCGGATCGGCGCGGAGCGGTCGGGATGTGACGACGCGACGGGACAGCGTCTCTCGCAGCGCCCGCTCCAGTTCGTCCTCGCCCACGGAGAGTGGACGCTCGGGGCTGCCCGTTCGGTTGTCACCTGCGGGTCGGGTGCCACTCATCGGGTCTCCGCCGGGATCGGCACGGCGGCGCGGACCGGCGCCGTGGCCGGGGCCGGGGTGGTCGCCGGTGACGAGGCCGGGCGTGGCGTCGGTGCGGCGGGCTGCCGCGCGGTCCCGGCCGGGAGGCCGGGTGCGGTCGGCTCGGCGGGCTGCCGCGTCGCCGTGGGTCGGGGCCGTGGACCGGCCGCGACCCGAGGAACCGCCGAGGTGCCGGCCTTCGCCGGGGAAGCCGCCCCCGCCTCGGCGGGTGTCTCGGTCGGCAGGCCCAGGGCGGCCTCGGAGCCGAGCCGCCGACGCAGGGTGTTCAGTGCCCGGGAGGTCTGACTCTTGACCGTGCCCGGGGAGATCTCCAGCAGGGCGGCGGTCTGCGCCTCCGACATGTCCTCGTAGAAGCGGAGCACCAGCACGGCCCGCTGCCGGGCGGGCAGCGCCTGGAGGTGCCGCCAGAGCGCGTCCCGGTCGAGCTGGTGCTCGATCTCGTCGACGCCGGCACGCTCCGGCAGCACCTCGGTCGGCCGTTCGCCGTGCCAGCGGCGACGCCACCAGCTGGTCGAGGTGTTGACCAGGACCCGGCGGGCGTACGGCTCGATGGCGTCGATCCCGCCGAGCCGTTTCCAGGCCAGGTAGGTCTTGGTCAGCGCGGTCTGGAGCAGGTCCTCGGCGGTGGCCCAGTCGCCGGCCAGCAGGTACGCGGTGCGCAGCAGGGCGCCGGACCGGGCCGCGACGAACTCGCGGAACTCCTCCTCCAGCGGATCCCTGCTCGCCACGCTCACCTCCGCGCCCCCGTCCTGCCTGGCAGGCTCCCACGACCGGGTGGGTCGGGTCGACGGCGAAAGGTGTGCAGTCCTTCCGATGTTCGGCCGAAAAGTTTCAGGCGCCGTCGTCGGCCTTGGCCTCGTCGGCCTCCTTGCCCAACCGCGCCTCGACGGCCTGCGGCTCGTACATCTCCTCCACCACGCGCAGGTAGAGCTCGTTCGGGTTGGGCAGGTTCTTGACCTCGCGCAGCGCCTGCTCCTGGCCGGCCGACTCCAGCACGAACGTGCCGTAGTTGAGGGCGCGACCGGTCGGGGTCTGCTCGTACTTCATGTCGGTGACCCGGACCAGCGGCATCATCGCGACCCGGCGGGTGATGATCCCGTTGACCACCATCACCCGTTTGTTGGTCAGGATGAACCTGTCGTAATACCAGTCGGCGACGCGCCAGGCGACCCAGCCCATGACGGCAAACCAGAGCAGGACCGCGACAGTGGTCAGCGCGCCGACGTCGCGCCCGGCGAGGAAACCGGCGAGGTAGCCGAGCACGAACGTGGCCGCGATGCCGACGATGATCGGTGTGGTGAGGTGGATCCAGTGCCGCTTCCACTCGCCCCGGTAGCGCTCGGTGGGGAAGAGGTAGCGCGCGACGAGTGAGCTGGGCTCGTCCTCCAGGGGCAGCACGCGGCGCGGGGCCATGCCGGAGGCGTCGACCCGGAGACCGGCCAGCTCCTCCTCGGAGATCGGCTGCTCCGGATAGCCCTCCGGGTCGCGCGCCCAGGCGCGACCGGAGCGGCCCTCGCCGGCATAGCCGGGACCGTCGCCGAAGGCGGCGCCGCCCGACAGGGAGGGGCCGGCCCCGTAGGCAGGGCCGGCGCCGTAGCCGGGACCGTCGTCCGGGTCGATCCGTGGGATCGGCTCGGTGTCGCGCTCCCGGCGTGCCCGGTCGGGATCGTCCGGGTCGAAGGGGGGACCGGAAGGGCTTCCCATGGGCGGCTAGGCGACGAGGTTGGTGAAGAAGTCGCCGAAGCCCTGCGCGATGTCCATGATGCCGCCACCGAGAGACTTGAACACGTCGGCGGCCGAGTTCGGCCGGTAGGCGACGAAGAAGATCAAGAATGCGATGCCGGCCCAGGTGAGGACCTTCTTGACCATAGCGGGCCATCCTCTCGCGGAGCCGGGTCCGTTTACCGCAGCGGCACCCAGAGTATCAGCATGGTGTCTTACCGTGAATATCTGCGTCCGCTCCCCGACTGTCGGTGCCGGCCGGTCAGGCCTGCCCGTGCAGGTACGGGGACGGTGCGCCGTACACGAGCTCGGGCGGTGTCCACTCGGTGAGGTCGTGCAGCACGACTTCTTCCGCGAGGAGGTGACCCGCGCTCGCCGGCCAGGCTATCGCATGGAGCCACATTCCCCGAGCCTCACCGGCGTACGCGCTTCGATCCGTTTCGGACCGCACGAGCCATAGTGGAGTGGGATGACCGCCCACACGGATCTTCGCGTGCGGCAGACGCTCGGGATGACCAGGGCCGGGATCGGTCAGCGCCTCCTCGACCTGGGGGCCGGGATCGGGTCCGGGCAGTCCCGCGAAGCGGGAACCGAGGCCGACACCGGGTTCCTCGGCGACGAAGATCAGGTCGGCCGGTCCACCGTCGAGCGGGGCCGGGCCGGCGCAGGCGACCACCGTGGCGCGGACCCCGGCCCGGTCGTCGCCGGCCCACGCCACGCCGGTGAGCGTCCAACCCGGTGGGAGCGGCCACGGGCACCACAGCGGCACGCCGGCCCGGTCGGCCGGTTCGCCGTCGGCGGCCACCCGCTCGACCACGCTCGCCATGATCTCGGCGCCGATGTGCTCCGGCACGTGCAGGGGCGGGACGGGGCCGCACCGCAGGCACCGGTACTCGCCGTGCATCAGGTCCGGCTCACGCACCGGACCCGCGCATCTCGGACAACTCACCGCGACAGTCACACGTTCACCGTCGCCCCGGGCCGGCGGGGCGTCAAGCGGGGCGGGCCGACGAACGTGGGATTTCCGTCCGGAGGCACAACCGCGGAGCGTCAGTCCGGGGGCGGGCCGGCGTACGACCGGACCCAGGCGTGCATGGCGATGCCGCTGGCCACGCCCGCGTTGATGGACCGGGTCGAGCCGTACTGGGCGATCGAGAAGAGCGCGTCGCAGGCCGCCCGGGCCACCGCGGAGAGCCCCGGCCCCTCCTGGCCGAAAAGGAGCACGCAGCGGCGCGGCAGCACGCCCGTCTCCAGCGGCCGGGAGCCGGGCAGGTTGTCGATCCCGACCACCGGCAGCCGCTCCCCGGCCGCCCAGGCGACGAACTCCTCGATCGTCGGATGGTGCCGCACGTGCTGGTAGCGGTCGGTCACCATGGCGCCCCGGCGGTTCCACCGCCGCCGGCCGACGATGTGGACCTCGGCGGCGAGGA
The DNA here is from genome assembly GCF_056150385.1 of Micromonospora marincola. NCBI lineage: Bacteria > Bacillati > Actinomycetota > Actinomycetes > Micromonosporales > Micromonosporaceae > Micromonospora > Micromonospora marincola. The sequence continues at coordinate 119,482 of NZ_JAXCFT010000001.1, read as the reverse complement.
ACGCGTTCGCGTTGCGCACCACCGTGCCGATGTTGAAGTCGTGCTGCCAGTTCTCGATCGCCACGTGGAAGTCGTGCCGGCGCCGGTCGAGGTCGGCCACCACGGCCTCGCGCCGCCAGTAGCGGTAGCGGTCCACCACGTTGCGCCGGTCCCCGGCGGCGAGCAACTCCGGGTCGAGGCGCGGGTCGTCCGGCGGGTCACCCGGCCACGGCCCCACACCCACGTCGAACTGGTCGTCGGTCACGGTCTGAAGAGGGTACGGGCCGGCGGCGGGCACTCCTCAGCGCAGGTCGAGCGCGCCACCCAGCCGGTCCAGGAAGCGCCGGTCGGCGGGGCTCGGCGGGGTTTCGCCGGCCCGGCAGACCCGGGCGGCCACCGATTCCACCCACTGCCGGTACGCGGCGGAGTCGGCCGGATCGGCGCGGCGGCGCAGCACCCGCACCGCGGCCCGGGCGGCGGCGAGCAGGTCCACCAGGTCGGTGAGGCGCTCGCCCCGGTCGACGGCGCCGTCGTGGCGGGCGTAGATGACGGTGACCACGGCACGGACCAGGTCGCTGTCGAAGGCCCGACCGGCGGCCACCGCGTCCAGGCCGGCCAGCCCGGCGGCGACCCCCCGCCGCGGGCGCCCCGGCCCGGGTGAGGCCGCCGCGACGAGCACCCGGCCCGGCAGGTCGGTCAGCAGGTCCCACTCCGCCGCGGAGTAGGCGGCGGAGGTGAGCGGTGCGGCGCGGCGACCGGCAGAGGACGGCTCTCCGGCGACGGAGTGGCTCATGGGGACCTCCAGCCAGAGCATAAGCCCCGGGAGGGGTTCGGCGGCCCCGTCCCCGCGGAACAGGCACGGGGCCGTCACGCGGCCCGGGTCAGCGCGGCTCGGGGAAGCTCGGGCGCTCCGGGTCGACGCCGTCGGGGACGGCCGCGGCGGCGTACTCCCGCTTGGGGACCATGACCTTGCGGCGGAAGACGCAGACAAGCGTGCCGTCCTGGTTGTAGCCGCGGGTCTCGACCGCGACCACGCCGCGGTCCGGCTTGGAGGACGACTCCCGCTTGTCGAGCACCGTGGTCTCGCCGTAGATCGTGTCGCCGTGGAAGGTCGGGGCGACGTGTCGCAGCGACTCGACCTCCAGGTTGGCGATCGCCTTGCCGCTGACGTCGGGCACCGACATGCCCAGCAGCAGCGAGTAGATGTAGTTGCCGACCACCACGTTGCGCTTGAACTGGGAGGCGGACTCCGCGTAGTGGGCGTCCAGGTGGAGCGGGTGGTGGTTCATCGTGAGCAGGCAGAAGAGGTGGTCGTCGTACTCGGTGACGGTCTTGCCCGGCCAGTGCCGGTAGACCGCGCCGACCTCGAACTCCTCGTAGTAGCGGCCGAACTGCATCCTGGTCCCTTCGACGGGCGGCGATGAGTTCGGCACAGCATGCCTTACCGCTGGTTAAGGCGGGGGCCGGGGCGCTCGCGCGGCGGATATCTCACACCGGGCGCCACCTGGGGGGAGACGCAATGAGCGGCGGGGCCCTCCCCGGCACCCGCCGCCCACGCTCTGATGTGAAAGATTCTGCCGTACGGGGCGCGATGCGAACAGAGACCGGCGTCACATTTATCTTTTCGTAACAACACTCACCGTTACCGTCGACCCCCGGGTAAGCGATCTCCGCAGGCCCGATCCCCCCTCGTCAAGGCCCAAGTTACCGACTCGTAGCAAGAACTGAGCGTGATCTCCCTGGAAACGCTCCCATCACGTCCCGTCACGCAAGTGCGTCCTGCACTTGCGTTCCGCACGGCCGGTGTGAACAGATGAAGTTCGATGTGTTTGGGATCACCCCGGCCCACCTGGCGTTTCGCCGCGCAGGCCACGGGAATTCCCGTGGATCGAGCTTGGTTCCACCCGACGTACGGCAATCCGCGGTGATCGGAGAGACGCAATGGCAACGGTTGAGCTGACCACGGCCAACTTCGACGAGGTGACCGGGCGCGACGGCATCGTCCTGCTCGACTTCTGGGCGGACTGGTGCGGTCCGTGCAAGCGCTTCGCCCCCGTGTACGAGCGCTCCTCGGAGAAGCACCCGGAGATCGTCTTCGGCAAGGTCGACACCGAGGCTCAGCAGGACCTGGGGGCCAAGTTCAACATCAGCTCCATCCCGACCGTGATGGCGATCCGCGACGGCGTGATCGTGTACGCCCAGCCGGGCGCCCTGCCCGAGTCGGCGCTGGAGAACCTCATCGAGCAGGTCGAGCAGCTGGACATGGACGACGTCCGCAAGAAGCTGGCCGAGCACAAGCACTGAGCGCGTTTTCCGCCGCCGGCCGGTCCCACCACGGGGCCGGCCGGCGGCGTTCCCGTCCCCGTCCACCGGCGGACGGACAGTCAGAAATGACTGACTGATGGACAGTTCCGGACTCTTCACTCCCGTATCGTCACCTGCTGATGGAGACCTTGACCCCGCGCGGACGCACCGTCCGGCTGGCCGCCACCCTGGTCGGGCTGGCACTGCTTCTCCTCGGCACCGTGCGCGGCACCGACGACGACTTCCCGTTCGGGCCGTTCCGGATGTACTCCACCTCCGACCCGCCGAACGCGCCCGCGCCCGACACCCGGGTCGAGGGCGTCGACCGGACCGGCGCGGTGGTGCCCCTCGGCCAGGACGCCACAGGCATCCGCCGCGCCGAGATCGAGGGCCAGCAGGACCGGTACGCCGCCGACCCGAGCCTGCTGCGCACGGTCGCCGAGGCGTACGCGGAACGCCACCCCGCCGCCCCGGCGCTCGTGGAGGTGCGCATCGTGGTCCGCTGGCACGACATCCAGGGCGGACGCCCGACCGGCGAGTGGACCGACCGGACGGCGGTGCGGTGGGAGACCACCGGATGACCGGCTGGTTCACCGAGGCGGTGCCGCGCGGCCGGGTCGCCGCCTTCCGCACCCTGATCTACCTCTTCGTCGCCGCCGACCTGGTCGTCTTCACCCCCTGGGTACGCACCCGGGTGGACGTGCCCGGCGATCTCTACCAGCCGCTGCTCATCGGCCGGCTGCTCCCGCTGCCCACGCCCGACCCCGCCCTGGTCGGCGTGGTCTTCTGGGTGCTGCTGGTGGCCGCGCTGCTCGCCGCGACCGGCCGGGCGCCCCGGCTGCTCGGCTGGACGGTCTTCGCGCTCTACCTCGAGTGGATGATCGTGGCGATGAGCTACGGCAAGGTCGACCACGACCGGTTCGGGCTGCTCGTGGCGTTGGCCGCGCTGCCCACCGCCGGCCGGGCCCGGCACGGCGACCCGACCCGCACCGAGGCGGGCGGCTGGGCGCTGCGGGTCACCCAGATCGCGGTCATCTGCACCTACTTCCTCGCCGCCTGGGCCAAGTTCCGCTTCGGCGGCCTGGACTGGGCGACCGGCTCGGTGCTGGCCCGGGCGATCATCCGGCGTGGCACCGACCTCGCCGACCTGATCGCGCAGGTGCCCCACCTGCTGATCGTGGCCCAGTTCGGCATCCTGGCGTTCGAGCTGCTCAGCCCCCTGGTGTTCGTGGCGCCCGCCCGGTGGCGGCCGGCGGTTGTGGGCTTCTTCTACTCGTTCCACCTGGCGACCGTCGCGACCATCACGATCTCGTTCGCTCCGCACCTGGTGGCGATGACGGCCTTCCTCCCGCTGGAGAAGCTCCGCCCGGTGCTGCTCGCCCGCCGGCTGCTCACCCGCCGCGCCGGCCCGCCCGCCGCCGTCGCCGACCACCCCCGGTCCGCGTCGCCGGCCGATCCACCCGCGCCGGCCGCGCCCGGCGCGGCGCCCCTGACGGCCGTACCGGACCCGGTCACCGGTACCGCTCCCCTGGGCTGACGGACGCCGGGGGTCGACCGGTCAGGACGTCGGGTCGGGGCGACCCGCCGGACCGTACAACCGCTCCCTGGCCTCCTGCGGCAGCGCGCACGCGGCGGTGCCGCCGGGCAGGCGGTGGCGGTTGCGGGCCACCCAGCGGTACGCGGGCCAGGCCACGGCGCGCACCGGCGGGAGGCGCAGCCCGCCCCCCGCGACGCGCCACACTGGCCCACTGTCGCCGAGCAGCCGGGCGATGGCGTCCGGCCCGGAGGCACGGGATCCGTCGGCGCCCACCCACTGGACCGCCTCCTCGCACTCGGCCTCGCTCAGGCTCAGCGCCGCCAGATCGGCGAACTGCCACGGGATCACCCGGGCACCGGTGGGAATACGACGCTCGATGAACTGCGCGCAGCGGGTGCAGAAGGCGCAGTCGCCGTCGTAGACGAAGGTCGACGTCTCCATGCCTCCATCCTGCACCCGCGGTGGGAGCGGCGGCGGCCGGTGTCCGGCGCGTCACTTGCGCTTCGTTCGTACACATGTTCGAATGTGGGTCATGCGCTGGGACAACCTCTCCGCTCCCCCGGACGAGGGGACTCCCGACGAGGCAGCGCCGGCGGCTCCACCCCTGCCGCTGGCGCTGCCCGGCGCGGTGGCGCGGACGTTCGACACCCCCGAGTTCGCCGGCATGACCTTCTACGAGGTGCAGGCCAAGTCGATCATCAACCGCGTTCCCGGCCAGTCGCGCGTGCCGTTCGAGTGGACCATCAATCCCTACCGCGGGTGTTCCCACGCGTGCACCTACTGCCTTGCCGGTGACACGCCGATCCTGATGGCGGACGGACGGACGAGACCGATAAGCGAGCTGACGGTCGGCGATCGCATCTACGGCACCGAACGGCGCGGCGCCTACCGCCACTACGTCGTCACCACAGTGCTCGACACGTGGTCGACAGTGAAGCGGGCCTACCGGATCACGCTCGCCGACGGCACCACGCTCGTGGCCAGCGGCGACCACCGTTTCCTCACCGAGCGCGGCTGGAAGCACGTCACCGGCGGCATGCGGGGTGGCGCGCGACGCCCCCATCTGACCACGCGCAACCGCCTCCTGGGCACCGGCCGGTTCGCGGTCGCGCCGAAGCGGTCCGCCGACTACCGCCGGGGCTACCTCCACGCGCTGGTCCGCGACGCCGGCCGTCTCGACCGCCGGCGGTTCCCCCTCGACGACGCCGATGCCGCCGACCTGCGCCTCCGCTTCCGACTGGCCACCAACGAGCCGGAGGCGCTGGAGCGCGCCGAGCGCTTCCTCACCGATGCCGGCGTCACCGTCGAGTGGATGGCCGGCCGGATGACCCGCCGGTCCACCACGGCTCGCGCGACCGGGCCGGCCGCCGTCGAGGGCGTCGCCGTGCTGGCCCGCCCGCCGCACGAGCCGACCGACGACTGGCAACTCGGCTTCCTGGCCGGCATGTTCGACATGGCCGGCAGCTGCCGGCGGGGCGTGTTCCGGATCGGCGTCGCCGACGACGAGAGCCGGCGACGCGCCGCCGCCGCCCTCGACCGGTTCTCCTTCCGGTGGGCGCTCGACGAGCCGGGCAACCGCAACGGGGCACGCCAGCTCCGGCTGACCGGCGGCCTACCGGAGCGGCTGCGCTTCTTCCACCTGACCGATCCGGCCGTCACCGGCAGGCGCTCGATCCAGGGCACGGCGCTCAAGTGCGCGGCACGGCTCCAGGTGACCGCCGTCGAGGATCTCGGTCTGGAACTGCCGCTGTGGGACATCACCACCGGCACCGGCGACTTCATCGCCAACGGAGTGGTCAGCCACAACTGCTTCGCCCGCAACACCCACACCTACCTCGACCTCGACGCCGGGGCGGACTTCGACCGCAAGGTGATCGTCAAGGTCAACGCCGGCGAGCTGGTCCGGCGCGAGCTGGCCGCCCCCCGCTGGCGCGGCGCGCACGTCGCCATGGGCACCAACGTGGACTGCTACCAACGGGCCGAGGGGCGCTACCGCCTCATGCCGCCGATCCTCGCCGCGCTGCGCGACTTCGCCAACCCGTTCTCGATCCTCACCAAGGGCACCCTGCTGCTGCGTGACCTGCCGCTGCTGCGACAGGCCGCCGAGGTGACCCGGGTCGGGCTGTCCTACTCGGTCGGCTTCGTGGACGAGACGCTCTGGCGGCTGGCCGAGCCGGGCACACCGAGCCCGCGCCGCCGGCTCGACGCGGTTCGCCGGCTCACCGACGCCGGCTTCCCGGTCGGGGTGCTGATGGCCCCGGTCCTGCCCGGGCTCAGCGACGACGAGGAGTCGATCGACGCCACCGTGGGGGCGATCGCCGCCTCCGGGGCCACCCACGTCACCGCGTTGCCGCTGCACCTGCGCCCCGGCGCCCGGGAGTGGTATGCGCGCTGGCTGGCCCGCGAGTTTCCGCACCTGGTGCCCCGCTACCGACAGCTCTACCAGGCCGGTGCGTACGCGCCGCACGCCTACCAGCGGGAGGTGACCGCCCGGGTGCGGATGGCGGCGCGCCGGCACGGCCTGCACCGGGGCGAGGTCGGCGACAACCGCCGGCTGCCCGACACCTCGCCTGCCACCCCGGCCACCGAGCAGCTCTCCCTCCTATAGAGCCTGGGTCGGCGCGGTGCGCGTTAGGCTCGGGTGATGCGTTCCACCCAGCAGCTTCTCGCCGAGTCCGCCGTGATCGCCGTCGTCGGGGCCTCCCGTGACCCGGGCAAGGCCGCCCACCGCGTGCCGCTGGAGATGCAGCGACACGGGTGGCGGATCATCCCGGTGAACCCGACCGTGGACGAGCTTTTCGGCGAGAAGTCATACCCGACGCTCGCCGACATCCCGCACCCGGTCGACCTGGTGAACGTCTTCCGCCCGGCGCGGGACGCGGTCGAGGTGGTCCGGCAGGCGGTGGCGGTCGGCGCCCCGGCGGTCTGGTTGCAGCTCGGGATCGTCTCCGACGAGGCCCGCCGGATCGCCGAGGAGGCCGGCGTCGACTATGTCGAGGACCGGTGCCTCATCGTCGAGCGGGCCGCCGCCGGCCTGACCCGGCACGGCTGACCGCACTCTGCTGCGGCTCGGAGCCGAAGAGCAGGTCGAGCTGGCTGTCGAGCGCGGCCAGCGCGGTCTCCGGCGTGTAGTGCCCGCCGAGCAGGTGGATGGCGAGCCCTTCCATCACCGCGAGCAGACCGACCACGGCCCGTTCCGGGTCCACCCGCCCGTCGGTGGCGAGCGGTGATCCGGCGGCGATCTGGCCGGCCGCGAAGGCCCGCAAGGCGGCCGTGTCGTCGTGCAGCGCGGCGGCCATGTTCGGCCGGACCGCGGTGTACGCGAGGAAGGCCAGCGCCGCCGCGCTTGTCGCCGCGCGCCGGCGCCCTGCCGCCGACCGGCGTTCCGGGCGTTAAAAGGGGGCCCCGCCTATACCGGAAACGTTAAGAAGGGCCCCCGCCTTACAGCTTGTACTGCTTGAGAAGGCCGCGGGAGATGATCGTCTTCTGGATCTCCGAGGTGCCCTCGCCGATCAGCAGGAACGGCGCCTCGCGCATCAGGCGCTCGATCTCGTATTCCTTCGAGTAGCCGTAACCGCCGTGGATGCGGAACGCCTCCTGGACCACCTCGGCGCAGTATTCCGAGGCGAGCAGCTTGGCCATGCCGGCCTCGACGTCGTTGCGCTGGCCGGCGTCCTTGAGCCGGGCCGCGTTGACCATGAGGGAGTGCGCGGCCTCGATCTTCGTGCCCATCTCGGCGAGCTTGAACGCGATCGCCTGGTGCCGGGCCAGCGGCTGGCCGAACGTCTTACGCTGCTGGGCGTACGCGACGGCCAGCTCGAACGCCCGGATCGAGATGCCGCAGGCGCGGGCCGCGACGTTGACGCGGCCCACCTCGATGCCGTCCATCATCTGGTAGAAGCCGCGGCCGACCTTGTGCTCGCCGCCGAGCACCGCGGTGGCGGGGACGGTGACGCCGTCGAGCACCATCTCGGTGGTCTCGACGCCCTTGTAGCCCATCTTGTCGATCTTGCCGGGGATGGTCAGCCCGGGCGCGGTCTCGCCGAAGCCGGGCTCCTTCTCCAGCAGGAACGTGCTCATGTTGCCGTAGACCGAGTCGGCCCCGGTGTCGGTCCTGACCAGGGTGGCCACCACCGAGGAGTACGCCCCGTTGGTAAGCCACATCTTCTGGCCGTCGAGGACGTAGTTGTCGCCCTGACGGACGGCCCTGGACTTGATCGCCGACACGTCGGATCCGCACTCCGGTTCCGACATGGAGAACGCGCCGCGCACCTCGCCGGTGGCCATCCGGGGCAGCAGCCGGGCCTTCTGCTCGGCGGAGCCGTGCTGCGAGATCAGGTACGCCACGATGAAGTGCGTGTTGACGATGCCGGAGATCGACATCCAGCCGCGGGACAGCTCCTCGACCACGAGCGCGTAGGTGAGCAGCGACTCGCCCAGGCCGCCGTGTTCCTCGTCGATGGTGAGGCCGAACAGCCCCATCTCGCGCATCCCGTCGAGGATGTCGGTGGGGTACTCGTCGGCGTGCTCCAGCCGCTGGGCGTGCGGGATAATCTCCTTGTCGGCGAACTCCCGCACGGTCTCCAGAATCGACCGCTGCACGTCGGTCAGGCCGGGTGTCTGGGCGAGTCGGGCCATCTCAGCCTCCAGGTCGGCGCATTACTCGTGGGTAACTGAACGCTCGGTAAGTATCGGCCCCGGGGCCGGTCGCGCCAAGGTGACCAGTCCACACAACCGCTGTGAAAAGGTTCACCGCTGCCTGTAGCGTCCGCAAGAGAGAGGGCGGTTGACCTGCGATCGAGAGGGCGCGAGCGTGACCGACGAGCAGCCACCGTCGCCCTACGAGCCGCCATCACACGGCCAGCCGTACGGGCAACCGCAGTACGGGCAGCAGCACCCGCAGTGGGGCCAACAGCCGCCGTACGCCCCGCAGCCGCCCTACGGCCAGTACGGCCCGCCCGGCGAGGGGCCCCGACCGCGCGGCGGCCCGAACGTGCTCGCCATCCTGTCGCTCGTCTTCGCGTTCGTCTTCGCACCCGCCGGCATCGTCTGCGGCCACCTGGCCAAGCGGCAGATCCGGCAGACCGGCGAGGAGGGCGACCAGCTCGCCACCTGGGGTCTGATCCTCAGCTACGTCTTCACCGCGCTCGGCCTGCTGGTCTGCTGCGGCTGGATCGGCCTGGCGTTCTGGGCCAACGCGGACAACAACGGTTGGTGACCCTCAGCGGAACTGCGCCTCCCGCACGCTGTTCCCGCCGTCGACCACGAGCATCTGCCCGGTGATGTACGACGCGGCCGGCGAGCACAGGAACGCGATCGCGGCGGCCACCTCGTCCGGCGTGCCGGGGCGTCCCACGGGTGTGCCGAGGCCCTGCTTGATCTCGACCATGGTGGACGCCGCGGTGTGGATGATGCCCGGCGCCACCGCGTTCACGGTCACCCCGTCGGCGATCATCTCCATCGCCAGCGCCCGGGTCAGCCCGACCACGCCGGCCTTCGCCGCCGCGTAGGCGGCCTCGGTGGGCAGCGCGTTCACCGGCCCGGCGGTGGCGGCCAGGTTGACGATCCGCCCCCAGCCCCGCTCGGACATGCCGTTGATGAACGCACGGCTGGACAGGAACGCGGTGGTCAGGTTGCGGTCGATCTCGCCGCGCCACTCGTCGTACGTCAACTGGGCCACCGGCCGCAGCACCTCGGGGCTGGCGCGGCTGGCCAGGCCCGCGTTGTTGACAAGCACCTCGACGTCGCCGAGCTGCTCGGCCACCGCGTCGGCGAGCGCGCCCACCTCGGACTCGTCGGTGAGGTCGGCGACGAAGCCGGTCACCCCCAGCTCGCCGGCGCGGTCGTGGATCCGCCTGGTGGTCGACACGATCGCCACCCGGGCGCCCAGGTCGGCCAGCCGGCGCGCGGTCGCGTACCCGATGCCGTCCGCGCTGCCCGCGCCGGTGACCAGGGCGACCCGGCCGTCCAGCCGCATGGTGGCGGTCTCCGGGAGCGGTTCGGCCCGGTCCTGGTCGGCGGCGACCGCCGGCTCCCCGGCGCGCGGGCGGCGAACCGACCCCGGCCGGCTCGTGTCCCGTCGCGACCGACCCCCACGTGCGTCAAGTGCCATGCCGAGGATCCTGCCCGCTGTGGACCTTCCGGGCAATGCGGCACCCGGAACTCCGGTCCTCCGGGTTACGCGGCGATGGCTACCCTGACCGGACCACGCCTCTGGAGATGAATCTGATGACCTATCCCCCACCACCCGGTGGTTGGCAGGACCCCGCGGCGGCCGGCCCGCACTCGACCCCGCCGGCCGACCCCTACGCGCCACCGGACCCGTACGCGGTCGCGAATTCGCCCTACGCGCCGCCCGGATACCCGCCGCCCGGCGGCGACCCGTACGCGGCGCCGGCCGGATATCCGCCGCCGGGCGCGTACCCGCCGCCGTACCCCGGCTACGCGCCGCCGAGCCGGACGAACACGCTTGCCATCGTGGCTCTGGTGCTCTCGCTCGTCGGGTTGACCTCCTGCATCACCGCGCCGATCGGCGCGATCATGGGCCACGTCGCGCGCAGGCAGATCCGGGAGACCGGTGAGCAGGGCGAGGGCATGGCGACGGCGGCCATCATCGTGGGCTGGATCCTCACCGGCCTGCTGGTCGCCCTGATCATCTTCTACATCGTGATGATCGTGATCGCGGTCAACTCGGGCAGCTCCAGCAGCTACTGACGCGACCGGGCCGCCCCCGCGCGGGGGCGGCCCGGCGCACGGTCACCGCGCGGGCGGGGTGAACGAGGAGGTACGCGTCATCCCGGCCGCACGCCCCTTGGCCGCGATCACAAGCGCCATCTTGCGGGACGCCTCGTCGATCATCTCGTCGCCGAGCATCACCGCGCCGAGCTTCCCGCCCGCCTCCGACGTGGCGTGGTCGTACGCGTCGAGGATCAGCTCGGCGTGGTCGTAGTCGGCCTGCGCCGGCGAGTAGACCTCGTTCGCCGCGTCGATCTGGCCGGGGTGCAGCACCCACTTGCCGTCGAAGCCCAGCGCCGCCGAGCGCTTGGCCACCTCGCGGAACGCGTCGACGTCGCGGATCTGCAGGAACGGACCGTCGACGGCCTGCTTGTCGTGCATCCGGGCGGCCATCAGGATCCGCATCAGGATGTAGTGGTAGGGGTCGCCCGGGTAGTCCGGGATCAGCGCGCCGACCACGAGCGACCTCATGTTGATCGAGGCCATGAAGTCGGCCGGACCGAAGATGATCGTTTCGATCCGGGGCGAGGCGGCGGCGATGGCGTCCACGTTCACCAGCCCGGCGGCGTTCTCGATCTGCGCCTCGATGCCGATCCGGCCCACCTCCAGGCCCAGCGTCTTCTCGATCTGGGTGAGCAGCAGGTCCAGCCAGTGCACCTGCTCGGCGTTCTGCACCTTCGGCAGCATGATGCAGTCCAGGTTCGTCCCGGCGCCCTCGACCACCTCGATCACGTCCCGGTACGTCCACGGCGTGGTCAGGTCGTTCACCCGGACCACGCGGGTCTTGCCGGCCCAGTCCCCCTCGTTCAGCGCCGCCACGATGTTCTTGCGCGCGTCCGGCTTGGCCAGCGGGGCGACCGCGTCCTCCAGGTCCAGGAAGACCTGGTCGGCGGGGAGTCCCTGGGCCTTGCCGAGCATCTTGACGCTGGAGCCGGGTACCGCGAGGCAGGACCGGCGGGGACGACCGACAGCGGTCATGGATGCGCTCCTTCCCGCGTCCGGCGGCAACACGCCGACGCGGCGGTGGATGTCGAGAACTTAACGATCCCAAAGGACGGGGCTACGCCACGGTAACCTCGTGCCGTGACCGGGGTGAATGGACCTGTGGAAGATCTCACTGAGCGACGGATCGTGGTGCTCACCGGCGCCAGCTCGGGCATCGGGCTGGCCGCCGCGGTGGAGCTGGCACGCCGAGGTGACCAGGTGGTGCTGGTCGGCCGGGACCCGGCGCGGCTACGGGCCGCCGGGGAGAAGGTACGCGAGTCCTGCGGCGAGCAGCCGGAGTTGTTCCGGGCCGACTTCGCCGTCCTCGACGACGTACGCGGGCTCGCCGAACGACTGCGCGCCAGCTACGACCGGATCGACGTGCTCGCGAACAACGCCGGTGCGATCGTGCTCGAACCGATCACCACGGTCGACGGCTTCGAGCTGAGCATGCAGGCCAACCACCTCGCCCCGTTCCTGCTCAGCAACCTGCTGGCCGACCGGGTCCGCCGGATGGTGGTGACCGCCTCCGACGCGCACCGCAGCGGCGTGCTCGACCCGGCCGACCTGAACGCCTCGCTGCGCCGCTACCGGCCGTTCCGCGCCTACGGCACCAGCAAGCAGGCGAACATCCTGTTCGCCGCCGAGGCGGCCCGGCGCTGGCCGCGGGTGCCGGCGTACGCGTTCCACCCCGGCGTGGTGAGCACCCGGTTCGGCAACGAGAGCCACCTGGTGGCGCTCGGCATGCGGCTGCTGCCGTTCCGCACCCCGGAGAAGGGCGCCGAGACGCTTGTGTGGCTCGCCTGCCAGGACCCGTCCCGACTGGTCGACGGCGGCTACTACGCCGACCGCAAGCCGCACCGGCCGCGTCCCAGGGCGGCCGACCCGGCGCTCGCCGCCCGGCTCTGGACCGCGAGCGCGAAGGCCGTCGGCGTCGAGGGCTGAGGGGCACCACGACGGCCGGTCGGCTGGGACACTCGACGCCATGACGACGGGGAACGAGGTCCTGCTGGTCGCGCTTGTCGACCTGAGCGCCGACGCCGAGGCCGGCCGGCGGTACGAGGACGCCGTGCTGGCGCTGCTCGACCGGCACGGCGGGGGGCTGGAACGGCGGCTGCGGACCGGGGACGGGGAGACCGAGGTGCACGTGATCCGGTTCGCCGCGCGGGCCGGGCTCGACGGGTTCCTGGCCGACCCGGACCGCGCCGCGCTCCGCGCCGGCCTGGGCGACGCCGCGCCGACCACCCAAGTGCTCGAGGTCCACGACGTCTGACGTGTCACTGGGCGACGTGCACCGGGACGCTCGTGACCACCACGCCGGGCAACGCCCGCAACGCGGCCCGCAGCCGCTGCTCGGCGCGGCTGTGCAGCAGCCGGTGCCGACGCCGGCGCAGCACCACCTCCGGCACGATCACGGTGAGCGTCAACTCCGGACGGGCGGCGTGCAACGCCTCCAGATAGTGCGCCAGCGGCCCGATCACCGAGCGGTACGGCGACACGATCGTCTCCAGCCGCAGGTGGTCGCCCCAGGCCCGCCACTGCTCCCGGAACCGGTCCGCCTCGGCGTCCTCCGGCGCGATGTGCACGGCCAGTGCCGGCCGGCCCAGTGACGCGGCGTACGCCAGGGCGCGCAGCGAGGCCCGGTTGAGCCGGGCCACCGGCACGACCACCAGGTGGCGAACCTGCTGGGGCAGTTCCTCCCCCTCGGCGGGCCCGGCCGGGCCGGGTGCCGCGGCGGGCGGCGGCGGGTGCAGCGCGAGCGCGCGGTGCAGCCTGGCGTAGTGCCTGTGGATCCGCCGGAAGAGCAGCACCAGCAGCGGCACCGCGACCACCACCACCCAGGCGCCCTCGGTGAACTTGGCGACCGCGGCGGTCAGCAGCACCAACCCGGAGAGCGTCGCGCCTACCGCGTTCACCACGAGACGCCGGCGCCAGCCGCGCCCCCGCCGTCGTCGCCAGTGCACCACCATCCCGGTCTGCGACAACGTGAAGGCGAGGAAGACGCCTACCGCGTAGAGCGGGATCAGCCGCTGGGTGTACCCGCCGAAGGCGACGAAGACCACCGCGGCGGCGAGCGCCAGCGCGATCAGGCCGTTGCTGAACGCCAGCCGGTCACCCATGTGCAGGAAGCGGCGCGGCGCGTGGCCGTCCCGGGCCATGAAGAACAGCAGCCGGGGGAAGTCGTTGAACGCGGTGTTCGCCGCCAACAGCAGGATCAGCGCGGTGGTGGCCTGGAGGATCGCGTACCACGGGCCGGTCGGGAAGGTGACCCGGCCGAGCTGGGACAGCACGGTCTCGCCCGCCCGTGGCACCAGGCCGTCGAGGTGGATCAGCCCGACCAGGCCGGCGAAGAGCGTGACGAGCATGGCGACCATCCAGCCCAGCGTGGTGCGGGCGTTACGCCACTCCGTCGGGCGGAACGCCGGCACCGCGTTGGAGACCGCCTCGATGCCGGTCATCGACACCGCGCCGGAGGAGAACGCGCGCAGCACCAGCAGCAGGCCCAACCCCTCCGTGGCGGGCACCGCCGGCGGCGGCGTCGGCGCGAACCCCCGCGCCGCGGCCTTCGCGTAGCCGACCACAAGCACCGCGAGAACCACCGCCACGAAGGCGTACGTGGGCAGCACGAAGATGTTGCCGGCGGCGCGTACGCCACGCAGGTTGCCGGCGAGCAGCACGACGATCACCAGCACCCCGAGCGGCACGGCCCACCTGGTGAGCCCGGGCAGCGCCGAGGTGACCGCGTGCACTCCGGCGGCCACCGACACCGACACGGTTAGCACGTAGTCGAGCATCAGCCCGGCCGCGGCGGCCAGTCCCGGCGTACGCCCGAGGTTGTCCCCGGCGACGATGTACGACCCGGCGCCGTGCGGATAGGCCGGGATGGTCTGCCGGTAGGAGATCCCGACCGCGACCATCAGCACCGCCAGCAGGGCGGCCAGCGGCAGGGCGAGCCCGAGCGCGGCACCACCGGCCAGCACCAGCACGGCGAGCATCGCCTCCGGCCCGTACGCGACGGAGCTGAGCAGGTCCGACGAGAGCACCGGCAGCGCGACCAGCTTGCGCATCCGCTCGTAGAGGACGGAGCTGCTGGCGAGCGGCGGGCCGACAAGCGCCCGGCGCAGCCGGGTGACCATCCGGCCGGCCCGGCCGCCGGGCAGGTGCGCCGGCCCGGTGGCGACCAGTTCGTCCGGCTGCGCCACGGTGAACAGGTCGATCGGGGCGAGCCGGCCGAACCGGGTCGGCCGGGGGCGGTGGTCGTGTCGACCAAGCGTCGGGTCGACGGGCAGATCGTCCGGGCGGCGCGGGCCGCGCCAGCGTGCGCCGATCCGGCCGAGCGCGGCCCGCTCCGCGGCGTCAAGCGGCGGGAACTCGGCCGAGGGCGTGACGACGGTCCCCCGCTCCTCCGCGTCGTCCCGGCCTGCCTCCACCCTCCGCACTTTCGTGCAGACCGACCCGTCCGGTGAGCGGAATCAGCCGACGGTGACCGGATCGAGCAGGTCGAGCACACCGGTGAGTGAGGTGAGCACCGGCCCGTCCCATCCGTGGTCGGCGTTGAAGACCAGGTGATCGGCGAGGTCCGGCGCGGCCAGCCGGACGGCGCGCAGGCCCACCCGCTCCGCGCCGGTGAGTTCCTGGCTGCCGCCGTCCCCGACGTAGAGGCAGTCGGCCGGGGCGCGGCCGAGCCGCCGACAGGCGGTCAGGAAGAGCGCCGGATCCGGCTTGCAGCGGCCGACCCGCACCGAGAAGACCCGAGTGTCGAGCAGCGGCGCGACGGCGAGTTGGGGCAGGAACGCGGGCAACTCGTGCGTGCAGTCGCTTACCAGCCCGGTCCGTACGCCCCGGTGGCGCAGCGCGGCCAGCACGGGCACCGCTTCCGCGCGCAACCGGGTGTCGGCCCGCACCGCCCGGTGGCGGGAGGCGACGGCGGCACGCACCGCCGCGTCGGAGGGGCGTACGCCGATCTGGGCGCAGACCCACCGCATGGTCGACTCGGCGTCGCCGAAGAACCCGCTGGCACGTTCGTAGTAGCTGCGGTCGAGCACCTCGACAAGCGCCTCGGTCGAGCAGCCGAGCTGCTCCGCGATGGCGCGGTGGGCACCTCCGCGCCGGACGCCGTGGGTGAGCGTGCCGAAGAAGTCGAAAAGCACCGCGTGGAACCTGGGCATGGGGAGATGCCTCCGGTCGTCGGGCGGATCGCCGGAACGCGCATGATCGTAACGTGTCCATCACTCCCGGTCGCCCCCCGCGCGACGCGCTGACCCTCGGCGCGCTCGCGCTCGCGGTCGCCGCCGTCTCGTCCTCCGCGCCGCTCGTGGCGTTCGCCGCCGCACCGGCCCTGGCCATCGCCTTCTGGCGCAACGTGCTGTCGGTGGCGGTGCTCGGCCCGGTCGCGGTGACCCGCCGACGGGCCGAACTCCGCGCGCTCACCGTCGGGCCGGGTCGCCGGGAGGGGCTCTACTGCGTACTCTCCGGGGTCGCGCTTGCCGCCCACTTCGCCACGTGGATGCCGAGCGCGAAGCTCACCTCGGTCGCGGCGGCGACCGCGCTTGGCGCCACCCAGCCGGTGTGGCAGGGGCTGATCGCCCGCGGGCAGGGGCGGCGGCTGCCCGCCGCGGTCTGGGCCGGCATCGCGGTGGCGGTGCTCGGCGCGGCGCTCGCCACCGGCGCCGACGTCGCGGTCTCCGGCCGCGCGTTCACCGGCGACCTGCTGGCCGTGGCCGGCGGCATGTTCGCGGCCGTCTACACCGCGTTCGGCGAACGCGCCCGGGCCAGCGTCAGCACCGTCACCTACACCACCTTCTGCTACGGCGTCTGCGCGGTGATCCTGCTTGTGGTCTGCCTGGTCGGCGGGGTGCGGCTGCACGGTTACGACGGCGGGACGTGGCTGGCCATCCTCGGTCTGGTGGCGGGCGCCCAACTGCTCGGCCACTCGATGTTCAACTACGCCCTGCACCGGGTCTCCGCGACCACGGTCAGCGTGCTGATCCTGCTGGAGGCGCCGGGCGCAGCCCTGATCGGCTGGGCCTGGCTGGGCCAGTTGCCCCGGCCGCTCGCCCTGCCGGGGCTGGCGTTGCTGCTGGCCGGCGTCGCCGTGGTCGTGCTCGGCGGGGCGCGCGCCGGGCGCTGCCCCGAGCCGGCCGCCGTGCCCGCCGACGCCGCGCCGCCGCGCGGCTGACCGCCACGCCGTTGTGTGACTGACCGCCACGCCGTTGTGTGACTGACCGCCACGCCGTTGTGTGACCGGCCGCCGCGCCGCCGCGCGGGGTGGCCTCGCGGCGGTCAGCGGCGGCGGACCCGGTGCAGGCGGAACGGCTTGCGGACGGCCCGGACCACAGGCGCCGGCCGGGGCTGCTCGGCAAGCGCGCCGGCCGGCAGGTCCGCGCCGGTCACCGCCGTGCCGGCCGGGGTCAGCCGACTGAGCGCGCAACCCTCGGCCGCCCAGCGCGCCACCAGGTCGGTGGCGGAGCCGGAGGCGTTCAGCCGCTTCGCCGCGACAAGCGGCGCGGCGGTGTCCCACTCCTCGGTGCCGGGCCGCAGCCGGGTCACCCGGGCCGGCCAGGAGACGATCCGGCCGCCGTGGTCGCCGCGCAACGTCACCTCGGCCGCATCGCTGTCGGCCAGCCCGGGGGCGGCCTGTTCGCCGGGGCCGGTCACCACAAGCAGCGCGCCGTCCAGCGGCAGGCACCACAGCGCGTACGCCGGGCCGCCGCCGACGCTGACCCAGCACACGGCGGCCTTCTTCACCGCCTCGTCCACGAGCGGCGGCGTCACCCGCTCGTCCACCTCGTCACTCACCCGCCCATCCTCCCGCATCCCCCGCCTGTTCGACCGCCGGACGGACCGCCGTTCGGTTCGCCGTTCTGCGGCCTCCGGACCGCCGGCCTGACCGGGCTGGCCCGGCTCGCCCGGCTGGCCCGGCTGGCCCGGCTGGCCCGGCTGGCCCGGCTGCGGGAGGCTCCGCTTCGGAGGCTAGGAACTTGATGACGTCGACGAGTCACCGCCCGGGCTCCCGGAGCGACGCCGGCGCGTGACATGTCGGCGCGCGGAACAGCGGCCCGGCGACTCATTCTCGTCATCAGGTTTCTAGATCCTGTGACAAGGGGGCGTCGAGCCGAGGCGGAGGCCGGACGGCGATCCGGCAAGGCGCAGTGACGGCAGGTACCGGTTGGGCGGGTACCGGTGTCGTGTCCGGGCGGAACCGCAACGCCGCCGGTCGTCGTCCGGGCCCCGCAGGCCGGCCAACGCGCTGAGGACAGCCAGCGCACGGGGAGCAACCAGGCGACTGGCGGGAGCGGCGGCTCAGCCGACGAAGGGTGGGACGGCGATCTCGCCGCGGGCGACCGGCATCACCTGCCCGGCGACGGTCGCGCCGACCGCCGAACCGCCCGCCGCGGTCACGGTGCAGAACAGCGACGACGGCCGGTTGATCTCGATGCCCTGGCGCACCGCGTACGGCGTCCGCCCCTCGCCGGGCAGCAGCCCGCTTGCGACCAACCAGACCCCCAGGCCCAGGGCGGCCGAGCCGGTGGCCGGGTCCTCCGGCACACCCAACCCGGGCACGAAGACCCGGGCGTGCGCGGTTTGCGAGTCGGCGTCCCAGGAGAAGAGGCTGACGTGCTCCACGCCGTACCGCTCCGCCGCCACCGTGTTCAGCCTGGCCCGGGCCACCGCGTCCGGGCGTACCGGAAGGTAGGGGAACTCCAGGCCGCAACCGGCCACCCGCGGCGGCGGGCCGGCGTGGTCGGCCGCGGTGAGGCCGGCGATCTCCAGCAGCGGCTCCGGGTCGAGTTCCGGGCCGAGAGTCGGCGAGCCCCCGGTCAGCGTCGCGCTGGTCGCGGTCACCTCGATGGGCAGTACGCCGGCGCCGCACTCCTGGGTGACCCTGCCCACACCGAACACGCCGCGCCTGCTCGCGGTGACCGCGGCGCCGACGCTCGGATGCCCGGCGAACGGCAGCTCGGCGGCCGGAGTGAAGATCCGGGCCCGGTAGGTCGCGCCGGCCTGCGTGGGCGTCAGCACGAAAACCGTCTCGGACAGGTTGAACTCCAGCGCGAGCGCCTGCATCTGCTCGGTGGCCAGCCCTTCCGCGCCGAACACCACGGCCAGCGGGTTGCCGGTGAACGGGCGGTCGGTGAAGACGTCCACGATCTCGTAGGCCAAGGTCGACATGTTGTTAGAGAGTAGGCCCTTAGGCTGGTGCCCGTGAGCACGCCGAACCGGGTCTACATCGCTCGACTCGCCGGAGTCGCCGTCTTCGACCCGAACGGCGACCAGGTCGGCCGGGTCCGGGACGCGGTCGCCCGGATGCGCGCGACCCAGCGACCGCCGGAGGTGGTGGGGCTGGTCGCCGAGATGCCGATGCGGCGACGCATCTTCCTCTCCATCAACCGGATCACCTCGATCGACCCGGACGCCGTCGTGCTCGGCAGTGGCACCCTCAACCTGCGCCGCTTCTCCAAGCGGCCGAATGAGCTGCTGGTCCTCCAGGAACTGCTCGACCGGCGGGTCCAGCTCGACACCGGGCCGGCCGGCTCCGTGGTGGACGTGGCCATGGAGTGCAGCCGCGGCCGTGAGTGGGCGTTGACCCGGGTCGCCGTCCGCGAGCAGACCAACCGACTCACCCGCCGCGGCCACCTGCACCAGGTCGAGTGGGACCGGGTCCGCGGTCTCGGCACGGTCGGCGACAACCGGGGTACGGCGAACCTGCTCGCCGTGCTGGAGGACATGCGCCCGGCCGACCTGGCCAACGCCCTCCAGGACCTGCCGGACGCCCGGCGCAACGAGATGGCCGCCGCGCTCGACGACGAGCGCCTGGCCGACGTGCTAAGTGAGCTGCCCGAACGCGACCAGGTGGAGATCCTGGCCGCGCTGGACCGGGAACGGGCCGCCGACGTGCTGGAGGAGATGGACCCGGACGACGCCGCCGACCTGCTCAACGAGCTGCCCCCACCCGAGCAGGACGTGCTGCTCGACCTGATGGAGCCGGACGAGGCCGACCCGGTACGCCAACTGCTGCGCTACGCCTCGGGCACCGCCGGCAGCGTGATGACCTCCGAGCCGGTGATCCTGCCGCCGGACGCCACCGTGGCCGAGGCCCTGGCCCGGATCCGGGAGCCGCAGCTCCCGCCCGCCGTGGCCGCGCAGGTCTTCGTGACCCGCGCCCCGCTGACCACGCCGACCGGGCGCTACCTGGGTATGGTGCACTTCCAGCGGTTGCTCCGCGAGCCGCCCGCCGACCTGCTCGGCGGGATCGTGCTCAACGACATCGACCCGCTCCGCACGTCGACCCCGCTGACCGAGATCACCCGCCGGATGGCCACCTACGACATGGTGGGCATGCCCGTGGTGGACCGGAACAACCGGCTGGTCGGCGCGGTGACCGTGGACGACGTGCTTG
Organism: Micromonospora marincola; assembly: GCF_056150385.1. Taxonomy (NCBI): domain Bacteria; kingdom Bacillati; phylum Actinomycetota; class Actinomycetes; order Micromonosporales; family Micromonosporaceae; genus Micromonospora; species Micromonospora marincola. The sequence continues at coordinate 99,542 of NZ_JAXCFT010000001.1, read as the reverse complement.
ACCATTCCCTGCCGCGCGACTGGCGGGACCGGGACGCGGCACCGACCCCGTCCGCCACCGACGACGGGACCGTGGACGATGAGTGAGCAGCGACGCGGCGAGCGGCTGGACCAGCCGCGCGCCCCCCGGGGCCTGCACCTGCCCCGGATCGACGCGGATTCGTTCGGCCGCTGGGCCGAGGGCATCGCCCGGGGCATGGGCACGGCGAACTTCCTCGTCTACATGACCCTGATCCTCGCCGCCTGGTTCCTGTGGAACACGCTGGCCCCGGCGCACCTGCGGTTCGACCCGTACACCTTCACGTTCCTGACGCTTGTGCTCTCCCTCCAGGCTTCCTACGCGGCCCCGCTGATCCTGCTCGCGCAGAACCGGCAGGCGGACCGGGACCGGGTCTCGCTCGACGAGGACCGGCGGCGGGCCACCATGCAGAAGGCGGACACGGAATACCTGGCCCGGGAGATCGCGGCGCTGCGGATCGCGATGGGGGACGTGGCGACACGTGACTTCCTCCGCTCCGAGCTGGCCCGGCTGGCCGAGGAACTGGACGAGGCGGCCGAGCGGCGGCGCAAGCTGGAGCGGCGCCAGCAGGAGCGGGAGACCCGGCGACCGGCCGGCGGCGACCGGCTCGACGAGCCCCGCGACGAGCTCGACGGTGACTACGCCCACGAGGGCCGCTACGAGAGCTGACCATCGACGCGACGTAGCATTGCGGACATGTCAGCACCCGTCAGCACCATCTCCGACGCGATCCAGGCCGCGCTGGCCACCGTCAACGACCCGGAGATCCGTCGTCCGATCACCGAGCTCGGCATGGTCCGCTCCGCCGAGCGGGACGACGACGGCTTGGTCCGGGTGGAGCTGCTGCTCACCGTGGCCGGCTGCCCGCTGAAGGACAAGCTGCGCAACGACATCACCGCCGCCGTCGGCGCGGTGCCCGGGGTCAGCCGCGTCGAGATCATCTTCGACGTGATGAGCCCGGAGCAGCGCCAGGAGTTGCAGTCGAAGCTGCGCGGTGGCGGCACCGCCGAGCCGGTGATCCCGTTCGCCCAGCCCGGCTCCCGGACCCGCGTCTACGCGGTCGCCAGCGGCAAGGGCGGCGTCGGCAAGTCGAGCGTCACGGTCAACCTGGCCGCCGCGCTGGCCGACCGCGGCCTGTCGGTCGGCGTGGTGGACGCCGACATCTACGGCCACTCGGTGCCCCGGATGCTCGGCGCCGAGGGCGCGCCGACCCGCGTCGAAGACATGATCATGCCGCCGCAGTCGCACGGTGTGAAGGTCATCTCGATCGGCATGTTCACCCCCGGCAACGCGGCGGTCGTATGGCGCGGCCCGATGCTGCACCGGGCGTTGCAGCAGTTCCTGGCCGACGTCTACTGGGGCGACCTGGACGTCCTCCTGCTCGACCTGCCCCCGGGCACCGGCGACATCGCGATCTCGGTGGCCCAACTGCTGCCGAACGCGGAGATCCTGGTCGTCACCACCCCGCAGACGGCCGCCGCCGAGGTGGCCGAGCGGGCCGGCGCCATCTCGCTGCAGACCCACCAGCGGGTGGTCGGTGTGATCGAGAACATGTCCTGGCTGGAGCTGCCGGACGGCTCCCGGATGGAGGTCTTCGGCGCCGGCGGCGGTGCGGCGGTGGCCGAGTCACTGACCCGGACCATCGGCGCGCAGGTGCCGGTGTTGGGGCAGATCCCGATGGACACCCGGGTCCGTGAGGGCGGCGACGCGGGCCGGCCGATCGTGCTGGCCCAGCCGGACGCGCCGGCCGCGAAGGCGATGGTCGAGATCGCCGACCGGCTCGCGGTGCGCCGGGAGTCGCTGCTCGGCAAGCCGCTCGGCCTCAAGCCCGCCGGCCGCTGACCCACCCCGCTCCCCCTCCCCGTCCCGCTGTGGGGTGGGTCAGGTGGCGTCGTCGTAGGACGGGCGGGGGGCGGGCGGGGTGTGGGTGGGGGCGGCGGGGGTCGCCACCGCCGGGCGAGGGGCGGGGGTCCGCAGGTCGGCCGCCTTGGCCACGTCCTTCAGCTCGTCGTGCACGCCTGCGACGTCGGAGCGCAGGTTGTCGTACATGCTCTGGAGTGGCTTCCGGATCGCCTGCTCGTCGTCCTCGCTGAGCAGGTGCTTGCGGATGAACGCTTTGGGATGCAGGTCCTCCAACTGGATGTCGGTGCCCAGCTCACGACTCAGGTCGCCGGTGGCGTTGCGCGCCATGTTCCGCAGGTTGCGGACCATCCGGAGGCCGTCGCTGATCACGTTGGGTAGCCGGTCCCCGAAGATCAGCAACGCCAGGAGCAGCAGGACGCCGACCTCCCACATGTTCAGGTTCTCGAACACTCCGGCCTCCTCGTCCGTGTCAGGGCAAGACTACGCACGTGAGGTGGCCCTCGGGGAGGGGGTGACCGGTCCTCACTTCGCGTCCGCGGCGAGCGTCACCGACGCGTTCTGCCGGGACGACCCGCGCCGGTACTCCACCGTCACCACCGCGCCCGGCGCGTACTTGCGCACCAGCGCCACCAGGTCGGTCGGGTCGGTCATCGGGTGGCCGTCCAGCCGGAGCACCACGTCCCCGGTCCGCATCCCCGCCGCCGCCGCCGGCCCGGCCGGCTCGACGGCGTTGAGGCGGACCCCGCCGCCGGTGGCGCCGGTGCCGCCGACCGAGGCGCCGATCACGGTACGCCGGGCCTTGCCGGTGCCGATGATCTCCTCGGTGACCCGTTTCGCCTGGTTGATCGGGATGGCGAAGGCGAGCCCGATGTTGCCGGCCTCCTGCCCGTCGGCCACAAGCGACTTGATTGTCGAGTTCACGCCGACCACCCGGCCGGCGCCGTCCACGAGCGGGCCGCCGGAGTTGCCGTGGTTGACCGCGGCGTCGGTCTGGATGGCCGCGTAGTAACGGGTCGGCCCGCCCGGCTCGCCTGCCTGCATGGTGCGGTCAAGCGCGCTGACGATGCCCGCGGTGACGGTGTTGGCGAGCGACAGCGGGGAGCCCATGGCGAGCACCGGATCGCCCACCGCGAGCGCGTCCGAGTCGCCGAACTGCACAGGCGTCAGCCCGCTGCGGGTCACCTTGATGACCGCGATGTCCGACTCCGGGTCCTGCCCGACCACGGTGCCGGCGGCGGTGCTGCCGTCGTTGAACAGCACGGTGGCCTTGCCCGGGCCGTCCGCGACCACGTGGTCGTTGGTGATGATGTGCCCGTCGGTGCTCACCACGAAGCCGGAGCCCTCGCTGGTCCCGCCGAAGCTTGCCACCCGGATGGTGACCACGCTGGGCAGCACCCGCTCGGCGACCCCGGCCAGTGACTCGGGCTTGCGCTGGGCGAGCGCCGGCGCCTGGCCGGCCTGCGCGCCGAGCGTCGGCACGTCCCCGCCGCGCAGGAGCGCGTAGGTCAGGGCGCTGCCGAGCGAACCGGCAAGCAGCGCGGTGAGCAACGAGATCAGCACCACCTGGCGCAGCCCCGGCCGGGTCGGCTGATTCGGGTCGGTGACCGGCTCCGGCTCACCGGACCCGGCGGGCGCGGCGGCCGGCACCACCACGGCTGCGGGCGCGTACGGATCCCGCCACGGGTCGGCAAGCGCGTCGGACCACCAGGGCGACGTCGTTCCACCCCCGGCGCTCTGCGGCGGCTGCCCGGGCGACGGGCCTCCCCCCGGCGCCCCGGCCCCGCCGGGCTGGCGCCAGTCCCAGCCGTCGGTCACGTCCGTGCCTCCCACTTTCGTCCCGCACGCCCCGCGCCGGGCGCCGGCGGAGCCGGACGACCGAGACGCGCGGGACCCATCCAGGATTGCACGAATGCCCCGGGTGCAGTCAGGGGTTGCCGCCCGTGATCGTCCGACGGCCGACTCGCGGCTGCGCGGCTACCGGCCCGGCTCTACGCTCACAGTGCCCACCCGACCCCTCGCACCAGCCCCGCACCCGGAGGTGTCCCATCGCCACGGTCGCCGGTCACGGCAGTTCGACGGCCCAGGCGCTGCAGTTCGCCGAGTCGTACGTCACCGAGGACATCGTGCTGCGCACGGCCCGCGCCCTCGCCCACGAGGTGGGCGTGGAGGCGGTGACGCCCGGCGCCGGCGCCGCGCTGCGGCTGCTCGCCGCCGCCGGCAACGCCCGGGCGGTGGTCGAGATCGGCACCGGCACCGGGGTCAGCGGCGTCTGGTTGCTGCGGGGCATGCGCCCCGACGGCGTGCTCACCACGATCGACGTGGAGGTCGAATACCAGCGCATCGCCAGGCGGCTGTTCCAGGAGGCGGGCTTCCCGTCGGGGCGTACCCGGATCATCACGGGCCGGGCGCTCGACGTGCTGCCGCGCCTCGCGGACGGCGTCTACGACCTGGTCTTCGCGGACGCGGCGGCGACCGGCTTCGCGGCATACGTGGACGCCGCCCTGCGGCTGCTGCGCCCCGGCGGGGTGCTCGCGCTCAACGGCGCGCTTGCCGCCGGCCGGATCGGCGATCCGGCCGCCCGGGACGTGGCGACGGTCACCGTGCGGGAGACCATCAAGGCGATCCGCGAGTCGGAGCACTGGGTGCCCGCGCTGCTGCCGGTCGGCCAGGGCCTGCTCGCCGCCGTGAAGAGCTGAGTCAGGCCAGCGTCGCCAGCCAGCGCAGCAACCCGCGTACGCCCCAGCCGGTGGCGCCCTTGACCAGTTCCTCGTGCGCGTCGTCGGACCACGAGGGGGCCGACATGTCCAGGTGCGCCCAGCGGTCCCGCAGGTCGCCGGTGAACTCGCGGAGGAAGAGCGCCGCCACCACCGAGCCGGCGCCCTGGGCCGGGGAGCTGTGCAGGTCGGCCACGTCGCTGGCGAGATATTCCAGGTAGTCGTCGGTGAGCGGCATCCGCCAGGCGCCCTCGCCGGCCGCGGTGATCGCGGCCAACAGGTCGGTCGCCAGGTCGTCGTTGTCGCTGTAGAGCGCCGCGTGCCGCTTTCCCAGGGCAACCGCGTTCGCCCCGGTAAGCGTGGCCAGGTCGACGAGCAGGTCGGGCTTCAGCTCCCGGACCGCGTACGCCAGCGCGTCGGCGAGCACCAGCCGGCCCTCGGCGTCGGAGTTGGTGCTCTCGCTCGTCACCCCGCCGTAGTGCCGGATGACGTCGCCCGGTCGGAACGCGGAGCCGCTGACCATGTTCTCGGCGAGCGGGGCCAGCGTGGTGACCCGTACCGGCAGGCGCAGCTCGGCCGCGCCGAGCGTCGCGGCGACCACCGCGGCGGCGCCGGCCATGTCCTTGCGCATCAGCTTCATCGCCGGCACCGGCTTGATCGAGATCCCGCCGGTGTCGAACGTGATGCCCTTGCCCACGAGCACCACGTGGGTGCGCGCGTCGGCCGGTCGCCAGTCCAGCTCGACCAGGCGCGGGCTCCGGGCGGACCCGGCCCCGACGGCCAGGACGCCACCGAAGCCCTCCGCCGCCAGTTCCTCCGGGCCGCGGACCCGCAGGTGCAGGTCGGGCCGGCCGGACGCGGCGGCGGCCACCTGGTCGGCGAACCACTCCGGGTGCTTCGTCGACGACGGGGTGTTGGTGAGGTCGCGGGCCAGCCGGGTCATCGCGGCGGTGGCCCGGGCGGCGGCGAGCGTGCCGGCGAGCGCTTCCGGGTCGGCCACCAGCACGTCGACCCGTGCCAGGGCGGCGGGCCGGGCGCCGGCCTCGGTGAGGCGGAAGCGGTAGGAGCCCAGCAGCAGCCCTTCGGCCAGGCCGCGCAGCGCCTCCTCGGGCTGCGCCGCCTCGGCCCGGCCGGGCAGCGCGATGGTGATCTGCGTCTCACCCTTGGCCGCGCGGGCCAGCGCGGCGCCCGCGGACCGCCAGGCCCGCTCGTCGCCGTCGCCGACGCCGAGCAGCCAGAGGCGGCCCGGTGTGCCGCCGGGACGCAGGTGCTCGCGTACCTCACCGGCGGCGCCGGTGTGGCGGGCGACGGGCAGCAGCGCGGCCACCTCGGACCGGATGTCCTCGCCGGGCGTGACGGCGGTCGGCACCACCTCGGGCGGGGCGTCCGGCACGCCGGGACGAACGGGCAGGACGAGGGCGTCGGGTCCCGTGGACCCGCTCACCAGACGAATGGCCAGCACGCTGGACCGTACCTCCGCAAATGCTCTAAGCCGGACAGATTGCCGCTCACCGGCCGATGAAGGCCCTGAGCCACCGGCCAAGCCGGTGGCTCAGGGTAGGACGAACCGCCCGCACGACTGGACGTCGTGCGGGCCGCTCCTCGCATCAGCCGGCAGCCGCCTTCAGCGCGTCACCGAGCGCGGTGGCCTCGTCGGGAGTCATCTCGACGACGAGCCGGCCACCACCCTCCAGCGGGACCCGCATGACGATGCCCCGGCCCTCCTTGGTGACTTCCAGCGGACCGTCGCCCGTCCGCGGCTTCATCGCCGCCATGTTGTCTCCCCTCAGACCTACACCAGGGTCGGTGGGTTGCCCCACAGCCACATTCGCCATCGCCAGCCGCAACGGTCGCGGAGGCGTCAACAAACGATTTTCCCTGATGAACACCGCCGGACCCAAACCGAAGCAGCATTGATGTAACAGCACCTAGCTTATCTTGGATAGGCCTGTCACAATGTGCGGTCATGCAGGCACGGTCGGCACTCTTCGACCTCTACGGCGACCACCTCCGCGCCAGGGGTGGCCGCGCGCCCGTTGCTGCCCTGGTCAAGCTGCTGGCGCCGCTCGGGATAGCCCCACCGGCCGTGCGCACCGCGGTCTCCCGGATGGTGCGTCAGGGCTGGCTGGAACCGCTCCGGCTCGCCTCCGGACCCGGATATTCGATCACCCCGAAAGCCGGCCGTCGACTGGACGAGGCCGCCTCCCGGATCTACCGGACGGGTCGACACAGTTGGGACGGACGGTTCGATCTTCTCGTCCTCACCGCGCCCGCGTCGCGCCGGGACCGGCAGCGACTCGCCGCCAACCTCAGCTTCCTCGGGTACGGCACCCTCGACGACTGCACCTGGGTGGCCACCCGTCCGGGTGAGGACGTCGACCTGCTGCTCGCCGAGGCGGGTGTGCGCTTCGAGCGGTTCACCGCCGCCCACGCCGCCGGCACCCCCGGCGCCATGGGCGTGGTCCGTCGGGCCTGGGACCTGGCCGAGATCGGCCGGGCGTACGAGCGCTTCGTCGCCGAACAGAAACCGCTGCTGCACGGCGTCACGGTACGCAGCAGCGACGAGGAGGCGTACGCGGCCCGGTTCCGGCTCGTGCACGCGTGGCGTACCTTCCTGTTCCGGGACCCGCAGCTCCCTCCGGCGCTGCTCCCCGAGCGCTGGCCGGGCACCAGCGCCGCCGGGTTCTTCGACCGGCACGCGGCCCGGCTCCGGCCCGCCGCCGACCGGTACGTCGAGCAGTGCCTCGACGCCGGCAACCGCCTCGCCCGACAGAAGGGTCGTTAGAAACGTGACCGAGCCGTTGCTCGTCGACCGCACCGACGCCGTCGTCACCCTGACGCTGAACCGCCCGACGGCGATGAACTCGCTCGACGTGGCGCTCAAGGAGGCGCTCCGGGACACCCTGGCCGAGCTGGAGAGCGACCGCTCCTGCCGGGCGGTGGTGCTGGCCGGCGCGGGCGGGTCGTTCAGCGCCGGGCAGGACCTGCGGGAGCACGTGCAGACGCTGGAGTCGGCGGGCACCGACCCGCTCAGCACCGTGCGGGCGCACTACAACCCGATCGCCGCCAGGCTGGCCAACCTGCCCAAGCCGGTGGTCGCGGCGGTACGCGGAATGGCCGCCGGCGCGGGCGCGTCCCTGGCGTTCCTGGCCGACTTCCGCATCGGCGGCCCGAAGACCCGGTTCCTGATGGCGTTCGCCGGCGTCGGGCTCGCCGCGGACACCGGCGCCTCCTGGACGCTGCCCCGCCTCGTCGGCCACGCCAAGGCGGTCGAACTGCTCATGCTCGCCGAACCGGTCGGCGCCGAGGACGCCTGCCGGCTGGGCCTGCTCACCCGGCTGGTGGACGACGACGAGCAGGTGCTCCCGTCCGCGCAGGAACTGGCCGCCCGGCTCGCCGCCGGCCCGACCGTCGCCTACGGGGCGATCAAGCGTCAGCTCTCCATCGCCGACGCGGGCACTCTGGCCGACGCGCTGGCCGCCGAGGCGCAGGCACAGGCGATCTGCGGGGCCACCGCCGACCACCGCGCCGCCACGATGGCCTTCGTCAACAAGCGGAAGCCGGTCTTCGAGGGCCGCTGAGGCGCGTCAGTCGTCCTCCTCCGGGTCCTGGTTGGCCTCGGCGCCGAGCACGAACGCCTGCATGGCCAACTCGTCGCCGGAGGGCGAGACGAACGCGGGCAGCTCGCGCGGCCCCAACTCCTGCACGTACGACCAGAAGATCCGGACCGCCTCCGCCCGCGAGGCCGCCTCGATCGGCAGGTCCAGGCTTACCAACCAGGTGCGCCGGGCCGGCGGCGGACCGATCCGGTCGGCGAACGCCCGCCATCGCGCCGGGTCGAGCGCGGCCACCGGCCCGTCGGGGGCCGGGCCGTCGACCGCCACCGGCTCGTCGAGCGACCGTCGGGTGTACGTCACCACGAACGCCCCGCCCGTCGCGTCGGACTGCGGGTCGTCCGGATCCTCCCGGCCCCCGGCGCCGGCACGCGCGACCCGGCCGAGCGCCACCAGCCGCAGCGGCTCCTCGACGAGCACCGCCACCTGGTCACCGGGGCGGGGCCGGCCCGCCCCCGGCAATCCGGTCAGCTCCAGCACGTCGTGGTGCACCAGCCGTTCGGCCTGGTAGCGCTCGGCGGGCAGCAGCACCGCCCAGGCGCCGGGCGTGGTGTCACCGTCGGTCGTCCCGCTCGTCCGCGGCTCGGTGTCGGTCATGCCCCAATCCCATCACGCCGCGTCGTCACACCCCGGCCCGGTCACCGCTGGAGTGGCAGCCGGCGAGGTGATCGTCCACCATGCCGGTGGCCTGCATCAGCGCGTACGCCGTGGTCGGGCCGACGAAGCGGAAGCCCCGCTTCTTGAGCGCCTTGGCCATCGCGGTGGACTCCGGGGTGATCGCCGGCACTTCGGCGAAGGATCGGGGTCGCGCCGCCCGGGGCGCGGGCGCGTGGGACCACAGCAGCGCGGAGAGGCCCTCGGGCAACTCCAGCGCGGCGCGGGCGTTGACGATGGCCGCCTCGACCTTGGCCCGGTTACGGACGATCCCGACGTCGGCAAGCAGCCGCGCCACCTCGGCCTCGCCGTAGCCGGCCACCTTCTCGATCCGGAACCCGTCGAACGCGAGCCGGAACGCCTGCCGCTTGCGCAGGATGGTCAGCCAGGACAGGCCGGACTGGAACGCCTCAAGCGTCAGCCGCTCGTAGAGCGCGTCGTCGCCGCGCAGCGGCCGGCCCCACTCCTCGTCGTGATAGACGGCATAGTCGGTGGTGCTCGCTCCCCAGGCGCAGCGGGGCAAGCCGTCGGCGCCGGTCACCAGGTCAGTCACGCCCTACACGGTAGGCCCGCCCACCGACAGGCGAGCCCGGGGCCGACGCCGGTCAGGGCAGGCGGCCCTGCTCGACCAACCGGGCGAACCGCTTCAACGCCTGGGTCAGGCTGACCTTCGGGCCGGGCCAGAGCAACGGCCAGGCGACCCGGCCGGCCGCGCCGGCCGGCAGGTGGAACCACTCGTGCCACACCACCTGGGTCCGACCCCGGTCCATCGGGGTGCACCGCAGCACCCCCGGCCCGCGCAGCAGTTTGCCGCAGTGGACCACCCCGACCTCGTACGGCGCGTCGACCCGGACCACTCGCATCTCGTCGCGCAGCGCGGCCGGACCGAGTGCGGTGACCGCCTCGATCAGGCTCCCCTCGCCGCCGTCCCCCTCGACCACCCGGACCGTGGTGAAGGGGATCCAGTCCGACTGCCGTTCCCACGCCGTCAGGGCGGCGAAGACCCGCTCGGCCGGCGCGTCGACGATCACCGTGGCGGTGACCTCGGCGGCACCCGGCTGGGCCGCCTCGGTGAAGCCGGCGGAGCCCTCCGCGCCTGTCACGCCGACTCCGAGCGGAGCGGCACCCCGCGTTCCCGGTCGTCGGCCTCGGTCGTCGGCGCGCTCTCGCCGGCCGACGCCGCTGCGGCCCCGCCCGCGGGAGAGGTGGTGTCCTCCACCGCGGCGGCGGCCGGCGCCTCCGCCACGCCCGCCTCAGCGGTGGCGGGCGACTCGGGCGCCGACAGGTCGATGACCACCGGCTCCGTGCTCGACGGGTCGGCGTCCGACGGGTCGGCTCCGAGGCTCGTCGCGGCGGCCTCCTCGCGGGCCCGGCGCAGCGCGTCGGCGTCCTCGGTCCGCCCCTCCCGCAGCGCGGTGTTCTCGGCCTCCAGCACGCCGATCAGCTCGGACTTGTAGCCGATGTCGTAGGCGGCCCGCCGAAGCGCCGCGTCGACCTGGGTCATCCGGTATCCGCGCAGCGCGGTGTCGAACCGGACCCCGGTCACGTCCGACTCGTCGAGCGGGCGCGCGCCCGGCAGCGGCACCGACCGCCCGTCCGGCTCGGCCGGCACCAAGCCCGGATCCCGTCCGGAGACCAGCACCGTCACTCCGAACACCACAGCCGCGACGGTAAGCGCGACGACCAAGAGGAGCAGAACCTGACCCATGCAGAGATCGTGGCATGCGGGCCGGGATCGGGCGAGCCCTCCCGAGCCTCCGGTCTGGAACGAAGTGGCGAGAAACGCGAATATCTTGGTACGAAAGCGCCCCTGGGCGGGCCGTTTCGTACCAAGATCTCGGAGCAACGCCGGGTTGCGGGCGCGTGGACATGAGGGAGCGGCGGGTATGGCGGGGAGCTTGCGGCTCGGTGGACGGACCTTCGCCCCGGGCGAGCTGACGGTGATGGCGATCGTGAACCGCACGCCGGACTCGTTCTTCGACCGGGGCGCCACCTTCGCGCGGGACAACGCGCTGCGGGCTGTCGAACGGGCGGTGACCGAGGGCGCGGAGATCATCGACATCGGCGGGGTGAAGGCGGGGCCCGGCGACGAGGTCGACGTGTCCGAGGAGATCCGCCGGACGGTCGACACCATCGCCGCGGTCCGGTCCGCCTTTCCGGACGTGGTCGTCTCGATCGACACCTGGCGGGCGGAGGTGGCGGTGGAGGCGGTCGCGGCCGGCGCGGACCTGCTCAACGACACCTGGTCGGGGGCCGACCCGGCGCTTGCCGAGGTCGCCGCGGCGACCGGCGCCGGGCTGGTCTGCTCGCACGCCGGCGGGCTGGCGCCGCGTACCCGGCCGCACCGGGCCGCCTTCGACGACGTGGTGGCCGACGTGGTCACCACCGTCACCGGGCTGGCGGAACGCGCGGCCGGGCTGGGGGTACGCCGGGACGGCATCCTGATCGACCCGGCGCACGACTTCGGCAAGAACACCAGGCATTCGCTGGAGATCACCCGGCGGCTGGCCGAGCTGGCCGACACCGGCTGGCCGCTGCTTGTGGCGCTGTCGAACAAGGACTTCATCGGCGAGACGCTGGACCTGCCGGTCGCCGAGCGGCTGGAGGGGACGCTCGCCGCCACCGCGGTCTCGGCCTGGCTCGGCGCCCGGGTGTTCCGCGCCCACCAGGTCCGCGAGACCCGACGGGTGCTCGACATGGTGGCGTCGATCCGGGGTGACCGGCCGCCGGCGGCGACCCGTCGCGGGTTGGCCTAGCTAGGTCTCAGGTCCAGCGCAGGACGCCACGCCGCCAGGCGTAGAGGATGCCGAGCGCGACGATCGCCACGAAGACACCCATCTCCGCCACCGTGGTCGCGCCGAACCCGGGCCGGTCGAAGACAAGCGCCCACGGGAAGAGGAAGACCGCCTCCACCGCGAACAGGACGTAGAGGTAGGCGTAGACGTAGTAGCGGATCTGCATCTGGGCCCAGTCGCCGCCGACCGGGTCGAGCCCGCACTCGTACGAGGCCCGCTTGCCCCACGGCTCGGCCGGACGGGCCGGACGTAACACCCGGTTCGCCGAGAACGCCGTGACGAAGAAGAGCACGGCGGCGAGCAGCAGCAGACCGAGCGTGGCGTACGAGCCGAGATATCCGGTCACGACCGGAGCGTACCGGTCCCGTCGAGACGTCTCGAACACGTTACGAATTCGTTTCCTGGCGGGACTAGTGCCGGATGGCAACCGTCACCGAATAATGAGACCTCTTGACCGTCCCGGAGGACAGATGATCCGCCCCCGCGCGTCCCGCCGTACCCTCACGCTGTTCGCGCCCGCGCTCATCGCCGCGGCCACGGCGGTCGTCGCGGTGGCACCGGGATGGGCGGTCGCCACCCCCGCGCTCCCGGCCGGGGTGGTCCGGGCGGCCGGGCCGGGCGCGCCCGGCGACCCGGGCGGCGATCCCGGCGGCGAGCCGACGCCCACCGAGGAGACGACGACCACCACGGCGCCGGCGCCGCCGACTGAGGACGCCCCGGCACCCACCACGCCGGCGGTGCCGGCCGCCACCACGGCGGCGCCGCCGACCACGGCACCGGCGCTGCCGTCGCCGACCACCGCCGCGCCGACCACCACCGCCCCGGCGCAGCCGCCTGTCGCGCCACCCGTGCAGCCCCCGCCACCGCCCCGGACCCAGCCGGCCGGCGGGCCGCTCGGCGTGCAGGTCAGCACGGACGACGTGGTGCTGACGCCCGGCTACTGGAACGACGACAGCACGGTGACCACGCTGCGGGTGACGGTGGCCAACACCGGCGGGCGGGAGGCGCAGGTCAGCCTCGGCTACACGCTCCCGGCGGGGCTGGCCGACGCCGGCACCCCGGGCTGCGTCGACGCCGGCGGCGGCAACCACCGCTGCGGCGGGTGGACCGCCTCGCCCGGCGCCCGGTTCACCACCACCATCCGGGTCCGGGTCGCCGGCGACGCCTGGCGCACCATGCCGCTGAGCGGTTCGGTCCAGGTCACCGCCGTCGCGCCCGGCGTCGACGGCGCCGCGTACGACGACGAGGGCTTTGCGGTGCTCTTCCCGCCCGGCCCGCCCGTGCCAGGCATCTCACTGCGCACCGAGGAGGTGCTCTTCGACATCAGCGGCGCGCCGAGCACGCTCACCGTACGGCTGGGCAACACCGGCGAGGTCGACGCCGCGGGCCGGGTGGACGTGCTCCTCCCCGCCGGGGTCACCGTGAGCGGCGACGTGAGCGGCTGCGCACCGACGGCCCCGGGCCGCACCCGGTGTGGGCTCGGCACGCTTCCGGCCGGCCGGGCCGCGACCCTGCGACTGCCGGTGACCGCCTCGGCGGAGGCACAGCGCATGGCCCCGCTCGCCGGCGCGGTGATCGGCCGGCTGGACCCGCGCAGCGGGCGGGACCGGCAGGTGCAGATGAGCTTCCGGATCAGCGCGGCGGCGGCGCAGGCCACCCCGACGGTGGGGGAGCCCGCCCCGACCGGGTCGCAGGGCGTGCTCGCCGCGGCGGGCCGGGCCGGCGGCCACGACACGCCGGCGCGCCGGATCGCGATCGTCCTGATCGTCATGTCGGGACTGCTCGTGGTCTTCGCGCTGGCACTTGCCACCCGATCGCTGCGACGCCGCAGCGACATCACCGTGGCGGACCCCACCCCGGACCGCTGACACCCCCTAAATCTTGGTGAGTTGGATTACGGGGTGGGGTACTAAAGCCCGCAAAGCGGGGCATACACCTGCGCAAACGAGTCCCACACGTCGGACCTCCACCAAGGCGGCCCTAACCGTCCGACGTAGGCTCTGACGTGAGAAACGGAGCGGGCCGTGCCGGCGTGGGCGACGGCGCTCAGCGAAGCGAGGTGCGGGAGTGACCAAGCAGATCCGTCAGCTGGACCGGGTGGTCATCCGGTTCGCCGGTGACTCCGGCGACGGCATGCAGCTCACCGGCGACCGGTTCACCTCGGAGACGGCGCAGTTGGGCAACGACATCTCCACGTTGCCCAACTTCCCGGCCGAGATCCGCGCCCCCGCCGGCACGCTGCCCGGCGTGTCGAGCTTCCAGGTGCACTTCGCCGACTACGACATCCTGACCCCGGGCGACGCCCCGAACGTGCTGGTGGCGATGAACCCGGCCGCGCTCAAGGCCAACCTGGCCGACCTGCCGCGCGGGGCGGACATCATCGTCAACACCGACGAGTTCACCCGGCGCAACCTGGCCAAGGTCGGCTATGCGAGCAGCCCGCTCGACGACGACTCGCTCGCCGGCTACGCGGTGCACCCGGTCGCGCTCACCTCGATGACGATCGGCGCGCTTGCCGAGCACGACGTGTCCAAGAAGGATGCCGAGCGGGCCAAGAACATGTTCGCGCTCGGGCTGTTGAGCTGGATGTACTCCCGCCCGTACGCCTCGACGCTGCGCTTCCTGGAACGCAAGTTCGCCGCCCGGCCGGAGCTGGTGGCGGCGAACGTGGCCGCGTTCCGGGCCGGCTGGAACTTCGGCGAGACCACCGAGGACTTCTCCGTCCGGTACGAGGTCAAGCCGGCGAAGATGCTGCCCGGCACCTACCGCAACATCACCGGCAACGCGGCGCTGTCGCTCGGCCTGGTGGCCGCCGGCGTGCGCTCCGGGCTGCCGGTGTTCCTCGGCGCCTACCCGATCACCCCGGCCTCGGACATCCTGCACGAGCTGAGCCGGCACAAGAAGCTCGGCGTGGTCACCATGCAGGCCGAGGACGAGATCGCGGCGGTCGGCGCGGCGCTCGGCGCGTCGTACGGCGGCTCGCTCGGCGTCACCACCACGAGCGGTCCGGGCGTGGCGCTGAAGAGCGAGACGATCTCCCTGGCGGTGGCGCTGGAACTGCCGCTTGTCATCGTCGACGTGCAGCGCGCCGGGCCGTCCACAGGCATGCCCACGAAGACCGAGCAGGCCGACCTGAACATGGCCCTGTACGGCCGGCACGGCGAGGCGCCGGTCGCGGTGATCGCGCCGAAATCCCCGTCGGACTGCTTCCACGCGGCGCTGGAGGCGGCCCGGATCGCGCTCACCTACCGCACCCCGGTCATCCTGCTCTCCGACAACTACGTGGCGAACGGCTCCGAGCCGTGGCTGCTGCCCGACGTGGAGTCGCTGCCCGACCTGCGGGTCGAGTTCGCCACCCGCCCCAACGACGAGGACGGCGTCACGTTCCTGCCCTACCTGCGCGACCCGCAGACCCTGGCCCGCCCGTGGGCGGTGCCGGGCACCCCCGGGCTGGAGCACCGCATCGGCGGCCTGGAGAAGGCGGACAAGACCGGCGACATCTCGTACGACCCGACGAACCACGACTTCATGGTGCGGACCCGGGCGGCCCGGATCGAGACCATTCCGGTGCCGGACGTCGAGGTCGAGGACCCGGACGGCGACGCCCGGGTGCTGGTGCTCGGCTGGGGCTCGACGTACGGCCCGATCGGCGCCGCCTGCCGGGGCCTGCGCCAGCGGGGGTTCCCGGTGGCGCAGGCGCACCTGCGCCATCTGGCCCCGATGCCGGCAAACCTCGGTGAGGTGCTGCGACGGTACGACAAGGTGGTCGTTCCCGAGATGAACCTCGGCCAGCTCGCCCACGTGATCCGGGGGCGGTACCTGGTCGACGCGATCGGCTACAACCAGGTCCGCGGCCTGCCGTTCACCGCCGCCGAGCTGGAGACGATGCTGGAAGAGGTCTTGAAGAATGTCTGAGCCCGTCGCCCTGAAGCTCACCGCGAAGGACTTCAAGTCGGACCAGGAGGTGCGCTGGTGCCCCGGGTGCGGCGACTACGCCATCCTGGCGGCCGTGCAGGGCTTCATGCCGGAGCTGAACATCCCCCGGGAGAACACCGTCTTCATCTCGGGCATCGGCTGCTCGTCCCGCTTCCCGTACTACATGAACACGTACGGCATGCACTCGATCCACGGCCGCGCTCCGGCGATCGCCACCGGCTTGTCGGTGTCCCGGCCGGACCTGTCGGTCTGGGTGGTCACCGGTGACGGCGACGCGCTCTCGATCGGCGGCAACCATCTGATCCACGCGCTGCGCCGCAACGTCAACCTGAAGATCCTGCTGTTCAACAACCGGATCTACGGGCTGACCAAGGGCCAGTACTCACCGACGTCCGAGGTCGGCAAGATCACCAAGTCGACGCCGTTGGGCTCGGCGGACGCGCCGTTCAACCCACTGTCGCTGGCGCTCGGCGCCGAGGCCACGTTCGTGGCCCGGACCCTCGACTCGGACCGCAAGCACCTCCAGTCGGTGCTGCGGGCCGCCGCCGAGCACAAGGGCTCGGCGTTCGTGGAGATCTACCAGAACTGCAACATCTTCAACGACGGCGCGTTCGACCCGCTGAAGGAGCCGGCCACCCGGGACGACTTCCTGATCCGGTTGGAGCACGGGAAGCCGATCACGTTCGGCGCGGACGGGCAGTTCTGCGTCGTCCACCCGCCGGGCGGCTTCGGGCTGGAGGTCCGGGAGACCGCGGTCACCCCGGCGGAGGAGATCGTCGTGCACGACGCCACGGTCGCCGACCCGGCGTACGCGTTCGCGCTGTCCCGGCTGCCCGGGCTCGACCTGCGCAACACCCCGATGGGGGTGTTCCGCTCGGTGAGCCGCCCCTCCTACGACACAGTGGTGCAGGAGCAGGTCGCCTCGGCGCGGGCCGGCGTCGACCAGGCCCCGGAGCAGCAGCTCTCGGCGCTGCTGGCCGGCGGCGACACCTGGACGATCCTCTGAGCCACCGCTGATCCGCACGCAAGGGCGGGCCGTTCCCCTCGGAACGGCCCGCCCTTCCTCGGTGCCGGCACCGCTCAGGCGACCGCCGCGGCCGGCACCCACAGCTCGTCGATGGCCCGCTCGGCGGCGGCGAGACTCGCCTCGTGCAGCGGGATCAGCTCGGCCATCGCCGGGTTGACCGGGGCGAGGGTCAGCTCGGCCGAGATGAAGCGCGGCTCGAGGCCGGTGCGCGACAGTCCGTGCGGGAGCCAGGGCTCGGAGTGGTCCCAGCCCGCGCGCGGGGTGCCCGCGCCGTAGCCGCCGCCCCGGCTGCCCAGCACCACGAACTCGCGACCGCCGAGCAGTCCGGCCCCGGTGGCCGGGTCGAACGCGAGGCCGGGCGCGATCAGGTGGTCCACCCACGTCTTGACGCTGCTCGGCGCCCCGTAGTTGTAGAGCGGGAGCCCGAGCACGATGGCGTCGGCCCCCGCCACCTCGGCGACCAGTTCCTCGGTCAGCCGCCAGGACGCGCGCTGCTCCGGAGTGTGCTGATCGGGCGGCACCACCCGGGCGAGGCCGCCTGCGGTGTCGAGGTGCGGCAGCGGGTCCCGGCCGAGGTCGCGGTAGGTGACAGTGCCGCCCGGGTGGGCCGCGCGCCAGGCGTCCGCCGCGCGTGCGGTGAGGCGGCGGCTGACCGACCGCTCCCCGGTGATGCTCGAGTCGATGTGCAACAGGTGTGCCATTGCTGCTCCTCCGCCTATCGTTTGTGTAGCGCCAACTATTTATAGCAGAACGATGTTCCCTGGTCCGCGTAGACTGGGTCACATGTCAGCCGGGCCCACCCACGAGTCGGAGCGCCGCTCCGGGCCACTGCTCCAGCACCTGGCCCGGCGGATGCTGCTGCGCTCGGAGTCGGTGCTGACGCCACTCGGCCTGCGCCCCCGGCACCTCGTCGCGCTCACCGTGCTGCGCGACTCGGGCGGCATCAGCCAGCAGGGCCTCGCCGCCACGTTGCAACTCGACGGCACAAACGTGGTCGGGCTGCTCAACGACCTGGAAACGGCCGGCCTGGTCGAGCGACGCCGCTCCCCGGAGGACCGCCGCCGGCACGTCGTGAGCCTCACCGACACCGGCACGACGCGGCTCCGCGAGGCCGAGTGCGGGCTCGCGGGCGCGGAGGACGACGTTCTCGGCGCGCTGGCCCCCGACGAGCGAACCCTGCTCTACGACCTGCTGAAGCGGGCCAGCCAGGGCTGCGCACCCACCTGCTTAGAGTGAAAGGAGGGGCCCCCGCTTAACGCCTGCGGTAGAGGAGGGGCCCCCGCTTAACAGCTCGTCGCGGGTCGGTCAGGCCGGGGTGGTCGCCTGCGGGCGGTCGTCGCGGACGTGGACCAGCATATCGCCGGTCTCGATCACCGAACCGGCGCGGTCGCTCAGCGTGATCACCTTGCCCCGGCGGACCAGCGCGATCACGAGCGAATCCAGCTCACGCGGTGAGCGCCCCACCTCGCTCCGCTCGGCCGAACGCATCGCCAGCGCCATGCCCTGGCCCGGCGTGAGCAGGTCCTCCACCACGTCGATAAGCGGCGGAGCCGAGGTGGAGAGGCCGAGCAGCCGGCCCGCGGTCGCGGACGAGACGATCACGTGGTGCGCCCCGCTCTGCTTCAGCAGCGGCGCGTTCTCCGCCTCCCGGACCGCCGCGATGATCCGGACCTGACCGGCGGTGAGCTGCCGGACGGTCAACGCCACGAGCACCGAGGCGTCGTCGCTGTCGGTCGCGATGATGACCGCCTTCGCGGTGCGGACGTGCGCCTCCTCCAGCACCGAGGAGCGGGTCGCCGAGCCCTCGATCGTCACCAGCCCGTTCGAGGTGGCCTGACGCAGCGCCGCAGCGCTCCGCTCGACCACCACGATCCTCGACTTGTCCGCCCCGTTCTCCAGCAGCGCGGAGACCGCACTACGCCCCTTGGTGCCGTAGCCGCAGATGATGACGTGGTCCTTCACGGTTCTCCTCCACCGCGACAGGCGACGGCCGGTCCGGTACTGCTCGGTCAGGACTTCCAGGGTGGTGCCGACCAGGATGATCAGGAAGAGCACCCGGGCGGGGGTGACGAACAGGACGTTGACCAGGCGCGCCGAGGGGCTGGCCGGGGCGATGTCGCCGTACCCGGTGGTGGAGAGCGAGACCACCACGTAGTAGAAGCAGTCGAGCAGGGTGAGCCCGTCGCCGTTGGTGTCGCGGTAGCCGTCGCGGTCCAACCAGACCACGAAGACCGTGGCGAGGACCAGCCCGAGAGCGGCGAGCAGGCGCAGGCTCAGCGCGCTCAGCGGCCCCCGCCGTTGCGCGGGAAAATGGATCACCGTCGGTTCCGCTCCGCCGCCGTCGCCTGCACGCCCTCAAGATAGCGGGTACGCCCCGTGCCGGCCGGGCGGGCCGCGAACCGGTCCCGCTCCACGAGCGGTGCGGATCTCGACGTCCTGCCGGTAGGCCCTACTGCGCCGCACGGTCGGTGCCACGGTGGCCGGCCGGGCCGGTCCGCGTCGCCGGGACCGGGCATGATGGGTGGCGTCGGCGAACGGCGACCGCGAGGAGGCCGGCATGTCGTTGCTGCGACGGGTGATCGGTGGGGTGCTGCGGCGGATCCGCCTGCGGCAGGGCCGCACGCTGCGCGAGGTGGCGCAGGCGGCAGGTGTCTCCCTGCCCTATCTCTCCGAGGTCGAGCGTGGCCGCAAGGAGGCCTCCTCCGAGGTGCTGGCCGCGATCTGCCGGGCGCTCGGCATCCACCTCGCGGACCTGCTCGAGGAGGCGCGTGACGAGCTGCGCCGGGAGCGGCCCGCGCCGGTCGGCTCCGGCGTCCCGCTGGCCCGGCTCGACCGGGTGCCCGCCGCCCGCAGCGGCCCGCAACTCCGGGTCGGCCCGCCCCGGCTACGCGCCACCCGCCGGCCGGCCGGCCCGAACCCGGCCCGCCCGCACATTCCGGTGCCGGCGTACGCCGCCCGCCCGGTCCACCCGACCCCGCTGCTCGGCGGCGCGCTGCGCCCGGTGGGTCCGCCCCCCATGCCGCTCGGCCACGGCACGCCGGAGCTGCTCGGCACCGGCACCCGGATCTGGCTGATCCCGACGCCGGCCGCCCGCCCGCGCCCGCGTACCTCATCTGCACTGGCCCGGCGACGGGCCCGGACGGCCCGACGGCGGCCCGTCAGGGCGTAGCCCTCGGCTCACGGCCCCCGGCGCTCGCGGCCCGGGCGGCCCGGCGACGCCGGTCCGGGCGCGGCGTCGACAGTCGCGTCACCGGTCCCGACGCGGGCCCTGCTTCTGCCGAGGGCGAATCTGCCCCGGGCAGAAAGTGTGGGCCGCGCGGGTGTGCCCGGCGGACGCTGGAGACCGCCGGATCGCCGGGCGGTCCCCCGCCCGCCGGCGCTACGGAGGTGGCGGTCATGGGTGGCATCTGGATGCGGGACGACGGGCAGCCGGCCTTCGGCGACCGGGTCTTCGAACGGCTGCTGAGGGAGCGGATCATCTTCCTCGGCACCGAGGTCACCGACGACTCGGCCAACCAGATCTGCGCGCAGATCCTGCTGCTCGCCGCCGAGGACCCGGAGCGGGACATCTTTCTCTACATCAACTCGCCAGGCGGTTCGGTGAGCGCCGGCATGGCCGTCTACGACACGATGCGCTACGTCCGGAACGACGTGGCGACGCTGGCGCTCGGGATGGCCGGCTCGATGGGGCAGTTCCTGCTCTGCGCCGGGGCGGCGGGCAAACGGTTCGCGCTGCCGCACGCGCGGATCATGATGCACCAGCCCTCCGGCGGGATGGGCGGCACGGCCGCCGACATCACCATCCAGGCCGAGAACATGCTGCACGTGAAGCGCACCATGCAGGAGCTGATCGCCGAGCACAGCGGGCGCACCCTGGCGGAGATCCAGCGCGACTGGGACCGGGACCGCTGGTTCACCGCCGAGGAGGCCCGCGAGTACGGCCTCGTCGACCAGGTGCTCTCCCGCGTCGACCAGCTCGCGGCCTGAGCGGGCACGGCCCGGCCGGCATACCGCCGGCCGGGCCGTCCGCGTCGGTCAGGGGTAGCTGACCACCGGGCTGGTGCCGTACGAGCCGACGACCGGGGTGCCGACCTCGTTGATCGTGCGCTCGATCCCGCCGCTGCCGTCCAGGAACACGGTGACCGCGTCGTGGAACCGCACCCCGGCCCGGCGCGGCGCCTCGATCGCCCGGTCGCAGCGGATGTCCACGCCCTGGTTGAAGTAGGCGTAGACGCCCAGACCCCACGCCTCGTGCGTGCGGACGTGCGGGGCCACCTTGTACGACGCCCAGCCGTTGCCGGTCGGGCTGCGCCACGCCGCCTGGCTCGGCGGGTCGTAGGGCAGCTCGCTCTGGTAGAAGACGGTCCGGCCGCGCTCGCCGTTCCAGATCGTCTGCCAACGCTGGTAGTGCTCGACGAAGAGCCCGTACGCGGTCACGTCGTCGCCGTTGACCACCACGCCGGTGGCGGCGGTGTTGACGGTCCACCCGATGGTGCCCGGGTTGCCGTGGTCGCCGCGCCACGCCCAGATGTTGTCGATGAGCGTGTGCCGGCTGTTGACCACCAGGCTGGTCACCGCCCGCCCGGCGTAGGGGCCGCCGATGCGGAAGAAGACGTCCTGCAGCGAGATCGGGTTGCCGGCGTGCGACTGGTGGCAGTGCCGCCCGCCTACCTCGACCAGCACGTCGGACTCGACCGGCCCGGCGTCGACGAGCACACCGGCGATCCGTACCCCGTCCACGTCCTCGATCCGCAGCGCCGCGTCACCTGCGGTCGGCGCGAGGCTCGGCATGCCGAGGCCGAGCACGACGGTGTTCGGGCGGCGGACCCGCAGCGCCCGGTCCAGCCGGTAGACGCCGGGGGTGAGCAGCAGGTGCCGGCCCCGGGCCAGCTCGGTGTTGATCCGCTTCGCCGAGTCGGTCGGCCGGGCGATGAAGAAGTCGGTGAGCGGCAGCGAGGGCGTCGGCGCGCCGCCGGCGGCCCAGCTCGTGCCCGCGGTGTCGCGGCGCAGGCGGGGCAACGCCACCCGCCAGCGGCCCGCGCCGTCGACGAAGAGGTACGGCTTCTCCCGGGTCACCGGGCTGGTCGGCAGCGTGGTGTACGGCGGGTCGGGGAAGCCCTGGGCGGGCGCGCCGACCACCCCGGAGAAGACCTGGTTCCACACGCCGTTGGTCCACTCGCCACCGAGTTCGCTGTCCCGGGTGAGCCACTGCTGCTGGGACCCGTTGATGGTGATGTCGTCCACCTTGGAGTCGGCGATGTAGCCGCCGCTGGAGTAGCCGCCGTTGCCGGGCTCCAGCCAGAGGACGCCCTTGACGTGGACCCGGCGCATCGGCGACGCCTGGGAGACGGCCCACTGGTTCGACCAGTCGGTCGGGGTGACGGCGAGGTTCTCCGCCGAGCGCCAGAAGTTGGTGAGGGCGGAGATTCCGGCCGGGGAGTTCGGGTCGGGCTGGCCGATCACCCGGACCGCGCCGTGAATCTCCACGTCGTCCGGGTGGGCGCCGAGACCTGCCACTGTCGTGTAGTAGCCGAGCCGGGCGTCCACCTCGTAGCGGCCGGGCTTGAACAGCACGGCGTACCGGTCGAGGCCCATCTCGTTGCGCTCCTGGGCGGCGAAGATCCGGTCCAGCGTGGACTGGATCTCCGCGACCGGCGTGCTCGGGTCGTACACGAAGACGTTCGGGCCGAAGTCGGGCTCATGGTTCGGTCGAGCGGGGCGCTCGGCGGGGGAGGCGACGGCGGCGCCGGCCGGGAGGCCGAGTGCGGTGAGGGAGGTGAGGGAGGCCGCGGAGGCGGTGAGTGTGAGAAAGCGGCGGCGGGAGGGGTCGGGTGATCGCATCTGCCTGCCTGTTCGGTGATGGGACGGAGAGCGCTCTCTCGCCGTTCCTACCTCATCACCGTCGATCCCGCCAGCCTTCCGGGTTCCGGAACCGGCAAGCCACGCGACCGCGACCGGGCCGCGCCTGGCCACCGCGACCGGCGGTCAGGCGCCGCGCTGCTTCACCAGGTCGTCGACCAGGGTCTCGACGTAGTCGGCGGTCTCCTCCCAGCGGGTGACCGCCACGCTGCGGATGCCCATCGCCTTGACTGGGTAGTCATTGCCACCCACGTCGAGCCGGTCCCCCACGAAGAGCACGTTGTCGATTTTCAGATCGAGGTGTTCCAGCAGCTTCCGCATGCCGTACGCCTTGTCCACGCCCTTTCGGGTCACGTCGATCGACGTCGAACCGCCGCCCCGGACCTCCAGGTCGGGCAGCTTCGCGGCGACCGCGTCGCGCAGCCGCTTCTTCTTGCTGCCGTCCGGATCCCAGCCGTACTTCTCGGCCGGCGGCGCGGACTGACCAAGCGCGGAGAACGTGATCTGGCTACCCCGGTCCTCGACGATGTCGCCCCAGGTCTTTGACTCCCACAGGCCGAGCGCCTGCGCCGACTCGGTGAGCGCGGCGATCACCCGGGCCTTGTCGGCCTCGCTCAGGTCCTCGGCGTAGACCAGCCGCCAGTCGCCGTCGGACCAGCGGTAGTAACGGGTGCCGCAGGTCGGCATCAGGTGCAGCCGGTCGCGCTGCTCCCCGGTCAGGTCGAGGTGGGCAAGCACCTGCGACTGGAACTGCTCGAACCGGCCGCCGGAGATGATCAGAACGTCCACCTCGGTGAGCAGGTGGCCGAGCAGCTCCGCCATCCGACGATCGATCTGGGACTTGGAGATCGCCAGCGTGTCGTCGAGGTCGAATGCCACCACTCGAAGATCGTTCACGAATACCTCATGTGTCGTCGCGGACGGGTCGGGTTAGCAGGGTACCGACAATGCCTGACGTCGCCCTGAGCGCCCGGGAACCCTCGTTGACGGAGAGTAACAATTCGTCCGCGTCGGGTCGTCGAAAAGCGGTCGACAGCAGCCGTGTCGACGGCGACTGTGGGAGCCATGCGCCAGGAGGAGATCTGGGACGACGAGGCCGCCCGAGGCTACGACACGCCGGGCAGCGGGATGTTCGCGCCGGAAGTGCTCGGGCCGACCGTCGACCGGCTCGCCGCGCTCGCCGAGGGCGGCCCGGCCCTGGAGTTCGCCATCGGCACCGGCCGGATCGCCGTACCACTCGTCGAACACGGCGTGCAGGTAAGCGGGATCGAACTCTCCGTACCGATGGTGGAGCGGCTGCGGACGAAGGCCGACGCGGCGACGATCCCGGTGGTGGTCGGCGACATGGCCGGTGCCACCGTGCCGGGCGAATTCAGCCTGGTCTACCTGGTCTACAACACCATCGCCAACCTGCTCACCCAGGCCGAGCAGGTGGCCTGCTTCCGGAACGCGGCCCGCCACCTCCGGCCGGGCGGGCGGTTCGTGATCGAGCTGTGGGTTCCGGAGCTGCGCAAACTCCCCCCGGGCCAGCAGGCGACCGTGTGGCACACCGAGGCCGGCTACATCGGCCTGGACACCTACGACGTGCTGCGGCAGCAGGTCGTGTCGCACCACTTCCGCTTCGGCGCCGGCCGGGAGGCGCGTGTCTTCCGCACCCCGCACCGCTACATCTGGCCCTCCGAGCTGGACCTGATGGGCGAGTTGGCCGGCTTCACCCTGGAGAGCCGGCACGCCGACTGGACCGGCGCGGAGTTCACCGACGAATGCCGTTCCCACGTGTCGGTCTACCGGCTCCCGCCGCTGCCCTGACCTGCCCGGACGGGCAGTGGTGCCAGTATCGACACGTGGACCTCGAACTCACCGGTAAGACGGCGCTCGTGATCGGCGGCTCCAGCGGCATCGGCGCGGACCTGGCCGAGGTGCTCGCCGCCGAAGGCTGCGACGTGGCCGTGACCTACCGCGACTCGGTGGCCGGCGCCGAGCAGGTGGCCACCCGGATACGCGACCTCGGCCGCCGGAGCTGGGCCCTGCCGCTGGACCTGGCGCGGCGTACGCAGGTGGCGGACGCGACGCGCCGCACGATGGACCAGACCGGACCACTCGACCTGGTCGTGCTCTGCGCCGGAAAGAACATCGTCACGCCGTTCGCCGACGTGACCGCCGTCGAGTGGGGCGAACTCGTCGAGGTGAACCTGACCGGGCCGTTCCTGGCCCTCCAGGCGCTCGCCCCGGCGATCCTTCCCGGCGGATCCATCACCACGGTGGCAAGCGTCGCCGCCCACACCGGCGCGCCACACCACCCGCACTACGCCGCCGCGAAGGCCGGACTGGTCAACCTGACCCGGTCGATGGCCCGCGAACTGGCCCCGGCGGTCCGGGTCAACTGCGTGGCACCAGGCATCACGATCACGCCGATGGGCCAGGACACGATCGACGCGCTGGCACCTGACTACGCCCAACGCAACCTGCTGCTCCAGGCGTACGCGACGAGCCGCCGGATCGCACAGGCCGTCGCGTTCGTGGCCAGCCCGGTCAACGAGTTCATGACCGGGACGGTGGTCGACGTGAACAGCGGGCGCTTCCTGCGGTAGGACGGCCGGATCGGTGCCCCCGGCAGGATTCGAACCTGCGACACACGGTTACCATCCGTCACCCTGCCGCGCTTGTCATCCCTGGTCATATTTTGGCATTGAGCTGCACAAACACCGCCCTGCATTTATCGCTGCTTGTCACTGATAGCCAGCTCTGGGGAGGGGTTTCCGGGGGGTAATCGGGGGCACCCTGCTCGGCACCACCGGTCAACGGATGATGGCGCAGGTTGGTGCCCTGGGGTGGAATGCATAGATCAAGGACCACCTCGTCGTGCGAATTCCGGTGGTGTCGGTGATCCGACAGACCAGGCACGATGGACACCTGCTCCGAGGGCAGTCGCGAGGCACCGGCCGACGTAGCCTGCCGCAGTGAGCGAGAACGACATTCGAGACCAGCTTGCGAAGCAGCTTCAGTTGATCGAGCCAGGGCTGACGTTTGTCGCGACAAACTATCCGCTTCCAAGCGACGTCGGGAGCCGTGGGATCATCGATATCTTGGCCCGGGATGCCACTGGCTGCTTCGTGATCATTGAGCTAAAGCGGAGCGACTCTACGGCACGAGAGGCCCTGCATGAGCTTGCCAAGTATGTCGAACTGTTCCAGCGGGCGAAGGGCCTCGGGCCTGCCGACGTGCGGACCGCGATCGTCTCCACCACGTGGCGCGAGCTACTCGCCCCGTTTAGTCAGGCCGCCCGAGAATGGTCCGTGAGCCTTCGTGGTTACCGCCTCGCCCTTGACTCCGACGGCATCACCCCAACTGCGGCGCAGGAATTACGCCCGCTTGAGGAGGCACTGCTAGTCGCGCCAACCCCCGTACAAGTGCTTATCCAAACCCGCAATGGGGACGTGGACGCGGCCTGGCGATGGGCAGCGGGCCGCCTTGCGGCCGTCGGCGTGGAGCACCTGGTCGGTTTCGACCTTCGGCACCGCACCTACGATCCTGGCGTGTACCTCGTTCTGGGTCGGATGAATCCCGAAAGCCCACAGGCAGCCGAACTGTCGCGTCTGGCGGAAGAGCACGGCTACGACCTGTCCGACGCCCCCGAGGGTTACAAACTCGAATACACCGCCCTCTACCACCTATGCCAGAAGTACGCAGGATTCACGCTCGAAGATGTCGCGCCGCACAGCCTCGCGACGATCCGGCAAGATCCGGCATGGCGGATCACCGCCGTAAGGCGGACGGGTGCCTTCACCGACGAACTGGTCTTCACCAACGAAGACCTGATCGGCGACAGCTCCACGACTGGAGGGCTGTCCGACGCGCACTTCCACGGCGCAGCGCGAACCGGCCACCACCAGCGGTGGAACCGCTTCATCAATCGCGTCCAACTCGCCCTCGCCGGGAACGAGTCTTGGTCGATCATCGTCACAGCCTGGCTGGAGGAGATCGCGTCGGACGGGCACGAGGTGGAGGTGTCCATTGACATCTTCAACCCCTGCGACCTCGTCTCGGCCTTCGCCTTCGGCTGGCCCGATCAGTTGGACGCTTACCTGCCGCGTCTTCAGGTGGTCGCCAATGCTCAAGGCAAGCGGCGGGCGCTTGAAGGTTGTCTCGTCTCCGCCCGTATCTTTCGGGGTGTCTTCCTCGCGTTCGATCTTGCCTACGGCGACCCGCAGACGTGGTGGATTGAATGCGCCTACGGCAAGGCATGGCGATCTGATCTTGACTTCATCGGTGAAATGGGTCTCCGCTACGCAGTATTTGAATGGAGCGAGGAGGACGAGAGTGTCGCCGTACTGGAATATGAAGACAACCAGCTCTTGCGTCGACCGGCGGAGAAATTTATCGGTGGCGCGCCGTTCTGGCACAACTGCGAGCCGTTACCCGAACTTCTAGCGAAGAATCAGCATGAATTCGAACAATTCGCGCTCATGCTTCAGCAGCGCATCCATAGAGCAGGCTAGTACTCAAGCGGCGTGGCGAGAGGCGAGCCGGCGTCTGGACGCAGAATCCAGCATGCCGCCAAGTAGGCACCGCACCTACTCCCGAGTGTTCCGATCCTGATGCTATTGCCTTGAGCTTCGGCGAGGGCGAGAGCGTTGGACTTGCAGGAGCACACCGCTCGCATTCAGGCGATATCTGGCCATTGGCACACTCACCTGATGCTTTGCTGCAATTAGATCGGGGGGTGACGCGGCATAAGCCTCTCTCAGCAGTAGCGACCTAGGTAGAAGTAGGCAGCCGGCAAGCCAGTTCGCTTCTTCTTCCTGTTCGAGGTTGCAGGTGAAGAAGGTGTGACCGGCGAGTCGCTGAATCTCTCGGACCTCATGGTTAAGAAGCACGTGGGAGATCTCGTGCGCGATGTCGCTGTTGGTCCGTCCGATTTCGCTGAGCGGGTTGCATACGACGACGGTCCGACCGCCGGGCAGGTGGAATGTCGCCGCCGAGAACGCGCCGTGCTGCAACTCGTCCAGTTCTTCAAGATCTGCACGATCGACAAGATGGTCGGCAGGATAGACCTCGATATCGAGGTGCGCGGCGAGGTCACGGATCGACATGTGGGCATGCGCCTCAAGCCCGAGATCAGCTCGGGTGCGGTCGGCTAGTCGTTCGGCTTCGGTCTTGAAACCTCGTCTCATTGGAAATGCCTGCCTCGTCCGCCTAGTGTCCCGCTCGCGGCATGGATTCCAGCTTCTGCTGCATCTGGTGAAGTAAGCTAGAGAGCTTACGCGAGGCTTCTGGCTTGAACGTTGCCGAGGCCCGAAGATGTACGCGTATCGGGCGCTCCGTACCGGCTAGGCTGGTGTATAGCTCACGGACGAGCCCGGCGATCTTCTCGGCGGCGGCGTCGGTCAGATTCGGGTCGCGGGCGAGGTGGTGGGCAATGAGTTCAGGAGTGTTCTCGGTTCTGATCCGGGGCGGCTGGAAGAACCGCTCGGGTGGCAGGCCGAGCCAGTGCACGATGCGTCGGAAGTTCGCGAGATCCGGGAGGTCGCCCTTCTCGACTCGCGCCAGCGTGTTGAACGGCACCTCGGCCTGCTCGGCTGCGGCGCGGAGGCTGAGCCGTCCCCGTTTTAGGCGCTCGGCGTGCACAAGGCGTCCCAGTAGCTCGATGTCGATCGGGTCGCTCACCTGCACCTCCATCGCCTGAGCTGGACTGACCGTCGAGATCAAACTATCTCTCCCGCGAACTTGCGCGTACGCGAGGGCGGGGACTGTCCGGCCCCCATCCGCCCTAGCTGTACCTTGATCGGTACATGCCGTACAGTCCTCGATGTCAAGCGTAGCGCGACGCGTCCGCGCGTCGGGCTACGTCCATGCGCGAGTCGACGCGGGAGGGGCGTCAGCTGGCGCTCGTTGCGGATTTTGGGGGGACCATGACGCGAGGTCTTCGCGGGTCTGAAGTCAGGCGGTTGCCGGACGATGCGGCGCCGGGGGTAGCCGACACGCGGCTGTTGCCGAACGACGACTTCGCTGCCGCGTGGTCGGCGATCGTGCTGCCGGACGACATGAAGCAGCGGTTGCTGCGGACGGCGGTCGCCGAAACCCATCTACGCGCGGCAGTGCCATTCGACGCGCTGCCGTTGCACGGGGTCGTTCTCCTGACGGGCAAGCCCGGCGTCGGCAAGACGACGGTGGCGCGCGGTCTGGCTAACCAGGTAGCCCGCACCATCACGAGCGCTGCTCAGTGGTTGTTCGTGGAGGTCGATCCGCACAGCCTGGCCAGCTCGTCGTTGGGACGCAGCCAGCGTGCGGTGGAACAGTTGTTCGGCACCCTGCTAAGCGAGCACGCCGCCGCCGGCCCGATGATCGTGTTGCTCGACGAGGTGGAGACCCTATTCACCGACCGGGCGGCCCTGTCGATGGAGGCCAACCCGGTCGACGTGCACCGGGCGGTGGACGCCGCGCTCGTCGGGCTCGATCGGCTCGCCCGTCGCCACCCGCAGATGCTGATCTTGGCGACGACCAACTTCAGTGACGCGCTCGATCCGGCGTTGGCTTCGCGCGCGGACTGGATCGTCGAGGTGCCGCTCCCGGATCGCGCCGCGCGTCGACAAATCCTTGAGCACGCCGCTGCGGCGGTCGCCGCCGCGTTCCCCGGAGCCCGTCGGCTGCTTGAACCAGCACTGCTGGACGCGGCGGCGGAGGAAGCGGTCGGCCTTGACGGCCGCCGGCTGCGCAAAGCCGTCGCTACCGCCTGCGCGTACCGGCCGGAAGCGCAGGGCGATCCCGAACGGGTGACTGGTCAGGATCTACTGGCGGTGCTGCGCGAGGAGGGCGACCACTGATGGGCGTCGTATCACGGCAGGTGCCGTCCGTGCCCGTACGCACGTCGGTCGCCACATGGAGCACGATCATCGACCTGCTCACCCCACCGGGTGCCAGCGCTCGCGCTGACTTGGAGGCGGTCACGAGCACGGTGGCCATGCTGATCGCCGAGGAGTACTCCCGCGAGACTCCGATCGTAGTGATGCCGGTCGCGGGAGATCGGGTGCGGATCTACACGATGCACGGCGCAGCCGCGATCGAGGGCGAGGACCCTGCGGTTCTGGCGACCTGGCCGTTGGCCGAGGCCGGCTGGCGGATCTCGCTGCCGTGCGGCGCGGCCGACCTGGATGATGTCCGTACAACGTTGGAGCCTCACCCGTACTTCGAGGTTCGTGATGTCACCGAGGGCATCGCCACGGCCAGCACGGCGCAGCAGCGGGGTGCGAGCGGTCGCGTGGTGATCGACTACGCGGAATTGGAGCGGTCGTGACCAGTACCGTCCGCGTCAACACCTACACTCACGCGACCACGCACGTCGCCACGAACATGCTGCGCGGGATGAAGCAGATTATCCGGCAGAGTGGCCTGAGCACGAGCCAGATCATGGGCGACTGGGCGGTGCTGGAGGCGGGCATCGCCGCGTGGCTCAACTCGGGGCACCTCAAGGGCCTGGTGCTGGAGATCTACGACCCGGGCAAGCGCGCTGGCGACGATCTGGTGGGTCGCTTCGACTTCACCATCGACTACACCTACTACGGCGATGGTGACGGCGAGTTGTGGCTGGACCCGGACACCGTCTCCTACACGGTCCTCAAGAACGGCTCGTATCCGTCGCGCTGCGGCTACCGGCTGATCGCCGATACCGCCCCCGGCTACCCGTCGGTGGACGGCTGGTCCACCACCACGTTCCGCTCGACCGCCGGCTTTACCCGGCACTCTGTGGGCACTGCGATCGGCGGCGGCAGTCTCGGTGCTGGCCTGCACTACTACACCCGGAGCAATGGATGATCAGCGTCAACGAGGCGTTCTACAAGTTCCGCAGCAACCTGGAGACCACCGACATCGAGGACGCGTCCGCGAGCGCCCGGCAGAAACGGATCCGGGAGCAGCTCGACGCCGACAACACTCTCGACATCACCAGGGACTTCCTCACCGGCGCCTACCGCCGGCACACGAAGACCAAGCCGCTGCGCGACGTCGACATCATGATCGTGCTAGGCAACATCGAGTATCTCGACCGGCACCCTCACGACATCCTCGAAGTCGTCCGGGCAGCGCTAGTCCCCTATTACGGCGAAGCCCGGGTGTGCTGCGACCGGCGCGCCGTCCGGGTGGACTTCGGGGTAAGGATCGTCGATGACGTCAGCGATGCCGACGAGGTCGTGTCCTTTGACGTCGTGCCCGCCTTCGTCAACGACGACCACTACCTGATCCCCGACGACGTCACCGGCGAGTGGGTACACACCAACCCCGAACTGCACTACGACGCGGCACGGAACGCCAACAAGGACTTCGCGGAACAGTGGAAACCACTCGTCAAGATGATCAAGAAATGGAACCAGGTCGCTGGCCACCCGGTCGAGCCGTCCTTCCTCATCGAGGTGATGGCCCTAGAGTTGATCACCGGCCCGTGGACCAACAGCCATCCCCGCGAGCTACGACAGTTCTTCGCCAGCGCCGCCAGCCGCATTGATGAGGGTTGGCCGGACCCGGCCAACATCGGACCTGACGTCTCCGACGTCGTGGACAATGACCCAGCGAAGATGGACACCGCCCGCAAGGCGCTCCGCGCGGCCGAGGCGGCCTGCACCGCAGCGATCAACCTCGACCGGACCGGACGCACCGGCGAAGCCCTGACCGCATGGCGCGCACTGTTCGGACCGCTGTTCCCGCTCTCATGACCAGCACCCATGCCGCCCGGCCAGTGCCCGAAGGAGCCACGGCCCGCATCACCCAGCGCCAAGACGAGCCACAGCACCTCAACCGGCTCCTTGCCTACAGCCGCGACTACCAGATCGCCCACCGTTGGCGGCGCGCCCGTGCTCTCGGCACGTTCGCGCTCGCCGCGGTCGGCCCGTTCATCTCCTTGTTCATCCCGGCCACCACGGACCTGGTCGCCGCCATCAGCGCCGGATGGCTCGTCCTCGGCCGCACCCTGCTAACCGGCATGGAACAGCGAGCCACCCAGCACGCCGCCCGAGTCCAGGAACTCTACGACACCAATCTGTTCCACATGCCGTGGAACACCGCCCTCGCCGGTCGCAAACCTGCACCCGAAGATGTGGCCGCCTCGGCACGCCACATCACCGACGACACCAAATACCGCAAGTGGTACAGCGTCGACCTTGGCGCCACACCCTGGCCCGCCGATGTGCTGCTCTGCCAACGTCAAAGCATGGTGTGGAGCCGCCAAGAACACCGCGCCTACAGCGGCACCATCCTGACCACCGGCGTGATCTGGTTCATCATCGGACTCGTCATCGCCCTCGTACGCGACCTGAGCCTCGCCGACTACCTGATCAAGATCTTCCTACCCAGCGCCCCAGCCTTCCTCGACACCATCGAACTCGCCCGACAGCACTGGCAACACGCCAATGCACGTCAACAGGCCGAGTACAAGATCGACGACCTGTGGCAGGCATACGCTACCCAGCCCGACACGCTCGCTATCGGCAGCTGTCGAGAGGTCCAGGACGCAGCTTTCCTGCTTCGCCGCGACGGGCCTCGTGTGCCAAACCTGTTCTACCAGCTCCGCAGAGCCAGATCAGAAGCCAACACCAGAGCCGGAACCGCATCGCTACTTTACGGGAGCAACGCAGGACAAGCACCCGAATGAGGCCACGTGCGAGAGCGCAACCTCCCGTAGACTCCACAGCTGATCGGATCGCAGCCGCGGCGGGTGCCGAAGCCAGCTCGCGTCGTGGATTCAAGTGCGGGGAGGCCGGGTGTCCCAAGGGTCGGGCCCGTCGCGGCAGATGAAGGTGATCTCCGACGCTCTCCGTCGGAGATTCGAAGATCATCTTGATCTGAGTGACATCACGAATCCAGACCCGGAGGAGCGCAGGCGCTGCCTTCTCACTCGAGCGCTCGCGGCAGCTATCGCTGCGAGCCGCTCAGGCTGTGACGATGTGCGGGCAGCATCGTTGGTGACTGACGGCGGGCAAGACTTCGGTGTAGATGCAGTGGCGTTTGGCGCTGGAGCGTCTCGTCTCTGGCTGATTCAAACCAAGTGGAGCGACAAGGCAGAGGCGCGCTTTGGCGAGAACGACGTCATATCCATGGCGGATGGGCTACGCAGAATCGACCATCGGCAGTTCGACCGCTTTAACGATAAGCTTCGCGCCTACACCAACCAGATATCGACGATTCTGGACGATTCCCGCGCGAGTATCACGCTGACAATCGGAATCATGCGTCACGCGGCGCTGCACGACAACGTGTTGCTACGCCTCAGGGAATTGCGGGACGAATACAACGCTCACGGCCAGTACCTCGACTTCGAAATCATAAGCATCGCGGACATCTGGGAGATGATCCGCCGAACTGCGCAGCCAGAGCCGATCGGACTGAACTTCGACCTCCAATCCTGGTATCCAGTGGTCACACCAATGCAGGCGTATGCCGGCCTTACCACAGCGGCTGCGGTTGCCTCCTGGTATGAGGCGCATGGCGATCAACTGTTCCGACGCAACATTCGAGAGTCACTCGGCGTCACCCAGGTCAATGCTGATATCGCTCAAAGTCTCGTTGACGAGCCCCACGAGTTCTGGTATCGGAACAACGGAGTCACGATCCTCTGTGATCACCTCGACATGACTCCGAAGAGCAAGAGCGCACCTCACGGTATCGCCAATATCGATGCAAAGAACGCCAGTGTCGTTAATGGCGCACAAACGGTTGCCGCAATAGCGGAAGCCGTTCGGCGCGACGCTGAACGCGTTGGCTCAGCGATCGTAGGAATCCGAATCATCAAGAGTGCCGACGAGGCCACCAGCGCCGAGATCACGAAGGCCACCAACACCCAGAACCGCATTGAGCGGCGAGACTTCGTAGCACTCGATGAGGTACAGCTTGCGATTAAGGAGGAGTTTGCCCTCACCCTCGACCTGACCTACGCTATCCGGCGAAGCGAGTTTGAGCCATCCCCAGAAAGCGGGTGCACGGTTCGCGAGGCTGCCATAGCGCTGACCTGCGCCCATCCCGATCCCCGCTTGGTGCAGCGGGTCCGCACCAATGAGGATTTACTTTGGGAGGAGGGGGCCCAGGGAACGTACTCCAGAATCTTTGGAGAGCCTCCGCCCGCAGTTCAGATCTGGCGGTCCGTGTTGCTACTCAGACGAGTGCGCGACTCCCTACATGCCGAACGGAGCCAGTGGGAGGGGCGCGCCGCCGCCGTAGCGGAGCAGGGAAGCCTTGTTATCGTGCACATCGTCTTTCAGCAGATCGGACGAGACGGCATCGACGATCCAGATTACGCTTGGGAGGCGGAGCTGGAGAAGGTGCCCGATCTCGTAGGCCAGGCGGTCCGTCGCCTAGTAGCAGAGATCGACGGCCAGTTTGGGCTAAACTCCTTTATCCAGCCGACGCTGTCCTCGGCAGACCGTGTTCTGTCGCTGGTGCGTGCGACGAGGCGAGCGTTCGAGGCGGGCGACGCCGTACCCGAACTGCGGCCTGACTACCGCCCCGCCCCGAGGCAACGGGCGCCTAGACGCCGAAACTCTGTGCATATCCTCGTCGATGCTGGCCGAATCAAGGACGGCAGTAGTCTTCAGTTCCACGTAGGCACCGAGGCAGAGCGGCAGGCACTTGCTAATTGGCTGGCCGAGGATAGCCGCAGGAGCGTAGCAACCTGGGTCAACGACCGAGCGCGGCCCCTGGTCTGGTCTGCGGACGGTAAACGCTACACACCAACCGGGTTGGCTAACCGAATCTGGATGCTTGCAGAGTGGAGTGGTGCACCGATCGCTGTGCAGGGGCCCGGTCGTTGGCACCTCGGCAGGGAGGGTTCCCTTGCTGCCCTCGCAGAAGAGGTTCAACGTACGTTGGAAGACCCCAGCCAATTTGAAGCCACGAGCCGTCAGCCGTGAGCTGCCGGGTAGACGCCCTGTCAAGCCCCGAGTTGGATGGAGAGTTGGTTAGCTGATTCTAAGCGGTCAGGTGAGCGGCTGGGTCACCGCGTATAGCGCCTCAGTAAGATCTGCCGAGGTCGGGCTGCTCGCATTCGGCCCGCTGGTCGATCGCCGCCTCGTAAAAGGCATCCGCGAGGGCCATGATGACGGCGTTGATGCCAGGGCCGTCGCTGAAGAAGTAGTCGGCCATGGTGTTGTGGGCGTCCTGGTTGTCGACGACCGCCTCGGTGACCGCCGCTTGGAAGTCCTGTGACTCCATAAACTGCTTCTTCGAGTTCACCTTGGCCTGGTTGACCAGGCCCGGGTAGGCGAGCAGCCGCTGTACTAGCCCCTGTACGAACTCGCGGACCTGAGACGCGGAGAACGACTCGGCGCCGAAGAGGTCGTTCATCTTGTCGATGACGACCTGGAGTGCGACGTACTTCGGCTCCTTCCGGGTGCCCGTGCCGGCGGCACCGATGCCCTTGAGCTGACCGTCACCGGTCAGCGAGATGTCGACCGCGTTCGCCTTGGTGTGCTTGACCCCGACCAGGACCACGTCGGAGAGGTCGACCTCTGCGGCCCAGGAGGAGTCTGCGATGACCTTCTCCAGAAGCCGGAGGAAGATCGAGAGCATCTCCATGTACGGGTCGCCGTAGTCGACGATCTGGCTCATGAAGTCGTAGAGCCGGACGTAGGTGGAGACGTCCTTGCGGAACAGGTCGAGGGTGTTGAGGGTGACCTTGTCGTCGGCCTCGACTGCCGTCGCGTAGCGGCGGGCGAAGTCGTTCTTGGCCGGGCTGATCGCTGCCGAGAGTGCGTTGTTGCCTTTGCGGGTGACCCACAGTTCGGCGACCTCGCGCACCTGCTCTGGCGTGTAGATCCCGGCCTGGGCGAGCTTGTTGGCGAGGTGGACAACGATGTACGGGTCGGTTTCGGTCTCCAGGGTGGCGTTGGTGAAGTACGGCTCGAACGCAGCCCGGATGTCCTCAGGCTTGTTCACGAAGTCGATGACGAACGTCTTGCGCTTCTGCTCCCCACCGGCAGTGCGGTGGGTGCGGTTGAGCCGGGACAGCGTCTGCACGGCGGTGACCCCGGAGAGCTTCTTGTCGACGTACATGGCCGAGAGCAGCGGCTGGTCGAACCCTGTCTGGAACTTGTTCGCGACCAGCATGATCTTGTACGTCGCGCCCTTGAAGGCGGCGGCCAGGTCCGCGCCGGCACCGGGGTTCAGCTTGGCCTCGGTGAACTCGTCGTCCTTGCTCGGCTGCGGCCCCCAGTCCGAAGCCCACTCCGCATCCTCGGCCATCGTCACGGAGTTGGAGAAGGCGACCAGGGTGCGGTAGTTGTAGGAGGCGTCCTTGGCGGCCCGCTTGGCGATGTAGGCGTCGATCGCCTTCTTGTACTTCACCGCGGCCTTGCGCGAGTCGGTCACGACCATCGCCTTCGCCTTGCCCTCCAGCAGGTGGGCGACGTTGGCGTGGAAGTGCTCGACGATGATCTGTACTTTCTGGCTGATGTTGGTCGGGTGGAGCGTCACCCACCGCATCAGCCCCTTACGCGCCGCGGCCTCCTCCACCACCTTGTCTCCGTCGCCGCTCGCGGCCCGGCCGGCGATCTTCAGTGCAGTGTCGTAGGACTGGTAGCCCCTGAGCACGTCGAGGATGTAGCCCTCCTCGATCGCCTGCCGCATCGAGTAGAGGTGGAACTCGACCGGCTTCCCGTCAGGACCCTTGCGGCCGAAGAGCTCCAGGGTCTTGTTCTTCGGCGTCGCCGTGAACGCGAACCAGGAGATGTTCTCCGACTCGGCCCGCTCGGTCATCTCCGAGGCAAGGATCGCCTCGACGTCGACCTCACCGCCCTCCTCGATCTCCTTGACCTCCTCCACGGTCAGCACAGCCTTGAGCTTGGAGGACATCTGGCCGGACTGCGACGAGTGCGCCTCGTCCGCGATCACCGCGAAACGACGCCCCTTCAGCGACGAGTCGACCCGGATCTCATCGAGCGCGAACTGGAAGGTCTGCACCGTCACCGCGATGATCAGCTCCCCGTTCTTCAAAGCGGTCGCCAGTAGCCCGGACTTCGACTTCGCCCCCGCCTTGCGGACGTCCTCCGGGCTGATCGTGGCCACGATCTTCCCCGACCCGTCGATCTGCCGGATCGCCTCCTGGAGCTGCCCGTCGAGCACGGTGCGGTCCACGACCACGATCACCGAGTCGAAGACCTTCTCGTCGTTCACGTGCAGCCGCGCCAGCCGGTGGGCAGTCCAGGCGATGGTGTTCGTCTTCCCCGACCCCGCCGAGTGCTCGATCAGGTAGCGATGCCCCACCCCCTCCTCGCGCACCGCTGCCACGAGGGTCGTCACGGCCTCCCACTGGTGGAATCGTGGAAAGAGCATGCTTCTACGCCGCACCGACGTCCCGGTCGCGACGTCCCACTCCTCCTTGGTTTCCACGATCATCAGCCGGCCGATGATGGTGAGCCAGGCGTCCTTTTCCCAGACCCGTTCCCATAGGTACGCCGTCGCCGACCGCCCGCCCTCACCCGGCGAATTCCCCGCGTCACTCTCGTGACCCATGTCGAACGGCAGAAACTGGGTATTCTCGCCCTCCAACTTGGTGGTCATCGCGGCCCGGTCGTTGGAGACCGCGAAGTGGACCAGCGCCCGATGCCCGAACGACAGCAGTGGCTCTGGCCGCCCGCTGGTCAGCGGATGCCTGTTCTTGCGGTACTGGTTGATCGCCTCATCGAGAGACTGCGTGAAGTCGGTCTTCAGCTCGACGGTGGCCACCGGGAGGCCGTTGACGAAGAAGACCAAGTCGATGCTGCGCTGATCGGCGGTGGAGAAGCGCACCTGCCGCATCACCCGCACCCGCATCGCCGCGTACTGCGCATTGGTGGTCGCGTTCAAACTGGTCTCGGGCCGGAACTGCGCCATCTTCAACCGGCCACCACCGATGTACTGCACCCCGTTACGCAGGATGTTCAGCGTCCCGCCACCATGTTCAAGAGGCTTGTCGAGCGCCGTGGTCAGCACATCGAGGAACTTCGCCTGGGACCCCGCCGCCTTCAAGGCCTTCGCGTACGCCGCCTGCTGGGTCTCCTCCAGCCAAGCGAAAAGGTCCACGGGGAAGAGCGCCCGCTCCCGGTCGTAGCCGGTGTCGTTCGCCGAGTAAAGCCACCCGTGGGACTCCAGGTACGCGCAGATCTCGGACTCGAAGACGACCTCGTTGTGATCGGCCATCACGCCATCTCCGGTACGTCGATCCGGCCCGTCACCGCCGCCGTGATCAGCGCCGCTCGCCGCTCGCGGGCGAGTTCGATGAACCGCTCCGTCTCGGCGATCAGCGCGTCGATCTTCGGCGTCTCCTCGTCCAGGTATTCAACAATCCGCCGCTGTTCGTCGAGAGGCGGGAGCGGGATGCGAAAAGCCTTGAGATCCCCCATGCCGATCGTGCGAATCGTCGATCCGTTCTGGAACGAATCGAAGAACGGTTGCATCGCATCCGCGAACAAGACCCAGAGGTACTCAGGATCAAGGAGCGGTCCACAAACCCACGCAGCGAAGTGCTGCGACGTCGCCATCGGAACCCCCATGACCGCTGTCCGTCCCACAGTCGCGTCCCGCGAGAGGACGACAGTGCGCGCAGGGAGCAGGCGCGCCGAACTGTTAGCGATTCCGGCATCGCTGATGCGCTGCGCCGTGTCTAGGAGGTACTTGGTGCGGCGCATCGTGCCGACGTCGTGGAGGCTCACCCACGGGATGTAGCAATCCGTCCACCAATCCTCTCGTGATCGGCTCGGCGTGTGACCGCTCTCGAGTTGAGCGACCGAGGTTAGCGGGACAACTCGCCAGCTCGCCGGGATCTTGCTTGCCCACGGCAAGGGGCTTTCAATCTCTGCCACCTGCATCGTTCCGTGCAGGGCTACGTGCACGCGGAGTGCATGCCGTCGTTCACGAAGCATCTTAATCAGGCACTGCTGCTCCTCGACGAGCCTGTCGATGCGGGAGGTCTCGCGGTCGAGGAAGTGCGCTATCGCCCGCTGTGCTCGACGGTCAGGTAGCGGGACTGAGTACGACCCGACAAACGAGTCAGGGACACGGCGGAGGCCACCCGACCCGGTCATATGAGATTCGCCCTGTTTCAGAAAGCGCGATGACCGAAGAATCCAACCGAGATAGTCCGCCTCGACCCTGTTTGACGGTCGCATGACTGTGACCTCGGTCGTCGCGAATGCCTGGCCATCCGGGAGATTCCGCGCAACAAATCCTTTACCGTTCTCGAAGCACGGGGTCACCTTGGCGAACGCAATATCACCGTCCGCCACGTAGGAGTATCCCTGACGGAGATCGCAGAAGGGGCGCCGACGGCTCGTATCTGCTGGACCAAACTCGGAGATCGCTTCCATCGGAAGGTAAACCGCATCACCTACGGAGTCCGATGTGGGACGTGGGTTAAACGACACGAGATACCGCAGGGGCACCATGGGCGCTGCTGATAGCTCTTCCCGGACACTCACCCCTCCACCTCCCGCAACAGCTCAAAGATCTTGGCAACCTGCTTCTCTAGGTCGGCGTCAATCTCGACGAGAGGGCGGGGTGGGACGTACTTGTAGAAATGTCGGGTGAAGGGGATCTCGTAACCGGTTTTGACCTTTGTCCAGTCAATCCAGGCGTCCGGGGCATGCGGCTTCACCTCGGCTTCGAAGTACGCCTGGATAACCTCGACCTTGCCGGTCACAACAGTGGTCGAGCGACTATAGGTGAACGGGACGTTCTCAGTGTCGCGCTTCCTCGGGTCCGGCTTGGGTTTGCCCTTGCGGTCGACGACGGGGTTGCCGAATTTGTCAAGGAGGGGGCGCTCAACGGTGATGGTCCAGTAACCGAACTCGTCGTTGCGCAAAACCTTGGAGCAGTCCGGGTTGGCGTCGGTGAAGTCAGCGTACAGCTGGACGACCTTGGCGCGGTTCTCCTCGCTGAGCTCGCGATTCTTGGCACCGAGGTTCTTGCGCATCTTGGTCCAGAACGACGTTCCGTCGATGAGCTGGACCAAGCCCTTGCGGTCTGGGTGTTTAGCGTTGTCGAGGATCCAGATGTAGGTGGCGATCCCGGTGTTAAAGAACATGTTCGTCGGCAGCGCGACGATGGCTTCGACCAGGTCGTTCTCCAGCAGCCACTTACGGATGTTGGAGGGGCCGGAGTCGGCGGCTCCATTGAAGAGTGGCGAGCCGTTCATCACGATGCCGGCCCGGCCGCCGCCGTCCTCCGGCGCCCGCATCTTGTGAACCAGGTGGAGCAGGAAGAGCATCTGCCCGTCCGAGGTCGCCGGTAGGCCGGCGGCGAACCGGCCGAAAGGGCCGGCTTCGTCGCGCTCCTTCGTGACCGCCTTGGCGTACTGCTTCCAGTCGACCCCATAGGGAGGGTTGGACATGCAGAAGTCGAACTGCCGGCCCTTGAACGCATCATCAAGCAGCGTGTTGCCGAAAGCGATGTTGGTCGCATCGTGGCCCCTGGCCAGCAGGTCGGACTTGCAGATCGCGTACGACTGCGGGTTGTACTCCTGACCGTACAGGCGCAGCTTCGCCGCGGGGTTCTGTGCAAGCAGGTGTTCTTCGGCCAGGGCGAGCATGCCGCCGGTGCCCGCGGTGGGATCGTACAGCGAGCGGACGATGTCGGCCTCGGTCAACTCAGTGTCCTTCTCGGCGAAGAGAAGGTCGACCAGCAGCCGGATCGCGTCCCGTGGGGTGTAGTGGTCGCCGGAGGTCTCGTTCGCGGCCTCGTTGAACTTACGGATGATGTACTCGAACGCATCGCCCATGTCGGCGTTGGAGACGACGTCTGGATGCAGGTCGACAGCCTTGAAGGACGTGATGACCTCGCGTAGCAGCCCGGCCTTCTCCAAGGCTAAGATCTCCTTCTTGAAGTCGAAGTATTCGAACACGTCGACATCGGGCGAGAAGCGGTCGATGTAGTCGGCCAGGTTGTCCGCCAGCCCGTCGGCATCAGCCAGCAGGTTGGCGAAGGAGTAGTTCGAGGTGTTGTAGAACGGCATACCGGTCGCCTTCTTAACCTCGATCTTGAGCCGGTTCGGGTTGTCATACTCTGCCGCCAGCGCGCGCACCGTGTCCCGATTGGGCTCAAGGATGCAGTCGAGGCGTCGCAGGATTGTGAGCGGGAGGATCACGTTGCCGTACTGGTTGGGACGGTAGGGACCCCGAAGCCGGTCCGCGATCGACCAGATGAAACTACCGAGCGCGCTCACAAGGCTCCTCACGAGGATCACCGACGACAGATGCTGGACGCTCAGCGTAAGCCCGCGCGTGCCGTCCGAGTAGGTGGCGGCCCGCCGTCTGCAGTAGCCGACGCGTCATAGAACATGATCGCGCATCACGACACCCGCCTGCCACGAGGCCGGTAGCAGCGACCGGCTGAGCGAATCCCCCGCAGGTCCGGCGCCTCGGCCAGTCCCCGCAAGTAGCCCGCATGCGGCGTCAGCTTGTACGAGGCGAATTCGTCGCCCAGCTCGTCCCCGCAGTGGGTGCACCAGTTCCCGATTCCATCCAGGTGGTCAGGGCTTCCAGTACGTCGTGGACGTCGCCGATGCCCATCTTGTATAGCACCGCCTTGCCGCCCTGCTCTACGAATGCGGCGCAGTTGTCGGCGCGGTCGTCGATCAGGGCAGCGTCGGCGAAGGTAAGGCCATGTTTCGCCAGCCAGGGCCCGAAGAAGCGTTGGGGGTCTTCGGCCTTCAATGCTGCGACTTCGCTGGAGCAAATGATGTCGTCGAGAATGACCGCCCAGTCGGCCAGCGTCTCGGACTGCGGGGTCGGCCGACGCCTCTTGGCACGCGCTCGGTCGAATGTCTGCAGGAAGCAGTCCATATTGTCAGTCGCCAAGACAACCAACAGGTGCGATTTGATCTTGCGAAGGGCTTCGAAAAGATCGGCGTTGACTCGCATTTTTGCGCAGTCGACGTATAGTCGTCGCGTGAGGAAGTCCTCGCGGAATCGACCATCTAGCTCGATATCCATAGACTTAATGATGTCTTCTGAGGAAAGCAGTCCTTTCATCCACTCGTTGGCCTTGTTCTTGAATACCTCGGCGAGGTTCGCTTCGAGTTGCGCTTTCAGTGGGTGAGTGGCGCTTTCGCGTATTGACATCCAGAAGGGGTCGCGTGACAGAACGCTGTGCCAGTCCACGAAGACGACCTTGCCGGCTAGCGGCACCTGTATCACGCGGGCGGCCCTCCTAGTTCGCAGCGGCTGTCGTCAGTAGGCCGCGGACCTGGGCTTGGGCGAGTTCGACCAACTCGCTGGGGTCGAGCGTCGCGTCAAGCCACATGATCTTCTGATCTCCGGTCATCTCGGTGTAGTACGACCGAATCCCTGAATTGAACTGCGCGTCGATGAAGATGCTGTCGTCGGGGAACTTCCCCCGGTTGCGCTCGTGCACCGTCGCCTGCGGCACGTCTAGGTATAGTACGAGATCGGGCCAGGATGGAAGGCGCGCCTCGGCCACGGCGCGCTGGGCGGGACCGAAGCATTGCAGCCCGGTGACCTGTTCGATGGCGTGGCGATGCGCGAGGAAGGTGTTCGGCCCCCGGTCTAGCAAGATCAGGTCGCTCGCGGCGTGCAACGCCGCCTCGGTTCGCGCCCGCTCGATGTGGATCAGCTCGCTGAGCCCGGCGGCGTCTTCGTCGAGGGTTTGGGGTACGGGGTTGGGAAGAAATCGGCCACCGCCGACAAAGTCGGCGTAGCACCGCACGTGTGCGATGGTCAGCTGCGACAGCGCTTTCAGCAACCCTCGGCTGAGGGTGGTCTTGCCAGCGCAGCATGGGCCCTCGACGGCAACGATCACAGTTTGTGAGTTCATGGTCTACCGGCGCTCGGTTTTCCCGATGCCGGAGCCTCCTTTCACAAGGTTGGTGGCGCCGATGAGTCCGCCGAGGCCGAACAGCACGGTGGCGAGGGGGCAGGTCAGGACGCGGATCACGCGCTGCCGCAGGTTGTCTGGCTCGCCTAGGGTGCGGTCGGTAGCGACGAGTTGGGCGAGGTAGATCACGGCGACCGCGGCAGCCACGAGCTGGATTGGCCCGGATGCGAGGCACAGCGTGGCGAGGATTGCCGGGGCCGCGATGGCGCAGCCGAGCCATTCGCCGGCCGCGCCGAGTGCGGAGGCTGCTTGGAGCTGTGCGCGTGCGCCGGGCTTGGTCGACGGTTGGCGGAGGTAGCGCAGGGCGCGGGCCGGTCCGAAGAACCAGCGCGATGCCTGTTCGACCTGGGCCGTGATGGTGTCGGGGACGGCAGCGTGGTCGAGGCCGGCGACTGGGACCATCTCGGTGTTGTGCGATCCCAGGTGGAAGCTGTACTGCATGTCCTCCATGGGCGAGCCGGCGGGCATTGGGTGGTCCAGCAGGAACGACAGCCGGACGCACAGTCCGTGTCCAGTGACGTGGGCGTAGACGTATGAGCAGGCGGCGCGCTTGAGCCGTCCTACGCTGCTGGATCGGTTGATCAATCGGGGAATCTCGAATCCGAGTACGAAGCGGTTGGCACGCAGCGCGCCGGCGTCGCACACCGCCCGAGTCAGGCCATGTAACGCTCCGGCCTCGCGGCGGATGGGCGCGCGTAGCTGGAACCGCGACGACTGGTGGAAGACGTGTGCGGTGGGATTGACGGCGATGGCGGCTTCGAAGCGGGTCAGCGCGTCGAGTGGTGGTCGTGAGTCGGCGTCGTAGCAGACAAGGTATGCGCCCGCAGGCGAGTCGTCTGCGGGCAGGGTTGACGCGCAGTGGTTTGCTGCGAAGTTCAGCTGATCGCCCTTGAGCCCGCCCGTGTTCGGATAGTGCAGGTGGGTGAACCTCCCGGAGG
Organism: Micromonospora marincola; assembly: GCF_056150385.1. Classification (NCBI taxonomy): domain Bacteria; kingdom Bacillati; phylum Actinomycetota; class Actinomycetes; order Micromonosporales; family Micromonosporaceae; genus Micromonospora; species Micromonospora marincola. The sequence goes on along the minus strand of NZ_JAXCFT010000001.1, from coordinate 56,279 downwards.
TGGCGAGTTCCTTCACTATCGTCGCGGTGTCGCCGTCCGGCGATGGCTCGATGGTTTCCCGGGCGGTGGTGACGATGATGACGTGTGCTCGGTGCCCTTCTGTGAGGCTCACTATGTGCTTGATCGTTTCGGCGATGATGGCGGCCTCTCGCAGAACCGGGACCACGACGAACAGCGCTGGCCTTTCCCCGGCCGCATCCACCGTCGCCGGACGCGGCGAGGCAGTCAGGAAAGCCCTGGACCGCACGATCGCGGTGAGTATGAACAGCTGCCGCACAAGGATCGTCAGCATCACGACCATGGCGATCATGGGCGGCTCGGGCGCTGCCGTTTGACACCGGCTCTGCCGTCATCGCCCACGGCGAGCCGGGTGGCGGCGAGCGCTTCTGCATCCGCTCCCCCGCTGTGCTCGCCTGAGCCCGTGTAGCGGATCTTGCGCTGCTGCTTGACGAAGTGTGTCGGGTCGTCGATCAGCGGCTTGTCGTAGGGGCGCGCCTCGTCTGCGCCCCATCGCGTTACGTACTGCGCGTGGAAGCCGTCGCAGACTTGGCGGAGCGCGCAGTCGCCACAGGCCGGGACGTGGACGTAGTTGTGGCGCTGCTGCTGCCTGCGTGAGGCGTCGAGGTACCACGCCGGATCTGGCTCGCCTTCGTGTCCGGTGTCGTACCAGGAGTTGTAGTCCCATTCGTGCGGGTCGTAGGGCAGTTGGTAGCCGGTGTAGACGTGTGCTTCGTGGCCGGGTAGCTGGCAGGGTGGCATGTATCGGACGTTTGCCTCCACGCCGAGCGCGGTGCAGCGGTCGATCGCGCGGGCCAGATGTGGGGCGATCTCGGAGTGCCGCGCCTGGAATGAGATCTCCGGGTCGGCGGTCCACTCGAAGTAGGGGTTGAAGGTCAGGAAGTTGACGACACGGGCGCCCGTCTGGCCGGCCAGGTCCGCGATGGCCTCTAGCTCAGTCAGGTTGTCCTTGATCATTGTGACGTTGAAACGGAACGGAATCCCCAGCTCGCGCAGGTTGTCCAGTGCCGCGATCTGCTTGGCGTAGTTGTCTCGGCCGCGGCCGTGGATCTCCCGTACGGTGTCGCCAATGCCGTGGATCGAGACGAGGAAGTCGTGGATACCGGCGTCGGCGAAGGCGCGTGCGTTGTCCATGTCGGCCAGGTGCATGCCGTGTGTGATCATCGTCGGGCGAAGGCCGATGTCAGCCGCGTGGCGGACGATCTCCAGCGCGTTGGGGTGCAGGGTTGGTTCGCCGCCCATGAAGTCGACAAATTCGTTGTGGTAGAAGTAGCGGAACTTGTCGATGGCGGCACGCGCCTCGGTGGGTGGTATCCATGCCTTCGCGTTCAGGGAGACCTTTTCGTCGTAGCAGAACTTGCACCGGACGTCGCAGGTGAGCCCGAGCCACAGCACACCTCGGCGGGTGATCTGCCGTTGCCTGGTCCAGTCGGTTGCCAGCGGTGCTGACCTCATGTGCTGTCTCCTCGTCTGCCGTCAGATTGGGGGTCTGGTCACAGGTAGAGCTGTCGGAATCGGATGGCCCCTTCGACCTCGCCCGTGAGCACTCCGGCGGCCTCGATGAGTTGGAGGACCATCCGCGAGGCGGGGCCGGCGTCCCCGTGCACGAGTCGGACTGCCGCGCGAGGGCTGTCGCGGATCGCTTGCGCGGCGCGCCGGAAGGGGTACGGGTCGAACACGAGCCGCTTGCCGGAGTGCTGCTTGTACTTGGCGAATAGGAGCACCTGGTAGATGGCGTAGAACCGGAACCGGCGGAAGTGCGCCCGCACCGTGGGTCGGTCTTCGTGCCATACCACCGCGTCGGGCACGATCTCGGCGCTGCTGCCCGTGAGGCCGAGCTTGTAGCAGATGTCCACGTCGTTGCCTGAGCGGAGGTCTTCGTCGAATCCACCGACCTCGCGCAGTCCGGCGGTCACGAAGCCCGCGTTGGCCCCCGCTACGTATGGCAGGTGCAGGGCCGGCAGGTAGTTGAGCCGGTCTTGGCCGTTGACGATCGTTATCGCGTGTCGCTGCGTCCAGGTCTTCGGCGCGTACGGGCGGATCACGCCACCGATCACCGATGCCGGCCCTTCCTTAAGTGCCGCCGTCATGCGCTCGATCCACGGCGGATCGGCCACGCAATCCGCGTCGGTGAGCAGCAGGTACCGGCCACGAGCCACGGCCAGGCCGGCGTTCCTCGCCGCCGCTGAGTTGGCATCCGGGAGATGCAGGTACCGGATCGCGTCGCTGGCGTCGGCTAGGTCACCGAATCGCTGGCTGCCGTTCTCTACGATGATGACCTCGTAGCGGTCGCGCGGCAGGGTTTGGTGCCGCAAGCTGTCGATGAGGCGGTAGACCCGCTCGTCGTCCTTGACTGGTACCACCACGGTGGCGAGGGGGTCCTCGGTCATGGGCGGAACTGCCGGCACATGTTGGGCACGAGGCCGAGGGTCATGTTCCGCGGTGACGAGCACCGCTGACAGAACGGGATGCGCTTCTCACGGAACTGCTCGAACGCTTCGCCGGTCCACACCTTGGCCAACGGCGTCTCCATGACGTTGCCGACGACGCCGACGTGCGAGATCTCTACCAGGCAGCAGGGCAGCGCGGAGCCGTCGGGCTCGATGAGGGTGTAGAGGTTCGGGACGCGGCAGGCCGCCTTGACCGACGCCGTATCTGGCCAGTAGATGCCCTGGGCGTAGTTCTCGTCCGAATTCTCCCGAGAGAAGAAGGTACCCATCACGTACTCGGCGTTGTCCTTGACGATCTCCGGTACGTCCTTGGCGCGCAGCACCGCGTGAATCGCGGGCACGACCTGGTCGCGGAACTCGTTGATCTCCGGCGCGGTCAGCAGCGATGCGCCGGTGTTGTCGCCGTAGACGTTCATGAAGTAGATCGATGCGATGCCGGAGTCCACGCAGTGGGCGACCAGTTCGGGGATTTCGCGGAAGTTGTGCCGGGTGATGACGCACATGTAGTTCATGCGGAATTCCGGGGCGTCCGAGCCTGCCTCACGCACTACGTCGATGGCCTTCATGATCGTGGGTAGGGCGTTACGGACGCCGCGAAGCTTCTCGTACCTCACCGGGTCCAGTGTGTCCACGGAAAAGTTCCACGCGCCGAGCCCGGCATCGATGATCTCCCGGGCTTTGTCCACTGTGACACCGGTGCCGACCGAGTTCATGAGAACGAACACGCCGGGATGTCTCTTCGCTGCTTTGATCACCTCGATGAGGTGCGGGTACAGCAGCGGGTCGCCGCCGCTGAGCTGTAGCTCTTCCATCCCCAGGGCGGCAGCTTCGTCAATCGTGCGCAATGCCATGTCCAGGGGCATGTGCCCTGGGTTGGGCATACGGACGCCGACCTGACGAGGTACGACCTGGAGAGCTTGCTTTCGCTCTGCGACCATCCCGGTGTAGAAATCCTGCCGAAGATCGCAGTATGGGCATTTGTGGTAACAGTAGACGGTGGGCTTTAGCACGAACTGCTTGAGCTGGCGAGCATGTGTCTGCATCGAGAACATCTCCCGTCGCTGGCGCTGGCATCGACCCTTATTTCTATGTACGACCAATCGTGACCACTGTTCCGGTGGTCTCGATGGCTCGATCAGCGGCGAGTAGCGCATCAGTCATCTGCGCTACTCGCTACTCCCTTCGGCGCGGATTGGTCAAACACCTTTCCGACTCGGAACGGACGGCCAGCATCGGCGTTGCAGCCCTGTTCCGTCGTCCTGGCCCGGGATGGCCGGCGGCAGCGGGGCGGGGGATGCCCGCTGCCGCCGGCCGGGGACCGGCCGCCGTCCGTTGCCGCGTCCTGCGGCCGGTCGAGTAGGCGCCGTACGGCGCCTACCGGATTCGGCTGCTGAGCTGGGTCTCCCAGCCGCCCAGTTTCAGGCAATCGCTCAAGACGTAGCTGCACTCGCGAGGACGGCCCGGCGGACGGCAGGCGCATCGCGCTCGACGCGCTGTCGGAGACGAGCTGGTCGACCCGGCGGAGCTGCTGTTGTGTAGAGCCTGAGGGTCAGGCCGGGTCGTTCGACGAAGTGGGGCAGGCGCTGGTGCTGCAGGTGGTGCCGCAGCCGTCACTCGTGCTGCATGCCATGATCACCAGCGGTGTCGTCGCTTCGATCACCCGCATGTCGAGCACGAAGTCGTCGTCGGTGACGACCTGGGCGTCGGTCGGCGGGGCGTCGAGGACCGTGGTCGGCGGAGCCATCGACATCACTCTCCTTCCCTGGAGGGGTTGTGGTGGTGCCACCTGGTCGTCAGGACCAGGAGATCGAGATGACGCCGTGGGTTTTGTCCATGACAGCGGCGTCGGAGGGGATGCGGGTGTGGTCGCTGTCGGTGGGCCAGTAGCCGAATCGGGGCTCCACGTCGCGTCCGGTGCGGTCCCAGGCCCGGATCTGTTCGACCATTGCGGCGGCGGCGCGTTCGCCGTCCGGTCCGAAGGCGCGGGCGCCGAACTCGAAGCCCTCCCCGTCGGGTGCAGGCTGCAACGCCAGGTAGGCGATGCCCGCGCCGTGGACGACGCCGTGCGGGAACCAGAGGCGCTCGGCGGCAAGGTCGGTTCCGTCGTCGGCGGCGACGCGGCAGAAGCCGGGCAGGAACCATGCGAGCCACAGATGCAGGTCCGCGAACGACACTCCGCTTGCGATCGTCACGTCGGACCACACTTCGGTGCGCTCTCCGGCGAGGACGCCGGCGAGACGGTCCAGGTGTTCGGGTACGTCGGAGTCGAACCGGAGCCGCACATACCTGCCGTTCGTATCGGGCAGGAGAAACACCCGATCGGAGTGCGCGCCGTCGCCCTGCATCGGCACGAACCCGGCGACCTCCACCGACCTGCTGACCAGGTGGTCGCCGTCGCGGCGGAAGCCGATCGTCCTCGTGACCGCGTTCATGATCAGTGGAAGGACGATCACTCCCCGCTCGCGTAGTTGGTCGCGCAGCGCGGGGGCGATGTCCCAGGCCCCGACGGTGACGATGATCGCGTCGAACGGACCCTCGTCGGGCACGCCGTGCTCCGCGTCGGCGACGAGAACCCGCACGCGGCTGCCGTAGCCGTTGGCTTCGAGTAGCGTCGCGGCCCGGTCGGTGACCTCCGGGTCGATGTCCACGCTCACGACCCGACCGGCGGGGCCGACGATCTCGGCGAGGTACGCGGCGTTCAGACCACCGGAGCCGACCTCCAGCACCGTCATGCCCGGCGCGAGTTCGGCCTGCTCCAGCATCCGCGCCTGGATATAGGCCGCGGACACCGACGAGATCGCCACGCCGTGCTCGTCGCGCTTGGTCACCACCGACTTGTCGACGCCGTAGGCGACGTTCAGGTCGGTGCCGGGAGGCATGAACAACTCGCGCGGCACACGGCGCACCGCCGCCTCCACCGCCTCCGAGGTGATGTTGCCTCGGGCCTGCAGGTCGCGCACGAGCGCGGCGCGCAGCTCGGCAGCGCGATCGGCGATGTCCGTGTCGGTCTGACTCATTCGCTGCTTCCTCTTCCTCGGGTCAGATCGTGGAGCACTGTTGCCGGTGGCAACGGCCGAGGCAGTGTCACTGGTACGGCCGGCCATGGCAGGCGTTCGCGGGGTGGGCCGGCGGCAGGGGTCGGGGGTACCCGCTGCCGCCGGCCCGGTGACCGGGCCGTCCGTGGCCGCCCCTGTCACGACGGTCCGGTCAGGTAGCCGCCTGACGGCGGCTACAGCGTGGGGTGGTGCAGTTCGGGTCTGCGCCGCCCCTGGTATCGGGCTGCGGTTTCAGTCTTGGGCGGCTCGTGTGGCTGGCCGGGCGGGCTGGTGTGGTGTGGCCGGTTTGCGGGCGTGCACGGTGCGGCGTTCGTAGGAGGCGAGGAGCACGGTGGGGTCGGCCATGAGGGTGATGAATCGGTCGAGGTCGCTGTGGGTGAGTTCGGGTTGGACCAGGTGGGGCCGGAGGTGTTCGGCGGTGCCGGCGAGGATCTGGCAGCCGGGGCCGCCGCCGGTCCAGGTCTCAACGCTGCGGTGAGTGCAGACCGGGTTGAGGCCGGCGGCGACGAGCGGCGCGGTGACATCGAGCGGCCAGGTGGGACGGCCGGTGCCGGTGATGAGGCTGTAGATCATCGTCGCGAGGTGTTGGATCAGGTCGGCGTCCTCGCCATGTGGGTGGAACACCCGGGCGGGGGTGAAGGGGAGGTCGGCGAGGATCAGCCAGCCGCCGGGCCGTAGCCGGTCGATGGCCTGTCGGATCACGGCGTCCGGGTCGGGCAGGGGGCCGTGGAACCAGCGTGCGACGGCGACGTCGACGGTGTCGGGTTCGCCGGGCAGGTCGCCGTCGGTGAGGGTGCGTTGGTAGACGTCGATGACGGCGGTCGGTGCGAGATAGCTGGTGTCGTTGTCGACCGCGGTGACCCTGCCGTTGGGCCCGACCCGGTGGGCCAGATGGGCGGTCAGCTCGCCGGTACCAGCGCCGATCTCCAGCACCCGGTGGCCGGGCTGGATCGGGATGCGGTGCAGGTCGTGACGGATGGCCGGGTCGAGTAGTTCGAGCAGCCGCGGCGGGCGCAGCCGTCCGATCCGGGTAGGTGTCATCATGACGCTCCTGTTCGCGGCGATTCGTTGGCGTAGGTCACGGCTCAGCTCGCCGGGCCGGACGTAGCGATGCGGACGGGCGATGGCCAGCGCGGGCAGTTCCCGCAGGGGCGTGGACGGCCCTTCCGCGGTAGCGGTGTCGCTCTTGCCACCCCAGGTCGCTGCAGTCGGTTCCGGTGAGTGGGGCGGCAGCCACTGCGCGACCTGGCCGGTGTCGAGGGCGCTGGCCAACGGCACCGTGACCATGGCGACGTCGCCGGGTGTCGCGGTGGGCATCGAGGTGTGTAGGGCAGGGCCCCGTCTGCTCGGCGGTCACGAATCGTCCGATTCCCTAGGCGAGGCAGGGAACGGCGCCTGCGACATTGCCTGCGGGTCGAGGTCGATCATGATCGGTAGGTGGTCTGACAGTGTGTGTGCTGCGGGGGTGTCGATCGGGTGGTAGCTGCGCAGCGCTGTCGGCCGGTTGGTCCAGAAGACGTCTTCGCGTCGTCTCCAGCCGCCGCCGTGACCGCCGGTGGCCTTCCACGCCGCGCCCAACTGGGGTGCGGCGTCCCGGAAACCGCTGCGCTGCATCAGCTGCGACGGGCGCCGATCGGCTACTGGAAGGGCGTCGGCGTCATCGTTCCACCGGACATGCCGGGCGATCCACTCCGGGGGAAGAGCCGACCATTCTGGCTCGCGGTCGTAGTCGGGGTCCGCGCCGAAGGAGTTCCAGTCGGCGGCCAGGATCGTCGCGTCCGACAGGGGAAGCTGCCCGGTCAGGGTGTACGTGTCGGCGAGTTGCTTGTCGGGGTTCCAGGGCGAAAGGTGGGTGACCGCCACCGTCAGCGGCACCGGCGCGCCGACGTCGAGCCGGACCACGCCCAGGCCGTGCCACATGAGCAGGTCGTACGACCGCTGCGACAACATGGTGTACTCCGGGCGCCACAGAATCGCCAGGTGGCAGTCGGAGTGTTTCGCGGGGATCGCGAAGGCGGCCATCCCCAGTGCCTCGGCTATCGCCTTCACGAGCCGGTCGAGTTTCTCCGGATCGCCGCCAGCGGCGTAGATCTCCTGCAGACACACGATGTCCGGGCGTAAGAAGCGCAGCAGCTCGTGTTGGCCCCGCCGGGTCGGCAGCCCCGACTTTCCGTACGACATCAGGTTCCAGCTCACGACACGCAGCGTTCGCTGCGACGGTGGTGAGAAATGGGGGGCCGCCTCTGGCGGCATTGGTGTGGTCGATGCCGGGACGCCGTGGTTCATGGCTGCTCCTGGGGAGACGGTGCGGGGTGTCCGGGTGGAGTGGTGACCTGTGCGTGGCGTCTGCGAGCGGTGGCTTGTTGGACGCCGGTCCAGCCGTTGGCGGGTTCCCAGGGCATCCCGATGGCGTCGAGTGCGGCGATCTGTTCGGCGGACAGGGTGCCGGCTCGCCGGGCGGCGCGCTGGGTGCTCAGCCACCTGGCGAGGTCGACGTTGCCTACCCGATGGCCTTTGCGGGGGTGCAGGTGACCTTCGCGCTGCTGGTACGCAGCGGCGGACGCGAGATGGCGTTGCCAGGTCTCGTCGCGGACGGACCACTGGATGCCGAGTGCTTCCAGCGCGCGGACCCGGTCGTCTTTGAGAAGGCCCTTGCGGTGGTCGACGCGCCGCGCGGATAGCCACCTGTACAGGTCGATGCCGTTGACCATGTGGTTGTAGGGCACGTCCAGGTGGCCGTGGTCGGCGTGAAACTGTTCGGCTGCGGCGTACCCGTCCTGCGTGGTAGCGCGCATGGTCCAGCTGATGCCGAGCGCGGTGAGAGCGGCGATCCGGTCCTCGGCGAGGGTACCGGCGCGATACGCGGTGCGTTGCTGCCACAACCAGTTGGACAGATCGACACCCTCGACGGTGAGGCCGTGTGGCACGCGCAGGTGGCCGTGCTCGGTGTGGAATCGCGTGGCCGCGGCGATACCGCGCTCCCAGGCCCGCACGCCGGGCCTCCAGTCGACCGACAGAGCTTCCAGATAGGCGATCCGGTCGTGGTCCAGCCGTCCGGCTCGGTACTCGGAGCGCTGCGATGCGAGCCACCGATCCAGCCGGCGGCCATGGCGGACATGCCCGCCCGGCACCCGGGTATGGCCGTGTTCGGCGTGGAACTCGACGAGAGCGCCGTAGGAGACCATCCAGTCCGGCGTCGTTTCCTCCAGCACTCGGACGGTCAGCTGCCGCAGCAGGTGCTCGGGCGCGTACCCCTCGGGTAGTCGGATCAACAGCCTCGGTGGTAGTTCGGCGGCGCCCGTGGAGATTTTGGCGCGCTGGTGGTCGAGGTCTGCGGCCAGGCCGCTGTCGTGGGCGCGCAGCGCCCGCAGCGTCTGGAGCAAGGTCGTCCACCGGGTCATGTCCCCCGCGGCGTCGAGGGCCGCGTCAGCGGGGTCGTCGGGCAACAGCACCGGCAGAAGGATGGTGGCGATGCCGGATCCGGCGGGGTTGCGGCGTAGCGCCCGGCCGACGGCCTGGATGACGTCGCTCTGGGACTCCTTCGGAGCCGTGAAGACGACCGCGTCGACGGCGGGCACGTCCACGCCCTCCCCCAGGCAGCGTGAATTGGAGACCACCACCCATCCGTCCTCCGGCGGATCCGCAAGATGCCCCAGGTGCAACTGCCGCTGCATCGTGGTTTGGGTGCCGTCGACGTGTCCCACCGTCAGCCGGCCCTTCGGACGGTCCTCCTCGGACAGGGCAGCCACGGCGGCCGGCAAGGTGGCGGCGAACTCCCTGCTGGCATGCACTCGGGGCGTGAACACGAGCACCCGACGCAGACCGAACTCGGCCGCGGCACGGGCCAGAGCGGTCTGCACCACGACGGTCCGCAACGGCGCGGCGCCGGCTCGGACAACCCCTGCGGGGTCGACCCGCCGGAGCATCTCCAGCGCCTGCGCGGAGGTCACTCCCACGGCAAGGATCCGGTAGTCGTCGAGCCAGCCATCGTCGATGGCTCGTGCGAAGGGATACGTGTAGCAGACCCTGCCGAACACTGACGCGTCGTCCATCGACAACATGTCACCGTCGTCGGTGCGCTTCTTGGTCAGCAGCCGAGGTGTGGCGGACATGTAGAGTCGCCGCCGCGCCGGCAGGTGCTCGTCACGGTGCATGAGAGCACCGTGCTTGCCCGCCCAACCGGCGGTGTGGTGGGCCTCGTCCACGATCAGCAGGTCGGCAGTGATACCGGCGGCCTCAAGGCCTCTGCCCACCATTCCGGCGGAGGCGTGCGTGACCAGCACCAGATCCAGACCCCGGCGAGTGGGCTGACGCACCCAATCGGCGATCGTTGCCGGGTCCGTGGTCACCGGGCACGACAGATCCGCCACTCGCACCGCATCGTCGGCGACGCCGGTGTCACTGCACGCGGCCAATACCCGAGTCGCGGCGTGAGCCCCCACCCACACATTCAGCGTCTGGGCCAGCAGCGTCAGTGACGGCACTGCCAGCACCACCAGCCCTGAGCGGCACAACCGCATTCCGGCGTGCACCCCGACGAGGGATTTCCCGCTTCCGCAGGCTGCCCGCACCTGGGCACGGCCACCGTCGCGCAGGGCCGCGACGACGCGGTCCACCGCCTCCTGCTGGTACGGCCTCAGTTCCGCAAAAATCCCCGTCGACGCCATCAGCGGTCACCCCGATCGGCAGGCCGCCAGAGGCGGGGGCCCAGGGGCCCTCGCGGGGACGCGGTTGGGTCGCTCGGGGCGGGCGGCTCCCACCAACGGTCGGCGGCGTGGGTGCGGGTGAGCAGGAGGACGTACACCTGCGCGCGCCACCCGCCCGGGGCGAGCGTCGATGACTCGTAGGCGAGGATCTGTCCGGTGTCGGGGTCGAGGATCAGCAGGCGCCGGGCTCGACCGTGCTCGCTGGTCGCGGCGAGCGCGACACCGAGGCGTCCGGCTCGGTCGGCCGTCGCCGGGTGGGCGGTCAGGGCATTGGCGTCTGCGAGGATCCGCACCGCGAGGCCCCGCTGCTGCCGGTCAGGGCTGTACCACAGCGCCAGCGTCGCGATGCCGTCCAGCAGCGCCGGGGTGTCGTCGCCCCACCCGTTGACGTGGGCGCTGCCGATCAGCCAGGCACTCGTCGCGTAGGCGTTGGTCAGATTCCGAGTACGGAGGCCACCTGGCCCCCACCAGTCTCGGGTCACCCGCCGGTCCGGGGAGCAGACGATCAGTTCTGCGCCGGAGCCGTCGGCGGCGTACCAGCGCACCGTTTGGGTTTCCGTCCTGCCGCCGGTGGCGGTGTAGGTCCACCGGTGGTGACGTACCACGTCGAACCGGCCGGTTACGGCATCGCAGGCGGTGGCGGTGATCCGCACGGCCAGGTCCAGCAGCACCGGACGGGCCGGGCCGCCGGGCCGTAGCCGCACCCCCGCCGACGAGGCTGCCGAGTCGAACTGTGATGTCAGGGTCGGCACGGCGCAGCCGCCCTCCACGGCCAGGCCAGCCACCGTCGCCGGCGTCGGTTGAGGCAGGACGCTCATCCCCGCCACCGCGACAAGGAGACTCGCGGTGGCGGCGGCGACCGTGCTCATGCTCATCACAGGGTCTGACCGCTTTCTCACGCGGAAGGGACCGTGGTCTGGATGCGGGGCAGGAGTTGCGCGGCCCCGCTGATGACGGCTTGCTGCGGAGGGGTGAGGGGTTCAGCGGCGTAGCCGGCGACGACGACGGCGAAGGGGTCGGTGACGTGGGTGGTGGTGCCGGCGAGTTCTTCGAGGAAGGCGAGGGCGCAGTAGGGGGTGTAGAAGGGGCTGTAACCGCCTTCGTGGGCGGCGATGAGCCGGCCGTGGCAGAGCCGTTCGGCGGCGTCGACGAGCAGGCGAGTCATCTCGCGGAAGCTGGCGGCGGTGAGCATCTGCCGGGCGAGGGGGTCGAACACGCCCGCGTCGAAGCCGTTGGCGAGCAGGATCAGGTCGGGGGCGAAGCGGTCCAGCGCCGGCAGGACCACCTGGCGCATGGCGTGGAGGTATGCGGCGTGTCCGCTGCCCGGCGGTAAGGGCACGTTGAGGGCGTAGCCGGCGCCGTCGCCAGTGCCGTTCTCGTGGGTCCACCCCGAGTCGGGTGGGAAGCAGCCGGCTTGGTGCAGGCTGATGGTGAGCACGCTCGGGTCGTCGAAAAAAATCGCTTGGGTGCCGTTGCCGTGGTGGGCGTCCCAGTCCACGACCGCGACCCGGGCGAGCCCGAGTTCGGCCTGGGCGTGACGGGCGGCGACGGCGATCGAGTTGAACAGGCAGAAACCCATGCCCTGGTCGGCGGTGGCGTGGTGGCCGGGCGGGCGGATCAGCGCGTAGCCGTTGGTGATGTCGCCGTGGACGGCGGCGGTGACGAGTTCGATCAGCCCACCGGCGGCGAGGCGGGCGATGTCGTAGCTGCCGTGCCCGACCGGGGAGAATCCGTCTCCGGCGTCACCTCCGCCGCCCCGCAGGTCGCTTTGGGCTTTGATGTGGTGGACGTAGGCGGGGGTGTGTACCCGTGTCAGTTCCTCGACGGTGGCCCGTCGAGGTTCGATGACCGTCAGCTCGCCCAGCAGCCCGCAGGCGTGGATCAGTTCGTGGACGCGGCGTTTCGCCTCGGGGTTCTCGACGTGCACGGCGGGTTGGATACCGGCGGTTGGGTGGGCGCGCAGCAGGCCGGCGCTGGTGCCGGTGTCGTGCCACAGGTATTCGGGATGGAAGACGTAACCGGTGGTCATGAGGGTTGCCCTTCGTCCGTCGGGAAGCTGGTGCTGGCGTGGTTAGCGCGCGGCGGCGGTGGCCGGCGATTCCTGCGCGGGTCGAGGTCGCGGGATCGGTCGGGATCGCCGCCGGGTGGCGGCGGCGAGGTCCGCGACGAAGGCGTCGACCTGGCTCGGAGTGATGCCGGGCATGCAGATGAGGTGGCTCGTGTCGCCGTCGGTGGCGAGCAGCCACTTGGCGCGTACCGGTTCGGGTGGTGTGGGCAGGACGACGGTGAAGGCGTGTGGGTGTCGCCAGGCGGGCCAGCCGGCGGCGTTGAGGCGTTCGGTGGTGTAGGCGGCGAGCCGGCGGGCTTCGTGGGCCCGCCAGCGGTGCCCTTCCCGGCCGTGGGCGGCGATGGCGTGCCACAGCAGCGCGGCGGCGAGGCCGCATCGAGATCCGGTGATCGTGGTGTCCGCGGTGGCGGTGTAGGCGATGCGGCTGCCGGTGGCGCGTAGGTGATCGCGGAGGAGGACGATGCCGCACGGCGTTGGTGTGCCGAAGAACTTGTGCCCGCTGACCGCGACGCTGTTGATGCCGCTGGCGTCGTCGAGGCGCAGCCGACCGTCGAGGGCCAGAGGGACACCAGACAGCGCCGCGTCGACGTGCAAAAGTCCGCCTGCCTGATGGTCGTCGAGGGCCGCGCGGATGCGGCTGGTGTCGTCGACCGCTTCGGTCATGGTGGTGCCGGCGGTCGCGACGACGATGGCCGGGAAGCGGCGCCGCCGGTGGAGCTGCGCGGCGAGGTGCGCGTAGTCCATCTCCCCGTCGGGCTGCGCGTGCACGATGACGCCGTGGGCGCCGAGGAGACGCACCACCTTTGGCACCGAGTAGTGGGCGGCAGCCGAGTAGTAGATCCGCGCCGTCGGATGGCGGCGGTGCGCGGCGTGCAGGGCGGACAGGTTGCCTTCCGTGCCGCCCGTGGTGACGTAGCCCCACCGGTCGTCGGTGGGCATGGCGAGCAGGTCGGCTACCCAGGTGATGACCGCGCGTTCCAGCGCCCGGGTGTGCGCCACTCCGCCGGTGTCGGCGGGGTCGCCGATGTTGTTCCACAGCCTGCCGCCGAGGCGGGTCATGACCTGGGTGTGGTCGAGGTCGACGGCGCCGGGGAACCCGATGCTCGTGCCGGCTGCGGCGCCGGCTGCGCGGACGAGGTGATCCAGGACGGCCGTGACGTCGATCGGCGTGCGGCTCAGGTCCGCGGCGTCGGCGAGGTTCAGGGTGTCGGTCACGCCGGCCGCCCGTACAGGTGTGCGGTGAGGGTGTGGTGCAGGACGCCGAGGTTGCGCCACACCGCCCGGGTGGCGTCGTCGCCGTCCTCGGTCAGGTGCTCGTGCCGGTTGTGGTAGGTGACGCGGTCGGGGTCGAGGGTGCGGTTGCAGCTGATGCCGTCCACGCCCAGGCGCCCGTGCGGGTCGCGGTCGATGTGCATGGCGGTGCCGTCGGTCAGCAGCACGTACGCCTGGCCTTTGAGGTCGAAGACCGACAGGCGGCGCCCGGTGGCGGGCAGGTCCCGAAGAGTGTGGGCGAGCTGGTACCAGCGGCCCTGCTCGGAGTCGAGGGTGCTGACACCGACGCCGACGTAGGTCGACCCGCTGGGCAGACTCATGTCACCGCCGTTGACCATCGACCCGTCCGGGCCCAGAGGGTGCCAGCGGCGCCGCAGGGCGGCAGCGCGGGTGATGTTGTCTCGGGCCACGGCGTCGAGGTCGGCAAGCAGCTGGGGCAGGTCGTCGGCGTCCGGGGACGCCAACCACAGCCGGTAGGCGGTGTGCAGCCGGTAGCCGTGCGGCTCGGCCGGCGCGTCGGAGACGAAGAACACCATCAACCCGTGCGGGCCGAGCGCGTCGCGTCCGCCGAACCGCTGATCGGCCTCGACCATGTGGCCGGCGTTGATCCGCTTGGATCGGTACGCGACCTGCTTACGCAGGTCGGCCCACCGGCGGACTTCCAACGGCACCGTGTCATCGCCGAGTCGGTGTTCGTATGCCGAGGCGGGCGCTGGCGGCGGCCCCGAATAGGCAGTGGGTGCCGAGGTCGTCGTGGTGTCCGGCTGCCGGGGGTAGTCGGCCGGCGTGTGGGCCGACCCGTAGCGCGGCCCCGGCCCGTGGGCGGCAGGCCCCGGCCCGTCGTCCGGATGCCCGTGCCCGAGGGCGGGCGGGACCGTAGACGGGTGATCCGGTCGCCATCCGACCGCGGCCGGACCAGCGCTGAAGTGCCTACCTGCCCGCGGTGGCGGTGGCGTGGGCGTATGGGTCATCATCGTCGCTCCCTGGTCAGATCGAGACGTGGATCGCGTCGGGAACGGCGTGCGTCGTCGGGGTGCCCCGGCCGATGCCGGCGTAGACCTCCGGACGGGACCGCCGCAGATGCCCGGCCCCCAGCCCGCCGAGAACCGCGAACGCGGCGAGGATCGCCGGCAACAGCAACGGATACAGCGACCCCGCAGCGGCGCCCAACAGCGCACCGGCGTTACCGACCATCACGCCCAGCAACACCAGCCCACCCACCACGCCCAGCGCGGGAGCCAGTCGCCACTCCCACATCCCCGGCCTCGGGCCGCGCACGCTCGCCGGTGCGGTCATCGCCGCCACAGACGCTGCCAGCAGCAGACACAGCAAACCCAGCGCGCCCAGCGTCGACAGCCAGGTGAACATCACGGCGATCGGGTCGGCCCCGCCGAGGGCGAACCCGCCCACCACCACCGAGGCGATCACCGTCTGGGTCAACGAGCCGCCGCGCGGCGCGCTGACCCGGGTCGCACTGCCCGTACGCGCCAACCCCGGAGGCAAAACTCCTTCGCGCGCCATGGCGAACACATACCGGGCCACGACACTGTGAAAAACAAGCTTCGAGGTGACGATCGCCAGCACCAGAACCAACTCCGCAAGCGGAACCCACCACCCACCGAGACGGTCCAGAACCGAGAAAGGCAAACCGCCCGCCGGATCAGCAGCCACCTCACCGACCGCTTCGGGGCCGACCGCCACGCCCATCGCCCACGCCACGACGGCGTACACGCCGCCGAGGACGACCACCGCGCCGATCGTGGCCCGGCCGACCGACCGGCGGTCCACGGCTTCCTCCACCATCGAGCCCGGAACGTCAACGCCCATCAACGCCGCCACCACGAACGCCGCCGCGCCGCCGACGCCCCCCACCGCGAGCCCCCTGGCGTCGAAGCCCGCCCACGACAACTCCCCGCCCGCCGGCTGACCCACGCCGGCGAGAACGAAGGCCGCGACGATCAGCAGCGACACCACCAGCACGCACGCCAGAACCCGGGTGGACAGCACAATCGCCCGCACACCGAACGTCCCCACCACCGCTACGGCGAGGCCCGCCCACACCCACCACACCCCGCCGAGCTGGGCCGCCAACGTCGCCCCGAACAACCCGTACAAACTGATCTGGATCGAGTTGTAGGCAGCCAGAGCGACCAGGCCAGCGGCAACACCCCAACCACGTCCGAGGCTGTTGGCGAGGATGCCGTAGTAGGCCGCCGGGTGCCCCACCTGCCGGGCCATCGCCGCGTACCCCACCGCCAGCAACGCCACCACCCCAGCGACGAGCACGAACACCAACGGCAGCGCCGACACCCGAGTAGTCGCGTAGGTAGCGACGACGCCTCCGGCCAGCACCACCATCGGCGCCGACGCCGCCGCCCCGAACACCCACAACCCCGTCGGAGTCACCGTCCGGCGCGCCAACGCCACCTGCACATGCGTCGCCCTCACCGCCGCCCCCGATCCGGCGAGTCCGGACAACCCGAACGGTCGCAGCCGCCCTTCGGATGCCGGCCCACCTCGACCGCGTTCGCCGCGACGAGATACACCGCCACCGGCCGCACCGGGCCGAGCCGCCAAAAGGCGACCTCACGATCGAGCTGCCCCTTCGCCGTCTCCGCGTCGGCCGTGAAACCGAACAGGTCATGCAGGCCGTTGGCCCACTCACGACGCACCGCGTACCCCCACGCGACCTCACCCGACGCCACAGCTCCCGCGCCCGTGACGGTGGCCTCGGCGCGCGGCAGCCGTGACAGCCGTCCCACCTTCACCACACGTGGTGGCACCAAAGCTCGTATTCGTTTCAAAATGGGCACCATGAGGGTGACTCCTTCGGTAGCAGGGTGCGAAAGGCCGGCCCGCTACGTCGCAGCGAGCAGGATGATCAAGACGGGAATTCTCGGGAGGGTCGCTACGGAGATCGAGGTAATGCCACCGGCGCCCCGCTGAAGGGCATCGGCGTCGCAAGGCGGTGTGTGCGGACCCGGCACGGCAACCCATCGGCGCGCCGGCCCCCACACCCAGGTCGCCACATCCGCCACACCGCCGGGCCGCCGGGCTCCAACAAGATCGGCGACCGCACCTCATACCCCAGCCGAGCGAACACGCTCTCGCGCGGCTGAGTGCCGCTGACCTCGGCGTACGCCGGCAACCCGGCCACATTCAACCGGTGGTGATAGGCGGTCAGCAGCGCTCGCGCGGCACCTCGTTGCTCGGGGCGGACCGCGAGGTGAGCGAGGTAGTGGTGCGGCGTATGCGGCACCAACGCATCGACGTAGGCGTGCAGCAACGCGAACCGGGACGCATACCGACCGAGGACCTTCTCCAGGTCATACCCCCAGGAGTCAGCCGCCACCGGCGGCTCCACCCGCGGATACCAGACCGCCACCGCCTCGCCGCCGTCCAGCGTGTCCACCTGGCCATCCACCATCGCCCGCACAAGAACCAGACGTGCATAGCGGCGCAGCACCGCAGGACGCGCAGCTCCGTCCGGAACCAGCCAGCAAGCCGTCGGTTGCACCAGCAATCCGTACGCCATGATCTCGGACAGCGCGTCAATGTCCTCGCTGGTCGCGCCGCGGACCGCCATCCCCGCGCGTGCGATCGTCCGCGCGGGCGTCATGATGCGTCTCCGGCCGCGCCGCTGTCGGCAGTCCCGTCCTCCAGCGAGCCGGTCGCGAGCGCCGCACGGCGGCGCTCCAGCCACCGGGCCGTTTCCAGCGCGTGATCGAAAGTCATCGCGAGGTGCAATTTGTCTGACGCCACCCCCGCCAGGGGCAGCCACTGCCGCGCCGTTTCCATCAACCGCGGTACACCACAGACGTAGACCGCCTGCCCCCGCCGATGGTGATACATCGCAACGCTGAGCAGATTTCCCTGCGCGGCCGGCTCCACATCCGGGTCGTCGGAGAACGCCAACACCACCGTCAACCAGTCACCATGCGCCTGCTGCAACTTGTCCAACGCCACCGCGTCATACAAATCGAGCAACGTTCGGGAGCCGACCACCAATGTCACCCGACGTCGGACCGGCGAGCTAGCCACCTGCTCCACCAACGCCCGCAACGGCGCGAGACCCGTACCGCCCGCCGCCAACAACAAGTCAGCGTCACCGGCCCGCTCCAGCGACAGCCCCACGTCCAACCCCGGCCCCAGCCACAGCGACTCCCCCGGCGCCACCTGCTCGACCAGTGCCGATGAAACCGCACCGCCCGCAACCGCACGAACGTGAAACTCCACCGTCCCATCAGCGCGAGGAGCGTTCGCCGGCGATAACCATCTCCACTGCCCGGCAAGGCGAGGCGTGCATACCGGAACCGCCTGACCAGGCTGAAAGCCAAGGACGGGCACCGGCTTGACCGTCAACACCGCGACACCGTCGGACACGACTTCATGGGCGACCACTTCGGCCACCAGCACGTCAGGGCCATCACCCGATGCCTTCGCCGCCCGCTCGGCCAGACCAAGCGCCCGACGACAGCACTGCTCCCACCCGCCAACACGCGCCGGCTCCCAGTTCGTACCCGCGAACCGCCGCACGGTATCCACCATGGCGGCAGCGATCACCGTGCTGTGATACGGATGGAGGCCGAGGCACCGAAACATTTGGCCCACCACCGATAATGTGGCATGCCGAGCAGCTGGATCTCCTCGATCAACCACTAGGTGACCGAGCGTCGAGAAGAGGATCGGCGCACTTTGCTGCGGCAGGAATCGCAGGCTACGTTCTTGCATGTAAGACCAGAAATACTCTGCGGCGCGGTCATGCGCAACCAGCGCCAGATCCAGCGGTGTCTCCGAATCAGCCATTACGAAGATCGTTTCTGCGCATTCGCCCGCCCTCTCTACGATCACTTACTGCACCCGGAGTCACGGCCCGTCATCGGTCCAATCGGGCGCCAGTCACTGCTTGGCGGCCTATCACCGTCGTGCCGGATCTGTTCGTGGACGTAGCGTCGCCTATAAGCTGTGCCAGCAGCAGGCGTGCACCGTGTGCACACGCATCTGCACACACCGCTTGGGGGTTACATGGAGTCTTTCGGGCAGATACTCAGGCAGCACCGCACCGCAGCGGGCCTGTCGCTACGAGATCTCGCAGCGCTTGTAAAGTTTCAGTACAGCCACATCTCACAAGTGGAACGCGGGGAACGTCGTCCCACTCAGGCAATGGCAGACGCCTGCGAGCGGGCTCTGGCGGCCGGAGGCGTGCTGGCGGAGGCATACCTACGTGAGCAGGCAGGTGACACGGACGTGCGTAGACGCTCGATTCTGCAAGCCATGGGCGCACTCGCTGCCGCACCCGCTGCAGATCGCGCTGTCGGCTTGGAAGCGTTACGACATGGCCTCAGCGCCGCCGTCAACGTGGAGTACGACGAGTGGACCGACATCGTCGCTGCCTACGGCCGAAGCTACTACCAGCAACCGCAGGACCAAGTGATGGAGCAACTGGGCCGCGATATGGCCGTGTTGCAACATCAGATTGCCGTCGACCGTGGTGACCGCCGACTCTTGCTGCTCCGGGCTGCCGGCCGACTGTCAGTCATCATTGCCCTCGGGCTGGTGGCGTCTGGTCAGATGATGGCGGCGCGGCGCTGGTGGCAGACCGCGCAGCGCGTCGCCGACGGATCCGGTGATCCGGAGACGCAGGTACTGGTGCGAGCGTGGGACGTCGTGAATGGCTGTTACGACGGCCGGCCCGCTGAACATGTTGTATCGCTGTCGAGCGAGGTGATGCCGCTACTCGGAGGGCAGGCCACCGATGCGACATGCGGTTTGCTTGCCGGACGGGCACAGTCACTCGCTTTGGCTGGCAGGCACGGGGAGGCGATCAGCACCGTGGAGCAGCTCGACAGCATGTTTGAGCGACTCCCGGCGAGGACAGTCGCCGACGTAGAAAGTTTATGGGGCTGGCCAGAGCATCGGCTTCGACACACCGAGTCGTGGGTTTACACACACGCGGGTGACTACCGAAAGGCCCAGCTCGCGCAAGACCGCGCCCTGGTGCTATATCCAGCGTCGCAGACGCGGCTACGCACTCAGGTTCAGTTACATCAGGCGACGGCGCTCATTCGCAGCGGGTGCGTGTCGGATGGATTGCGTCTCGCTGTTGATCTTCTGGACAAGCTGCCGACCGAACAGCACAACGAGATCGTTCGCAGCGTAGCCCGACAGGTCGCCTCCGCCGTACCCGAGACCGAACGGCACCGGCCCCTGTATGATGATTTACTCGGCTGGATGAAAATCTGACCCGTCGAACGAGTACGGCGCGAGCGCTGCCGTAACGCAAAGCCAGGCCCGTACCATCCGGTCATGCTCAGCTACACCGCCCTCACTGGCCACGCTGCCCGCCCCTTCTTTGGCCCGGCAGGAAACCTGTATGCCCTCGTGTACGCGGAGCCGCCCTATAACGAGGGGCCGGAGCAGGTTGCCAGATTTCGCGAGAGCCTACCGGAGGAAGCCTCTCGCCCGGGGTTCTCGTTGATTGCCGCCGAGGAAGGCGAGGAGCTAATCGGCGCAGCGTACGGCTGGACGATGCCGGCTGGCACCTGGTGGTCACGCGCCGAACAGGATCCTCCACGCGAGATGCTCGACGCGGACAAGTTCGCGGTAATGGAGTGGATCGTGCATCCCGCGCGTCGAGGTGAGGGTATTGGGTCGGAGTTGATGCGGCGGTTGCTTGCGGACCGGCCGGAGCGGTGGGCAACCCTCGCGTCTGATCCCCGATCTGCCGCCCGAGCCATGTACGAACGGGCTGGATGGAGGCAGGTAGCGACGTCCGTACTGCCATGGGGACCGCCGATGGATCTTCTGGTGCTACCGCTGCCGGCCCTCCACGCCTGAAGCGTTTGCCGAACCCATCAGGCTGCTGAAGCCCGTTCAGCCAACTGTCTCGATTCCGATGCGGGCCATCCCGCGCGGTCAGCTGACGTTCCGGTGAGTGACTGCTACGTGACGTGAATGTGATCCTCATGTTTGACTACAGGCATGGGGGCCAGCGGAGTCCGGCTGTCGATTGACTGCGGAGGCGCGAGTACCGCAGCCGTGCTGGCCTGGCCTGATGGCAGATCCTCGGTGGTGATGTTCGACGGTTTGCCGTTCCTGCCGAGCGTCGGCTACGTGAGCCCCGACGGCGGGGTCTGGATGGGCCAGCAGGCTTGGCAGGCCGCCGGTGAGCAGCCGAGCCGGTTGATTCCGATCCCGCGTCGGCCCGCTGACGGCGACCTGGTGGTCGACGGTACGGAAGTCGAAGCGGTGGAGCTGGCTGCGGCGCCGCTGCGTCGGGTGGCTGCTGAGGCCGAGTTGGTTGCGGGTGGTCCGGTGGCGGATGTGCGGTTGGTGGTGCCGGCGGGGTGGGGGCCGCGTCGGCGTACGTGGATGCGGCAGGTCGCCCACCGGGCAGGGCTTCCCCAGCCGCGTCTGGTGGAGGCTCCGGTGGCGGTGGCGCAGCTGCTGGTCGCTACCGGTACGCAGATTCCGGTGGGGTCCTTCGTTGTGGTGTGCGATGTCGGCGCGGGTGCGGAGGTCACGGTGCTGCGCCGGGGTTCTTCGGGCTTCGAGGTTCTCGCGACGCTTGCCGACTCTGGCGCTGGTGGCTCGGCCGTTGACGGGGCGTTGGCGGGTGTGTTGACGCATGGTCAGGAGGTGCCGGCCGGCGTCGCAGGTCAATGGGCGGTGGCCGAGAGCGTGCGCGTCGCGAAGGAAGCTTTGGTTTCTCACCCCGCGGTGACGGTGCCGATGATGGGCCAGGCCCCGGTGATCGCGAATCGAGCGATGCTCGAAGAGGCAACTACGCCCGTCGTACGCCGTGTCGCCGACTTGGCTCAGCAGACCGTGGCCGCCGCCGAGCTGACCGGTGACGACCTGGCGGGAATCTACTGCGTCGGTGGCAGCGCTCATCTTCCGCACCTTGCCACCGCGATTGCCGAGCGGACCCGGGTCACTCCGACCTTTGTGGTCGACCCGCAGTTGGCGGCGGCTCGGGGCGCCGCCGAAGCCGGGGCGGTGATCTCCGGGCCCGCCCAGGTCGAGGTGGTGGTACCACCGGTGCGGCGGGCCGTGGCGATTGCGGTGCCGGGTTTCGCGTCGCTGTGCTTGTTCTGGCAGTGCATCGTGACGGCCGAGAAGAACAACACCTTGAGCGTGCACTACTGGGTCGACTTCAACTGGGGCGGACTGACCATGGCAGCCGTGTCCGCCCTGTTGGCCTGCTTGGCGGCGGGCACCGTCCTCGGGTCGCTGATTGCTGCTCGCAGCCCAACCCCTGACCTGCGGACCGAAGGCGGGAAAGTCGGTGTCGGCATCCTCGCCGCGCTCTGCCTCGGGACGGCCATCGCTGGCCTGTATGCGGTCGTCGCCGCTCAGTATTTCGGCCTGCCGGTCGGTGGCAGCTTCCTTCGCTGGGCGCTGTGGCCAATCGTCCCGCTTGTGGTGATCGCGGTGGTGATGGCCGTGATCGCCGCCCGGCAATCGCGTACGCCGCACGGTGGCTGGTCGGCTCTGCTGGCCGCGCCGACTGGTTCGGTCGTGGCCGCCGCACTGGGCATGGGGTTGATCCAGTACTCGTTGACCGCCGATCGGTGGCCGCACCTGGTGGTGTGGATCGACCTCGCCGGCCGCCTCGGTGGCCTGCTCTTGGGCGTTGCGGTGGTGATGGCGCTGGTGAGGCCGCTGATGTTCCGGCTGATCGTGTCCGCTCCGGTAGCGGTCATCGGCGCGGCGATCGTGAACAGGCAAGCCACCGGGATCCTCGCAGTCGGCTACGCGGTGGCGGTGGCGGTGTGGTGGGCCGCGCGAGTGTGGACGCGCATCATCCGTCCCGCCGCCACGGGACCGGCGGTGTTTGGCGGCTCTCCCGCTGGAGGTGGGTGAGGTGCGCTGGCCGCGGCAGCTGATGTTGCTGCTGGTCGTCCTCGTCCTGTTGGTCGGCCCTCCGGCGGTGTTGCTGGCCGTTGTCGGTCCGCCTGTCTCTGGATGGCCGACCTCGGGGCAGGTGCGGGCATGGGTGCAGCAGCCGTTGACCGAGCAGACGCTCACCGCTGCGCTCACCATCGGCGCCTGGCTGATCTGGCTTATGCTCGCCTACACCGTCGCCCTTCGACTGCTGGCCCGTCTCCGCGCAACGTCGGCGTTGCTGCGGCGGCTGCCGCTGCCCACGCCGTTGCAGGCCACGGCCAGCGGAATGGCCGGCGTGGCGGTACTCGGCATCACCACCAACACGGCTGCCCCGGAGCACCCACCGCATCCGGCAACCGCCGGCACGACCACCCTGCATGACGGAGCCCGCCCGGACGGCACAGACAACCGCACGATCGCGGACGCGGCCGGGATCAGCGTGGCCGGTGGTTGGCTACCTCGTGAGGTCGCCATGCAGGTGTCCGCTGCCGCCTCGCTGGTCTGGCTGCGCCGCCGCCGCGACTACCAACCCGGTCTCGCCTCGAACAACCAGCCGGATTCCGAACTCGCCCCACTGCCCCGCACCGTCTCCAGCGTGCAGACGGCACTCGCTGACACCCCCGCACCACCCACCCAGCCACCGTCGTACGCCATCACCGGGCTTCACGACATCCTCCCCCGTGGGGGGATCGGCCTGATCGGGGAGGGCGCTCTCTCCGTCGGTCGAGGATTGCTCGTCACCGCCCTCCTGGCGAGGCAGCACCGCCCCGCGGCATCACTGATCGTCAGCAGCGCGGCGCTGGCCTCCGTCCTCGGACCAGCAGCGCAGAGCCTCATCAAACGGCTGCCGCTCACGATCGCCGAGAGCCCCGATGAGGCAGCCCGCCTCGTCCGAGCGGCCGAGCGCCGTGAGCACACGAGCATCCCCCGGCAGACCCAGGGCACCCCGAGCATCAGCGGCCATCCCGCCGTCGTGATCCTCGACGGCAAGGACTGCGCCGCAGGCGACCCGAAACACCTCGCCGCTGTCAGCATCGAGACCGCCGCTACCCTCATCGTCCTGGGACAATGGCCTGCCGGCCCAACCTGGCATGCCGACAGCGCAGGCCATCTGTACGACCCGCACG
Organism: Micromonospora marincola; assembly: GCF_056150385.1. Taxonomy (NCBI): domain Bacteria; kingdom Bacillati; phylum Actinomycetota; class Actinomycetes; order Micromonosporales; family Micromonosporaceae; genus Micromonospora; species Micromonospora marincola. The sequence continues at coordinate 32,693 of NZ_JAXCFT010000001.1, read as the reverse complement.
ACCCCGCCATGCCGAGGCTACGGGTGTGCGTCCTCGATCACGTGGCCGCCACCGACCTCCTCGCCGTCATCGCCCCGGTCGAGCTGACCGCCGGCGCGACGGCCGTACCTGTCGCGGCGCCCGAGCCGATGCGGCCCAATCCACGGCTGCCACGCCAGAGATCACACCTCGCAGCTGCTGACACACCTCTCCAGCGGCTGCACGTACGAGTCCTCGGGGACCCTCAACTGCTCATCGACGGTGAACCCCTGCCCGTCCGCCGCAGCGCCGCCCTTCAGATCCTCGTCTACCTCGCCACCGTCCACCCCACCGGAGCGGACGCCGCGCAACTCACCGATGCCATCTGGCCCGGACTGCCACACCATGCCCTCACCGGACGCCTCTATACCGCGCTCAGCGACCTACGCACCTCGATCCGGGATGCCTGCGGACTACACGTCATCGACCACGCCGACGACCGCTACCGTCTCAACCCCGCGCACCTCGACGTCGACCTCTGGAACCTGAACGCGGCCCTACGCCACGCCACCACCACCATCACACCCAGCACCGAGGCGTGGCAGGCCGTCGTCGACGCCTACCCCGCCGACCTCGCCGAAGGACGTGCCTGGCCCTGGCTCGACCCCATCCGCGAGACGATCCGCCGACGCATCATCGACGTCTGCGCCGCCTCTGCCGCTGCCGAACCTGCCCCGGACCGCGCTCTCGACCTCCTGCAAGCCGGTATCCGCATCGACCCCTACAACGCCGCCCTGCAGGAACGCGCCAAGCACCTTCGGCAAGGCCTCGGCGACGACAACGCCGAAACCGGGATAGGCAGCACCAGCCATCGCTAACGCGCCACGGCACCCAGGGGATATCGCCTCAGGCGTTCCCTAGCGACTTCGTAAGTCCCGACGCTCTCGCGCGCCGACTACGCCGTCACCTGCGGTTGTGAGGTCACGTGAGGAAGTGTGAGGTGCTGTCAGGTTCTCCTCCGACGTAGCCCACCTATCCCGCTCTTACGGTCTTTCTCAGCAGCCGCCACAGCACGCCGCTGAGGAGACAGACCATGACGAAGGAGCCCGCAACCAGAGCCGTACGCATCCTCACCGTGGCTCTCGCCCTGGCGCCGCCCGTCCTGCTCTACCGGACCGGCTGGCTCACCCTGCACGGTCTGTCCGCAACCCAGATGCGGGAATGGCTACACGAGCCGCTGACCGCAGGCTTCCTCGCGGTCCTCGGGCAAACCGGCCTATGGCTGCTCTGGATCTTCCTCATCGCCGCCGTCACCGATCACTCCTACCGACGTCTTGCCGTGCGGATGCGCTGGCGGTGCGACCTGCGCCTGCCCCGCCCTGTCCAAGCTTTCGCCGCCGCGATGCTGGGCTCGACCGCCGCGACCTCCGTCGCCCTTCCCGCACTCGCCCAGGTACACCCGGCGTCGGACTCTGACTCCGTACCAGCGACACCCCGCGAGGGCGGCGACCCCGCCCTCACCCACGACGCTCCCAGTCCGGCCCCACCGATGGTGTACGCAGCCACGACAGCACCGCCGGATGCCACCATCTCCCCCCAACCCGCCACTCCCCCAGCCGAGCCCCGCAAGAACACCGGGGACATCGCCGCCGCTCGCACCAGCCCTCACGAGTCCGTCCGCGTCGTCGCCGGAGACACCCTGTGGGATCTCGCCGCGCGGCACCTCGGCGGCGGAAACCGCTGGCCGGAGATCTACAAGCTCAACCGGAGACATCAGCAAGCCGATGGGCGTACTCTCACCGACCCGAACGTGATCCGTGTCGGATGGAAGCTCTCCCTGCCCACCCGTCGTGCAGCTGCGCCGCCCACCCCGCACAAGGACCACCACCCCGACCCGGGCACCTCAGAAGCCGCCGGGCCCGAGGCGAGGCCGCCTGCCGCAACGCTTAAGCCATCCCCGTCGCCGTCGGAAACGACAGCACCGAACGCACCCCGCGAGTCGGCCGAAGCGGCGTCCCCCGGGTCTGGACCAGCCCGCAGACAGTCGGACCGTCCTGGCGGCATTGCGCTGCCCACGCAGGGTTGGATCAGCCTCGGCCTAGCCGCCGCCATCGCCTCCACAGCCGCCCTGGCCAGCCTGCAGCGGCGCCGCCACGCCAGGCTCACCTTCCCACTATCAGGAACCGCCGCGCAGCCGATGCCGGCGCTCCTGCGCCGCATCAGCGCCGCCGCCAACCAGACCGAGCGCACCGACCGCACCTCGCCCGCCGTTGGCGTCGACGCGAGCGCCGCAGAAGTCAGCCTGTTCGACCTGCCCGGTCCCGGCCTCGCTTTGCACGGCGACGGAACCATCGCGGCGGCCCGCGCCATCCTCGCCGCCACGCTGACCGCCGGCACGACCGACACCGCCGCGACCCGCCCCGTCGTGGTCACGACCGCCGACCTGCTCGCCCGGCTGCTGCCCGACGGTGCGCCATCGGTCGGCCTGGACCCCGACGGCACCGCCTACGACGGAGAACGCCTCGTCGTTCTCGCCGACACCGCTGCGGCCATCACCCATGCCGAGGAGGAGATGATCGGCCGTCGCCGGTTGCTCGACACCTTCGACGCCGAGACGATCACCGACCTGAACGGCCGCACCGACCACGCCGAGACCCAGCCGCCATACGTGCTGCTCATCGACTCGGGCCCCCGGCACGCCGCCCGAGTCCAAGCCGTCGCTAACCACCGCGCCGCCCTGAATCTGCACCCCGTCATCCTCGGTCCGCACGACGGCATCCCCACCGTCGAGATCAGCGCCGAGGGCACTGCCACCAGCGACAGCTCGCACCCAGTGACCCGACTGTCCACCCTCGGCGCGGAAGACCTCGCCGCCATCCTCTCCATGCTCACCGACGCGATGGCCCGGCCCGAGGCCGGCGCTGACGTTAACGACCCGCCCACCGAGACCTCGCCGGCCGCGGTGACCGTCGAGCCGAACGAGACCGTGCCGGTCCAGCCTGACGACGCGGCGGTCCTGGTCCGCCTCCGGGTACTCGGCCCGGTCACCGTCACCACCGAAGCCGGTCCGATCGCCACCGGCATGCGCAGTGGTTCCTACGCCACGCTCGCAGTCCTCGCCGCCCACCCGGCCGGCCGAACCCTCGACCAACTCGCCACCAACCTGCACCCCAACGCCGACCCGGCCGCCGCCGTCAAACGCGTACGCACCGACATCACCTCCGCCCGGCGGGTGTTGCGCACCGCCACCGGCCACGAAGAACCCATGTTCATCATCTACAACCCCGCCACCGGCCGATACCAGCTCGACCCGCAGACCGTCACCGTGGACCTGTGGCAGATGCTCACCGCCATCGACAAGGCCACCACCACCGACGACGACGCGGCGATACTCACCGCGCTACGCCGGGCCACCGAGCTGTATCGAGGTGACTTCGCCGAAGGCCACGACCACCCATGGGCCACCGACTACGCCACCAGCTACCGCCATCAAATCCTCACCGCCTACGCCCGCATCGCCGAAATCCTCGAACCGGACCACTCCGACCAGGCGGTTGCCGCCCTCGAACACGCCGCTGACCTCGACCCCGTCAACGAAGAGCTGTACCAGCGGATCATGCGCATCCACGGCCGGCAGCAGCGACCCGACGCCGTCCGCCGCACCCTGCGCCGCCTGGAGGAACGCCTCGCCGACCTCGGCGACGCCGAACCATCGCAGGCCACCCGCCGCGTCGCTGAACGTCAGCTCCAACCCGCCGCCGGCGCCGTGCCCGGAGGACGGCCATGACCGACAGCCGGCTCCAGCGGATGCAGTGGGCCGTGCGAGCGACACTGGCGCTCGGCGTGGCCGCCTCGGTCACCGCGAACATCCTGCACGCGCAAGCGAACCCGATCGCCCAGGCCATCGCGGCATGGCCACCCCTCGCGCTGCTGATCACCGTCGAACTGGTCACCCGCGTCCCCGTGCACCGACGTGCACTCGGCGTCATCCGAGTCGTCGCCGCCTCGGCCATCGCCGGCATCGCCGCGTGGATCAGCTACCACCACATGGTCGGCGTCGTCGCCCGCTACGGCGAAACCGGCACCGTGCCGTACCTCCTGCCCCTCTCGGTGGACGGGCTGATCATCGTCGCGTCGGTCTCCCTGGTGGAACTGGCCGCCCGCCGACGCGAAGCCGAACCTCAACCGCACACCGTGCCAGCTGAGGCATCAACGACACCACCTCCAGTGCAGCCCACCGCATCGGCGCCCGCCGAGCCCACCCGGAAGACCAGCGACACCAGGGCACCCCGCCCGAGTCCACTGCCCGAACCACCTGCCCGTGATGTCGACACCGACGAGCCGACCCAGGGCTGGTCACCTGACATTGCCGACTCCCGGGACGACGATCAGGAGGCGGACAGCAGCGGGACTGATGCTGACCTCGGCGCGGAACCTGACGACGACGATCGACCCGGCGATACCAACGTCGACCTCGCTCCGGACCTGGTGCCGCTCCTGCCCGCCGCCCGCGTAGCCCGTGACGAACTGACACGCGAAGGTCACACTGTCAGCCGGGATGCGCTTGCCCGACGGCTACGCCAGAACGGCTACTCGATCCGTAACAGCGGCGTCTCACCCCTGCTCACCGCGCTGCGCCAGGAGGCACAGCCGGCCAACGGCCCCCGGCCCACGGCATCGGTTTGACGTGCCGACGTCGGCTGACCACAGGATCAGACACGCGACAGCGGCCTCGAACAGAGCCGTCAGTCATAACCCCGGACCGGCGCCGGCGGGGATCTTGATCGCGCCGTCGAGGTCAGCGTGGATAGGCACGGCTGCCCGCACGGGCACCCCACCGAACGCTGCCAGGAGGGACCACCGATGACCGACACAACCCCCGGCGTCCGCACCCTCGTACTCACGGACGAGGTGCACGACGTGCTCCGCCGCACCGCCGACAGCCGAGTCACCGACATCAATGGCGCCCTGCGTCAGATGATGCGCGGATGACCGAAGCTCCCGAAAGGTTCACCTACCGCCTGCGAAGGAGTGCGACGTCGAGCCGCTCCCGCATGGCCGACCTGTGAGCGTCCTCCGCAGCGACGCCGCGGTTCCGCTCTGACGGAAGCTTGACCGGAAGGACCCGCAGTAACTGATGGCTCGCCTCGCGCTTCGGGCGGCGTCTACAGGGGACCTCGGAGAGGGGCGGCACATGAGCGCTGAGCGCCCATCTACGCTGATGCTTCGCGCTGCAGGAGTCTCCTGGGCGGGAGGCATTCAACGTGAGGCGAGGAGTTCGGCGATGATGCAGCCCCGAGAGGACGCCCCACCATTGATGCGGTGGACTGTCCCTAGCCAGGACGGCACTAATTACCTTGGCTTGTCGGTGCACGCGGGCGAGACCTTGGTCTTCGTCGGCCCCAACGGGGCTGGGAAGTCGGCTCTCAGCTTCTGGCTGAGTGTCAACAAAGGAGCCTCGCCTGCACCGATAGTCAGGGTCATCGCGCACCGCCGAATCTGGCTGTCCTCTGCTGGCGTTGAGATGACGACTAGCCAGCGGACGCAGAACGAGGCCCATTTCAGAAATTGGGACTCGCTGCCCAACTCTCGCACCACCGTCGTGGCGGAGGAGCAGCGTTCGGCGAAAGTGCTGTACGACCTGCTCGCGAAGGTCAACCTGCGGAATGCCCTTGCCGCCGATCGATACGACCGCGGCGAGGTAGCCGCTGCTGACGATGGCGTGGAAGAAAGCATGCTACACAAGCTCGAACGTGTCTTCGCGGCTGCAGGCATGGCACTACGCTTTCGCGTTACGGACATGGGTGGATTCGACGCCGTCACCGAGGCCGGTACCGCATACCCGATCTCTCAGATGTCAGACGGCGAGAAGGGAGCGTTCCTGCTGGCGTCAGAGGCGCTGCTCGCCCCACCTGGCAGCGTGTTGCTGGTCGACGAGCCCGAACGACACTTACATCGATCGATCTCGTCGGATTTCATCGTCGCCCTCACGCTAGAGCGGCCTGACGCCGGTTTCGTTCTATTTACGCATGACCTCGATCTGTTGAGCAAATTGGACGCGGCGTCTACCACCGTTTGCACTGTGAGTGCGGTCAGTTGGAACGGACCAAACCCATCGGGTTGGACCGTCCAAATAGAGCAAGGCAAGTTGGACGTACCCGACTCCGTCCGGCAGGCTATTTTGGGGGGCCGATCAAAACTGTTGTTCGTGGAAGGCGAGGTCTCAAGCCTCGACTTTGCGCTGTATCGCCTCCTCTTCCCTGACAGGTCAGTCGTGCCGTGCGGGGGCGGTGAGGGAGTCAAGCGAGCCGTCGCCGGACTTGATGAGTCAGAGTCTTTCCACTGGGTTGATGGACGTGGCGTGCTCGACGGGGACGCCCGCAGTGCGAATGAAGTCGCCGCGATGGCAGCGAAAAAGATCTTGGTGCTGCCGGTCAACGAAGTCGAGAACCTGTACTACCTCTCTTGGATCGTCGACGCCGTCGCCGAGCATCAAGGTTTAACGCTCGGGGAGGATGGGGCTTCGATGGCGGCCGACGCGCGAGGCGCAGCACTGACCTCGCTCAGCGACCAGAACATCAAGCATCTGGCATCCGAGAATGCGATCAAGGTTCTTCGTCAGCAGGCGTTGGCACACCTCCCTGAAGCCAATGAACTCATGCAGGCTGGGACGACGGTGACCATTAACCTCGAATCGACATATCAGGCCCAAGAGGCGGACCTGCGAGGCTGCATCGACGGCGCCGATTACGCCGGCGTACTTGAGCGCTTCTCTGTACGGAGCAGCGGGTTCCTGACCGCGATAGCCAAGCGTCTTCGTTTTGTGAATCGCGACGACTACGAGAAGGCTGTCCGAGCCCGCCTACGTAGCACTCCAGAGCTCCTCGACAGGCTCCGCACTGCCGTGGGGGAACTACCCTAGTCGCCACCCTCTCAGCATTGATCTTTATCAGTCGCGGATAAGCAAGAGAGGAATCAGAACCTCTGCCACGATCAACCATTCGACTTGGCGCGAGCGTGCGGAGTGCGCTTCTCGGCAGATCCGGACGCCGCCGGGTCGGCCACCGCGACTGACTGTAGTCACTGTTAGGGAGCAAGTTCGGCCCCGAGCCGAAGCTGCACTCGCAGGCGTCGATAGTTGCCGTGTCCTCGATGGCGTACACGGCTATGCATTCGGAGCCGTTCGCCGGCAGCTTGCCGTGTAAGCGGCGGCGAGTAGCCGTTGCGCCGTACGTTCGGTGACGTCGAGCTGCTGCGCCAGGGCGTTACCGAGGCCCCGTCGGTCACGGCCGGCGCGGTCGGCCTCGGTCAGGAGTGCGATGGCGGTGGGAAGCCGAGGATCGTCGGCGTAGGGGTGCGGTTTGCGGGCACCGGTGGTGCCGGGGGTGCGGCCGGTGGATTGGCGTCCCGTGCGGGCGTCAGCCACGGCCCACACGGTGCGCCGGAACCACAGACGACGTACCCGCCCGTCCGGGAGCGTCTCGACTCGGTCGGGGTGGTCGTACAGGGTGTCGGGCAGGTTGCGATACGAGGCGTAGCCGAGGACCCTCGCTGCGGCGCCCGAGCCGAGGAGGTCGTCGGAGTCGCCGCGGCGGTCGACCCGCGTCAGCTCGGCGCGCTTCGCCGTCTGGTGGGCGGCGTGGAATGCCTCGATGTCGTCGAGCCAGAACCAGTCGCCGCCCTCGTGCGGGAAGCCTTCGGGGAAGTCGAACCGGGCGCGATGGCGGTGCCAGTGGTTGACGGTGGAGTACGCCGCGCCGAGGTGCGCGGCGACCCCTGCCCGGTCCAGGGCGGTCCGTCCGCCGATCACGTGTCGCGCCACGCTGTCCATCCTCCCCTGGCTAGCCCCGAGCGGCGCCGAAGGTCGAGGCGGGTCCGTTGTTCGCCGTAGGATCGGCGGCACGCTCGGCGTGGGTGAAGGCGGCTGTTGTGGTCCGCCGGTCGGCCCGGGACGGGCGAGGTGGCCGGCGGGGTTGCGCGCACCCTCGGGTGCGCCCGCCGGCCACCGAACCGCCCGCCCTACACGTGCGGGCGGAGCAGCCGCCACGCCACCTGCGCCATCCGGTCGATGCGCAGCGCGGCCAGCTTGACCCGGGTGGCGGGTTTGAGGGCGTCGTAGACGGTCAGGATCGCGGCGGCGGTAGTCATGTCCACCAGGACCCCGTCGATCTTGCGGCAGTTGCCGCGCTTCGCCTCCCGCAAAAGCTCGATGACGCGGGGGTCGCCTGCGGTGGCGTCGTCGGGGAGCGCGTCGAACTCGACCATCCCTTCGCAGTCCGGGCAGGTGACGAGGTGCGGGTTCTCGGTGACGCGGCTTAATGGCACGTCGGCTGCACCGCACACCGGTCCGACACGGTGGTGGGCCTTGGCATGAGTGAGGGCGGGCCGGCCGCGCCGTTCAATGTTGCTCATGGCGTCTTTTCCGCGTGGCCGGGCCAGATGCCGAGAGGGTGGCCGGGCGCGATGCGGCCTCGGCCGGGGGCGAGGGTGTCGAACACGGCGGAGAACCTGTCGTGCAGTTGGCCTCGGGTCCGCATGAGGTGTTTGCCTCGGGTGAGCTTCGCGGGCATCGCGTCGGCCACACGACCGATCAGCCCGTACAGGTCGCGGGCCTCGATGAAGACGGCGCACCCGTCGCACGAGGTCCACCGCTCGCCCCACGCCTGGGTGAAGGCGTGCTCGGTGTCGGTGCGGCGTATCCGCGCGGCGTGGTGCCGAGACTGGTAGTCGCTGACGGCGAACACCTGCGCGGTGACGCGGCGGGCGTCGGTGACCTGGTTGGCGCACCGGTAGATCCACGCGGCGTCGGGTGCGGAGCAGAAGTCGCACTCGATGATCGGATCGGGGATCTCGGTGATGGGTGCGGGCTCGGGCCGGTGGTCGCTGCTTTGGCCGCGTTGCTCGGCCGCGTGCAGGTACCCCACGATGAAGCCCAGGTCGTTGAAACGGATGTTCAGTCCTCTGCGGCAGCGGCGGCAGTACAGCGACTCCGGCATCGCGGGAAGCGCTGCTACCTCCGAGGGGCGGGTGAATTCCTCGGGGTTCGGAAAGTCCGGCGGCATCACTGGTCGCCTCCATCCTGGTTGCGAGCGAGCGGCCAGTTGGGGTCGGCCGGGTCGAGGATCAGGCTGAGGCGCAGGCTGGCGAGATCGACCAGCCGCCGCAGCAGGCTCGCTGTTCCGTTGCTGAGGTCGGCGTCGTAGTCGTGGGCGATGCGGCAGGCGTCGCGTACGGCCACACAGGCGGTAGTGAAGGCGGCTTCCAGGGCGGCGCGGTCGTCGGCTCGGCTGGCTCGCCTCACGATGGCGGCCGGGTAGGTGCGCTCGTCTCCGTTGGGAAACCGGAGGGTGTAGTGACGGGCGTAGGTGGTTTGCGGGTTGGGGTAGTCGACGTCCGTGACGGTGCCGAGGCGGTATTCGATCGGGTCGGTTGGCTTGATCACGCGGGCGGTGTCGCCGTACTCCATGGACCGGTACATCACAACTCCGTTGAGGGTGAGGGTTAGCTGGTGGTGTGGTCGACTTCGCCGCCGCCGTTGATCTCGAAGGCGATGAGGCGGTCGCCGGTCTCGGTGGTGTCGGCGTGTAGGTACAGGTCGTCGGCGCGGCGTTGGACGCCGATGGAGACGCCGTGCACGTCGACGACGACGTACGCGGTGCGGTCTGCGGGCTCGCCCGGGTAGATCCGCAGGTTGAGGCGGGTCAGCAACTCGGCAGACGGGATCGGCGGTGCCGAGCAGGGCGAGCGCGGCGGCGAGCTGCCGGCCGTCGAGAGCGCGCTGACTCGCGCCGATGCCGCCGGCGTTGTCGAGGGGGTCGAGCGAGGTCGTCATGCCGGCGTCCCGTCCTGGCCGCTCGCCTGGGGCTCCGCGGTGAAGTGGGATGGAAAGGTGGTGAGAATGTCGCCGAGGACGCCGCCGCCGCGTTGGTCGGTCAGGGCAGCGAAGCCGATGAGCGCGGTGCCGAGGGCGACAGCCTGCGCCGGGGTGCAGCGCACTCGGATGCGGGAGCCTTCAACGGTGCAGGCGCGGATCTCGACGTGGCGCCGCTGCCAGAGCGCGGCAGGCAGCTCCGTGTCCGGCTCGGCGACGACAGGTCCGCGCAGGGCCTCGTGCAGCGAGGCGCGGAGGAACTCACGCCGCCGCGCGACAACCGCCTCGCAACGTGATGCCGTGTTCGCAAGAACGACGCGCTCGTCACCGGTGGCGCTGGTCGCGAGAGTGCGGGCGCGTTCGGCTCTGCCAGTCGCCTCCGCGAATTCGGCGGCGATGGAAAACAGGTGGTCGGGGTTCATGGGTGCTCCGTGATCAGGTAGGGGGACGCCGGGACCGTGCCGCACGGCTCGGGTAGGGCCGTGAGCCGCGCGGCACGTCGCGGCGGTCAGGGCTGCGGGATGTGCTGCCCGGGGGTGGGCCACGGCTCGGTAGTGGAGTCGGCGAGGGGCGGAGCGGCCTTGATGTGGGGTAGGCCGGGGTCGAGTTTCTGGCCGCTGCGGTCGAGGCTCAGCGCCCCGTAGGCGGTTAGGTGCGTGCCCACGGCGAGGGCTTGCGCACCGGTGAACAGCACGATCAGCCGGTGGGCGTCGGTGTCGTGCACGTGCAGCTCGACGTGGCCGTTGGTCAGCGGCCGGACCGGCAGGAACCGCTCGACCTGTGTCCCGTCCGGCACCGCCGCGCAGATCGCCGCACACAGGGTGGCCCACTGCTCGTTGACGAGGGCGTCCCAGTGCTCGGCGCGAGCGATCAGGTGCGCATGTTCGGCCTCGCTGCTCGCGTGCTCGGCCATCGCGCGGGCGACCTCGGCCGCCGCGAAGTTGGCGCAGACCCGGTTCGCCAAGGCGATCATCGCGGTGGAGGTGTGTCCCGGCTCGTGCACCGCCTCCACGGCGGGCAGGCCCGGTGCCGGGTGCACCGCGTCGGTGACGGTTTCGGTGGAGACTGCGGCGGTGTCGGCGGTGGGGTGCGCGCCGCTGCCGGGGCCGGGCTCGGTGGCCCGGCCTCCGTGCCGGGCCACGTCAGACCGCCAACAGCTCGAACGCGCGGGCCTTGATGTCCGCGCCGGCACCGGTCAGCGCCCGCGTCGCGCGGGCGAGGTCGGTCTTGGCGGGGGCGAAGTGGTCCACGTACTCGGTGATGGCCTGGTATCCGGCCCACCGGGTGCCCTTGATCGCCTTCTGCGTGTCCGCATCGCGGATGAGGTAGCGCAACGTGGCCGTCCGCTGCTTCGCGTTGTTCTTCGCCACGTCCGAGGCGTCGTCGGCGAGGGGCCAGACCTGGGTGACGATCTTCTCGAACTCACCCATGGTCAACGACTCGTTAATCATCTTCTCGGCTTCGGTCTCGAACTCGCCGAACGCCCTCCACATCAGGCCCAGGGCCTGCCGGGCCTCGGCGATCTTGCTGCTGACGTTCGAGGTGTGCCGGAAGGTGTACGAGCTGACCGACCGGGCGAAGGCGAGGTTCTGCGTGTTCTTGCAGACGATCCGCACCGGGGTCGCGTCGAGGCGTAGGGCGGCGGTGCCGTCGTGCGAGGTGGTCGCGGCGAGGTAAAGGTCCATGTCGTCCACCCCGGCGATCTGCATGGCCGTGGGCAGCTTCATGGTCACGAACACTGAGCGGCCCTTGCGCATCGAGCCGGCGGTCTCGAAGTGCGCGCCGGAGGCGTCGACGAGGAGGTTGAGGGTCTCGGCGACCTGCTCGTTCTGGACCACGCTGTAGTCCTCGCCGACCACACCGAGGTACTCGGTCTCGCCGGTGGCGGGGTTGGTCCGGACGGTCATGTACTTGTCGGGGCAGTCGACCTTCGTCACCCCGCGCTCGGTGACCTCGATGCCCTGGATGGCGATCTTGCGGACCTCCCAGCCACCCAGCCACGCCTTGCTCATGACCTCCTGCGCGGTCATGCAGGCGTCGGTGACAGTGCCAAGCTGGTGCCAGGCGGTCAGCCGCGCGGAGGCGAAGGCCGTCTGGCCGTTGGCGAGGGTTTCGAGTTCGTGTGCCACGGTGGCACCCCTTCCGGGTTGTGGGTGGTTCGGTCGGGCGTCGCGGCCGGGGGTTGCGTCCCCGGGCGCGACGCCGTCAACAACAATGTGTCCTGCCTCTACCGGTCGATCAAGCCGATCGTTTCGAGTCGATGAAGGTTTCTGCGGTGAATCTGACGCCCGCCGCCGGGCGTGGCCTACCGGGTGTCGGTAGCCAGGCGTAGCCGCCCGTCCGGGCCGTACGCGTACGTGTGGACGGTCTTGAACGGTGCTGGTAGGTAGCACGGTGAATCCGTGTTCGGGGATGAACCGCGTTCGGTACGCGCGGGTGATGCCCAACAGGTACCGGTCGGGCTTGTCGCTCACCGATCCCGGCGGGACGATGCCGGCCCCGGGCCGGTCCGCGCGGGCGCGGCGGTGCCGACCGATCGCGATATGCGGGCACAGCGACAGCGCGGCGGTCATGCACTCGGGGTGCCCCGGCGGGTCGGCGTAGCGCATCAGCTCGGCCGCGCGGGGCCGCCGAGGAACGCTACTGGGGGTAGGAAATATCAGCAGCGTGCGCTATTCGTGGCCGGTAGCCTGGCTCGGTGATCGACAGCGAGGGGATGTTCCTCGGCTCGGAGGCTGCGAGGCGGCTTGCTGAGCAACGCCGTGTCGAGTTGGAGCCTGGTTTGACGGCAGCGGAGTTTGACCGTGTCGAGGAGCGGTTTGGGTTCGAGTTCGCCGATGATAACCGGGCGTTTCTCTCGGCTGGACTGCCGGTGGGCCAGGGTTGGCCGGACTGGCGTGACGGCGAGGTCGAGCAGCTACGTGGTCGCCTCGCCTGGCCGGTAGAGGGCGTGCTGTTCGATGTCGAGCACAATTCTTTCTGGCACGACGAGTGGGGAGCGCGGCCAGCTGATCGTGGTGAGGCGCTCGCGGTGGCGGGCAAGCGGTTGGTCTCGGTGCCGCAGATGGTCCCGGTGTACTCGCACCGCTATGTGCCGGCCGGGCGCGGAACGTTCGGCCACCCGGTGTTGTCCATGTACCAGACGGACATCATCTTCTACGGCGTCGACCTGGTGGACTACGTCCATCAGGAGTTCGGCGCCGGCGACGGCCTCGATCGAAACGATCCGCGTTGGCAGCCACACGCGACGGTGGCGTTCTGGCGGGAGCTGGTCGGGTGATCGCCGGTGCCTGAGTACCGCGGCGACGCTGACGATCCTCGGTATGACGGGTGGTCGTACCTCGGCGACAGGTACCGCTGTCCGCTCGCTGACGCCGAATTGAGCTGTCATCACCGCGCGGGCCGGTTGCTGGCCGAGCAGCGAGACAGCGAGTTGCGGCAGATGGCGGCCGAGGGACACCGGTGTGCGTTCGTCCGGTTGATGGAGCTGCTGGTCGAGGCCGAGCGGGTGGAGGATCTGCGCGAGCTTGCGCTCAGTGGGGATGAGCGTGCCGCAGTGACGTTGGCGGAGTACTGGGTGCGCCGAGATGACGAGGCGGCGCTGCGCCGAGAGACAATTGTCCTGCCCCGCACCGGGTTGTGGCTGGCCAGCCTGCTGAAGGATCGCGACCGGAAGCGTGAGGCGGTGCAGGTGCTGACCGCGCTGGCCGCCGACGTCGGCACCGACGAGCGTCACCGCCAGGAGGCTCGGGGCATGCTCCAACGGTGGACGAGGCGGGATGCGTCGTGATGGCCGCGTCAGAGCTGGCCGACACCGTCCGCGCGGCGTGGCAGCAGCGGTGGCCGCAGTGTCCTGCGCTCGCGCACCAGCTGCGGGGGTGCTATCCCGAGCGATGGGTGCGCTTCCACAGCCTCCCCGGGTCGAAGCGATATGCCGACGACGCCAGCGAGTACGCGATCATCCTTGATCGCCACAACACGGTGCTGACCGAGCTGTCACCCGGCGTCTCGCTGATCGTCATCACCTGTGACTGGACCGGCCAGAACGGCCCTCCGCTGCAGCGTTCCCCGTTGCTGGCGCGACTCGACCCGGACGGCGTGTACTGGGCCACGGTCCAGCCAGATCCGGACGACGAACCCGACTTTCAGGTGTACTGGCATCTGTTCGCCAGCCGTCGAACGTGGCATCCGGGCGTCCTGGACGATCTGCTTCGCGCGGTAGCGGACGACGAACTGATTAATGTGATCATCGGCCCGTCGGACCTGCGGTGGCTCTATCACCCGTACGACGGCGGCGCCGACGTGATCCTTCCAAGCCCAGCTGACCGAGATGAGCTGCGGAATCGGCATCCGGAGTGGTTGTCTGGGCATCCGGCCGGACTGTGACGCCCGACCTTGCGGTTTGAGGAGTAACGGCTCAGGTCTGCCCTCAACCCGCCCACGGGTTGGGTCCCTGCCTGACCACCACGAAACCTGCTGGTTCGGGCGCTGGCCACATCTCCACGCAGTAGCGGAAATAATCACCGGGCTCGTCCGGATTCGGGCTACCACTCGGGCTGACGGCTACCGCCCGCGCCCGGAGAAACAGCACCCAACATTACGTTGCATCTGTTGCAACATCGCTCGGTTCACCCAGTAGCCCATCGGCTCCCCGCATAGCGAGCACCTCCGTTCGACCGCGAGGCGGGTCGAGGTGGTGGTGTTGATCGTGGTGAAGTCCACGTGTGACCCGTCGCCGGTCGGGTTGGGGTGGATGTTGACCGGCAGATGGGCAGGCCGCGCCGCGCGTCGTGAGGACGCGCGGCCAGCGCGGGCGGCAGCTCTGGCACGTCGCCGGGCGGGTACGTCATGACTTGCCGCCTACGGTGCCGGGACGGCTGTCCCTGATGGCGAGGCCCGGGTTGACCGCGCGCACGAGACGGGCCACCTCGTTCCACCCGGCCGCGTCGAACACGTGCACTTCGGCCGGCACCTGCGCGACCCGCAACAGCGTGAGAACGTCACCGGCGCTGTCCGCGTCGTCGAACACGATCAGGAGGTTCGTGCCGAGGATCGCGTACACCCGACCGTGATCGGGTGGCCAGGACAGCGAGGCGGCGCACCGGTGCGCGGCGAGCCACCGGCCGATGAGGTCGGCCGGGTCACCGTCCGGGGCGTCGGTGTCATACCCCTCGCCGTCGAGCCACGCCAGGTGATCAGTCACGGTCCAATCGGGGTGAGCGAGCCATGTCTGCCAGACGGCCTGCCGTAGGGTCAGCCGGGCCGGTACGCCCACCGGGTCGGCCGGTTGCGACCCGTGCGGGCCGGGCACCGGGCACAGCGGCGTGCCGTCGGTGTGTGACGCGGCCGGGCGCGCGGCGAACCCGTTCAGGGGCCAGTCACGCGGCGGCACCAGCAGAGCCGCTTGCTCGCATTCGGGGCAGCGCAGCGACCCCGGGCCGGTTGTCCGCCCGTGGTCGGGGTGATCGTGTGTGGTAGCCATCAGTCGTCGTCCCTTCCGGTTGTGGGTGGGCGTGCGGATGCCGGGGCCGGGCGTCGTGCCCGGCCCCGGCGGGGCGGTAGGTCAGGCAGCTACCGGCGCGGCGGCGGCCTCGTCGGTGCCGGCCTCGTCGCCGGTGGCGGTGTCGTCACCGGTGGGCGCGGCGGGAGTCTGCGGCCGGGTGAGGAACGCGCGCACCTCGGCGGTCGGGGCGGGCGCGTCGTCAGCGAGGGCGTAGGTTTCCGGGGCCTCGCGGGTCAGTACCAGCACCCCGGCCGTGGCCAGCTTCCGCATGCCGTTGCCGACCGCGCCGGGGCTGCGTCCGCCGATCTCACGGGCGACGGTGCCGGGGGTCACGTCGTGGCCGGGGCCGAGGTCGCGCATGAACGCCTCGACCCGGTTGCGCAACTCGTTCTTGCCCAACTTGACCGACCCGTCGCCGTTGATCTCCCCATTAGGGCGGCCGGTACCGGCAGCCCGGCGCACGGAGGGCCGGCGGATCTTGCGGGTGTGCCCGCACGTCGGGCACGTGGTGTGCGTCGGCGCGTTGGCCGGGTCCACCGTCGCGAGGTCACCGTCACCGATGATCCACAGCTCGTCCCCGTCCTCACCGACCGGCAGGCGACGCGCGGCACCGGCAACCTCCATCGCGGCGAGGACCGTGTCCCCCATCGCGACCGACAGGCCGCTCTCGTTGATCGCCGCATCGGCGGTGATCCCGTCCGCGTGCCCACCCAACACGCCCGCCATGATCAACACCTTCAGGTCGGGCTGACGCGGTCCGACCGGCGCACCCGACACCGGCGCACCCGACACCGGCGCACCCGACACGGGAACGGCGGACACCGGGGCCTCGGGCAGCGTCTGCGCCTCCGCCGCACCGTCGTCCGGCGTCACACTGTCGGCCGGGCTCGCCTCGTCGGCCGCATCCGGCGTCACGTCGTCAGCCGCGTCCGGCGTCACGCCGTCGGCCGAGGTCGCCTCGTCGGCCACGTCGGGCGTCACACTGTCGGCAGGGCTCGCGTCGTCGGTCGAGGTCGCCTCGTCGGCTACGTCCGGCGTCGCGTCGGTCAGAGTGGCGGGCTCCCACAGGTCGGCGCTCTTGCGGTTGCCGTTGGTTGGACCGGGGGTGCGGGTGGCCGTCCCCGTCGCTTCCATGTGCTTGAGGGCCTCGGTGACGACCGGCAGTGGCAGGTTTTCCTGTCCGGCGATCTTGCGGGCGGTCAGGCCGGGGTGGCGACCCAGCGCCTCGGCGACGGCAGCGCGGGCCTCGTCGGTACCGGCGGTCAAGTTGGCGTTTGCGGTCATGACAAAACCTCCACGAAAAGGGATGGCAGCGAATTCCGCATTGCGCGTCGTGCGCTTTCTTGCGGTTCCGCCAGGGCCGTTGTTTCGGTGCCCACGTCCATGGACCCTCTGCACGGGCCTTATGTCAACCCCGCTGTTCAAGACTCTTTCCGGGCAACTTTTTCGGATGCCGCGTTACACCTCCAACGCGGGGCATTAATCGACTACGAATAGCCATTGCGGGCGCTGTGAGCGCCCCTGCCGCACGTTGCCGCGCCCAGGGAACGGCGGTAGCGCGGTGGCGAGTAGCCGCCACAGCCCGACCGTGGCGGCGGGGGTGGCCGACACCGGCGGCACGATCTCCAACCAGCGGGCGCGGCGGGCGTGAGCCTGCCACACCCGCCGCCGCCACCACGCCCACCCGAGGCGGACGGCGGCGAGCGCGACGACGCCGGCGAGCAGCAGCGGCCAGTGCGCTCGGAGGAAGACCGCCATCGTTGCGGGCGTGTTGTCGGCCCAGGAGCCACACATGAGATCCCCGATGATGGAGCCCGGGACGCCGTCGCGGCTAGGAACGCAGGCCGCGGCGGGTGAGACCGGGTGGGGCGATGGTGTGGGCGGTGCGGCGATGAGCGACGGCAGTGGGGTGGACATGGCAGACTCCCGGCAGGTCAGTTGAACGTCAGCGGCGGCTGAGGGTGGGGCCGGTGACGACGAGCTGGTGCTCGACGTCGGAGGCAAGGCTGTGAAACGCGACCCGGCTGTTACCGCAGGCCAATAGGGCATCTCCGCGCGTCGCGGACAGCAGGAAGGCCCGCTCTCCGTCGGTGAGCCCGAACGCCTCGGTCACCGCGTCGATCGCCTGCGGGGCCTGGCGCAGCAGCACCTGCGTGGCAGCGTTGGAGACGACGGCGCGGCCGACCTCGGTGCCGAGCACGTCGGCGGCGTCCTGAGTGACCACGGTCAACCCGGCCCCGTACTTGCGCGCCGACTTGGCGAGGCGGAACAGGAACTTCGCGCCGAGCCCGGCGCGCAGCATCAGCCACGCCTCATCGACAAGCACCATGCGCCGCACGTCCGGCGATGAGGTGGAGACCGTGCGCCAGATCGCGTCCAGAGTGAGCAGCGTGCCGACCGGCTTCAGCTCGTCGGGTAGATCCTTGATCGCGTACACCACCAGGTGCCCCTGCGGGGCGGTGGTGGTGGGGCCGGCGAACAGGCCGGCGAACGACCCGGACACGTACGGGTGCAGCCGGGCGGCGAGGGACCGCCCGGCCTCGCCGATCTCGGTCAACGCCTGCGCCACGTCGGCGAGGAGCGGTGCGGGTCGCCGCCAGGTGCGCGGGTCGGTGGTGATGCCCTTCGCCCGATAGGCGGCCAGGACAGCGGCGTCGAGGACCGGCACGTCCTGCGGGTCGAGGGCCGCGGTGGTGTTGTCGCCTGCGGTGAGAACCGCGACGAACGTCTGCATGAACAGCGTCCGCCGGAACAGGGCATCGTCTCCGTCGGCGGCGGACAGATCGAGGGGGTTGATCCGCACGCCGGGCGCGCCCGGCCGGATAATCGTCCCGCCGACCGCCTCAGCCAGGCGGAGGTACTCGTCTTCGGGGTCGATGACGAACGCCTGCACCCCGAGGTAGAGGTTGCGCAGCAGGTCCAGCTTGGCGAGGTAGGACTTGCCTTCGCCGGAGCGGGCGAGGATGACGGCGTTGTAGTTCGACTGCGCCCACCGGTCCCACACCACCACCCCGGCCGAGGCGAGGTTCAGTCCGTAGAGCACCCCCATGCCGCTGTCACCGGCGGTGACCGGCAGGTCGGGGCTGGTGAACGGGAACGCGGCGGCGAGGGCGTCGGTGTCGAACACCCGCCGCATGCCGAGGGCGTCGACGGCCAGGGGCAGGCTGGTGACCCAACCCTGCAACTGCCGCCACGTCGCCGGGGCCACGTCGAACAGCAACGATGAGGCCAGGGCACGCACCTCGGCCACCCGGTCAGCGAGTTCTGCCTCGGTGTCCGCGTGCATAGTCAGGTACAGGCCGAGGCGAAACAGCCGGGCCTCACCTCGGGCGACCCGAGCGGCCAGCTCGGCAGCGTCCGCCGCGGCGGCGTCCAATTCCGGGTCGTCCAGGCGCCCCTTCCCGGCATCGGAGCGCCGCGATGACTCCAGCCGGCCGCGCTGCTTGCGCAGCCGGTCGGAGGCGATCATCGGGGCGACCGGTTCGATGTGCAGGGCGACGTCGACGCGGCCCGGGTAGCACAGGATCGGCTCCAACCAGCCCGCCCCGACCTCGGCCGGGTAGCCGATCACCGCCAGGGTTGCGCAATAGTCCTCGCCCACCCGCACGGACCGACCCCCGACGTCCACGGCGTCGGGACTGCCCGGCAGCAGGCTAGCGGCCTCCTCCGCACGGCGCCTACGAAGTGCATTGGGCAGCTTCACGCCTGCTCACCACCTTCCGGATCGTGCCGTCGGCCCGCATCGCCGGCAGCGACCCACGTCCCGGTGGGAGCCGCCGGGTCGAGGCACGCGGCGAGAGTCGTCTGGGTGTCGTAGCCGTCCAGAACCGTGGCAGCCACCTCGCACCCGGCCAGCGCGCGTACCGCCTCGTGGGCCTGGTGGGCGGTATGGCCGGGGCCGCGCCGCCCGCGCACGGCGACGGTGACCTGCCGGTGCAGCAGCTCGCGACCGGTGGCGAGATCGTCGAGGAACCCGACATGCGAGCGGGCCGCCTCCTCCAGGGCCGGGTGCGGCAACGCGGGGGCGTGGTGCTCGATGCAGTCGGCGACGTGCGTCAGGTTGACGCGCCGCGCGCGGACGAGGATCTGCGTCGGGGCATTGAGGCTGTTCAGCCAGCGGGCGAACCCGGCGACCAAGCCGTTCTGCTCACCGGGTGAGCGCAGCCCGAACGCGACCGTCGAAGCCGACACCAAGGCGGTGGTGCCGTCCGGGCCGAGGTCGATCAGCCCGTCGGCGGTGATGCCCTTCGCCGGCAGCCGCAGCGGCGCGGGCAGCGCCACCATGCCCCGCTTACTCGTAGTCGCCACCCAGGCGGGTGCCGGCTGGATGGGCGTATCGGTCGGCACGAGGTGATGCGGGGCGCGGCGGTGCCGGATCGCGGCCAGGAGCCAGCTGTCGAGGCTGATCCCGTCGCGGCGGGTGACCGCGAGGAAGAAGGCCGCTCCGGCGACCGGGATCGACCCGGCGATGAAGTACAGCGGGTTGACCACCGTTGCCAGGGCGGTCCAGACCGCGTAGAGGATCAGTGCGGTGACGGCCAGGATGACCACTTGGCGGAGGGCCAGGCCGAACACGATCCGATCGGGCCGTTCCACATCGGCCGGTACTCGAGCCCTCAGCGGCTCGTCGGGCGTGCGGCGGGACACCGGTGATCACTCCCCCTCGGGACGGCGACGGATCGGGCGCTGCGGCTGCGACGGCACGGACGGGCGCAGCGGACGGGTGGACGGCTTCACGCGCGGCGGCGCGGCGGGTGCCAGGTCGGGAGGCGGTGCGGACGCCGGCGCCGGAGCGGGGACGGGACGGCGAGCCGGCGATGGGGCTGCCGGACGCACCACTGGCCGCACGGACGGGGACGGCGGGTCAGACGCGGACGGGCGGACGGGCGGGGACGCAGCGGCCAGTGGATCCGTCCGCCAGGTCGAGGCGGGGCGTGCGGTCGGGGACGGAACTGCTGTCCGCACGGACGGGGAGGGGCGAGCCGCCGGAGCCGGCCGCGCCGCTGGGGTCGCCCGGACTGCTGGCGAGGGTCGGGCCGCTGGGGCCGGGCGGGCCGCCGGGTTGGCGGGCTGGTTGGAGCGCGGCGGGGTGGCGGGGTTGACACTGGCGGTTGAGGGCGGGCGGGCCGGCGTTGCCGGTGCTCGTCTCGCCGCCGTCGGGCGTGGCCGAGGCGGTGTCGCCGGCGCGGCCGAGAACGTCGGTGTGACGGGGGCCGGCGGCCGTTTCGGTGCGATCTGGGCTGGCGGTGCCGCCGAGAACACCACCGCTGGCGCCTTGGTGGAGGCCGGCCCGGAGCCGGTCGCGGTGCTACGTGTGACCGGGGTCGAGGTGACCGGTGGGTGGCTGAACGGGAGCGCAGTCAGCGGTGGCACCGAGGCGGGCGGCGCCGGCTGCGGACCCGGCGCGGCCGAGAAGACAGCGGGTGCAGCGGCACCGGTGGCGGGGGTTGTCACGGCGGGCGGCGTGGCGTGGCTGAAAGCCGCCGTGGTCGTCCCGGCGGGCTGCGCGAGGGGTGTGTGCGGGGACGGGGCGTGGCTGAACGCGGCGGGTCCGGCAGGCAGCGGGGACGGACGGGACGGTCCCGGTCGGGGCGAACGGGGCGTGCCGGGCCGGGGTGCGCGGACGGGTCCGGGACGGCCGGGACGGGGTGCCGTCCCGACCTGCCGGGCGGCCGTTCCCGCCGTCCGTCCGGCGGTGGCCTTCGACCCGCCCAGCACGCCGGCCGCCAGGCCGAGGGTCTTGAACGTCAGGTAGGTGGAGACGAGCTGGCCGAGCAGCCCTCGGCCGCGGGACTGGCCGAGAGGGCCGAGGATGAACTGCTTCATCCAGCCCGGCAGTTTGATCTGGACCCACAGCATGGTCAGGCAGACCCCGATGCCGAGGAACCCGTCAGCGGTGATCGGCAGGCCGAGGACCGCCGGTCCGGTCGGGGTCAGGAACACCCGAACGGTGGCCAGCATGATGAAGGCTTGGGCGAGTTGCATGCCCAGGCACGCCCCGAACGCCCGCCACCAGGTGTAGGCCAAGCCCTCGGTCTGCGGGGTGGCGTGGCACATCAGCGCGAGCGGCGCCACCCCGATCAGCAGGATCGTGGCCGCCACGCGCAGGATGAAGGTCAGCACGACCACGATGGCCATCACCAGCGCGGCGAGGACCATCAGCGTCAGCAGGAAGTTGTTGCCCTGCCCGGCGTTGGTCAGCGCTTGGGTGAGCGCGCTTGCGGCGGCCGGGCCATCGACTCCTTGGCCGGCAATCGCGGCGGTCACCGCGTTGGCGACGATGAGGATCTTCGCGCAGAGCAGCAGCGACAGGTTCGCGCCGACCCCGCCGATGACCAGGCGGGGCAGGATCTCCTTGAGTCCGTGCCGGCTCTGCAAGGTCTCGCGCGAGGTCACGACGAACCCGCCGACGATCACGAACAGCACGAAGACGGCGTTGGCGATGACCAGACTCGTCGTCCATATCGCTCTGACCTGCGAATTGGTCGTCAGGTCCGGGGTCGACAGCACCGTCTTGCCAAGGGTGTCCATGACCGGGGCCAGGCCGGTCTCGACCATCCAGACGAAGAAGTTGTTGATGCCCTTCCGGATCTGGCCGGAGATGTCGTACCAGGCCGGGTCGCCGTCGGTCGAGGTGGCCGGCGGCGGTGTCGGACTGGTTCCGGGCGACGGGTCGGGCGTCGGGGTGGGAGCGGGCGTCGGGGTGCCCGTCGGCAGCGGGCCGATGGGCCTCGGCGTGGGGACGGGGATCGGGCCGCTGGGTGACGGCGGGGTACCGGGGGTGGGCACACCCGGCGCGGGGGCGGGAATGGGGTTGGCCTGCGCGGGCGTGGCCGTGACGGCGATGCCGCCGGCGAGGCCCAGGCTGAGCAGCAGTGCCAGGGCCAGCCGTGCCTGGCGGGAGATGCGCTGTGCGGCGTGGGTCGGCAGCATGGCTACTTCACCCACTCGCCGACGATCCTGACGAACAGCGGCGCCAGCAGCGCGAGGGCGTAGCCGATCGCGGCGGACTTCATCGCGAGCTTGCCCTTCTCGGTCTCGCTGGGGTCACCGTTAGCGGCGAGGTAGCGCAGGCCGCCGACGGTCAGGAACAGCGTGGCGACGGCGACGAGGATGCCGACCAGCCAGACGCGGATGTTGTTGACCACCGCCTCGATCGAGTCGGCGGCCAGCGGCACCGACGCTCCGGCGTCGGCGGCGTAGGCGGCCGTGTCGCCCAGGACCGTGGCGGAGGTCAGGACGGCGGCCACGACGATCAGGGCCGGGATGAGGCGGGTGGCCTGGTAGAGCATCCAGTCGGAGGGGTGCAGTCGGGGCCGGCGGGGACGCAGGGACGGCTTGCGCCGCGCGACGGGCTCTCGGGTGGGCTTGCTGGTCATGGGTGGGACACCTCCGGGTCGGGCCGCAACCGGCCCCGGGGCGTGGCGGGGCTCGGTTGCGGCGCGGTGGGTGACAGAGGCGGGAGGCATCGACCCGCACACGGTGACCAGGGGTCCGACCGGCACGGAGGCCGTCCTCCTCACGAAGGTGTGGTGGGCCGGGCGAACGGGGTGTCAGCGCCGTCAGCGGGGCCGGTCGGGGAGGTCACCGGTGCGGGAAGTCCCGCACTAGGGGAATACAAAACCGAGGGCCGATTTGGAGAAGCGCAGCTCAGCGGGGGTGAGTCATGGACGGCGCACTGCCGCCTCCGTGGCGGTGGTGATGCCGGTGGCCTCGGCGATGACGTCAGCGGTCGGGTCACTCAGCGCTCCGGATCGGATCCCGGTGACGAGGCGCTGCACGGCGGCGCTGCGCCGCTTGTAGACACCCCAGCGGGGCAGACCGGTGCGCTCGGCGTACGCGGCGAGGCTGGTGTCCTCCAGGAACGTCCCGCCGATCAGGTCCGCCTCGGCGACGGTGATCACCCCGAGGCGCACCGCGCGGGCCAGCACCAGGTCCGGATGCCCGTACGGGGCGGACGGCAGCACCGAGCAGGGCGCGAAGTTCACCTCCCCCGACGCCGCCGGCTCCTGCCCGCGCAGCGCGGCGCGAGCGCCCGAGAACGCGGCGTTGAGCAGGGCGTTCACGATGCCCGGCTGGTCAAGCTCAACCGTGTTCAACGCCTTGAGGAACGCCTCGACCAGGGCGGCGTGCAGGTCGCCGGACGACAGCTTCGACAGCAGGTGCACCCGGTGCCGCAGACCAGGCAGGGCCACACCGACCGCGCCGACCACCCACCGGTCCTCGCCGGTGCGGGCTCGGGTAACCAGAAGCCTCCACACGGCATCCTGTGCCGCGGCGTTGCAGGAGGGGTGCATGAGAATCGCCGACAGCTCGGCCAGCGCGATCCGGCGACGCGGCAGGCCGTGACCGAGCTGCCGGCCATCGACGGCTTGCGGCTGCGGGCCTTCGCCGCACAGCCGGAACCGGTAGTCGATCGCGTCAAGCAGTGCCCCGCCGGACCGTGATCCCGCGTGACCGACGAGCGTCCCGGCGGAGGGGCGAATGTTCGCAGACATGGGCGTACTCCCTGGTGGTGTTTGTGATTGCCGGGCCGGCGATCGAAGGCCGGTCGGCGGTGCAGCACCCACGCCACCAGGGCGCTTGAACACAACTTGAACGCTGATGATCTTGTTCTAGGCTGAACTGAGCGTGATCAGCTGGAACGACGATGACAGCTCCCGACGCGATGCCTGGCAGTGGCTCCGCCGGACTCACGGCCGTGTGCAACCGACTCGCTGCCCGTTCAAGCCGCCGCCCGACGGGGACACCGGTCGCCTCGTCAAGGGCTCGGACAACCGCGTACGCACCCGAAGGCATCGACGCGAAAGGCCCGCCCCGAAGGGCTCGGGCCGGAGGTGTTCATGGTAGGTGGCAGTCCGCGAGCTACGACAGAGCGTGTTCACGGCATTCCGTTGCCGAGACGACCGTGTTCAAGGTGAGAGTTTGATCTTGTTCATGGCATCGCGAGAAGCGATAGGTCACCGCAGGGCGCTGCCGGCTCGGCCGTTACACCTCTCTATCTCGGTCGCAGCCTGTCAAACGCTGGTGTTCAACCCCTGACCTGCACGTTCAACCTCCTCACGATCTTGTTCATCCAGGTTGAACACGCCGAACGCATCAGGCTCAGCGGCCGGCGGTCGGGGCGCTGTCCTCCAAATCGAGGCCCTGATCTGTATTCCCTTAGTGTCAGCGCTTGTCGGCGAACGTGGCCCACCACCCATGCCGCAGACCCACTCGCACCACCCCGAACGCCCACCCGTCGGGCTGTTCCTCGTCCCCGCCCACCGCCGCGACGCGCCGCTAGCCGATCCGGCCGCCTGGCACGGACTCGACCCGCAACGCCTCGCCTGGCTGATCCGGCACTACACCCGCGACGGCGATCTCGTGGCCGACCTCGACAACCACCCCACCGTCGCCAGCGCCGCCCGGTACCTGCACCGCCACTCGGGCACCATCACTCCCGACGGTGGCGGCCTCCGAGTCACCGACGGACGGCCCGTCCGCGCCCGGCGCGTCGCCGAGGACGGCGTTGCGCTGTTGCTGGCTGGGCTCCCCCGCCCCGATCACGATGACCTCGGATTGCGCGACACCGCCGCAGCGATGCACCGGTGGCACCGGCTACTGCGCCCCGGCGGCTTCGTCCTCGTCGCGCTGCCCATCCACGGCATTGAGTCGGGTCAGATCTCGCGGCGCAGCATCGTCATCAGCGCCGCCCGCATCGCCGGGCTGAACTACCACCAGCACATCCCGGTGCTGGTGTTCCCCCTCCCGGGCCACGACCCGCGCACCGACGCGGCAACCGCCGCGAGCACCGTCCCCGCGCTGCTGCACGGGCGGCATGTGCGCACCCACATGGACGTCCTGGCGTTCACGGCGACCACCCTCGACCAGGAGGACACCGATGCGTGAGCCCATCCCCACCGCCGCCTCCACCACCGACCACGACGCCAGGGACGTCGGGCAGCTGTTCGCTCTCATCGCTGCCGGGACGCAGGGCTCGGTCCTCCTGACCGGACAGACCGCCTCCCGAGACCTACGGCGCGGCCGGTACACCCCGGCCTCCATGGAGCACCCGGGCAAGATGCTGCCCACCATCCCCCGCTACCTCACCGCCACTTACACCCGGCCCGGCGATCTGGTGGTCGACCCCATGGCCGGCATCGGCACCACCCTCGTGGAAGCCATGCACCTCGGCCGACACGGCATCGGCGTCGAGTACGAGAACCGCTGGGCACAACACGCCGCCGACAACATCCACCTCGCCACCAGCCAAGGCGCGACCGGCACCGGCGAGATCTACACCGGGGACGCCCGGCGGCTCCCCGCCCTGCTGCCGTCCGATGTCCACGGCCGGGTCTCGCTGGTCATCACCTCACCGCCGTACGGGCCGTCCACCCACGGCCACGTCCGCACCCCCGGCCCCCGCCGAGGCAAGGTCCGCAAGATCCACCACCGGTACGGTGCCGACGCCGGCAACCTCGCCTACACCGAACACGCGGAACTGGCCGAAGGATTCACCCAGATCCTCACCGGCTGCGCCGCCGTGCTGCGGCCCGGCGGGTACGTCGCCGTCACCGCCCGCCCCTACCGCCGACGCGGCGAACTCATCGACATCCCCGGCATGGTCGCCGCCGCCGGACTCGCCGCCGGACTGACCCTGGTCGAAGAACTCGTGGCGCTCATCGCCGGAGTCCGCGACGGCGTGCTGGTGCCGCGGGCCTCGTTCTTCCAGATGAAAAACGTCCGCGACGCCATCAACACCGGCGATCCGCAGTGGCTCATCCAGCACGAAGATCTTCTGCTGTTTCAGCTACACAGGTCGAACCACAACCCGCACACCTCCGCCGAGGACGGCGTCACCCTCGCCGCACCGCCCGCCGGCCGTGGGCTTGATGACTTCACGCCAACCGGCGTGGATCGACGGGCACACCCGGCGCACCCCGCCAACCCCGGCGGCAGCGTCACCCACACCCGGCCCCACCCGGGCCGGGACGCTGAAAGGACACCCGCACCGTGCCCGCCCCATCCACACAACACCCCCGGGCCCGACCGGGCCGTCACCATCGCCCACCATCCGCCCGCCGGCCCCAATGCGCTGTGCCAGCAGGCCGGGGCATGCGACACGGCAGACCGGCCGTGAGCGCCTCGACCGCCGGCGAGTGGCGGCCCGATCCTCTCCTGAGCATCGAGGATGTCTCTGGCTGGCTCGGCAAGCCGAAGAACACCCTCTACGCCTGGCATAGCCGAGGCAAAGGCCCACGCGCCATCCGCGTCGGCAACACGCTGCGCTACCGGCGCAGCGAAGTCGAACGCTGGCTCGACGCCCACACCGATCCGGAGCGCTGAGCCATGGCCCGACCTCCACTACCCATCGGAACCTGGGGCAACATTCGCACCGAGAAGCTCGGCCCCAACCGGTACTGCGCCCGAGCCCGCTTTCGCGACTACGACGGCAGCACCCGCGACGTCGAGGCCACCGACACCACCGGCCCCGCCGCCATCCGGGCACTCAAGGTCAAACTTCGTGACCGTGCCGCTCCCAACGACGATGAGATCACCCGGGAGACCCACATCAGCAGACTCGCCAGCCTTTGGCTCGACGAGATCACCGCAGAGGAGCGTCTCGCGCCGCAGACCATCTGCCAGTACGAAGTCAGCGTGCGCGTCTCGGTCGTGCCCGCCCTGGGTAATCTTCGTATCCGGGAGGCCACCGTCGGCCGCATCGACAAGTTCCTGCGCAAGGTCGCCGAGGACCGCCCGACAGCCGCCCGGCTCGCGAAGGTCGTCCTCACGCAGATGCTCGCCCTGGCCGTACGCCGTGGCGCACTGACGACCAACCCGGTCCGCGACACCGGCCGACTACGCAACCCGCGCCGCAAGGTCGTCGCCCTGGAAACGGAGCATCTGGAGGGCGTCCGTGCGGCGATCCAACGGTGGCAGCAGACCACCCCCGGCAAACCCGGGCCTCGGCACACCGGCGATCTGGGCGACATCGTCGACCTCATGCTCGCCACCGGCGCCCGCATCGGGGAGATCCTGGCAGCGCGCTGGGAAGACCTCGACCTAGCCGCCGAACGCCCGACGCTGACCATCTGCGGCACGATCGTCTACCTCAAGGGCAAGGGCTTCTTCCGGCAGGACTGGACGAAATCCGACGCCGGCTTCCGAACCGTTGTCCTTCCTCGCTTCGCAGTCGGCATGCTGATGGCCCGAAAGCTCAACGCCGCCGACAACCCCCACGACGCAATCTTCGCCTCACGGCGCGGCACCTGGCTGTCTCCGCAGAACGTGCGCCGCCAGTGGCGGCAAGCCCGCGCCGACGCTGGCCTCGAATGGGTCACGCCACACACCTTCCGCAAAACCGTCGCCACCCTGATCGATAAGGAGGCCGACGCCAAGCACGCCGCAGCCCAACTCGGGCACGCCACCGAGCAGGTCACCAACAGGCACTACATCGTCAAGCCCGCTCTCGCCCCGGACAGCTCCGACATCCTCGAACAACTTGGTGCTGGCCGGGCCACGACGGGGCACGAGCATCGCCCCCATGGCCCACGCCGGACGGGATAGACACACAGGGACCGTCCCTCGACATGCCCACCACCGACCCGCTAGAACCCGATCGGCCTACCCAGCGTTACTGAGGGTTTCAGGGTCCGCGGACCTAAAGCTTCTTGATGCGACATGCTTCCTGAGCTGGCATTTGATGATCTTCAGTAGGCCCCGTCCGGTCAGGGGGCGGAGGCGCCCCCTGACCGGACGCACCGCAGCCTTACTCCCTATCACCAGCCACGTACCGGTGCAGTGCGAGGAGGATGAGCACAGCGCCGCCGAACGCCCCACCACCATTGAGGACGGCCCTGGGCATGTTCGCGCCTCCGAAGTAGGACAGCAGAGTAGCCGCGACTCCAACGAACGTGGCCGCTATAAGAATCATGGCGACCCAGACCGAGCGTGGTACGTGCGAGGGGGGCGTAGGGGACAACGAGGGAGGACTTGAGGTCACGTTCACATTTCCTTCGTTAGGGCGATTACTGCTGCAGGACCGTCAGCCTGCCGTCTGCTGTCTGGCTAGCACATCTGGTCATGGATTTTGCCGACGAGCGAAAGGGTCCTTGTGCGCCGTTCACCGGTGGTGGCGCTGAGACGGGGCAGGGCTGATAGGCGCGGCCAATTTCAAGAGCTGAAGAACCTCAGGGCGTTGAGCGCGTCCGCGCTTGACCCTCCGGGTCGGCCGAGTCGCCGTCGCCGTCGCTGTCGTTGCCTTGCTTTGGCCATCCTTGGACGTCGTCCGACTGCCCTCTTTGGCTCGGAAGGCGGTCCGGGTCCGAACGCCGCGTCAAATTGACGCTGCGCGACGTCTGCGTCTTGCGCGGTGCCACGCGAGTCATTCCTTTCTTTGAGGGGCGTTCTGGCAGCGAATCTCGCTCTGAGACCCACTGCATAATAACCACGTACGGCATTTGTCACAGCGAGACGCGTACAAGCCTGTTTGGCGCTTCGTCTCGACGCTTGCGTCACACCAACGCTGTCCACGCAGCTACAGATCTTGAATGGTCAGGTTGTGTCAGGTTCGAGGGTCAGGCCGGTGTGGGCGAGGAACCCGTAGAGCAGGTCGGGGCGGTACTGGATGCTCTTGAGCCGGTTGCGGATGATCGCGAGGAGGTGATCGACGCCGGTGACGGTGAGGTTGCCGATGCTGCGTTTCAGGTGGGACCAGACGCCCTCGGTCGGGTTCAGGTCGGGGGCGTAGGCGGGTAGCCGGATGACGTGAAGCCAGTCCCGGGCGTCGATCATCTGCCGCATAGCGGCGGAGACGTGGGTGTTCAGGTTGTCCCAGACGCACACGATCGGGCCGCCGAGTTGTTGGTGGGCGGCGTCGAGCAGGGCGATGTAGTCACGTTCGCTGAAGCTGCGTCGTTCGTTCTTGCGGCCGCGGTGCACGATCGTGCGGTAGATCAGCCGGGACCGCTCGCCGGGCCGGTAACAGGTCAACCCGGCGATCGAGACCCGACCGGACCCCTTGCCGGACACCGGGACGACCGGGGTGCGGCCACGTCGGCCCCAGGTGCGGACCTTGGGTGGGCGCAGCGTCTGACCGGCCTCGTCCTCGAAGACCAGCCACGCCTGCCGCTGCGCCGCTACCGTTTTCCCGCAGGCCACGTCTCCTTACGCCACGTGGCGATCGCGGCCTCGTCACGCTCGACCGCACGGTGCTTGGGCACCTGCACCGACCAGCCCAGCCGGTACATCACATTCGCGGTGCCGCGCAGCGTGTAGCGGACGCGGAACATCCGAGTGACCAGGTCTGACACCCGCGCCAGGGTCCACCGCTGATCGGCACCGAACCCGTGCGCCGCCGGGCCGTCCTCCAAGGCATCGGCCAGGCGCTGCAACCGGGCCTCATCAAGGCGACAGCGAGACCCGCCAGGCCCCTTCGAGGCCAGAGCGTCCTCACCACCGGCCCGCCACCGCTTACGCCAGCCATACACCGCGGTCTGCGACACCCGCAGCCTGCGCGCGACCTCCGGCACCGACACGCCCTCAGCGAACCAACCGGCCGCCCGCCGCCGTACCGCCTCACGCTTCGCCCGCCCCCGCGCGGACAGCCCACCTCCGTCGGGATACCTCATTACCTCGGCCTACGTGGTCAATCCCCGAAGGTCATGTCGACACGCCGGACCCCCGTCAGAACGATGAGGCTCCGGCTACGAGCGCCCGCGCTATATCCGTCCACCAGTAGAGGACCTCCCGGCCCGACCGGCGCTTCTGGAGCAGGCCGGCCTCCGTCAGCACGCGCAGGTGACCACCGACCGTGCCGAGCGGCAGTCCGGTCGCGGCGACCACGGCCGTGGTGCTGACCGGCTCGGCCGCCTGCACCAGAACTATGCTCCTTGCGTTCCCGAGCAGGCGGCGCAGAGGATCCGGTGTGGTGGGAGCCTCCTCGGTGAAGATCCCCGTCACCGGATAGACGATCCCGAAGCGGTCGGGCAACCTCCAGGAAATCCAGCCTCCCCGGCAGTGAGCCGCGAAGAACGTCACCGTCCCGCCCCGCACGTCGTACGGTGGGTAAGGCCGCTCCTCGACCTGCAGCCGGCCGTCGCCGAGCCAGCGCATGCCCGGCCGCATGTCGTTGATGACCCCGGACCATCCGTCCCTGCCCAGGCGGGAGATCCGGGACACCACATCGGCGCGCAGCACCGATTGCCTGCGCGGCCAGTCCGCCTCAATCGTGTGGCACCAGACCCAGCGCAACAGAGCGGCCGTCCGGCTCACTAACCCTGTACCGCGTAATTCCGGGGCCAGCGGGGAACGTACGCGGGCCAGATCCTCACGGATTCGGTCGTCTGTCAGCGACTCCAGCTCCACGAGCTCGTCGTCCAGCGTCATGTCCGGACGGGCGGGCGGCACCGTCAGGAAGTCAGCCATCCAGGAGGACGAGATCGCGTGCGCCAGAATGGCCGCGGTCATCGGGTCGCCGTCGAGATAGCCATGGAAGGCATCGACATGCTGGTCCCGCCAGACCCGGTGCCACGGAAGCGGCTGACCCCGGCGCAGGATATTGAGCGCCCCCAACGTCTCGGTTAGCTGTGAACTGCCGAAACGCGCGCGCGCCATCACATCGCCGTCGACCAGGAACACTGCCACGTTTCGCCTCCAGTCGAAAAACTAGGGTGGCGGCGCGGGATACCGCAAGCTCCTGGCCATGCCAAGCGACACCCAGCCAAGCGACCCGACAACCGTGAGCGCGCGAAACTTCAGGGCTCTCTGGGCCGGCGCCGCGGTCACTAACCTGGCCGACGGTGTCGTCAAGCTGGCCCTGCCCCTGGTGGCCGTCTCGATGACGGACTCCCCGGCCCTGGTCGCCGGCATCACCTTGGCTAACACTCTGCCCTGGCTGTTGTTCTCGCTGCCCGCCGGCGCGCTCGCCGACCGGGTCGACCGCCGGAGCCTGATCATGACAATGGCCGCCGCGCGCGCCCTGGTCCTCGCCGTGCTCGTGGGTGCCATCCTCGCCGACATGCTGCCGCTGGCCGGCCTGTATGCGGGGGCGCTGCTCCTCGGCGCCGCCGAGGTGTTCGCCGACACAACCCGAATGTCGGTCGTGCCGATGATCGTGCCCCGCAATCGCATGGAATCCGCGTTCGCGAAGTTGACCGCGACCGAGACCGCGGCCAACGAGTTCATCGGGCCACCTCTGGGTGGCCTGCTGGCCGCCGCCGGACTGGCTGTTGCTCTCGGCGCCGGCGGCGTGGGCTATGCAGGCGCGCTGCTCGCCTTGGCAATCATGACCGGCCACTACCGCAGCAACGGTTACCCCAGACCGGCGACGAGCGCGTCCGGCCTCCGCGCCGACATCTGGGAGGGCATCCAATACGTGTGGCGGGAAAAAATCCTGCGAAACCTACTGCTGGTGGCCGGCGCGGCGAGCGGATGCTGGGCGGCCTGGATGGCGGTCATCGTCGTCTATGCGATCGCACCCGGACCGATGAACCTGAGCCACTCAGAATACGGACTGCTGATCGGCGCCCTGGGAGTGGGCGGCGTCGTGGGAGCCTCCGCCGCGACCGCCCTGGTTCGCCGGCTGGGACGGCAGGTCGTCCTCGCCACGTCGATGGCTAGCTTCGCCGTGCTGCTGGCAGCACCAGCGATCACCTCGTCCCCCCGGCTGATCGCCGTGACGACCGTCCTGGGCGGCGCCGGCTCCGGCGCATGGAACGTCACCTACAGTTCGCTGCGCGCACTCGTCGTGCCCGACGAGATGATGGGCCGCTACAGCGGAGTCAGCCGTCTGACCAGCTGGGGATCAATGCCGCTCGGGGCTCTGGTCGCCGGCTTCACAGCGGAACTGATCAGCGTAAGAGCGGTCTTCTTGGGCGGAGCAGCACTCTGCGCCCTCGTGCTCGCAGCGACGTTACGAACGGTCACATCATCCGAATTCGGACGGGTAGAAGCCCGCGCGACCGCCTTTCACGAACCTGCACCGGTCCAGCCGCACCGATCCTGACTTCCGGGTCACCCCGGCGAGGTTGACTCTCACTCGGACCCACCGCTCTGACCCTCGATCTCGAACCGCTAATCCTGACCTTTCAGCCTCTGTAGGTGACGGGTAAACGCACTATCGCCTGCCGTTGTCAGTACATCACGCACATCCGGTGCGCCTCGAAGCAGATTCCGACGACAGTCACGGCAGCGCAAAGGTGGAGGAAATAAGGCATAAGCCTTCTTCTACGTGGGACTCCGCCCAGGTCGCCACGTGCGCGGCCTGCTCTTAGGGCATTCCTAAAGGACGTCTCGTAACTCGGTAGCCGGTCCATGGTGGATCATGTCGGGGTGCAGGTGATCTCGGCGGCCCGCCAGGAGTGGATCTTACCGTTCACC